>DFEB01000008.1:50518-65569 GCA_002368605.1 Treponema sp. UBA3813 | reverse complement strand
CGAGCAGGAACAATATCCGAAATTCGCAGGCTCTCAAACTGCTCATCAAAAAAATCGCAGAGACCGTAAAGGACGAAGTTTCCTATTCCAAACTGCACAACATTCTGAAAACGGTCGGCGTGGGAATCAGCAAGGATGCGGTCATTGACTACATCGGCTACGCAAAAGATTCGTACCTGATTTTTCCCGTGCGGAATTATTTTTCAAAGTTCGTCGAAAAAGAAACCACACCCAAATACTATTTTACCGACAACGGGCTTCTGAACCTCTTTTTGCTCGACAAAGAAACTCGGCTTCTTGAAAATCTTGTCGCGCTCACCCTGCACAATCGCTTTGATGAAGTCTATTTCTTACGTTCAAAGCAGTTTGACGTGGATTTTTTCGTTCCCCAGACAGGAACTGCCTATCAGGTGGCGTGGTCGCTCAAAAACATCACCGACACGCGCGAAACCGACTCGCTCATATGCGCCGCACAGTCCGTGGAAGAAGCAAAGCATCTCACCGTCATCACGTATGAGGAAGAGGACGACCTTGTGGTAGACGGGTGCACAATAAACGTCGTGCCGCTGTGGAAATGGGTGCTGGAGATGTGAACAGGGGGGAAATGTGTACTTAATTCTCCCTCGCATCATCAGACCATTTCTTCACCAGCGTCATTCAGCGTTATTTCTCCGAGTGCGAGCAGGTCATTGATGACACCAAGGATTTTGTCCTGTGCGGCAATGCAGTCTTTTTTCGGCATTGCACCCATACATTCCATATCGTCGTTCAGCATTTTTACCGCTCGTTCTGAGAGATTTCTGCATATTTTTTCTTTTGTTGTATCGTTTGCACATTTTAAGGCAAGCGCAAAATCGTGTGCGTCTACTGCGCGGAGTATTTTTTGAACGGCACGGTCGCTCAATCTGACCATATCGTCAAATGTAAGGAGCGATGAAAGTGCCGCTTGGAGCGCAATAGGCAGATTCTCTTTTTTTGCGGCGTTTTTGATTTTTGAAATGTCCTCGCTTCCAAAATGAACAAAAACCTCACGCGGAACGGAGCGTTTTATGCAATAATTGAAAAAATTCCGCACCATTTCGGGCATTTTCTCCGCGAAATGTTCTTTTATGCTGTTTATCGCAAAATTTCTGTAGAATTGTTCAGGCTCTTTCTTCCAATCAAAATCATCGTCAATATCCGCTACGGCTTCTTCAAAAAACAAATCGGAGCGCATGAATTTTTTGATAGGATTCTCAGTTTCGCCTTCATGGTCTGGAGAATTTCCGACAAGCTCCTTGCCTTTTTCTTCCATAATTTTAAACATCTGCTTTTGCAAGAAGACGGTGCTTCGGATTGCTTCTTCAAACAATTTCTCGAAGGTAGTCATTACGGAATTTTTGACTTCATCATAAGCCTTTTTTACATCTTCGCTCGTGACAATCGGCTCATTATCAGAAAAAGAATCGGCATCGTACAAGCCCAATCCGCCGTCTTCTGCAAGCATCTTTGCGCGTTCTTCTATCGGATTTGAAACTGCGGAAGTTTCGTCATCGGTAATTCGCCGTGCCAAATCAAACGCTTCAAGCCATTTTGCGGCAGAAAGCAAGCGCGTTCTTGACTCGTTGAGTTCTTCCTGTATTTTTGGGATAAAGTTGTCTAACGGGAAAGTTTTCTGATTATGCATGATTCTGTCACCTTTGTTCATTACTTTGGAAAATACGCTCTTTTTTTGCTGGCATATTCTTTTTCTGCAATCTTTACATTCTTTAAAAATTCAGATTTGTCAGTTTTCGGAATATAATAAAAATCTTTCTCGCCCGCTTTATATAATTCCAAATAGCCCGATTTCGGGAAAATAAAGCCAGTGGATTTAAGCGATTCTTTCAAAACATTGTCCGTACTGTGCTTGACTTCGATAGTTTTTGTGTTTTCTTTAAAATTATGCTGACATTCAGCCAAAATCTTCTTGTTCTGAGAATCAATAAAACTGTAGTAGTTGCTCCATGTCTTGCTTTTCTCGTTGAAAATCACATACTTATTTTCTTTGTTCACCTGCACCACATCGGGAATAATCACCCAAGTAAGGACAGGCTGATTTTCCTTGAGTTTGTAGACTTGAAGCCATGTGACATTCTTTGTCTTGGAAACACGCTGCATTTTCAGCACATCATCGGTACGGATTTTACCGATTTCTTTTCCTGAAGGCTCTTGCTCTTTTGCCGCATATTCCAGAAGAGCAATTTTTGTCGTAATATAGCCGTCAATTTTTATTTTCGCGTTGTAAAATTTCTGTCCTCCAAAAAGCACACCACAAAGAAGCAAAACGTAAAAACCTACGCCACATATTCTTTTTGAAAGCGATGATTTTTTTGAAAACATCCATTTCCATGTAACGGGAAAAACAAAAAAGATTTTACCAAGGAATTTGAACAGCATTCCGATAAGGTGAAACGGCCATAAGAAAAAAGCGCTTACCAGTTCGGGAGATATATTTATGACCGTTGTTGAGCCACCGTTGGAACTATTTTTCATTTTTTCCAACTGCTCTTTCATTTCTTTGTCGCTTTTTTCCAGCCGCTCTTTCATTTCTTTGTCGCTTTTTTCTAACCGCTCTTTCATTTCTTTGTCGGCTTTGATGCGCTTTTCTACCATGTCCTTGTAGTCATGAGCTTCACCGAGGCTTGAAAAAAAACGACAAGGATGGCCATTAAGCGGCTTTGACGACGAAATATAGCCATCCGTCTCGTCTACATAGTATCCGGACATTCTCGCTTCCTTTATTAATCAACTTTTTTTTCGCCAGAAAGTACATTCAGAGAGATTGTTATGAATATTCATTGAATATCCTTTTCCAATCTGCTCAACTTTTGTTTTTTCAAGTCCGCGTATAACATTAGAAATATTTCCGTGAAATTGATTTGTGTTGGTGCCCGTGTTCGCATGATTCCGCAGATAGTCATCGCTATATTTTTCAATGCACATTCTAGAAACAGTATGCGCGTCAAAAATATACCCGTTCGGTATTCCATCAATGATTTCCTCGACAATTTCTTTTAATTCCATTTGTGTACACTCCTTATCTATTTATTTTTTCCGTATATTCTTTTCTAACGGCTTCTTCATATTCATAATCACGAACTTTAATAAGACATTCTTGAAAAGATTCCATTAGATGGTAAAGCGTCATATCATTATCTGCGTACCCACTTAGATTTTGGTACATTTTTATATTTTCTGTTGCCCCGAGAATGTTGTCAAACGCAACCGTTATAAGGAAAAAACCTCGTTTGTGTCTGCTACTGCTCCAGCAGAAAATTGTATATTTATGTAGTTCAGAAAGTCTTTCTTTTGAAATCCCTGCAAAATCTTCTTTTTTCTCTATTTGGTCATCAGTAAGATTATATGCTTCTTTCATATTGGAAAGTTCTTTATCTATGTTTTCTTGCACGGCATCCTGTATGACTATGCGTGGCCACGGCTCTGAATCTTCGTCTTTCAGATATAGTATTTTCTGTGCAGAAACAGCGAATACAGAAACGAAAACAAAAAAGAAAATGGCGGTGAATTTACGCATATCTCATTCTCCAATATGCTAAAACACAATAATTGACATCAAGGGGGTAAAGCCTGTATTATTTAACTGTCGAATTCAAACAGTACAGACAAATGTGTTACCAGCACATTTCCCTCTTGTGCCAAATATTGTTAATTGAGAGTTTTCCTATATCCCAATTAACGATATCTTACCACAGAATGGGGCTGTCTGTCAAGGTTGGATAAGGAAACCTATGCAGACCCAAATTTCTCAAAAGGAAATCGTCGCGCTTTTTGACGACGGTTTCTTAAAAATGTACACCAGTTTTCCGTCGTTTTGTACTGATGCCGAGTATGCAAAACTCAAAAATCTCTGCCTGGACGCGGCGAGCGACACAGAATTGCTTTCTCACATTGTTTTTTGCAATGATGTGTTCAAAATCCCGCCCGTCAAGACTTTTTTGGAAGTGCACAAGGAAGATTTGGTAAAAATCACGGGCGATGAAAACGCCTTTCTTTCGGATTTTCAGAAGCGGGCAATCGGCGCGTTCTGGGGATTTGTGTTCAAGGGAATCTTGGGCTACAAGTCCTCAAAGAATGTCACCGTGTCGCTGAACAAGATGTTTCGCGTGTCTACGGCGAGTTATTTTATAAAGTAGGATAGTCTTATAATCCACAGATAGGCACCGATTTTCACAGATTTTTTATTTCTCTGTATAATCTGTGTTAGTCTGTGGATAGTTTATCTGCCTTCAGAATCATCGCTCTTTCCCAGTCTAGCAACTCGTGCTCTTCAGCTGAGTTTTTGCCTTTTACATCGCAGAGAACCCGGAATACAGGCTCGGTGCCGCTTCCCCGCATCCAAATGTACGCAAGGGGAGCTTTATTTTTGTCGGAAAAGAGGATTTTAAGGCCGCCCTTTCCGTTTTTTGAATAATCAGTAAGATTCCGGCTTTCTTCCGTGCCGTTGGTGCCGATTGCCTCATAGCTTTCGATTCCGTATTTTGAGGAAAGCTCTGATTTTTTTGCCTGCCACTCCTCTTCAAAGATTTTCTGGAATCTGCCTTTGAGAAGGGAATGATCGCTCGTCTTAATTTTGAGGATTGCCCTTTCTTCAGCCACGCCTGTAGTCGTATAGGTCGGAAGGGTTTCGATTATATCGGCAAGGGTAAAATCATTTTTATATGGAAGATTTTGCGCATCGCACCAAATGTGGAAAAGGCCCTTTACATTTTTGTCGCCTTCATTTGAATCCCTGAGAACAAGAAGCTTGACCAGGGCGAAAATAGTGTTTAGGGGGTCGCGCACTGCCGCAGGATGAGTGATGTTTCCGCCGTTACTTCCTTCGCCCAAGATCCGCACTGTGTAGCCCTCGCTCCGCTTTTTACGGGCAAGGTTCACCACATTGGCTTCGCCCACCTCAGCGCGGAAGATTTTTGCCCCGAAGGAAGAGCCGATTTCGTCAATCCGCATGGAAGTGGGACAATTCGCCGCCACAGCAAGATTTTCTTTTTTGCCCCCGGAAAGATTTTCAAGATAGCGCATGTAAGAAAGCTCAGAGAGGACAGAAAGGGCAAAGACTTCCTGAGCCTTGAGCACTTCCGCCTTAGCCGTTTTTTCGTTCCAGAAGACTATGTTTCCCCGGTCGCCGTCACAGTCAGGCATGTAGCCCAGCTTGACTTCGGATTTTCCTTCTTTTTGAAGCCGCTCCATCTCACCAGCGCACCAGACTAAGTTTTCAGGCTCAGGAATGATTGCGTGTACGATTTTACCCGGCTCATCGTTGAGGCCGTAATAAGAGATGCCGCAAGATTTAAAAACCTGGGTGTCGATTGAAAGAGTGCGGGCAGAGCCGTTCATGTCGGCCACGATTCCCAGAGGATTTGAGGCAAGGCTTTCCTTGATTTTTGAAAAAAGCTTTTCCTGCTCGATTTCATCACCGCTTGCAGAAATGACTTCTTTTGAGAAAGCAAGATAGGCTGATTTTGACTCGACCTTTGCCTTCTGGCTCTGGGCGATGATTTCGTTCACTTCGTTTCGGGCTTCCTGGGCGCTCCCTGCGTTTTTGAAAGATTTTTTTTCGCCTAAAATCGCCTTGATTCGCTGGATTTCTGAATCAGAAGAAAGCTTTTCGTTTAAGGCCTTGACCAGTTTGGCGTTTTCACTGCCGTTTAAGACTCCGCCGTCATCAAGGCCGAATTTGATTCCGTTGTGGCCTATGGGATTGTGGCTGGCAGAAATATAGATGAAGCCGCTGGCCTTTTTCCCGTAAGCCATGATTTCAGGAGCGGCGATGATTCCCGGATATTTTACATGGATTTTTTTTGCAGCAAGAACTTTGAGCATGGCTTCGGCGATTGCGCTTCCCGTGGGGCGGGTATCGCGGCCAAGAATGATGAGGGGAGAAGAAGATTTTTCGCACAAATAGTCTGCGAAAATTTCCGCCGAAATTCCTGCGATAATTGCATCGTCTTCGCTAATCTGTGCCTTGCTGTCGTTTTCATCTCCAGAAAGCGCGAAAACCTTTCGCCAACCTGAAGCCGATGTAATCATCTTGTGTTCCATAATCAAAATATTTTAACACGGAAAATATGATAATTCAACGGAATTTTTATCGAACATCAGCTGTGTAAATAATCTGCTTTTCTTTGCCAAGAATATCTGCCACAATGACCATTATTTGAGTTTTGCCCTTTGGAAGCGTTATCTCGCCAAGAAATTGCCGTTCCTTGTCTGGGTACATGGCATTTACATCGTAATTTTTTTTGCCGATGACAGTAATCTTGCCATTTTTTTCGCTCAGTGTGTCATAGCTCAGGGATTCTGCAATAACTCCGTTGACATAAACTGTCGTCTTGTAAGGCATTGCAACTTCTTGTTTTTCACGATAGAGCTGGTAAACTCCAGAAGGCATTGTTTTTACCGTTCCCAAATCGTATATTGTGCCTTTTTTGTTTACTGCGACGACATTTTTTATGGTTAGGGCGAGTTCTTTCCCGATTCTGGGCATAAGAATTCTCGGGTTTACGTATGTTTTGTTTTTTGTGTCCAGAACCTGAAATTCAAGGCAACCTTCACCTTCCTGCCAGCTTGATGTGCCTGTTGTGCCGAAGCTTGTTCCTTTTGAGACTCTTCTTAATCCTAAAAGATTTGGAAGATTTTCTGAGTCGAGGTTTGCGTATACTGTGATTAAATCATCTTTATGCTCAAGAATAACGGCATTGCCCAGTGTGCTTTCAAAAAGTTCGTCCTCATCGTGCTCTGAAATCACGGCAAGAACCTGACCATCGTCTGAAGCTTTTACTTCTTCACTTTCTGAAAATATGAGGGATGTTCCGATTGTGCCTCCTCGAACTTGAGCAAAATACGAGTAAAATGAATCGGAGAGGATTTCATTCTGTGGCCAGTCGAAGGCAAAAAGAGATAATGTTGAGATTGTCAAAAGTGCGCTAAATCCAAAAATAATTTTTTTCATGTGTTGAATCCTTATCGATGAATGATGTCGATGCGTGAAAGTTTGCCATCCCGCCCTATGAAAAGTGAATTATCGCGCACTGCAATGCATGCACTGTCTGCCTCGAAAGAAAATGCTCCCTGGAAAGCATCGAAGGACTCAATCGTAGAGACTGTATAAGTCCGACCTTCCTTGCTCAATATGAAAATCTCGTTTTCGCTGCCAGATTCCAAAATTGAGAGGATTCTTCCCTTGATTGGGATTTCTGTATTTTTATAATTGCGGCAATCGACGATTCCAATTCCTTTGGCACTGTTGTAGAAGACTTTTTTTTCGTCTTTGCTGAATTTGATGAGAACCTGTCTGGTAAGCTCTGTGTCCATAGATTTATAAAATGCGATTAGTGTGTGTGCGCCGTGGCTTGCGTCTGTTCGTTTTGAAATCACGAATCTTTGTCCGCCTTGTCCTGAAAGTGTAGCAATATATTCTGAGCTTTCTGAAATCGCCGCTCCGAGAATTACTTCGTGATTGCTTCCGCCAGGTTCATAGTTATGGGTGATGTTGCCTTTGTTGTCAAAACCAAGCACCTTTCCGTTTGCGAATCCTGCGACAATTCCCGTGGAAGATGATGAGAAAGCTGTAATTGGAGAAAAGCCTTCGTAAGTCCATTCGACCGATCCGTCTTCGTTAAGTTTTGAGAAAGAGGAGCCTCCTGGTAAAAAAATGAATTTTCTGTCTTCAGTGAAGTAGGGAAATCCTGTTACGCTGATTTTGCCGATTTGATTCCCTGAGGGAGATGTAATCTGCATTTCTGTGGAAGCTGTTCCGTAAAGCGAATAGGAATCGTGAGAGATTGTTGCCTTGTAAGGAAATGTCAGGTAGTTGAGGATTTTGCCTTCTGGAGTAAAATAACCGAGAGTTTGACCAAGCTTGAATGAGACGGCATTGTTGAAGTCCTCCGTCTTTGGGTCTTCGGCTTCGCCTTTTGTGTAGCTTTCTAAATCTATCGTCCAGACAGGAAGAAATTGTATTTCTGATGAAAGTGGACGAAACGCAATGATGATGTATAGAATTGCCAAAAAAATGAAAATTGGCATAATAATTTTTACCTTTTTGTTCATAGTGTGCTATTATAGTAGATAATAGATTCTTGTGAAAGACAGAAAAGGGGGCACACTATGGAAAAAAATCAAGTATCCGAAAAAGATCTGCTTAATTTGTTTGAGCGGGCCATCCAGGCTTCAAAGGCTTCTTATTCGCCATATTCTAAATTTCCGGTAGGAGCCGCGATATTAACCAGTGACGGGCGTATTTTTACAGGCTGTAATGTGGAGAACCGTTCCTACGGCCTTACTAATTGTGCCGAACGGACGGCGGTGTTTACCGCAGTTGCAGAGGGTGCTAAGCGCATTCGTGCCGTAGCAATTGCTGCTCCAAAGGCGGATTATCCTGTTGGTCCTTGCGGAGCCTGCAGGCAGGTTCTTTCCGAATTCGGGGATGAGAGTGTTCCTGTCATTTTCGGCTCAAAAATCGAGAATGTAAAAAAGGCTACTCTTGGAGAATTGTATCCTTTTGACAGCCTGCATGAGCTTGCCGATTAGTTCGGAATAATCCTTGTAAAGTCGGAATTGTTCAAAAAATCTGACTTCTTCCCATGATTACACCTTTTTATTGCATGACTTGACAAAATACCGCAAAGTATGCAAAATAAATCAGATAATTTCAATAAAAAACATAAAACTAAAAGAGGTGTCATCGTGGGAGACGATATTCTTACAATCGAAGAGGTTGCGAAATACCTTAGAGTTTCAGAGAGAACGGTTTATGATTGGGCGCAGAAAGGCGAAATCCCTGCCGGAAAGATTGGTACGGTCTGGCGTTTTAAAAAATCAGAAATCGAAAAATGGGTGAACGAGCGTCTTTCTTCAACCCAAAAGCCCGCCGAGTCAAAACATGTTGTTGCTGTAAAGAATATTCTTTCTCCTGACAGAATTGTGTTCATCGACCATTCTACAAAACATGATGCTATCGTTGAGCTTGCTCAGAATCTTGCGACCGCACCTCAGATTAAAAATGAAAAAGAACTTGTTGATGAAATCTTGAAGCGCGAGGAGCTTATGTCTACGGCTATTGGTCGCGGCATTGCTATTCCTCATGTGCGTCTTTCTTCCGTAACAGATTTGGTTATGAGTGTCGGTATCTGCAAGCATGAGCTTCTTGATTTCCAGACAATTGATGACAGTCCTGTTCGTCTTTTGATTATGATTGCGGCGGCATACAATCAGCACTCATATTATTTACAGACTCTTAGTTTCTTCAGCTCGAAACTCAAGGATAAGGAAGTTCGTGATTCTTTGCTCTCTTGCAAGGATTCAATGGAAGCTTACAAAATCCTTACAAGTGAATAAGTTCTTTTGGATTAAGTGCTTTCTAAAGGAGAAGAAATCCTTCTTTAAGCGATGACTTCTCCTTTTTTTTTTGCTATAATCTCATCCATGAAAAAAATTTTCTTTTGTGCTCTTGCAGCTTTTTCTTTTTTCTTATTTTCTTGTGGTAAATCAAATCAGCTTCATGCGGTAAGTGAGAACGCGCTCTTTAATCTGTCATACGGTAATTTTGAGGACGAACTGAACCTTTTTAATCTTGCAAAACCCGGTAATATCAGGACATTCATAACCATGCGCGACGGATTTTTCTACATCGCAAACGGTGAGGCTCATAAAATTCTTGAGCTTAATTCCTACGGCGATTTGCTTTCTCTCTATTTTAATGATGAGGTCTTAAAAGATGTCGCTTTTGCAGGAAAAGATTCTCTGAATTCTACCAAAAAAGCTGTTGCCTATCCTTTTAACACGCTTGGTCCTGTCGCCGTAGACGCCCGTAAATATCTCTATGCGGTGGATACTCTCCCTATTGAGCGGCAGGAGAGGGATGAAAATGCCCGTCTTTTGCTTTCTTCCGTTGTTCTCCGGTTTGATGCTACTGGAAAATTCATTGATTATCTCGGACAGCAAGGACCGGGTGGAACGCCATTTCCTTATGTAAAGAATATTTACACGACTCAGGAAAATGAGCTTGTCGTCGTATGTACCACAAATGACGGATTAACTGCCTATTGGTTCAGCACCAAGGGATTTTTGCTTTATACGATTCCTGTGACACAGAACACTGTGCCCAAAGTTCAGCGGGAAGACAGTAGTGAGGCACCTTCTTATATTTCTATTGAGAATATCGTTCCTGATTCCCGTGAGCATAAGTTGTATGTAAAAGTTGACTATTACATGACTTCTCTCGACTCTTCCCTTAAAGTTCAGTCTGGAATCGATTATTACACCACGCTTTTGTGCCCGCTCAATGTGGATACTGGTCGTTATGACGAGCCTCTTGAAATTCCGTCTTACGAATATTCTGTAACGGAAAATCTCACCAAAGAAATTTACAATCTCCCCTTTGACTTTTTGGGCGTTACCGAAAACGGCTGGTTCTTCTTTATTGTACCCAGTGACGAGGGCTTTGTCGTACAGATGGTTCAACCTGACGGTCAGCGAATCGTAAAAAGATCCCTTGCCGTCGATCATTCTAAGATTTTGTATTACACGCTTTCTCTGAGCGGAAACGGCATTATCTCTGCTCTTTTTGTAAAGAATGAGAATGCAGAGGCAGTCTGGTGGCGCACTGATTCGCTCTTGGCTTCTTTCATTAATCAGTAAGGAGCTTTCATGGATTTTTCTAAAATCGAAGAGACTAAAAGTGAAGATGAGTTCAATCATCCCGATGAGCAGATGGTTTTTCATTACAGCCGCGAGGAAAGACTCAGGCATGCTCCGGAAATCGTTCAGGATTATTATTCCGGAAAGTTTCATCCCTATAAGGGCGGGCTTTTAAAATCTCTCGTGAACACAAGGGCGAACCGGCTTCTTTTTGTTACGATTGTCTTTGCCTTTGGAATCATTTATTTCGTGAATTTTTTTGGTCCCCAGAAAAGTGCCGGCTCTCTTGCGGGAGTTGATGTCCACCTTTCGGCATTTTCCTATGAAGATTCGATTTATGCCAGCGTAAAGCTCAGTGAAGCCTCCGGGAAAAAAAAGCCTGACTTTGAGGAAGGTCTTCCAGTAACGGCGACTATTACAGCCTATGATAAGGATAATTCGGTTCTTGGGGAGAAAAAGGTTCTTGGAAAATACGATGGAAATGAGCTCTTCTTGCGGACAACATTTGGTGATTATGATATAATAAAAGTGAGTGCGGTCTGTAATATGCTTGATTCCTACGCGAGTCTGGAATCTCAAGTTGAAAAGCGTTAGCCGCACAAGTGAGGGAATATGCTTCAGTTTTATTTTTTGTCAATTTTGTTGAATATCGTTGCGGGACTTGTTTTTATTTATGCTGGCAAGGGTAATGGTGAGGAAACTTCTCTCGTCCTTTCTGATTCCGATGATTTTAATCCCGAAACAGATGATTTGAATTTTGATGCCGAAGCGTCTTCTTCAGAAAAAAAATCTTCCAAAAAAGAAAATCTCAAAAATCTAGCGATTCCTTTCCTCGGCGACAAAACTTTGCAGCTCGTTGTCGGAATCCTTTCTGCCCTCACAGGTCTCATGAAGCTTCTCTCGCCAATTCAGTACGATGTTGCTGTTGTCGGTGATTTGATTCCTGCTCTCGCTGGACTGGCTGCTGGTGCCGTTCTTTTGCTTGACTGGTATCAGGAAAGAAGCGAAGTGGAGCTTTCCCTGCCGGAGACGATTCAGAATATCTACACTGGCGGCCGCAAATATCTTGGCATTTTCTGTATTATTGCGGCAGTCCTTCATTTTATATTTCCGCTCGTCCTTTTCTTGTAAACGATGTCCAAAAATCAAATCGACATGACCACGGGGGCGATTTTTCCGAAACTGGTAAAATTCGCCATTCCCCTCATTTTGAGTTCTATCCTACAACTTCTCTTTAATGCGGCGGATATTATCGTTGTGGGGCGCTATGCAGGTGATAATTCTCTGGCTGCGGTCGGTTCTACATCTTCACTGGTAAATCTTCTGGTTAATTTTTTTATCGGTCTTGGCGTTGGCTGTAATGTCGTGGCGGCGAATTTTCTTGGTGCTGGCAAAAAGAAAGAACTGAACCGCACTGTGCACACGACCATGGTTCTGAGTTTGATTGGCGGCCTGGTGCTCACTCTTGTGGGAGTGCTTTTTTCACGGCAGATTCTCGTTCTCATGGCTTCTCCTGAAGATGTTCTTCCCCTTTCGACTCTTTACCTCAAGGTCTTTTTTGGTGGAATTACAGCCACGGTGGTTTACAATTTCGGGGCGGCTCTTTTGCGGGCTAAGGGCGACACTAAGCGGCCTCTCTACATTCTTTTAATCGCGGGTCTTATAAATGTCATTCTGAACTTGATTTTTGTTATTTTCTTTAAGATGGATGTTGCGGGCGTTGCCTTTGCCACGGTTTTAAGTCAGTTTTTTTCTGCGATTTGCGTGATTTATATTCTCTGCCACGAGGATGAGGAATTCCGCCTTGATTTTAAGAAATTACGCATTGACCGGGAAATTCTTCCCAGAATCGTAAAAATCGGTCTTCCGGCTGGCTTCCAGGGAATGCTTTTCAGCTTTTCCAACATGATTATCCAGTCCAGCGTCAATTCTTTCGGGGCTGTTATGGTGGCGGGAAATTCTGCGGCTCAGAGTATTGAAGGCTTTATCTACATTTCCATGAACAGTTTTGCTCAAGGAACGCTCACTTTTGCGGGGCAGAATATGGGCGCTCATAAATTCGAGAGAATCAAGCGTTTGATCGTAATTGCCGAACTTGTGGTGATTGTGGTGGGGCTTGTCCTTGGTCTTACGGCTCTTTTCTTCGGACCAAGTCTTTTGGGATTTTATTCTTCCAGTGAAGATGTTCTTGAGGCGGGAATGCTTCGTTTGAGCGTCATTTTGCTCACTTATTTTACATGCGGCATGATGGACTGCATGGCAAGCGCAATCCGCGGGGTAGGGCATTCTGTTATGCCCATGATTGTCACTTTGGTGGGAGCCTGTGGTCTTCGTATGGTCTATATTTTTACATTCTTCCAGATTCCGCGCTTCCACACTTTCCAGAGTATTTTTTATTCTTATCCCATAAGCTGGGTAGTCACATTCATCTTTCTGACCGTAAGTTTCCTATGGATTATGAAAAATATTGAAAAGTAAGACACTGATGCACACAGATAAACGCAGATTTATTTTCTATCTCCGTTTATCTGTTGATAAAAAACTATCTCAGTTTCTTGTAACCGTAAACGGCTGTGTCTCCAAGCTCCTCTTCGATTCGGATAAGCTGGTTGTATTTTGCCATGCGGTCTGTTCGGCTCATGCTTCCTGTCTTAATCTGGCCTGAGTTTGTTGCCACTGCGATGTCGGCGATTGTGGTGTCCTCGGTTTCGCCTGAGCGGTGTGAAGTTACTGTTGTGTAGCCGTGGCGATGAGCCATTTCGATTGCTTCAAGAGTCTCTGTGAGGGAGCCAATCTGGTTTACCTTGATGAGGATTGCGTTTCCTGCTCCCTCTTTGATTCCCTTTTCAAGGAATTTTACGTTTGTTACGAAAAGGTCGTCGCCTACAAGCTGGCAGCGGTCGCCGATTTTTGCGGTGAGCTTTTTCCAGCCTTCCCAGTCATTTTCGTCAAGACCGTCTTCGATTGAGTCAATCGGGTATTTTGTAATCAGCTCTTCAAGGTAGGCAATCTGTTCGTCGTCAGAAAGGCACTTGCCGTTGGGGTCTTTCGGAGTTCCGTTTGAAAGTTCTTTGTAGTTATAGAAGAATTTTCCGTCTTTTTCTACGCTGAACTCAGAAGCGGCGCAGTCCATGGCGATTTTTACGTCTTCGCCGGGTTTGTAGCCTGCGTCTTTGATTGCCTGAACGATTGAGTCCAGCGCGTCGTTGATTCCGTCAAATTTTGGAGCGAATCCGCCCTCGTCGCCTACAGCAGTTGAAAGTCCCCGTTTTTTAAGGAGTTTTGCCAAAGCGTGGAAAACTTCTGCTCCCATGCGGATTGCTTCTTTTTCTGATTTTGCTCCCACAGGACGAATCATGAATTCCTGGAAAGCGATTGGGGCGTCTGAGTGGGCGCCGCCGTTGATGATGTTCATCATGGGAACCGGGAGAACATGGGCGTTTGCTCCGCCGATGTAGCGGTAGAGAGGAATGTTAAGGGCCTTTGCCGCAGCCTGTGCTGTTGCAAGGGAAACTCCGAGGATTGCGTTTGCACCCAATTTTGATTTTGTGGGAGTGCCGTCAAGAGCCAGCATTTTAAGGTCGATTGCACGCTGCTCGAAAACATTGCAGCCTTTGAGGGCAGGGGCGATGATTTTGTTTACGTTTTCAACGGCTTTGAGAACGCCCTTTCCTCCGTAGCGGTTTTTGTCGCCGTCGCGAAGCTCAAGTGCCTCGTTTTCGCCTGTTGAAGCGCCGCTTGGAACTGCAGCCCGGCCAAGAACGCCGTTTTCAAGGATTACATCCACTTCGACGGTAGGATTTCCACGAGAATCGATGATTTCACGACCGATTACATTTTCGATTTTTACTGAATTAAGCATATTGCCTCCATGTGAAAAGAGAAGACTGGCGCGGACTTGTGTGCAAGGAGGATAAGTCCAATAGTCCGCGCCGCCTTCCGAATGACTGATTGTGGCTAATGAGTTATAAGTTAGAAGAATATAACAAAAGTTAGTGTACACTTTTAATTATAGGCTGTCAACATTGATAGGAAATAGTGTGTAGGCTCTTCTTCCATTAAAAGACCATTGAAAAATCTCTTAAAAGACATTATTCTATAGAAAGAAGACTGGAAACGCTTTCTTTAGGAAATGACTGATTGTGGCTAATGAGTTTTTTTCCCTTCTGATTCGTTCTCCATTCAAAATCAATTTTCTCATCTTATTTGTAAGGAGCAATTCATGACTTACACTGCAGAAGTGGAACACATGTGTCCTTTGGCTAAGGGCGCATATCATGGTCCGGCCCCAATCCCTGAAGAGGGCGAGTGGGTTCAGGTTAAAAAAATCGAAGATGTATCTGGCTTCACACACGGTATCGGCTGGTGTGC
>DFEB01000008.1:49410-50384 GCA_002368605.1 Treponema sp. UBA3813 | reverse complement strand
TGCTCTGGTATGACTCACTCAGCTGCTATGGCTTCTGAAATCCTCATCGGAAAAACATTGCTTGAGGCTCTCAATACTGACCTCGTTTGCGACGCAATCAACACTGCTATGCGCGAGCTTTTCATGCAGATTGTTTACGGACGCACTCAGTCGGCTTATTCAAAAGACGGTCTTAAAGTCGGCGCTTCTCTCGAAGACTTGGGCAAAAACCTTCGCTCTCAGGTGGGAACAATGTTCGCAACCCGAAAGACAGGTCCACGCTACCTTGAAATGACAGAAGGCTATGTCGAGCAGATTGCTTTGGATAAAGACAACCAGATTGTCGGTTACAAGTGTATCAACTTCGGTAAGCTCATGGACGCTCTCAAAGCCGGAAAACCTGCTGCCGAGGCTATTGAAGGCGCACGCACACACTATGGTCGTGTCACAGAAGATCAGGGCGTAGTTAAGTTTATTGACCCGAGAAAGGAGTAAAAAATGGCATTATTTGAAGATTACGAAGGCCGCATTCCTCAGGTGAATAAGGCGCTTAAAGAATATGGATTCAAAGAGGGCGAGGCTGGTCTTAACGAAGCCCGTGAACTCTGCAAGGCTCGTGGTTTCGATCCTTACGAAATCTGTCAGTCTACACAGCAGATTTGTTTCGAGGACGCAAAATGGGCTTATGTTCTCGGTTCTGCAATCGCTATCAAAGAAGCAGAAAAAACTGGCGACAAAACTGGTTCAACTGCTGCCGCTAACATCGGTAAGGGCTTGCAGGCTTTCTGTTTGCCAGGTTCTGTAGCTGATGACCGCAAAGTCGGTCTCGGACACGGAAACCTGGGCGCTCGTCTTCTTTCTGAGGAGACACAGTGCTTCGCATTCCTGGCTGGTCACGAGTCATTCGCTGCCGCTGAGGGCGCAATCAAAATCGCCGCTAACGCTAACAAAGTCCGAAAGAATAAGCTCCGCGTTATCCTTAACGGTCTTGGAAA
>DFEB01000008.1:0-49349 GCA_002368605.1 Treponema sp. UBA3813 | reverse complement strand
GTCTTGGAAAAGACGCAGCTCAGATTATCAGCCGAATCAACGGCTTCACTTATGTTCAGACAAAATTCGACTACTTCAACGGCCAGGGAACTGACAAGGCTCTCACAGTCGTTAAAGAAGTTCCTTACGGCTCAAACCCTGACCGCCTCATCGTAAAATGCTACGGTGCAGACGATGTTCGCGAGGGCGTTGCAATCATGTGGCACGAGGATGTTGATGTTTCTATCACAGGAAACTCTACAAACCCAACTCGTTTCCAGCACCCGGTCGCAGGCACTTACAAAAAGGAGCGCCTCCTCGCCGGTAAAAAATACTTCTCTGTAGCTTCTGGTGGTGGAACAGGCCGAACTTTGCACCCTGATAACATGGCTGCAGGCCCGGCTTCATACGGCTTTACTGATACTTTGGGTCGTATGCACTCAGACGCTCAGTTTGCAGGCTCTTCATCAGTTCCGGCACATGTCGAAATGATGGGCTTCATGGGCATGGGTAACAACCCGATGGTAGGCTGTACAGTAGCTTGTGCAGTAGCAGTTGCAGGTAGCTTTTAAGCGAAAAAGCAATAGCTGAATAAAAACGGCTTGCGGGTCCCAGCGACGACAAAAAGCAAGGATTCTCCCTTCACAGGGGCCCCCTTACTTTTTGTCTGCGTCCCACAAGCCGTTTTTTTTGCATTTTTGTGCTTTAGTTTTCACTTTAAGGCTTTGCGGGACTAAGGAAGTCCAGAGCGTATTGTGTTGCAAGGGCGGCGGCGTAGGTGTAGCTGTCTTCCGATAAATCAAAATGATCGTTATGATGGGCGACCCTTGTTTTTTCGGAATCACCTGAGCCGACATGAACATAACAGCCTGGCGTTTTCCTGAAATAGTCTGCAAAATTATCCGAACCGAATCTTTTGTCCAGCGTGGTTATGACATTTTCAGTTCCCAGCAATTTTTGGGCTGATTCTATGACTTCCCTCGCGCTTTTTTCGTCATTAAAGCACGGGTCACAAATATCCTCAATAAAAACATCAACTCTTGCTCCGTATTCATCGGCGACATTTCTGGCAATCTTTTCAATAGTGCTTCCAAGTTTTTCACGGACTTCTTTTGAGAATGCACGGATTGTTCCCTCCAACTCTGCTTGCCCTGGAATTATGTTGTAGGTTGTCCCTGCAGAGATTCTTCCGACTCCGATTAATGCGACCTCCACCGGACTGACGAGCCGCGAGACGACAGTCTGTAATTGTGTGGATATGAGAGAGGCTATAAAAAGTGAGTCGATACCGTCCTGGGGGCGGGTAATGTGAGCTGATTTACCATAAATGCTTATTTTGAAACGGTCGCAACTTGCCATGTCTGCTCCTGCTTTTACTCCGATTTTTCCCACATCTAAAGAAGATTGAAAGTGAATCCCAAAACAACGGTCAGCTTTGTCCAAGACTCCGGATGCGATAATGTCTCTTGCTCCCTTTCCGATTTCCTCGGCTGCCTGAAAGGCGAGAATGACTTTTCCCTTGAAATCATTTTTATGTTCAGATAGAAGTTTTGCGCTTCCCAAAAGATATGCGGCGTGTCCGTCATGACCGCAAGCGTGCATCACCCCTTCATTCTGGCTCTTGTATGGAATATCATTGGCTTCCTGAATGGGAAGGGCATCAATGTCTGCGCGGAGAAAGAGAGTTTTTCCTTTTTTTCCAGAATCAATTTCCGCAATGACATTTGTTTTGCCAACGCGGAAGTGTGTGACTCCGATTTTATCCAGCTCTTCTTCAATTCTCTGACAGGTGAGAAATTCTTCCAATCCTAATTCCGGATGCTGGTGAAAGTAATTTCTCTGTTCTACCATATACGGTTTCAGTGTTTTTGCTTCGTCTAAAATATTCATAAAAACTCCTTTTTTTTTCAAAACCTATTGACACAGTAGGTTACTAGGTATATAAATATCTTATCATAAATAAACCTAGTATTCCAATAGGTAAGGAGCAAAAATATGAAAAAAATTACTAAAAATTCCTTGAGAATCGCACTTTTAACCTTGGGTGCTGTCGCAGTTCTTTCTTCCTTTGTTTCATGCAACAAAAAAGAAAACTCTTCGAGCGAGAAAAAGACTTTGACTTACAGCCGTTCACAGGGGCCTTATACTGTCCTTTTTGAAAATGGTGTCGCGCCGATTCTTGAGGCAAAAGGCTACACTCTGAAAGGTATTGATTATTCAGAACTTTCCCTCGCCGATGACGCAGTAAATGGAGGCGATGTTGACTTCAATGTTGAGCAGCATACAGCTTACGCAGAGAGTTACAATAAAGGAAATAAT
Source organism: Treponema sp. UBA3813 (assembly GCA_002368605.1). Classification (GTDB taxonomy): domain Bacteria; phylum Spirochaetota; class Spirochaetia; order Treponematales; family Treponemataceae; genus Treponema_D. The sequence continues at coordinate 47,051 of DFEB01000008.1, read as the reverse complement.
GGTGACCTTCTGCCGATAACACCGATTCCAACAGTTCCAGCCAGTATGTTCTCAAGCAGATACAAGTCTCTTTCTGATATTGAGAAAATTGCAAATCCGAAGATTGCAGTTCCGAACGATCCTGCCAATACGGCACGGGCTTATGTTCTTCTTTCAAAAATCGGCTGGATTACTCTCAAGGATGGAGTGAATCTTTCCACAGTTACAAGCGAAGACATTGCCTCAAATAAATATAATATTGTCTTCACTGAGATGAAGTCGCTTAACATTCCACAGGTTCAGGATGATTTTGACTTTGTCGTGATTACAGGCTCTATCGTTTACAACGCAGGCATTGACGCAAGCACGGCACTGGCAAAGGAAAGCGTTCTCCCGCATCTTGTCTTGCAGGTTGTAGTAAAGGCAGAAAATAAAGACAGTCAGTGGGCTAAGGACATTGTTGCCGCCTATCATTCTGCAGAATTCAAGGCATATCTTGAAAAGACCAATTATGAGAACGGACTTTTCTGGATTCCTGAGGATTATTCTTTCAACTAAAAAAAAGAGGTCGCCTGAGATGATTGAACTTGAGCATGTATCAAAAATATTCAGAACAAAGACTAATACTGTCCATGCCCTGAAGGATATTTCTCTTTCAGTCAGCAAGGGCGATATTTTCGGGGTGATTGGCTTTTCCGGAGCGGGAAAATCGACCCTGCTCCGTATGGTGAACGGTCTTGAAGTTCCTACGGAAGGCCGGGTAACCGTGAATTCACTTTCAGTCGCGGAATTGAAAGGAAAAAAATTGCGTGCATTCCGAAAAGACATAGGCATGATTTTCCAGCATTTCAATCTTTTGGAAAGCAAAACGGTCTATGAAAATGTGGCACTTCCCTTGAAGCTTGCAAAAAAGTCGAAAGGGGATATTGAGTCCAGGGTAAAAGACTTGCTTCATTTCGTTGAGCTGGATGATAAAATCCTCTCTTATCCCAAAGAACTTTCTGGCGGACAGAAACAAAGGGTGGGAATTGCCAGGGCTCTTGCCCTTAATCCGTCAATCCTTCTTTGTGACGAGGCTACCAGCGCCCTGGATCCCCGGACAACGGACTCAATCCTTGCGCTTTTGAAAAAAATCAACAAGGATTTGGGGGTTACGATTCTGATGATTACCCATCAAATGAATGTAATTCAGCAGATTTGTAATAAAGTGGCCGTTCTTGAGAAAGGAAGCCTGATTGAGAGCGGTTCCGTAATCGATGTTTTCGGTAATCCAAAATCCCCTGTAACGAAGAATTTTATTCGCACGGTTATAAATGACCGCCTGCCTGAGAGCGTGAAGTCTTTCCTTAAAAATTATACTGGAAGCCAGAAAGTCCTCAGGCTCCGCTTTGACGGAAAAAACGCGGACGAGCCGATTATGGCAGATGCAATCAGGGAGACCGGCGTTAGCATTTCGATTCTTTACGGAATTGTAACTGAGCTTGAGGAGAAAATCGTCGGATTTCAGACAGTGCAGCTCAGGGGTAGCGAAGAGCAGATTGCCGCCGCAGAAAAATTCTTCGATGAAAGAAATGTGCCGAAATTTCCGGTTGAATTATAGGATTAGAAGGAGTGTATTATGATTTTCGGAATCAGTGCGATAAAAATCTATACCAGCATTTTTCAGACTTTGTACATGGTCGGGCTTTCGCTCTTGGCGGGGCTTCTTATTGCCCTTCCGCTTGCAGTGATTCTTTTTCTGACCAGAAAGGACGGTCTTAAAGAAAACAAACTGATTTACACGAGTCTTGGTCTTGTGATTAACATTATCCGCAGCGTGCCTTTTATCATTTTGATTGTCTATATTATGCCGCTTACGAAAATTATTGTTGGAACCCGCGTCGGCTCTACGGCGGCTTTGGTTCCTCTGGTGGCATATATCGCGCCTTATTTGGCCCGGCTGATAGAGAATGCGCTTCTTGAGGTTGACAAAGGAATCATTGAGGCTGCGCAAAGTATGGGGGCAAGCACCTTCCAGACGATAATAAGATTCGTTCTTCCTGAAAGCCTGGGCTCAATCGTGCTGGGCGTCACGACTGGAACAGTAGGCCTTTTGGGTGCGACGGCAATGGCCGGTGCTGTCGGTGGTGGCGGTGTGGGGGATTTGGCACTCACATACGGTTACCAGCGCTTTAATCAGCCGCTTATGACATCAACGGTGATAATACTGATTGTCTTTGTTCAGATTATCCAGACGATTGGAAGTCGGGCAGCCCGAAAAGCTAAAAAATAGGGCGGAAGTTAAATCTCGTATTTCCGCGTGACAAGCCGCTTTTCAAATTCATCATGGTCAAGGGCCTTATCGAAAAGCCAGCCCTGGGCCATGAAACAATCATTCTTGAGTAAAAATTCTGCCTGTTCTTTTGTCTCAACGCCCTCCGCAATCACTTTTATTCCCAGTTCCTGAGCCATCTTGATGATTGAGCGGCTTATAATTCGGTCTGTCCTTGCTTTTTTATCGTCGCCGGCCGCCACATTGTCGATTAATGATTTGTCGAGCTTGATTACATCTGGGTTAAGGTTTCGGACAAGGCTCATGGACGAATAACCTGTTCCAAAATCATCGATTGAAATCTTAAAACCCTCGTCCTGCATTTTATTTACGAAAGAGACGAGCCGTTCAAAATATTGGTAATCAGAAAGTTCCGTAAGTTCAAGCTCAAGGTATTTTGAAGGAACATCGTATTTCTTTAGAGTAGAAATTATATGTTCCTCAAAGTGCTCGTCCGAAAGGTGGAGTTTTGAAAAATTCGTGGATATTAAGACTGGCTCAATTCCCTTGTCTATCCACTCACGGATATTCCTGCAAACGGTTTCGAGGACATAAAAGTCCAGATTCTTGATTGTGCCTTCCTGTTCGAGTATGGGGATGAATTCTGCCGGAGTTATGAGCCTTTGGGCGTACCAGCGGGAAAGAGCCTCACAGCCGCAGAGCATGTTCGTTTGTAAATCGACTTTTGGCTGGTAATAGACCTTGAATTCGTTTTTTGCAAGGGAGTCCAGGAACATGTTCGAGATGCTTTTGTCGTGCAGGGCTTTTTCAAGCATTTCTCTCTCAAAGAAAAGTATGTCTTTGTTGCGCGAATGCCGCGCGCTGTCCAGTGCCACGGCCGAATTCGACATGATATCACCGAATGTGGTTTCTTCGTTTGTTTCGTAGACTCCGGCCCTTACATCGATTTTTATGGATTCGACGGTTCCCTTGTTGTTTACGCTGATTGAAACATTTTTGATGAATTCGATGAATTCTGAAAGGCGTTTTTTTTCCACCAGCGTGAGAAAATTGTCGCTTCCGAGACGGGCAAGATAGCCTTTCCCTTCCAGAAATCCCTGGACGAGCATCGAGTATTTCCGCAGGATGATGTCGCCGTTATCGGTGGTGACCCGCTGGTTGATGTACTTGAAATTCTTGAAGTTAAGGAGAACTACGGAGAAATTCTGAATCTCTTTTTTGGAGAGGATTTCACCTACGGTTTCCTGCAAGCCGTGAAGATTCAAAGCTCCCGTAAGCGAGTCTGTGATTTTGACCGCATCCATGAGGTTCATCAGGCGGGCGCGGCTGCACAAAAGATAGGAGAGATCTACATAAAAATCCACGAATTTTTTGTTTTGATCTGTCCATTCGATTTGGGGGAGCAGGTTTGCCTTGAGACGGATAAAGCCGTTTTCTTCGGTAAAGTAAAATTTTTCGTATGTGTCAGGATTGAATCCAGCAGGGCTTTCATAGCTTACCATCTCTTTGTTGATGCCGAGAGGTTCATAAACATTTTGTGGATTTGACACGACTACGGAAAGACGGCCTAGCTGGAGTTCTTCGGCTAGGGCTGGCAGAGTTTCCTGAAGTTTTTCGTTCATTTCGGCAAGGGTCGTTACGCTGCTTGTAAGTACGGAAATGAGATCGCAGAGTTTTTCGCTGGCAAATTCTTTGGGCAAGATGAACTCCTTTTTCATTCTATTTTAATATACTAGTTGATTTTTTTTCAAGTTTTTAAGACAATCATACACAATAAAAAATAAAAATTATGGAAAATAACGCTTTAACACTTGCTCATTTGGAGACTTTATCTTCGGCTGATTTGATTGCTCTTGCCGATGATTATGGAATAGATATTCCTGATAACTTAAACCGCCGCTTTATTATCGGGGAATTGCTTGAGGTTGCTCAGGATATGCCTGCCGAATCGGAACCTGTACAGGTGATGAACGAGCAGGGGGAATTCCCCGAAAAGTCTGGGGAACTTCCTTCTTCTTTCAACGAAACAGAAATTTCTGTCATCTTAAGAAATCCGGCATGGGCCTTCGTTTATTGGGATATCAGTGCTGATGGAGTTAAGAAACTTTCAGAATCCTCTCGCCTGAAAAATCTGCTTCTCAGGGTTCTTTATTTTGAGAACGAAAGTGAAACGAACCCTATTGAATATTTTGATTTACAGATAAGCCTTGAAGACCGAGAGCAATATATACTCCTTGAGCCTGGCAAAAAATTCTTCCGTGTGGATTTGGTAGCGCTTTTTAACGATGGCTCTTCTGACAATCTCACGATTTCCGATCGAATCAGGCTTCCTGAAACTCCCGCGATTTTTTCTAAGGCTTTTCCCGGTCAGGAAGTCGATATTCCTAAAATCCTTGAGGTTTCTGGAATGAAAAAACTTTTAAAATCTCATTACGAAAAATACAGACAGTCTTTTGTGGATTAGTCGGAGCTTATAATGTCAAAGAATTTAGTTTTAACGATTGTCGGTCATCAAGGGTATATACGCCACGAAAATGAAAAAGAATTTGCGCTTCAGAATGATATTTTATTCGGTTCGATTGTGCAGACTTATCTTCCAATGCTTAATATGTTCCATCGCCTCGAAAACGAAGGAGTCGATTTTAAGCTTGCCATGGTTTTTTCGCCGTCCCTTTGCGCCTTGCTCGACGATGAAATGGTAAAAGAACAGTTTGTTCGTTGGCTTGAAAAGCGGATTGCTCTTGGAGAAAGGGAGGTTGTGCGGCTCTCTGGAAAAGATGATCTTCTTGAAAATGCCAAAACTTGTCTTCAGAAGGCAAAAAAAGACTTGATTGATTTTACTCAGGTTTATTCACGGAATCTCCTCAAGGAATTTGCCTGTTTTGCAGAAAAAGGAAAACTTGAGCTTCTTTCAACTTGCGGTACTTATGCTTTCCTTCCACACTACGGTGACATGACTGAAATATTAAATGCTCAGGTAGAGGTAGGATTGTATTCTCACCGACATTACTTTGGCTCAAATCCAGATGGGTTTTACCTGCCTTTCATGGGCTACACTCCAGGAATTGAAAAAGTTCTGCGTTCATACGGCTTCCGTTACACTATTGTTGATGTGAGAACCATGCTTTTCAGTGATAGTCTCCCGGAAAATGGCATTTTCTCTCCTGTTCGCTGTGACCTTGACACAAATACAAGCCTTTCTCAGGCATCACTTGCTCTTTTCTGTCAGGATGCTGACACTCCTGATGATATCACTGGAGAGAACGGATTTGCTTCTGCTCCAGTTTATAAAAATCAAGGAAAAGATGTCGCATTTGATTTGCCGGCAGAGGATCTTATTAAAGCTGGTTTTATTGAGGACGGAATGGCAAGGTTTCCGTCATATTTCCGTTATTGGAATAAAGACGATGAGGGCGTGTACAAGCAGAGTGATGCCCTTGCCCAAGTTCAGAAAGATGCAGATTCTTTCCTCCGGTGTAAAAATGAAAAACTGTCAGAGGCCGAAAAATGTATGAAAAGCGGAGAGCCTTCGCTTCTATGCGTAATCGATGCGAAGCAACTGGGGCAGGACTGGGCTGAGGGAATTGACTGGCTTGAAGCTGTTTTGAGAAAAGCGGCTGCTTTCGAAATCAAACTGTCTGCTATTTCCCCTCTCATCGGGAATCAGTTCTCGCTGCAGAAAATCGTGCCTTATCCTGGTGCGGCTCAAGGAAACAGCTATGGTGAGGATTTGCTCGACAGTTCAAACGGCTGGATGATTCGTTACACAAGAAAAATGTGCGAACGAATGATTGATTTGTCAGACCGCTTCCCGAATGAGACTGGTTTGAAAGTCCGTTTGTTGAATTTGGGCGCAAAAGAACTTATGATTGCCCAAAGTGCCGAGTGGGCGAAAATGATACATGACGGCTATTTCCCGGAATATGCCACAGAGCGTTTTAAGGAGGCTATTGAGTCCTTTATGATTGTTTTTGACGCGCTTGGTTCTAACACTGTGAGCACGGAGTGGCTTACGAAACTTGAACGGGAACATGCCATATTTCCTTGGATGAACTTCCGCATGTTCTCTCGAAAAAAATAAAAATCAATCTTCTACAACGACCGAGTAGATGTCTTCTAGCTCGGTCTTGTTTTTTATAAAATTGTAGGCAGAATTTCTTGCCTGAATTGCAGGCTCAAAGCGGATGTTGAGAGGGCTTGATGCCGCGAGATAAATTGCCTGGTTCCATAAATCAATGGCTTCGTTGTAATAGCCGTTTGCGTAGAATTTAAGCCCGGATAGATAATATTCATCAACCTTTTCCATTGTGGCCTTTCTTCCGCGGTCTCCGAAACGCATTTTCGCGCTGAGGCTGATATGGTTGGCAGGATTTGCCGAAGATGTGAGGTCAAGGATATAGGCAATATCCATTTTGATTCCCTTGATGTCGAATTCGCTTCCGATTGAAAAACGGGGGTTTGAGCCTTGTAAAAGAAATCCGCATTGAAAGGCAAAAATCGGAGTGACGGTAGCTTCGAGCCCAGCCGCTATTGAGAGCGCACCGCTTGAAGAAAAATTGCTTATGGCGACAGGCTTTCTCACTTCGGCAGAGAGCAGAAGACGGGGCGCTATGCGGTAGGAACTTGCCATCGTAATTCGGGCCGGAGTGTCATCGTCCTTTTTGATTTCCTTTCCGAAGCCAGTGAGGGCAATGCCAAAATTGTTGAGCGTTAGCCCGATTTTTATGTTAGGCTCGCGGTCGCTGTAGAATTTAAGTGCGTTGAATCTGAGCAGGATACCGCCGTCTGCCATGAGACCGAGGGCACTTTGCTCAAGACCGGAGCCTGAAATAACCTGATCGCTTTTGTTGTCAGTGTAATCAGGAACATTTCTCCATGCGATTTTTCCGTTAGCTCCCAAAGCAAGACCGCGGAATGTGTAGCCTGAGAAAAAATTGTAGGCAATATTAAATGTCGCGCTTGTCTCGCTGTAATAATTGCCAGTAACCCGGTCTCCGTAAAGATTGTATTCTGAGAAGGGGACGTAAAAGCACTTGAACTGTGTTCCGTAACCCAAGGAGCCGTTTCTGCGGGTGAGGGCGATTGTTTCAAGGGCGGAATCGGCAATCCAGGCGTTGTGAGAAACCGATATTTCCGTGTTTTCAAGGACTGCGCTTGCCGCAGGATTGTAATCAAAAAAAGAACTGTCATCGGCTATGGCAGTAAAAGCCGTGCCAAGTGCTTCCGTGCGGCCTCCTGAAGGAATATTCATTGAACGGAATACAGTGCAGCCTTCATTGTCGTCGATTGAAGATGAAAAAATATCTGCGAGGGAAGATTCCGTGCTGGAAAGATCGAGGGCTGAAAGCGGGCTGAGAATAATGAAAAATGCTATTATACAGAAGATTTTTTTCATCATATTATATTATAATGTATTTTCGGAGAAATATCTCTATCGGCTTACAATTATAACCGAGAATTTAAAGATATTATTTTCAAAAAAAATGCGTAGAAAGCAGATCGTGCTCATTATCTTTCTTTCTCTTTCTCTCTGTTGCAAAGGGCGGCTCTTTTCTCAGGAAGAGCCTGCTCAGGAACGCGTTTTGTCTTTAAAAGAAATTGATCAGCTGATTGACGATACTTCATATAATGAGGCTCTTCTAGAGCTTACAAGGTATCTTTCCGCTTATCCCAATGATTTTGACCGGGCGCAAAAGAGAATTTCCAGAATCATGAAAATCCGGGAAGAATATAATAAAGGGGCTGAATCTCTCGTGGATATCATCAAAAACGGAGATGAAACAAAGGCAGAAAAACTGACAAAAATCACTGAACTTGAGGGCTTTGAGAGTGACCCGTCAGAGATAACCGTTGAATTTACAAACCTTGCCCGTCGAACTGTCACTTTGGGCGAAGTTTTGCTACAGTACAACCGAATTATGCGTGAGGGGGTCGCCTTGGTTCGAAAAGAATCCTATGAGGCGGCTGCCATAAAATTCGAAGAAGGCTTCGCAATAAAAAATGAATTCTCTGACCTTGTCTTTGACACTGAGGACATTGAAAATGGAGCGGAAGGAAAACTCGTCGTCTATGAGAACGATATTACTTCCCCTGTAAAGTCTGCAATCAATTCTGTAAAAAGTCTCGTGTCAGGCGGAATTGTAACTGGAGGACTCCAGAGCCGCATCGATGACTGTGAGAAAGCCTATGAAGAATACATGCACGCGCTCTCTCAAAAAAACAATACGGAAGCCGTAAGGAATGCGCTTCAGAAAGTAAATGACGCTTTTGGAAAATATGCAGATTTGCGAAATAAAATCCTTGCTCAGTCGCAGATTTTGGAAAAGGCTGATAAACTGGCAAACGAACGGAATCCCCTCCTTATGGGAACTTCATACATTACTTTTCAGCAGAAATTTATTCTTGGCGATGAGTCGAATCCTGACACTGGAATCATCGGTGCTTTCGATGCCTATTTTAACCGCCGGGTGGAATCCATGAAGTCGAAGACTCATACCCTTGTGTTTGATACGCTTAATTCTCTGATAAAGCGGCTTCCAGAAAACAAAATTTATTCTCTCGCAAAAAAAATCGAACCAGAGCAGAAGAATGTTGCCTCAGCGAAAGATTTCGCCCAATTCTCCGTGGCATTGCATAATCTTTATGCCCTTGAAAAGAGCATAGATGGCTCGACGGTCCTCGAAAAACATTCTGCCCACAGCTCATCGATTTCTTTTGTTTCTGAATACATCTCTGATCTTGCCCTTGCTTATGACAGCGTTGTCCGCCTTGCTGGTGAAAAAGCTCAGAAAGAGGAAATCGACAAAAATGATTTGAGGTCAGCAGTCTTTGAGTCTAACCTTGCAAAATTGAATCGTTATGAAAAAATCAAGGCTGACTCAAAAAAATATCTCTCCCTCATAGATGACGAGCTTGAAAAAGAAAAGGCTTATTTTGACAAAAAAGCGCAGAGACAGCGGGAGATTGAAGAACTTATCGAAATGAGTGGCGGAAAAATCAGTCTTGCGGAATTCAACAGGAGAAATACGGCTGGCGTTCAAATTTCCGATGACCCGCTTGATTTCCGAAAGCAGATAGATTATTTCACTTCAGTGAATAATCAGAATCTGAATGAGGCTTCAGAAGGCGCAAGAATTCTGTGGGCTTATGTCGCCCATGCTTATGCCGTTTATGCTCAAAATTCTTATAATGAATTTGAAAAACGCTGCTCATCGACAGATCTGCTTCTTACAGGAGAAAAAAGCTCTGCCTCAGCTGATGAATTCGATTCTGATTTTATAAAAAAATATCCGGTAGAGGCTAAGGCTGACGCAGAAAAAATCAATGCTGATATTGCTGTCAAAAAACAGGAGCTCCAATCTCAGAGAAGTTATCTTTCTGGGGGTGAGGAATACCGCTTGCTAGAAAAAGACTTTGATTCTGGAACGCTTGCCCTTGATAAGGTTATTAAGGATTTTGATTCCCTTGTCGCCCGAAATAATGATGTTATCGCAAAAGCGGAGATCGAAATCAGAAAATATGAGGCTGCTCTTGCGGATGCTTACGAGCAGTATGATGCTGCCATAGCCGCTTTCAAAAAAGAAAACTTTGACAATGCAAATGCCGCCGTTGACAGTGCTTCTGAAAAATTTGCCCAGGCCCTTGATATCGAATATTCTGAAAAAATCCGCTCTATGAGAGAAGTCACTCTCAACGACCTTGCTGTACGCATTCAGCAGGCGGAATATGAAAAAGTACTCAGAGAGGTCTTCGCTCTTAAAGACAAGGCCACGACATATTATTATTCAAGTAATTTTGACGCCGCGGAAAATACGCTTGTTTCCGCTCAGACTAAGTGGGCTAAGGTTAGCACTGAGCCTGATTCTGAAATCGAAGATTTGCTTAACATCGTTAAGACCGTAAAGAGCGTTAGTTTTGGCCGCGTGCTCCTGCAGTCTGATCCCCATTATCCGGAACTTTCATACAGCCTTGATATGGCAAAGCAGAATTTTGACCGTGGAAGTGAATTAAAGAAAAATGGAGATGCCCAAAAAGCAAGCGAAGCCTTTAATGCCGCCCTCACGAATATCCGGAACGTGCAGAATGTTTATCCTCTTAACAAGGAAGCCCGGCTGATTGCCCTGAAAATACAGCGCGAACTTGACCCGGAAGGCTTTCCCCGTCAGTTTGAGAATCAGTACAATGCGGCGAAGATGAACTCAAATAAAAATGAGCAGCTTGCCGACCTTGAGGATTTGTATGAAATCAATCCGAAATATCCAGGATTGGCTCAGGAAATCTATAATCTTAAGGATTCACTGGGGCTTTTCCCAAAAAAAACGGTTCAGAAAGATGTCAGGAAATCAGCTGATTCAAAAATCGCCGAGGCTAGAAGGGCATTTAAGGCGGCTGGAAACGATGAGAGTAAGTTGAATCAGGCATTGCGACTCGTGAACGAGGCGATTTCAATTGACGGAACCAATAAAGCTGCCAAAGAACTCAAACTTGACATTCAGCTCAAAATCGGTGCGACGGCGACGGCAATCCTTTCACAGAGTGACGAAAAAATGTATGCTGAGGCTGCGCGTTTGTTTAACTTGCGAAGGTTTGACGAGGCAAAACAGTTGATGGACAAGCTTTTGACTGGAAATGCGGCTAAGAGAAGCCGTAAGGTTATTGACTTGTATAACCGATTGCTGAAGCGTTTGTAGCGGAGAAAGAATTGAAAAAAATATTCATCGTTTTCGTATTCTCACTTCTTGTTTCTCATTTTTTTGCGCAGCCGAAAGAGAATTTTTTCTGGGATTCTGTTCAGGAGATTTCAGAAAAAAATTCTTATTTCCCAGTTTCATTTGCGGATAGTAGCAATGCCTATGTTTTTTTTGAGTCAGTCGATAAAGCAAAAAAAGAAATTAGAATTTCATGGCGACAAAAAGAGGCCGGACGCGACTGGTCTGATATTCTTTCCCTTGAAGACTCATTCCGTTATTCAGGGGACGATGTTCCTGACATGTATTCCACTGCTATTTCTGAAGATGAGCGCATCGCTGTCTCTGTCCTTGATTCTTCTTCCTCAAGCAGCCTTGTAAAAGTCTACTTGTCTGATAATCATGCAGCCTCTTTCTCACAGTTTGCTTTTCCGCCCCAGCAAAAACAGATTGCCTCTTCAAGAATTTTTTCTTCTGGCAAGGGGTTTATTCTTTTTATTTCATTAGGTGAGGGAAAGCAAAGCCCGACCGAATCTTCTTTTTCACTTTTGTATTCCGAGTCTGAAGACGGCATTCACTGGTCTGAATTAAGCGTTTTTCGTCCGGCTCAAAACATTGCAAATGCCTTTTCTCCTTTTTTTGCGAGAATCGCTGACCGTGATTTTGTTTTTTTTGAAGGCTGGAGCGGCAGGAATTCTACTACTTCACTGATTTATGCGGCTTCCCGTGTCCACGGAAAAAGCTCATGGTCTGAGCCATTTGTTGTAACCGATGATTCTTCCCTTGCCGACAGTTCAAAATCTTACCTTGATTTCAAGAATTTCCGGCCTTTTGTCCTGTCGGATGGAAACGAAACAAAAATGATTTGGGAGAGAACTGCAAAGACAAGCGGAACTGCCACTGTCATTGTTTCTTCTCTTGGAATCGATGGGAAAATCCTCTATAAAAATGATGTGGAGGAACTGAATGCTTTTGGAAATGCCCGCCGTCCGTCGCTTTTTCTTTTTAACGGAAAATTCTTCGCGCTTTGGTTTGATGACAGAAACGGCTTGAGCACGGTGCGGCTTTCTGAAAATCTTGGCGTTCAGTGGACGGAGATTGACTCTATACAGAGAATTCAGGGAAATCAGTCGGCTGCATCTTTCCCCTGCGCGGTGATTCTCCCTGGTGACAAAGCATCGCTTTCCCTCTCATGGCAAAAAAAATCTGGAAACGCTGAGCAAATTGTCCTTTTGCCAGAAGATTACCGGGCTCTTCCGCCAACATTCAGCGCCCGCAACTTTAAAATCGGCAGGCACGGAAATATAAAAAATCCTTCAGTCCGCGTTATACCGGGAAACGATGCCTCTGGAATCGCAGGATTTTCTGCAATCTGGACTCTGGATAAAAATGAAGAGCCAGAGAAAAGTATGTTCGCGGATAATTATCACGCCTTGTCTGATCCGGTGATTTCTGCACGGATACCTGAAGGTGTGAGCGGAGATTGTATCGTTTATTTTAAGGCCTCTGTTCTGGATAAAGCAGGAAACTGGTCTGAGCCTGCTACACTTGAGTATTACTTTGACCAGACGCCTCCGCAAAAAGTCAGGGATATTTCTTTTGACAAGGATGAATGGGGATTTGCTTCGTCCAACGATGTAGCTTTATCATGGAAAAATGGCGAGACAGAGGAGGATGAGATTGCGGGGTATTCATGGACTCTTACAAAAATTGCTCCCCTTGAAAAAAATCTTGCCGTATCAAAGACAAAAGCTCTTCCCTATGCCCCTGAAGAAAGCGAGGTGATTCTTTCTGGCATTGTTGAAAAAAACGCTGCTAATCTTTCCAAGGCAAAAATCCCGTCGGTAAAGATTGATTCCGATAAGCCCCAGTCTTCATTCAAAAACCGCGATAATGGTCTGTATGTGTTTTCCGTTCGGGCTATTGACAGCGTAGGAAATGCTGGTGATGTGGAAACATGCCTGCTTTTCCTCAATAAGTACAAGGCTGCCACTCAAATAAAAGATGTCATCGCCAGCACTGATGAATTTGGAAATGTCTCTCTTTCCGTAAAGGGCGAGGAATTTTCTTATGATGGAAATATTTCTGAAGTCATTCTTACTAAGCAGGAAAACGGCGAAAAAATGATTCTTAAAAACGGAGAGGATTTTAAGATTTCAAAGGACAAGGGTGAGCAGGAACTTATTTCAGGAATAAAAATCGAAGGAATGAATGCTGGAACCTACACCCTGCAAATCCGACATTCGCAGCGGGGTCTTTCTACATGGAAGAAGAATCTCATTATCAAAGAAAATGGCACGATAAAATACGAGAAGCAATATAATTTCGAGCCCTTATGGCGTATACTCCCGGAAGGGACAAAAAAATATCACATAGATACAGACAGGCTCCTTTTCTGGTCTTCGATGCTTCTCCTTCTGCTGGAAATTCTTGTCTGCTCCCGCGGTCTGTTTGTGACTGTGGGCGATGCGATAAAAATACGAAAAGATGTTGAGTTAATTTTGACAGGAGATTATATGGCAAAAGAACAGATGGAAAAACTTGAGTCGAGCCTGCGCGTTCGCTTCTCCCTGCGCCTGAAATTTGGTTTTATGATTACAGGCTTGCTTCTTTTTATCGTTGCGGGCGTTGCGCTTGCCATTGGCGAGCAGATGTCGAAGACTCAGGAGAAAATCTTGATTGCCGGCCTGAAGGACCGCGTAAAAGTCGTTATGGGAAACATGTCCAGCGGAACCCAGAGCTATCTTGACGATGGCCGCGACAAGCTTGTGGAAATTGGAGCGATTGTCAATCAGACAGATAATTTTGCCGAGTCTCACTACGCTACTATTTTGAGTTATGAGATTGACGGAAAAAAACTTAGTGACGGAAGCCGACCCATGGATTATGTTTGGGCAACAAACGACGAAGATATTGTCAGAAAAATTAACTCGGTGTCTTTTGATGCCGGAACGGTGCGTTTTGAGAGCAATGATAATTTCTATGCGGATTTATGTCAGAATTTGAACAGGGGTGCCAGAGATGTCGTTTCAGGACTTTCAAATACAACTGGAAACAACGCAAATCTTATTTTCAGGAAATTAAACGAATTTTCAGCCGCGAGCTATAATTCTTACCCGGAAATGTCCGATGAAAAACTTGACCGTAATGTGACGGAATATTATTTTTACTGGCCCGTTTTGTATCAGAAGGGTAGCGATAATGAGAATTTCCTTCAGGCTATGATTTTGATGGAAGTCTCGACCGATACCTTGATTTCTCAGATTGACTCGTCTCATCGTCTTGTAATGTCTATCGCTTTTGTTGCTGGCGTTGTGGCGGCACTCTTCGGACTTTTTTCAGCCTTCCTGCTTTCTTCGCTCATTGTCTCTCCGATTCGGCGCATTGTCTCTCATGTCAAAAAAATCACTGATACAGAGGATAAACTTCTGCTTGAGGGTGTTGAGATTAAAATCACCTCACATGATGAGCTCCGTACTCTGGGCGACTCGGTAAACGACATGACCAAAGGTCTTGTAAAAGGTGCCAAGGATGAGAAGCGGGCAAAACTTGCTTATGAGCGGGCGGCAAAAGACCGGGAACGAGCGGCTCGTGCTCAGGCGGAGGAAGCAAAGGCTCGCGCTGAGGCTGCCGAAATGAATATCATGAACCTTGACGGACAGGCCGTTCAGAAAGCCTTTATTCCCCTTGTAAGTGAAGGCAACGAAAAGGAGACGGTAGCCGCCTTGAACGAAAAAGAAATCCAGCTCTACGGCTATTACGAGGGCACGGATGCGGTTTCCGGCGACTACTTCGATTACAAAAAACTTGACGACCGCTGGTATGCCTTCATCAAGTGCGACGCTTCCGGTCACGGAGTTCCTGCCGCCCTAATCATGACAATTGTTGCGACGATTTTCCGCCGTTATTTTGCTGACTGGAAATTCGAAAAGAACGGAGTCAAGCTCAACCTTCTTGCCGCTGATATCAATGATTTTATCGAATCTTTGGGATTACGGGGCAAATTCGCTGCCATGATGATTTGTCTTTTTGACACGAAAACCGGCGATGTCTACACCTGCAATGCGGGCGACAATATCCTGCGAATTTTTGACTCCGCCGAAAAGAAAATCAAAGTCATCACTCTCCATGAAGCCCCGGCGGCAGGTCCTCTTCCCAGCTTTATGGTGGAGATGAAGGGCGGCTACAAGGTCGAAAAAATCAAGCTCAAGAAAGACGATGTGCTTTTCCTCTACACTGACGGCATCGAAGAGTCCACGAGATTCTTCAGAAATGCTGACTACGAGGTGATTGCCTGCGATGAGCCGGGCTTGAAAGAGGGACAAGTCCACGACACCCACAAAAAAGGCGAGCAGTCTGAGCAGATGGAGCCAAAACGGGTTCAGGACATTATCGAGGCTGTCCTCAACAAGAAAAAATATGTTCTCAAACGCTACCATGCTCCTCTTGCCGACGAAAGACTTGAATTCGACTTTAGTAAATGCGAGGGCACGATTGAAGAGGCGATTATCGCTCTTACGGCAGTTGAAAAAGTCTTCCGAATGTACAAAAAGCCTGGTTCCAGCGGAAAGGTTGAGAAAACAGAGATGGACTTGGACGGAAAGAAAAAGACTGTCATTCAGGTTTCTGGTGACGGAATCAAGATTGACCGAAAAATCGACGCTTTCCTTGCCAAATACTTCAACCGCTACGATTATTATTGCGTGAACAAGGTGGACGAAGACGAGACCAACTATGTTTACTACACCGGCGTAAGCGAGGATGTTCAGGCAGACGACCTTACTTTGCTTGCAATTAAGAGAATGTGAGATATAATAATTAGCAATTCATAATTCACAATGATTAATTTTAGGAGCTTTTTATGACAAAGGATGATTTGAAAGGATATTTTGATAAGGGAGTTGAGGCTACGAAGCAGGCTTTGGGAAAGGCGAGCAAGGCAGCTTCAAAATTCGGTGACGAGAGCATTCTTAAGATTGAAATCCAGCAGTTCAAGTCTCAGATTAAAAAAGACAAGGCTGCTCTCGGCGATTTGGCATACAAGGCTTTTATTGAAGATAAGGCTGACTCTCTTTTGGCTGGCGATGAGAATGTAGTAAAGCTGGTAGAAAGCATCAAAAAATCCCAGGAAGAAATCAAAGAAAGGGAAGAAAAACTAAAAACGGAAAGATGAAAACTGAAAACTGAAAACTGAAAGTTAGGCACGGGACATTGCTTGCTTCGCTCGCTCGTCCCGAATTTTCAACTTTCAACTTTCAACTCGTAAATCTTGCTTCTGCCTTTTGTTTCGGTGATTTCCAGGATTTCCATTTTTACTAAAATCCAAATCAAAAGACCTGACCAGCGCGCGTTTTTCGAGCCCCAGGTCTTTTTTATTTCCCTCTCAAAATCAACTTTGCGGAAGAAAGGAAAAGAGCCGTCTTCATTTTTGCGCAAGGTTTCTGGAATCAGTTTTGACCAATCATCTTTCTTGCTGTAAATTTCTTTTTTCGTGATTTTTTCAAGTCTTTTTCCCAGAGGCAGCCAGTTCTTTAAGTGACGGCGGGCCAAATTCTGGGTCTGGGCGGGATTTTCGGTCTGCCGCCGCATTTCCGTGATTTGGCAGTAAAGCACTTCCAGAGTACAGTTTTTGTGCAGGAAGAGGGGGCAGATTTGAGTCATTCCCCTGAGAGAATCGAATATTGTCGCTTTTTTGGGGCTTTTCTTTTTGTAAATGAGAGAACCGTCCCTGCCGTAAAGCTCAATCCACTTGCTTTCGGCGACTGGGTGTACGATTTTGACTTTTCTTCCTGTCTCAAGAATATACTGGACTTTTTCGGTGAGTGCCGAGAGGTTTGAAGTCTGGATTTCGATTGCGTTTCCGTCTTCGTCAAGAATGTCGCAGATCCAGGGCGTGTCATCCAGCTGAACTTCCATCCTGCCATTGGATTCAAGAGCGTAGATTTTTTTGAGAGTCGCGTGTAAATTCGATTCATTGTAGGTGTTAATCATTTTTTTATGCGCTCAAGATTAGCATAAAATTCTGGCATTTTGAATTCTATTTTTTAAGTTTTTACTGCCAGTAATCAAATTTTTGTGTTAAACTTTTTATTATGAATACGACTTTTTGGGGACTTTTGATTCCTTTCCTCGGAACAACGCTTGGCTCTGCCTGCGTGTTTTTTATGAAAAAAGAGATGAATGATACTGTCCAGCGTGCGCTTCTCGGTTTTGCGGCTGGCGTTATGGTTGCGGCGAGTGTATGGTCGCTTTTGATTCCCGCGATGGAGATGTCAGATTCTCTTGGCCGGCTGGCCTTTTTTCCTGCCCTTGCGGGGTTTGCTTTGGGCGTGGCCTTTTTGTTTTTTCTCGACAGGATTACGCCTCACTTGCATGCCATGGCTCAGAATCCAGAAGGTCCGAAGTCTTCTGTAAACAAAATCAGTCGCACCGTGATGCTCGTTTTTGCTGTTACCCTTCACAATATTCCTGAGGGAATGGCTGTGGGCGTTGTTTTCGCCAGCCTCTTGAACGGAGGTGTGGAAATCTCTCAGGCTGGAGCCCTTGCGCTTTCTCTTGGTATTGCAATTCAGAATTTTCCAGAGGGAGCCATTATCTCCATGCCCTTACGCACTGAGGGAAACGGCAAGTTGCGGTCTTTTGTGTACGGAACTCTTTCTGGCGCAGTTGAGCCTCTTGCTGCTGTCATCACGATTCTGCTGACATCCCTTGTACTGCCATTTTTACCTTATCTGCTCGCATTTGCTTCCGGAGCAATGATTTATGTCGTCGTTGAGGAATTGCTTCCTGAAGCGACCAGAGATGAAAAAACTGATGTCTGCACTATTGGTTTTGCAGTGGGCTTTGCCCTTATGATGGTGCTTGATGTAGCTTTGGGCTGATTGTTTTTTCAATAATTTTTGGAAAATTTGCTGAAATGCTATTATAATCTGTTATACTATATTATGGAGATATTTAGATGCGGGAGCAAAGATGAAATATACACTTCGGAAAATCGGACTATTACTTCTTTGTGTGTTTGTGAATATTGCCTGTGAAAAAATTTTGCGCTCTTTTTCAGCTTCCGCTCGGCAAGTTATTTCCATTGGCTCTTTTTACATTCCTGCTTTTGCTTTGCAAGGAGTTTTCTCTGGAATCCGGGAATTGTCCTGTATCCTCATGGTCTTTATTGACTATAAAATCGGTATATTCTTTGCTTTGCCGCTTATCCTGCTTAATATTGGAAATTCCTTTGTTCCTGTTTTTACCAGGCATTCCCTGGCTTCTCTCCCCGGAATCATAAATTCTCTTGTATCGCTTATTATTGTTTACATCATTCATACTTTTTACAAAAAAGCCGTCATCGGAAGCTACACTGATTTCATTACAGGCTTAGAGAACCGCAGGTCTTTCGTTCGAGATGCAACGATTCGTCTTTCGGAGACAAAAGCTTTTACCCTTGTTTGTCTTGAAGTCGAAGGTTTTAAGGAAACAACGACAATGTTCGGAATCCTTGCCGGTGATTTTATTCTCAGGCATACTGCCCTTAAATTAAAACGACTGTGCAAAAAAAATGTCCGAATGTTCAAGATAACAGGTGCGAAATTTGTCCTTATATTTGAAGAATCTGACAAAAAAATCATAGAGGAGCGCGTTCGTGAAATCATAAAGCCGGAGACGGTTAATATTCCTTCTGAAAGTGAGGGCGGGCAAAAACTTGAGAATTTTTGCGCCCTTTCTTTTGCGGCTGGCATCAATTATATTCATCCTCCTTTTACCAAAAAGATGAATGCTTCTTCGATACTTAAAGATACAGAAACAGCTATGCTTACCGCCCGCAACAAGCTCGATTTAAAAATCTGTGAGTTTGATGACTCCCTTGAGAATGCTGAGGCTAAGCAAAAAGAAGCCGAACTCTTAATTCAGGAAAGCCTTGAAAAGAATTATTTTTATCTTGTTTATCAGCCTCAATTTACTACGAATGAGAAAAAACTCCGTGGCTTTGAAGTCCTTATTCGTTGTAAAAAGCCGGACGGAAGCATTGTGAGCCCAGTTGCCTTTATTCCTGCCGCCGAAAAAACTAATCTCATTATGCGAATTGATGATTATGTAATTCGCCGTGCTCTCACAGAAGGTAAAATTCTTGTTGACTCTACTAATAACGAGTGCATTATTTCTGTAAATGTGTCCGCAAAGAACATAGCCAGCGAGGGATTTGCCGAAAAGGTAGGGCGAATGATTAAAGAAAGTGGATTCCCTGCCAAAAATCTTGAAATCGAAATCACGGAGTATTCATTCGCCGAGTCAGAAAAAACTGTTGCAAATATTCTTGCCCTCAAAGATTTGGGTGTTCAGGTCGCCCTTGACGACTTCGGTACGGGCTACACTTCTATTGCCCAGCTTATGAAACTTCCGATAAATCTTCTTAAAATTGACAAGAGCCTCATCGATGACATCGAAACGAACCAGACAATGCGCGATATGGTTGACTCTGTTATCTACATGGGGCATATCATGAATTGCGAGGTTATTTCAGAAGGTGTTGAAAATGAAAATCAGATTGCCCTTCTTAAAGAACATAAATGCGATTTTATACAGGGCTTTGTTTGGGGAAGGCCTCAGTCTTATGAAGATGCGGAAAATCTTTGCCGCACAAATTCGTAAATAATCTTTTATTTCACGATGTTTCTTAATTGCACATTAGTTTTCTTTGTGTTAAGATGTTGTTGTATAGCAACAATAAATAGCTATATAAATTTTTATTTAGTTTTATATAACAATAAATATCGAGGTCTAATATGATTATTTCTAACAAATGGGTTGCTTTTGGTGTTGGTGTCGTTGCTGGAGTTGCGGCAGTCTCTTTGATTAAAAATCCTGCTTTCAAAAAAGCCTGTGCCGCCGTGGTAGGAAAGGGCTTGCAGCTTAAGGACGAGGCCGCAGCATTCGCCGAGAGCGTAAAAGAAGACGCTCAGGACATCGTTGCCGAGGCAAAATACAACAATCAGAAAAAGACAGAAGCAAAGGCATAAAAGCCGTGACTGTCACGATTCATCATTCCCTGCCAGGCCGGATTCGCCTTCATTATGATTTGCGGGAAATCTCTCCCCGGCAGGCACTTCTCGCCCAGAGCCTGATTGCTGTTCAGGAAGGAATCACCGATATTTCCGTCAACACGAACATCGGCTCTTATCTCATTCTTTTTGATATTTCCGTAATTTCCCAAAAAGAAATCGAAAATCTCTTTAAAGCTCTTGGGGCAAAATATCTTGAAGACGAAAAACTTCTTGAAGCTGTCTCCCAAATTCCGATTACAGAGAGCATCATGAGCATTTTTATTTCCACGCTCATTGATTATTTTTTCAAAAAAATGCTTCCTCTCCCGCTTCGACGGCTCCTTCTTTTAAAGAATATTCTGCCCAGGGTTTTGGAGGCTCTTGAAATCTGCATTTCAGAGGGGAAAATCTTCAGCACGCAAATGCTGGACGCGACGGCTCTTTCTGTGGCCGCCCTTACAGGCAACACGAATACGGCAAGCTCTATCTCAATGCTCCTTCAAATGGGTGAGGATATTGAGGATGTTACCAAGCGCGCTTCTTACGGAAACCTGGCGCAAAAACTTTTGATTTCGAATGAGCCTGTGCATATCCTTGAAGGAAGCGAAGAAAAAACGATTCCTGCTGATGCCCTTAAAAAAGATGATTTGGTCATTGTGCGCGAGGGAAGCATGATTCCCTGCGACGGCACGGTAGAGAAGGGCGAGGGAATGGTCAATCAGGCCAGCATAACCGGCGAATCTCTGCCTGTGGAAAAGCAGGCTGGAAGCGGAGTCTTTGCAGGCACGATTTTAAGCGAGGGTGAGCTTGTAATCCGTACCCGTACCACTGGTCGGGACACAAAAGTTCAGAATATCATTCAGATGATAGACAATTCCCAGAACTTAAAGGCAAATGTCCAGCGGCGCTCTGAGCTTCTTGCTGAAAAAATCGTTCCTCTTAATTTTGCCCTTGCCGGCCTGACATGGATTTTTACCCGCAATGTCACGAAAACGATGTCCACCCTCATGGTGGATTATTCCTGCGCCATGAAGCTTGCCGCGCCGATTGCAGTTCTTTCTGCCATGAAGGAGGCGGCAAGTCTTGGAATCAGCGTGAAGGGCGGAAAGTATCTTGAAGAGTGCGCCGAGGCCGGGACTGTGATTTTTGACAAGACCGGCACCCTCACTTACGCAAATCCTGTCGTCGAAAAAATCTATCCTATGAAGGGCTTTGACGAGGATTTCGTTTTGCAGACGGCGGCCTGCCTTGAAGAGCATTTTCCCCATCCTTTGGGCAGGGCTGTGGTCGCTCACGCCGAAGAAAAAAATCTCTTCCATCCAGAGACCCACACTAAAGTCGAATATATCGTGGCTCACGGAATTGCCTCTATGATTAAAGGAAAGAAGGTCAGAATCGGAAGTGCCCACTTTATCTTTGAAGATGAAAAAATCCCCTTTGAAAAGGAAGTCAGCGGAATTCAGGAAACTTCTCTCAAAACAGGGCAATCTCTCCTTTATCTTTCCTATGACGGTAAACTTGCCGGTGTCCTTGCAATCGGAGACCCGGTGCGGCCAGAGGCTAAAGAAGTTATCTTGCGTCTCAAAGAGTCTGGAATCCGCCGCTGCGTGATGATTACGGGCGACACCGAGGGCGCGGCGAAAAAAATCGCCTCTAGTGCGGATCTTGACGGCTATTATTCACAGGCACTCCCCGAAGACAAGGTTTCTCTGATTGAAAAAGAAAAGGCTCTTGGAAACAAAGTGATTATGCTGGGTGACGGGATAAATGACGCGCCTGCTTTAAGCGCCGCCGATGTGGGAATCGCAATCGAGGGAAGCTCTTCAATTGCCAGCGACACTGCGGACATCGTTTTGAGCGAGGGCGGCTTGCACAGCGTTTACATGACCCGCCTTATCGGGCAGGAACTGGTTCGTAAAATCAACGACAACAACCGTTTCATTATCGAAGTGAATTCCGCGCTTTTGCTTCTCGGCGTTTTCGGTCTGATTACGCCCCAGCTGGCCGCAATTTTGCATAATTCAACGACTGTGGGAATCAGCGTAAAGGCAATGCAAGGTCTTCTTGCGGGAGGAGGCCGGTCGTGATAACGAGCTTTTTCCCCGGCCGCATTCGCCTGCGCGCTCCTGTTTTCAAGGAATCGGATTTGGTCGAAAAGGCGAAATCAATCCTCCAAAAATCGGACGCGGTCAAAAAAATCGAGAATAATCTTCTGACCGGCAGCGTGCTCATTGAGTACAGCCCTTCAAAAGTTCCGCTGGAAAAACTTACTTCCATGCAGGATTTTTTTGCCAGGCTCGCAAGCGAAGCGCAGAATTTTGACGGAACAGAATCTTCACGAGCGAAAATCAGCGGAATGCTTGATAAACTGGAAGGAATCTTTTAGTCTTTAATTTGTTTTTGAGGTCTGATATACTTTTTTGTTGTAAATTCATTTTTACGAATAAGTATATGAAAAAGATTCTGCTTTTTGTTTGCATTCTGTTTTCGCTTCGGGTGAACGCGTTTTCGCTTACATTTCCGGGGGATGTTTTCCAAAAATCTTCGTTGCATACTGATTTTGCCATACAAGAAGACGGAAAGCTTGGAGATCCTTGGGGATATGCTTTTTTTCTGGTAGCTGCCGCTGGTGTTGGTTGTGTTGTTGGTTCAGGTATCGTATATATGTGGGCTAACACTGCTGGTTTTACTGATTATCCGTACAGCGATCCTAAATATAACGATTACATTGTCCGTGGTACTTTAGAGGCCTTGCGCCCTCAGTTCCCGGCTTCTCAGTTTGATTGCAATTATTCCCGCTTTTCGCTCGGCACTTCATTGGTGTATCTGAATGATTTCGGAATTGGGAACGAAACTCAGTTTGAAGGCTTTTTCTTTTCGTATATTGGACCTTTTCTCGAAAATCTTGCGCTTTACGATTTTAACAAGGGAAGTCAGGACTTTGACAGCAAAGGTTTTCGCGATAACATAAAATTGGGTGGGCAGATTTCGGTTCTGCAGTCCAATATTCTGAGCGCGAGTTTTGTTGCGCAGGCTTCTGCTTTGTACGGCAACGGGCTTTCTGAGTCTAAGTGCGGAAATTTTATGGGCTGGGGCTGCAATTTGGGCGGCTTTTTCCGCTCCTATCCAATCAAGCCGCTCATCCTTGAATACAAATTCGGCTGGCAACTTTACTCTCACGGATTCCGCGTTTTTGAGTCGGATTTACATCTGGGAGTCATGCTGAAGCGGTTTGAAATTTTTGCCGCATGGAAAACGCTTGATTTTTCAAAGCGCGAGAAATTTCCGAATCTTGATGATGTTCACGGCGTTTCCCTAGGAGTCAGAACTTATTTTTCCCCTTACTGATTTTTAGTTTTCTTTTTTAAGCTGTCCTTTTTGGGCGGCTTTTTTTTGCTTTAAAAATTTTTTCAAAAATCTCGCATTATCGGCGTTTTTTCGGTTGACTTTAGTAAATTTGAGGGATAAAATGATAATCAAGTGGGAAATTGTGGGGTAAAGTGGTAAATAGTGGTATGGAGTTGTTAACCGGTGAGTACCGCAACACGCTGGACGAAAAGGGCAGAATCCTTTTTCCGACGAGATTGCGAAACGAATTGTTTGCAGATACAGACAAAAACGTCCTCATCGTTACACAATCCTTCGACCACTGTTTATGGCTTTATACTCCCGAAGAATGGAAAAACATTTCGTCAAAGATTATGGAGACAGCTTCTCCCTTCAATGCACGGAATTCTCTTGTTCTCCGACACTTTATCGCTCCTGCTCAGGAAATTGAGCTTGATAAAGCCGGACGCCTTTCTATCCCGCAGAGCTTACGAGAGTATGCTCATCTTTCAAAAGATTGTGTGATTCTTGGAATCAACAAATATATGGAACTGTGGGACGCTGAAGCCTACGGCAAGTACCTTTCTGAGAACGAGGATTCTCTAAAAGAAGCCGCCGAAGCCCTCAGCAACATCAGTTTCTAAATAAAAAAATGTGGGATGTAAAAAGGTGGAAATCGTTCACACTCCGGTTTTGCTTGAAGAGTGCTTGTCTTATTTAAGCCCTGTCGGTGAAACTTTCGAAAAAAATGCCTTTATGATTGACTCAACTCTCGGCGAGGGCGGCCACTCAAACGCATTTTTGTCTAAATTTCCAAACCTTCACATTCTTGGACTCGACCGTGACAAAACGATTCAGGCTCGCGCGCGGGAACGGCTTTCTGTTTTCGGCGACCGCATGGATTTTTTCAACGGCTGGTTCAATGATTTTTACGCGAATTATCCCGCAGATAAAGAAAAGCCAAATCTCATCCTTTTTGATTTGGGAATCAGTGTCTATCACTATGAAAAAAGCGGCCGGGGATTTTCATTCCGTTATGACGAGCCGCTGGATATGCGCTTGAATTCTGAAGAGGGAGAGAGTGCGTCTGACATCGTAAACAGCTGGCGGGAAGAAGAGCTCGCCAACATGATATATCTATACAGTGACGAGAAGATGAGCCGGAGAATCGCCCGTGCAATAGTCGAGGCGCGGCAAGGCGGCAGAATCGAATCGTCAAAACAGCTTGCGGACATCATTTTTAATGCGGTGCCTTCAAACTATAAGCACGGAGCCATTCACCCGGCGACGAGGACTTTTCAGGCCCTTCGGATTGCGGTGAATTCCGAACTCAGGCGGCTTCCCCAGGCCCTTCATGACGCATTCAATGTGCTTGAAGTCGGGGGAAAGCTGGGGGTAATCACTTTCCATTCCCTGGAAGACCGGATCGTAAAGAATTACTTCCGTAATCTTGGGAAGCAGTGCATTTGCCCGCCGCAGCAGGCCCAGTGTACTTGCGGCGGCTCTCCCTGCGCCCAGATTCTTACCCGTAAGCCAGTGGAGCCAAGCGCGGAAGAGGTGAAGTTCAATTCCCCCAGCCGAAGCGCCAAGCTCCGAGTGGTGCGGAAATTGCGGGATGCTACTGAACAGCACAGGCTTGCGATCGAAATGGAGGCAATGTAAACGATGAAAATCAGGCATGATACG
Source organism: Treponema sp. UBA3813 (assembly GCA_002368605.1). Taxonomy (GTDB): domain Bacteria; phylum Spirochaetota; class Spirochaetia; order Treponematales; family Treponemataceae; genus Treponema_D. The sequence goes on along the minus strand of DFEB01000008.1, from coordinate 22,065 downwards.
AAATTGCGCTTTGTCGCTTATGCTTCGGTGGTTTTGATTCCCCTTTTGCTTGCTCTGGACGCTTTTCAGGCTCACCGTTACGCAAAGCTCAAAAATGAGCTGGCGAAACTTGAGGCCAAGCAGGTTGAAATCGTGGAGCAGAATCGCAAGCTGATTTCAGACATCAGCCTCCTTTCCAGCTCCGACCGGATTGAAAAAATTGCTGAAGAAGAACTTGGGATGCATAAGGCTAAATCGGAAGATATAGTTCGAGTGGAAATCAAGTGATTCGGCGAGTTTTGGAACAAAACTCGTTAGGAACGCGAAGCGTTCCATGAATGCACAAAGCCAAGTCGGAAGATATTGTGCGGGTAGAGATTAAGTAAAATTTGACGCGGATGCACGCTGATAGACGCAGATTATAAATATATGAATCTGTGTAAATCTGTGAGAATCTGTGGATAAAAAAAAGGTGAACGAAAATGGCAGACGCTGTAAGTGCTGAAAATATAGAAAGTCTCTTGAAATTGTCGGAAACTCTTGAAGCAGTGGGAGGAGTTCTTTTGAATCAGGATTTTGATTCTGAGGACTTTTGCTTCACGAGCGTTGTAACCGACAGCCGATTGGTGCGGGAAAATTCTCTCTTTGTCCCCCTTATCGGTGAATTTCAGGATGGTCATTCCTATGTTCCCAAGGCGCTTGAAAATGGCGCGTCTGTCGTTTTTATTTCTAAAAAAACATCTAAAAATCTCCTTGACGGCTTCAAAAACGAGGCCGCCCATAACAAAAAAGTAGCCTTTATTCTGGTGGAGAACACGATGCGCGCCCTGCAGATGGCGGCGGCCGCCTATGTCCGTAAGTTTCCCCGTCTGATTCGCTGCGCTGTGACTGGTTCAAGCGGCAAAACCACGACGAAAGAGATTACGGCCTCAATTCTCCGCCAGAAATTTTCTGTAATCGCTACAAAAGGAAATTTCAATTCTGAGACAGGACTTCCCCTCTCGGTTTTCAATATCCGGCCTGAGCATGAACTGGGCCTCTTTGAGATGGGGATGAATCGTGTGAATGAAATCGGTGAAATCGCTGAGGTTTTCAAGCCTAACTATGCCATTATCACCAACATCGGCACTGCCCACATCGGCATTTTGGGAAGCCGTCAGAACATTGCCAGCGAAAAGAAAAAGATTTTCAATTACATAGATTCATTCGGGGCGGCTTTTATCCCCAAAGAAGATGACTTCGCTTCCTTCCTCGAAAAAGGCGTTAAAGGGAAAGTCGTAAAATACGGCCTTGATGCAGACCCAGGCGTAAAAGTCGTGGTGGACGAGGGCTTGGCAGGAACAGTCTTCACCGTGGACGGTCTTCTCATGCGTCTTTCTTTGCCCGGAAAATACAATTTCCTCAACGCTTTGGGGGCAATCGCCCTTGCAAAAGAACTGGGCTGCACGGCTGAGCAAATCAAGGCTGGAATCGAAAGCCTCAAGCCTCTTGGTGGCCGCTCAACCCTTAAAAAGGGAAAATACACAGTCCTTGAAGACTGCTACAACGCAAACCCTGACTCAATGGAAAAAGCCCTCGACCTTTGCGCTGACACCAAAATCGAAGGCAAAAAGATTTATGTTCTCGGCGATATGCTGGAGCTTGGAGAAGAGTCAGAAGCGGCGCATTCAAAAATCGGCGAAAAAGCCCTTTTCTCTGACGCAGATATGATTATTTTCTTCGGATTTGAGATGAACTACGCTTTTGAAAAGGCAATTGAAATTGCCCAGAAAAAATCTTCTCTTGCGGACGAAAAAATCTCCTCTGTGCGCCTCATTTACATTGGAAACAAAGACGAGTCAGCGATAGAAGACGCGTCAAAAGAAATCCTTGACTTTGCTGAAAGCGGAGACCTTATCCTTTTGAAAGGCTCCCGTGGCATGGGCTTGGAGAGAATCCTGCCAAAAATCGGCATGGCTGAAGGAGTTCAATCGTGAATTTCAGTATCGTTGCCGACCGTCCTTTGGAAAAATACAAAAAGTGTGACATTTCCTTGATTCTCCTTACGATTCTTCTCTGGGGAATCGGTATGTTTACCCTTTATGTCTGCTCTGGAAACTATGGAATGAGAGCCTTTAACGACTCTCTTTATTTCGTAAAAAGACAGATGATTAGTTCCTTCTTGGGATTCATGCTTTTCATCATTTTTGCCACATTTAACATGGATACGATAAAGCGCTTCCTTCCACTTATGGTAGTGATAACCCTTGTTCTTTCTATTTTAACCTTTGTTCCCGGAATCGGAATTGAGCGAAACGGTGCGCGAAGGTGGATTCGCCTTGGCTTTACGACTTTCCAGCCTTCTGAAATGGTAAAATTTGTCATCGTCCTTTACCTTGCCAATTATTTTGAGAAACAGTCCAAAATCGTTGATTCCTTCGATAAAACGGTTTTTCCTGCTGTTCTGGTGAGCTTTGTTTTAATCGGCTCGATTGCAATGCAGTCTGATCTTTCCACATCGGTTTTTGTAGCTGCCCTTGCAATCCTTCTTTTTATTGCGTCAGGTTCCAAGATTTTTTGGCTCGTGCCTGTCATGTCGATTGTCGTTCCACTTTCGGCTCTTTTCGTTTTTTTGGAGCCTTACCGTTTGAACCGAATCATCGGCTTTTTGGATCAGGACAGTTACTTGCAGACTCTGAATTATCAGACTTATGCGGCTCGGCGTGCGATTTCTGCCGGCGGATTCTGGGGGCAGGGACTTGGCTCAAATCTTTCCCGAATCAACTCAATCCCGGAAATCCAGTCGGATTACATATTTGCAGGCTGGGCTGAGTCCATGGGTTATTTTGGTGTGCTTATTTATTTCGCACTTCTTGTTTTGCTTGCATGGCGAGGCCTTCATTGTTCTCTTACCACAAAGAGCCGCTTCGCTTCGATTGCTGCCTTCGGATTTACTGTTTCCCTTGTGGCTCAATCGGTTATGAACATTGCAGTTGTCGGCGGCGTGATTCCTACGACGGGAATTCCGCTTCCCTTTTTCTCTTCGGGTGGCTCATCCATTTTATTCACATTAGCGACTTGCGGATTTTTGGTGAATGCATCCCGTAATGAAATCGGGCCGAATGACGATATTGAAATGGAGGAAGTTTTGTATGAGTGATTTTGTGATTCAGGGCTTTGAGAATTTTGAAGTTCATGGGAGCCGAAAAAGAAAAACTGTTTCAAGTTCGAAGATGAACGCGGTGAAGATTTTTGCCGCGATTTTTGGAATTTTGCTTATCTGCGAGCTTTGCGTTTACTTTTTTGTCGTTCCCTGCCTTGATACCGTGGAAATTTCCTGGAGCGGACTTTCTTCATATTCAAAAGAAAGCATGAACGGCGTGATTTCTTCTTGCATGGGCAAGAAATTTATGAATTTCAGCACGAATGAGGCAAAATCACTCGTTATGTCAGTTCCCGGTGTTGAGAGCGTCCAGATTTCAAAACGCTTTCCCAACAAGGTTTACATTCATGTCAGCGAGCGAAAACCTGTGGCAATGACTTTTGTATCAAACGGCGGCCGCACTATTCCAGTTGAAATCGATAAAAACGGAGTTCTTTTCTACGGAACGACAAATTCTGCCAATTCTGATACATCTCTTCCTTTAATTTCTGGAATTCCTGTCGAAAATATACCAGAGGGGATGAGAATTCCACAAAAGTATCGTGCCTTGATGGAGCAGATTGACACAATCCGTTCACTTTCGCAAAATTACTTTGCGGCTGTTTCTGAAATTCATGTCATTCCAAAAGAATACGGAAACTATGAGTTGGTCTTGTATCCGATTCATTCGAAAACCAGAATCTTGACGGGACGGCAATTAAAAGAAGAAGACTTGCAGTATATGATGGTCGCACTTGATGTAGTGAACGCTCTTGAGCCAGATGTCGAGGAAATCGACTTGCGTTATGGTTCTGTCACCTATCGCACAAAATCGGCTTCACGCGGGCAAACAGGAGAATTCGGTGAGTAATATAGTTGTTGGTCTTGACATTGGAACTTGTTTCGTTCGTGCAGTAATCGGCGTCGTAAATGAAGACAAAACGGTCGAAATCGTTGATGTGGCAAAAAAGCCTTCGGCGGGTTGTCTCCGTAACGGCACGATTGTCAATATTGAGGCGACAAAAAAATGCATTCATGAGGTAATTGACGAAGTTGAGCAGAATACAGGCCTTGAAGTACAGTCTTGTGTCACTGGAATCGGCGGCGTTCAGATTGAGAGCATTAACTCAAAGGGAGCCGTTGCCATTTCTTCTTACGGAAAGAGCGAGCGGGCCATCACCGAAGACGATGTGAAGCGGGTAATCGATTGCGCGAATTCAATTAAAGTTCCTCTTGACCGCAAATTGCTCCATGTAATTCCCCAGCAGTATATAATCGATGGAACGGACGGATTCAAAAATCCGGTGAATAACATTGCAATCCGTCTTGAAGCTGATGTTCATATTATCACGGCGAGCAGAACGGCGGTTCAGAACATAACCACCTGCGTGGATCAGGCAAATTATCAGCTTGATGAAGTCATGCTCAAAACACTGGCCTGTACCGAAGCTGTCATGATTGAGGACGAAAAGAAACTCGGTTCAATCTTAATTGATATCGGTGGCGGCACAACTGATGTAATCGTAGTCCTGAATGACGCTCCTATTTGTACTTGCTCAATTCCAATCGGCGGAAACCTTGTTACCAACGATATTGCAATAGTAAAGGGAATTCCCAACGCCACGGCTGAAAAAATCAAGGTGGAAAGTGGCTGCTGCTGGCTCCCATTGGTCGAGAATGAAAACGAGGAAGTCTTGATTCCAGGCTTTGGAAGCCGAAGTACGGAACTCACCACTAAAGTAGAATTATGTCAGATTATCTACCCAAGAATGGAAGAAATCTTTACAATGGTAAGGGATGAAATCGCCCGCAGGCTTTCTTCAATGCAGCTTTCGGGAAGCATTATCCTTACTGGCGGCGGTGCGCAGATTAACGGTGCTGTGGAAATGGCACAGAGCGTATTCGGCACTTCTTCTGTGCGTCTTGGCTATCCTCAGTCTATGGGTGGCATGGAAGACAAATATCGGGTGCCGGAATATGCTACAGCGGTCGGCTTGATTCTTGCTCATAAGGAGCATGCCCAGCAGGAAAAAAAGCATTCCAAAAAGCGTGAGGTAGCTAACGTTAAGCGTGAAGGGGAAAGCGGATTCCAGAAGTTTTTGAAAAAGTTCTTCTAAGGATAAGGCTTTTTCTAAAAGTAAAAAATATATAATACAAAATCAGTTGTAGGTGGGAGGACAACATGAGTTTTGAATACGAAGTAGTGAAGGCTGCGGGCAGTGATAGCCCGGCTTTAAACACGGCAAGCCCAACCAAAATCAAAGTAGTTGGTTGTGGCGGATGTGGCGGAAATGCCGTCAATACCATGATTGAAAGTGGCGTTGCTGGCGTTGAATTTATCGCCATGAATACTGACTTGCAGGCTCTAAGCCAGAATAAAGCTCAGTATAAAATCCAGATTGGTCAGAAACTTGCCGGCGGTCTTGGTGCTGGCGGAAAGCCTGAAGTCGGTGAAGAGTCGGCAAAAGAACAGCAGGAACAAATAAAGGAAATCCTTAAAGATTCGGATATGGTCTTTATTACGGCTGGTATGGGTGGCGGAACTGGAACTGGTTCTGCTCCTGTCGTGGCAAAAATCGCTCGTGAGCTTGGAGCCCTTACAGTTGCCGTAGTCACAACTCCTTTCAAGTTTGAGGGAAAGGTGCGAATGGCCCATGCCGAAGAGGGCGTGAAAAAACTTCGTGATGAAGTTGATTCCCTTATCGCAATCCCTAATGAGCTTATCCTTAAAGATGCAGAAAAACGCCTTTCTGTAAAAAATGCTTTCATTATTATCAATGATATTCTCCGTCAGGGTGTTCAGGGCATTTCTGACATCATTACAAAACCTGGCTTGGTAAACCGTGACTTCCGTGATGTTGAGTCAGTAATGAAGGGGCAGGGGGACGCAATCCTTGGAATCGGTGTGGGTGAAGGTGAAAACCGCGCCGTAGACGCTGCTCACAACGCAATAAATAATCGTCTTTTGGTCGATACAAATATTGACGGTGCAAAAAATGTCCTTATCAATATTTGTGGAAATGATGATGTTGCAATGTCAGAATGTGATGAAATTGCCCAGATTATTACGGAACGCGCAAATCCAGATGCAACGGTCCTTTGGGGGCAAGTTTCAGACAACACGATGGAAGACAAAATAAGCGTCACTGTTATTGCGACAGGCTTTAATAAAGCAAGTGTCACTGAAAAATCTCCTGAAATTCAAAAGGTTGAGGAGCAGATTAATTCTGATACCATGTCAATCGATAATTTCGTAAAAATCGGAAGCCGCAAGCCTGCTATTGAAACAGCTGAGCCAAAAAAGAACGATTTTATGTCAGGAATCTTCGGAAACGAAAAGATTTACGAGGACGACAAAACTGCCGCCCAGAGCGTATCTCTTATCCGTGAGGAAAAGTCTGCCGAAAAGAAAGATTTCATTTCTGATTTTTCAAGAGCTTCACAGGCACAGGGCCACTCTCAGCAAGGTTCAAGCCCTCTTACTCCTCCAGCAGGATTCTCTGGTCTGGGCGATGTGGAGCAACCTGCCGTTTGGAGACGAAATCTCGAAGGGCTTTCACGAACAATCAATCTTGGTAAAAAATAATACGAGGGCGTAATGACAATCGAGAGCCTGCTTCTTATGTTTCATAGTGATATGGTCTCGGTTGAGCGCCTTTCAGAAAATTCTGCGGCAACCTACGAGGAATGTGCGAAGATTTTTCTGAACTGGCTTTCCCGCGAGGAAGTTAAGCTGGCCGCTGTCAATCCGCAGGTTCTTCTTTCCTATTTGATATGGCGACGGACTGAGTTGAAGTGCGACGAACTTACGATTGCAAAAGATATTTCCGGCTTGCGTGCCCTTGGCTCATATCTTGTCCGGCAAAAAATCTGGGAAGAGAACCACGCAATGATGCTTGACCGGCCTAAGGCAAGTCGCGCGCTTCCTAAAGTTCTTTCCGTTGAGCAGGTAGACAAGCTGCTTGACTCAATCGATGTGAGTGAGCCTCTTGGGGTTCGCGACCGTGCGCTTTTTGAGCTGATATATTCCTGTGGGTTGAGAATCAGCGAGGCTGCGACCTTGCAGGTATCGGATTTGCACTTAAAGGAAAGACTTTTAATTGTCCGTGGAAAGGGCGATAAAGAGCGCATGGTTCCCTTCGGTGAGAGCGCAAAAGAAAAACTTGAGCATTACCTTGAGGAAGTGAGGCCAGTTCTCGTTGGTAACAAAATCGTGGATGAAGTCTTTGTGAACTACAAGGGCGAGCCCATGAGCCGAAAGGGAATCTGGAAGAATTTCAAGGCTCTGGAAGTAAAGGCTGGAGTCTATGCGAAAGTGCACACGCTCCGTCATTCTTTCGCAACCCATCTTCTTGCTGGAGGAATGGATTTGCGGAGCGTACAGGAATTGCTTGGTCACTCAGATCTTGCAACCACGACGATTTACACGCATGTTGACGATAAACAGTTGCGTGAGGGACACAGGAAATATTTCCCTGGTCATCAGAGGACGGATTATGAAGAAAAAGTATAAATCACTCTTTGCGATTACATTTGCGGTCTTTGTTTTGTGCGGCTGTACAAAGTCTAACAAATCAATCATTCGTATGCAAAAACTTGAGGAAGGAATCGACCATCCTACAAGCGAAGAGGAATTAAAGGCGGCTATTGCAAAATATCAGACTCGCGTTGCAGACAACCAGCTGGCTGACAGTCAGGTCGGCGTATGGTACAAAATGCTGGCTGTTCGCTATCTTGACGCAAAAATGTACGGTCAGGCACTGGAATACTTCCAGAAAGCGATTCAGTTCCAGCCGACAAATCAGAACCTTTACTATTATGTGGGCTTGTGCGCAGGATACATGGCAAAAGCCAGCCTTGATTACAAGGCTACGGGAGCTGCAACGACTACCGAAAAATACAATTATCTGAAACTTGCAGAAAGCGCCTATCTCCGGGCCATTGAACTTGAAGAAAAATACGGTCGCGCCCTTTACGGCTTGGGAATCCTCTATGTCTTCGAACTTGACCAGAGCGAAAAGGCAATTCCCCACCTTGAAAAACTCCTTTCCTTTGATACCCGCAATTTCGACGCCATGTTCGTCCTAGCCAGGGCCTATTACATGCAGGGAGATTACGAAAAGGCTGCCAGCCTCTACGACAAAATCGCTTCCCAGACAAAATCTGAGCAGAAAAAGCAGGAAGCCTTGTCGAATAAAAAAATTGTTCTTGACGCTTCATATTCAAAATAATTATCTTTTATCCAAAGGAATTTGAAATTTGGATAAAAAAGAATATGAAGCTGTAGAAAATATAAAAACTCACACCTCCTACAATATTGAGCTTTTGGCGCGTCTGATTGTTTCAGGCGCGTCTTTTTTGACTTTGCGGGAAAAATTCATCTTCCTGCGCTTTTTGCTTAATGACGGCGAAAATCCTCTTCAGGATGAAAACTCCTTCCTTGACCGTTTTCTTTCCTTGACGATTACTGATATCTCCCTTGCTGTTAAACGGGTTTTTCCCAGAGCCAAATGGAGCTCTTCCGGGACCCTTAAAAAAGTTCGTATAGCGCAAAAAATAATGAGCGCCCAGCAGATTTTTCAGACTTGCTACCTTGATTCTGATTATCCTGCCATGCTCCGTGAAATGCGGGATCCACCCTTTCTTTTGTTTTACCGGGGAAATCATGAAATCTTAAATCGAAAATGTGTATCTGTGGTGGGAACGAGAAGGGCGGGTTCTTCTGCCTTAAAAGCCGCCACTGACTTTTCAAAGGCTGCCTGTGATGAGGGCTTTTGCGTCGTGAGCGGTCTTGCCTTTGGAATCGACGGGGCTGCACACAAGGGTGCTCTTCTTTCTCAAAATCCTGCCACTTGTGCCGTTCTTCCCAGCGGAATCGATATGATTACTCCCCAGAGCCACACAAAACTTGCCGCAAAGATTTTGGAGAGGGGCGGGCTTATCATGTCGGAATATCTTCCGGGGACTCCTTCCGTTCAGTTCAGATATGTCCAGCGGAATCGTATCATCGCAGCTCTTTCACCAGCAACCCTAGTAATTCAGGCGCCTGCAGGAAGTGGAGCTATGATTACGGCAGATTTTGCACTGGACTACAATCGTGAAGTTTTCTTCCATAAACAATGTTTTTCGTCAGAAGCACTTGCAATAAATCAGTTTTCAGAATTACAATATAAGAAGAAAAATACAAATACACCGCAGTCTTTCGTTGATGACGGGGCGGCGGTTATCGCAAATTTTGAGGAATTTAAGGAAGTTCTTAATTATGGCAAAGGCTAAAGCAAAGACTGAAAAATCTCCAAAGGAAACTACACTTGTTATCGTAGAGTCCCCTGCAAAAGCAACCACCATCGAAAAATACTTAGGTCCCGGTTACACCGTAAAAGCCTCTATGGGTCACTTGATTGACTTACCCAAGTCAAGGCTGGCCGTCAATGTTGAGGACAACTTTCAGCCCGAATACATCACAGTTCGAGGCCGGGCAAAACTTTTAAAAGAACTTCAGAAAGACGCGAAAAAATCAAACCATGTCCTGCTGGCTTCCGATAACGACCGCGAGGGAGAGGCAATCGCCTGGCATCTGAACAATGCGCTTAAAGACAAAACCGACGCTGACATCAAGCGAATCGTCTTCAACGAAATCACTCCTGTGGCAATCAAAGAGGCCGTAAAGCACCCCGGCGAAATCGTCGAGAGCAAGGTAAATGCCCAGAAAGCCCGCCGTGTCCTTGACCGCCTGGTGGGCTACAATTTGAGCCCAATTTTGTGGGAAAAGGTAAAGAACGGCCTGAGCGCGGGCCGGGTTCAGTCTGTCGCCCTCCGCCTCATTTGTGAGCGCGAAAAGGAAGTCGAAGATTTTATCCCGGAAGAGTATTGGACTCTCGAAGCGGATTTCCAGAAGGGAAAGACAAAATTTACGGCTCAGCTTGCAAAATACAAGGGCGAAAATCCTGAGTTAAAGAGCGAAAAAGCCGTCAATGAAATCATTGAAGAAATCAAGAATTCAGAGTGCCGAGTCAGCGATGTTAAAGTCACCGAAAAGACTGTCAGGCCAAAGGCTCCTTTTACCACATCAAAAATGCAGCAGGCGGCGGCAAACCGGCTGGGCTTCACTTCACGAAAGACCATGCAGATTGCCCAGCAGCTCTACGAAGGCATTCAGATGGGAGAGGGGCGTGTTGGTCTTATCACTTACATGCGAACCGACTCCGTGCGAATCGCCCAGACCGCTTTGGACGAGGTGCGTGAATGGATTGGCAAGGAATTTCCCTCAAATCTTCCCGAAGAGCCGATTCACTATGCCGTTGGAAAAAGTGCCCAGGATGCCCATGAATGTATCCGCCCGACCTACTCAAAATACACTCCAGAATATGTAAAAGATTATCTCACCCGCGACCAGTTGCGCCTTTACACAATCATCTGGGAGCGATTTGTCTCAAGCCAGATGACCAACGCAAAGACCGCCACTACTTCTGTGGAAATCCTTGCAGGAGAGGCTCTCTTCCGTGTGAGCGCGAGCAAATTGGTGGAAAAGGGCTTTTATTCAGTTATCAAACTGCTTTCTTCAAAAGAAGATGTCACGGGAAATCTTCCTTCCCTCAAAAAAGACGAAGTCCTTGAGTCAAGCCATGCCTTCTACCCGGAGCAGCACTTTACCCAGGGACCTGCCCGCTATTCTGACGCTTCGATTGTCCGCACCCTTGAAGAAAAGGGAATCGGCCGGCCTTCAACTTATGCGCCGATTATTTCCGTCCTTCTTGACCGCTATTATGTCACAAGGAACAACAAACAGCTCATGCCGACTGTTTTAGGCAAGATGATTTGTAAGATTCTGGTCGAAGCCTTCCCTGATGTAATCAACGAGCATTTTACAGCTGATGTAGAAAATACCCTCGACAAAGTGGAGCAGGGGGGCATTGTCTGGAATAACATGATACGCGACTTCTACGGGCCTTTCAAAAAACGCTGTGAGGAAGTGGAGACTTCCGTTGAAAGCATAAAGGGCTTTTTGGACGAGACGACGGACAAGGTTTGCGACAAGTGCGGTAAGCCTATGGTCAAAAAACTTGGCCGCTTCGGTTACTTCCTTGCCTGCTCTGGCTTCCCTGAGTGCCACAATACAAAGTCAATTCCTCTGGCAAAATGCCCGAAAGAAGGCTGTGACGGTGAAATCGTTGCCCGAAAAACAAAGGGCAGGGGCAAGGAATTCTACGGCTGCACCAACTATCCAAAGTGCGATTTTATCTCTCACTTTAAGCCCCTGGACAATCAGTATTGTCCTAAGTGCGGATGGTTCCTTGTTGAAAAATTCGACAAAAAGAACGGCAACTACAAGTCTTGCATCAACCCGGATTGCGATTATCTCCACTCTGCCGATGAAGAGACTGTGGATGCAGAAAAACTTGCTGAGATGGCCGCTGAATAAAATATTCGGGCGAAAACGCCGATATTTAAAGCATGACTGTCTCTGATGCGATTTCTGAATATCTCTCTTACATTGAATCCGTGCGCACTCTTTCTGCCAACACGCTCACCGCTTGCGGAAATGATTTGACCCAGTTCAAGGAAATGCCCTTTATCGGCTCTGCGCGAGATATTTCTGTCATTGAGCTTGAAGACTTAAAGCAGTGCGTGGGCTTTCTCTCCAAAAAAAAGCGTTCTGCAGCCTCTATCAACCGTTTTATTTCTTCCGTCCGTTCTCTTTTTGCATATTGCAGGAAATTTGGTCATCTTCAAAAAAATGTCGCCCTTGAGCTAAAAACCGTAAAAAATCCCAAAAAACTTCCCAGATTCATGACCGGGGCAGAAATCGACAAGCTCTGCCGCGAGCCTGAAGTGAACGAGCTTTTGTGGGAAAAACGGGATAGGGCGCTTTTTGAAATGCTCTATTCTTCTGGCTGCCGTGTCTCGGAAATCGCCTCCCTCACCCTTGATGATTTTGGCGGGGATTATACTTCTGCAATCGTCACTGGTAAGGGAAGCAAAGACCGTCGGGTCTATTTTGAAAAAGATGCCCGGAATGCATTGAAAGCCTATCTTGAAGACCGAAAAAAGCGCTTTGGAGAGGAAGATAGAGAGCGGCATATTTTCGTCAACCAGAGGGGAGGCGCCCTTACCACTGGCGGAATCCGCATGATAATCAGCCGCTATTCTGGCAGCGAGGGAACTAAACATCATGTTTCGCCACATGCCTTCCGCCACACTTTCGCCACCGCCATGATTACCAACGGAGCGGATGTGCGCATGGTTCAGGAAATGCTGGGCCATGCGAGTATTTCCACCACCCAGCGTTACACTCACATCAGTACAGAAAAAATGATTGAAATGTACAATAAAGCTCATCCTCACGCTGGAAAGTAAAGGCACAAAAGGAAGGTTATTCCCTTGCCGTCACTCATTTTTTTCATTATCTTTAATATATGGAAAAGGTTGAAATTCGAAGCACCACCGTTATTGCGGTAAAGCGGAACGGAAAGGTGGCTATGGCGGGGGACGGTCAGGTTACCCTGGGAAATACAGTCTGCAAGGGCAATGCCCGAAAAGTGCGCAAAATCTACAACGGAAAGATTCTCACTGGCTTTGCAGGCAGCGTCGCCGACGCATTCACTTTGCTTGATAAATTCGAAGAAAAAATCAAGGAATTCAATGGGGATTTAACTAGAAGTGCCGTTGAACTTGCAAAAATGTGGCGAACAGACAGAATGTACCAGAAGCTTGAGGCCATGCTCATCGTGGCCGATTCCAGCAAGATTCTTTTGATTTCAGGCGACGGAAATGTCATTGAGCCTGAAAACGATGTCCTTGCAATCGGAAGCGGCGGAAACTACGCCTATTCAGCGGCCCTGGCCTACCTTGATTCAAGCGACCTGAGCGCAAGGGAAATCGCCGAGCGAAGCTTAAAAATCGCCGGAAACATTTGTATCTACACAAACAATAACATCACCGTAGAAGAGATTTAAAATAAGGATAATTTATGTCTATCGAAGGACTTACACCTAAGCAGATTGTTGAAAAACTGGATGCCTATATTATCGGGCAGGAAAAGGCTAAAAAGGCGGTGGCCGTTGCTCTCCGTAACAGAATCCGCCGTATTCATCTTGCGGATGATATCCGTGACGAGGTTGCGCCCAAAAATATCCTCATGATTGGACCTACTGGCGTTGGTAAGACCGAGATTGCCCGCCGCCTGGCAAAACTCGTGAATGCTCCTTTTATCAAGGTTGAGGCCACGAAATACACTGAAGTGGGCTATGTTGGCCGTGATGTTGAGTCTATGGTCCGTGACTTAATGGCCGTGGGCTTCAATAATGTCAAAAAAGAAGTCGAGGACTCAATGAGGGAGGCAAGCCTTCCCAAAGTCGAGGAAAAATTGCTTGACCTTCTTCTTCCGGGAAGCGGCGACAAAAAAGAAGATGAAAAAGGCGAGGGCGAAAATAAAGAAATCGCTCCGCTTGACAACTCTACGAGAGAAAAATTCCGCCAGATGCTCCGTGAGGGCAAACTTGAAGACCGCGAGGTTGAGCTTACAGTAAAAAGGCAGAACACAATGCCCAGCATGGAAATTATCGCAGGCGGCTCAATGGACGACTTGCAGAGCGGCATGATGGAAATCCAGAACATGCTTTCAGGCCGCAATCACAAAAAGAAGAATGTTTCTGTCCGTGAAGCGCGCAAAATCCTCACAGAAGAAGTCTTGGATTCGATGATTGACGCTGACAAAGTGGCTGACAAGGCAAAAGAGCGGGTGGAGCAGAGCGGAATCATCTTTATCGACGAAATCGATAAAATTGCCACCAAAAACGCCAATTCCAGCGGTCAGGTGAGCCGGGAAGGCGTCCAGCGTGATATTCTTCCTATTGTAGAAGGCTCTAAAGTCAACACGAAATTCGGAGTGGTGGACACAACCCACATTCTCTTTATCGCGGCGGGAGCTTTCAGTCTTGCTGCCCCCAGCGATTTGATTCCTGAATTGCAGGGGCGTTTCCCTCTCAGAGTTGAGCTGGAGTCTCTTTCTAAAGCCGACTTCAAGCGAATCCTCACCGAGCCGAAAAATGCCCTTACCAAGCAGTATTCGGCTTTGCTGGCAACGGAAGGCGTGAATATCGTCTTTACCGAAGATTCAATCGACCGCATGAGCGAAATCGCCGAGGAACTTAACAGCCGCAGCGAGAATATCGGAGCGCGCCGCCTTCACACAATCATGGAAAAAGTCCTTGAGGAAATCAGCTTTGACGCTGACGAGCACGAGGGCGAAACCGTAAATGTGGACGCAAAATATGTGGACGAAAAGCTCACCGGGGTCGTCAAAGATCAGGATTTAAGCCGTTACATATTGTAGAAAAGGAACTGCGGTTGACCGATATTGAGAATCTTGAGCAGATAATTTCTCGCACCTTTGGGATTCAAAAGACAATCCGTAACAAGGCCAACACGAATTCCTGCATTTCTCCCCTCAACCGCAGACCTCCCAATCTCTTTGCCAAGAATTTTCTTGCCCGACTTGAACGGCTGAATCAAAAATTCAAAGGGGATTTTCCTGCCTTAATCGACATTGCCGAGAGGGTCAAGAATATCGGCGAGGCGAAAAATTCCGGCTGGGCAGGCCCTTATTCCGAACTGGTGGCCCTGGATTTTTACTCTCAGTTTTCTGAATTTTTCAATCTTTCTTATATAAATCAGCTTCCAATAAAAAATCACCCCAAGTCCATTCCCGCGAAGAACGGTCAGAAGGAAGTCATAGACATTGATTTGTGCCTGCACCTGCGCCACGATTTGATTTTCACCGATGTAAAAAGCTTTAACTGTATTCATCAGAATATCCTGGACGAGGTGATTGAGGCCGTTGAAGAATATTCCCTTATTACCCTCTCAAAAAGCGTGATGATTGGAGTGGACAACCTTTCAAGCCTGGACTACACCGAAGTCAAACAGAATCTGGGCTACGAAAAGCGGAAAATTTACCGGGCTCTTGCCGCCGCCGTCAGCAAAAATCAGCGGCTTCTTATGTATCAGTCTCAAAGCGGCATAATCTTCACTTTCCGAATCGAATATTCCGACACCATAAGCACCGTGCGGGAGTATTCCCCCTTCGCCATGGCAGAAGCCTACAAGTACAAATTCCTCGATTACGGCTCAAAACTTCTTGATAACGAATATTCAGTGATTACAATGGTCAGAAATCCCTATTTTAACGAAGAGACCGTGGATTTTGGTGATTTCAACAATATGTTCTACCGTTCTCTGGCCCGCCGCACCTTCATCGAACTCAACCGCATGAAAGATGACGCCGCCCTCTATTCTTCAAGCTACGCTCAGGGCAGAATCAAAGTTAAGGATGTGGCAAAAAATCTGGCAGGAATAATCTTCATCGATGACGAAAGTCCTGTGGAAAGCGACGAAAATAAACTCTATAGCGCATATTTTTACCTGAACCCCAACTACGCCGCCAAAAAGCCCCTTACAATCCGCAAACTGGAAAAATATTTCCGCAACGAGCGGGAAAGCCAGATTAAGGATTTCGATGATTTTAAGTGGGATAATTATTAAGGATTTTGCTACATTCTTCCGGCAGCCTTTTCCTGTTTTTCCCAGTCAGCTTTCGGCATGTATTCCACGACGACTTTTCCATCAATTTCATCGACTTTAGTCATGGCGTATTGCTCATAATTCTGGATAAGCCAGTTGTCATAGGCCGTCCAAGTGTCAAATGTTTCAGTCATAATCTTACTAAATTCCTCACAGAGCTTAGGAGCGCACAGAGAATTAAAGGATTAGAGATAAAATAATCTCTCTGTGAACTCTGTGCCCTCTGTGAGGAATTTTTCCCTTTTTCTATTGTAAAATCGCTCCCTTGTCAGCAGAAGAGACCAGTTTTGCGTAGCGGGCAAGGTAGCCTGTCTTTACTTTTGGCTCCGGGGCGACCCATGCGGCCTTTCGCTTGGCAAGCTCTTCATCGCTTACATCAAGGTGAATCTTGTAGTTGTTGATGTCCAGTGTGATTTTGTCTCCTTCCTGAACGAGAGCGATTGGACCTCCCACGGCAGCTTCCGGCGAGCAGTGACCGAGACTTGCTCCACGGGTTGCTCCTGAGAATCGTCCGTCTGTAATCAAGGCGACCTGCTTATCTAAGCCCTGACCTGCCAGTGCTGCTGTGACGGCGAGCATTTCGCGCATTCCAGGGCCGCCCTTTGGGCCTTCGTAGCGGATTACAACAACATCGCCCGGATGAATCTGGGCTTTCTGAACGGCTTCCATTGCCTCGCTCTCGTCATTGAAGACTCGTGCAGGGCCTGTGTGAAGCATAAGTTCTTTTGCACAGGCAGAGCGTTTTACGACAGTGCCGTTAGGAGCAAGGTTTCCGAAGAGAACAGCGATTCCGCCGTTGTCAGAATATGGGTTTTCGATTGGGCGCAAGATTTCAGGATTTCGGTTTTTCACTCCCTTGATGTTTTCGGCGATTGTCTTTCCTGTGGCCGTGATAAGGTCTGTGTGGATGAGATTTTTCTTTGCAAGCTCGGCAAGAACCGCCTGAACGCCGCCAGCATCGTCAAGCTCGCACATAAATGTGTGGCCGGCTGGAGCTAAGTGGCAGAGGTTTGGAGTGCGGTTTGAAATCTCGTTGACTTCGTGAAGGTCGAGGCTAAGGCCGGCCTCGTGCATGATGGCCGGAACATGGAGCATTGTGTTTGAAGAGCAGCCTAAAGCCATGTCTGCGGCAAGAGCGTTCTCAAAGTTCTCTTTTGTCATCATCTTGCGGGCAGTGATTCCCCGCTTGTACATTTCCATTACCTGCATTCCGGCGTGTTTTGCAAGCTGGATGCGGCGACCTGTAACGGCAGGAATTGTTCCGTTTCCGGGTAAGCCCAATCCCAAAACCTCGGTGAGGCAGTTCATTGAGTTTGCGGTGAACATTCCTGAGCAGGCTCCGCAGCCAGGGCAAGCGTACTGGGCAAGTTCGTTAAGCTGATCTTCGGTAACCTTACCGACAGCTAGTCCTCCAACAGCCTCAAACATATCCGTTAAAGAAAGATTTTTTCCAGAGTAGGGGTTTGACGCGTCGTGACCTGGTAAATGACCTGGCATCATAGGACCGCCGGAAACGAAAACCGTCGGTAAGTCCAGACGGGCTGCCGCCATGAGCATACCCGGAACGATTTTGTCACAGTTGGGAATCATAACCAAAGCGTCGAACTGATGGGCTTTTGCCACGCACTCAACTGAGTCGGCGATAAGCTCGCGGGTGACCAGAGAATACTTCATGCCCTCGTGGCCCATGGCGATACCGTCACATACACCGATTGCCGGGAATTCCACTGGAGTGCCGCCAGCTAAGCGGACACCAGCCTTTACGGCCTCTGCGATGCGGTCAAGCTCAATGTGACCCGGAATCAGCTCGTTTTTTGCGCAGATGATTCCAACCATAGGCTGGGCGAGTTCTTCATCAGTGTAGCCAGAAGCATAAAAAAGAGAGCGGTGCGGAGCGCGAGCCGTTCCCACAATTGCGTTATCAGATTTTTTTGCCATAATGTACCTCGTTTTATTGTTCGGATTATTATATAGGGGAGATTTTATTGCGTAAAGTGAAATATTTGAAAGCGGGTATTGCGAATTTTGCAATAATATGACTGCGGAAAAATCACAGATTTTTCCGAGACTCGCGCGTAACGAAGTGAAGAAAGTCGTCTCACGACTTTTGCCGGCTTCGCCGTCGCTCCCTATGCGTAAAGTGAAATGTATTAAAGAAGGTGATGAATTTTTTGCAATGATATGACTGCGGAAAAATCACAGATTTTTCCGAGACGCTTTATTTTAACAAGATGTGGACTTTGCACACAGATCCCGGCAACAACATCTACGGCGGTAGCTTGCGTTCCGCCGTGGGAATTATTATTATGGAGCTAGATACTTAGATCCTAAATATTCAATGTGGATTTCCACTGACCCCGCACTTGGGGAATACATCCCAAAAGCGCCAATAGACGAGGAGGCAAAGAAATATAACCAGAATCTGCCTGGCATGGGTGGTGTGTTTAATACGGTCAACATGAATCTGTATCACTATGCGGCCAATAATCCGGTGAAGTATACGGATCCGGATGGAAGGTTTTTACATATTGTAATAGGAGCCGCTATTGGCGGTACTGTAGCTGCCGCAGTTTCTGCTGCCACACAATATGCAAAAGATGGAAAAATAGATCGCAATAAAGTTTTGTTAGCCGCTGCTGGTGGTGCTATAAGTGGAGGTTTGGCTGCAAGCGGTGTTGGATTGGTAGGTCAAGTATTAGTTAATGGATGTATTTCATTAACACAAGATGCTGTAACCCAATTTGTATTTGAGGATAAAAATCTATCTGATGCAGATTATCTTGAATTAGGAATGTCTTTTGTAACAGGTTGTGCTGCAGGATGGCTTGGTGGTAAAGGTGCAGATTCATCTCACATAATGGCTAGTTCTACAAGGCAGTTATTACATAGAATGGGTAACGCTTTCAAATATAAATCTGGAAATGATTTAATATCGGAAACTGGTAAAGCTCTTGCGTATTATTTTAAAACAAATGGTATAAAATCAATTACTAAAGACAGTGTAGTTGCTATTTTAAAAGGGACAATTCCTTCTGCGATAAATTTAGGAGCAGAGATTTACAAAAAGGCTGAAGCAGAATTAAAGGAGCTTTGGAAAGATGAGTAAGCAGATGGTATATTTTTTGACTATATTTCTATTAAACAGACTTATGACTCAATTTTTTTTATTTGCTCTTGATAACAGTAAACACAAAAAAGGTAAGAGTTGTTTAATGGGGAAAATTTTAGGTACATATTATTGGCAGAATGATATGATTATAAAATTTACAATAATCGTAATAATCCTGTCATATATTTTTGCGTTTTATACAAGCATCATTTTTTTAATATCAAAAATAAATGTGCTTAATGAAATGCTTATCAGCATACCGCTTAAGTTTCTGTGTATAGTTTATTTGATAGATTTTGTGCTATTGTGCGGAAAGTTATATTTAGGACAAAAAAATTAGATGACTTTTTAAAATTTCTCAGTGAGAATTCTTCACCGGAAACTTGACGGCAAACAGAATTCTTGCTAAATTTAAGTCACGGTGAGCTTCTACCACATTTACGAAGCCCTAAAAAAGCGGTGAATTCCTGCCATAAAGTGGAATGCTAAAAAAGCGGCGAGTTTCTGCCAATAAGTGAAAACCCAAAAACGCAAGTTTTTATAAAGGAGTCGGAAATGGCTCCTTTTGTTTTTTGAGAAGAATATGAAGTTTTATCACATAAAAGACGATTTCATTACATTTTTGCGTCAGTTTGACCAGAAAGTTCCAGACAACAAAAATGAAAGCCGTCCGTATGTCGGGGTTGTGCTTGAGATCGAGACCATAAAATATTATGCACCTTTTACTTCACCGAAACTAAAGCACAAGAAAATGAAAAACGGGAAGGATTTCAGGAAAATAAACAATGGAATTTACGGTGCGATAAATTTCAACAATATGATTCCTGTTCTGGCTTCCGCCCTAATTGAAATAGACATTGCGAATATCACCGATGTCAAATACCGCCGTTTGCTTCAGAACCAGTACAATTACATAAAGGCTGATGAAAGTGCTATTTTGAGAACTGCAGAAACCCTCAGAAAAATGATTTTTGAAAATGAAAATGATTTGTCGGAGCACGATAAAATTATAAAACAGCGGTGCTGCAACCTGCCATTGCTTGAAAAAAAATATTGTGAGTATCAGTAACATTTTTTGTTGATTTACAAACCAATAACTTTCTTCTATTATAATCAGAAGATTTGAAACCAGTTCTTTGAAAATAGTCACACGGATGTTGTAGAAGAAAAATCGTTAGATTTTTCAAATCCGTGTGGCAATAAAATAACCGGGGATTTTAAGGGGCTTGCCCCTTAGGAGAAGGGGTAGCGGAAAACGCGAATGCGGTTGGAGCGAGGGGAAGACTTTCCCCTTTGCATTTCAACTACGAGTACGATGCGAACGGAAATATTACGGTCGAACAAGACGGAACTTTTGACGGCTCTGACGAGACAGTTACTTACCACAAGATAACGAAAGAGGCGGAAGATGTGTACTCCACAGATTATGGCTGGGGCTTGTTCAAGAAAGAAAAATCTAATGGCTCTGCCACCGCCGCTTCATACAAACGCACATATTCTTGGAACGAAAAGAACCAGTTGATAAGTTCCGTTGATGCGAACTACTCTACTTCGTACGTGTACGGACAGGACGGACAGAGAAGCAACAAATACACACAGAATTCCGAGACACTTTACTTCAACAAAATGTGGACTCTCCACACCGACAGTGGAAACAATGTTTATGGCGGGCAATCTGCAAAAAATATTTATTTGGGTGAAACAAGGATTGTTACGAAGCTGAACAGCGGTGAAAATCCGACCTATCAGGAAGAATATTACAAACAATATTTCTACCACTCAGACCACTTAGGCTCTGCAAGTCTTATCTCTGACTACAAAGGCAACGAATACCAGCGCATAGAGTACACCCCTTATGGCGAAACTTGGGTAGAAAAGACACAAAATACAGGCCTAGAGTTTTTGCCGTATAAATTTACGGCAAAAGAACTAGACGAAGAGACAGGACTTTATTATTATGGGGCTAGATATTTAGAGCCGAAATATAGCCACTGGATGAGTACTGACCCGGCTTTTGGGGAGTATATACCACAAGCACCAATAAATGATGAAGCGAAGAAGCATAACAGCAATTTGCCAGGTATGGGCGGTGTATTCAACACAGTCAATTTGAGTTTGTATAACTACGCCTCTAACAATCCTATTAAGTACAACGACCCAGATGGTAAGTGTCCTTTCTTGGTAATAACTGGTATTGCAGGAGCCTTGATTGGTGCTGCAGTTGAAGCTGTAAACTCCTATGAAGAAACTGGTAAAGTTGATGGCTGGAGAGTGTTAAAAGGAGCTGCAATTGGCGGAGCTATTGGTTTAGGAGCAGGAGCTGCTGTATCTTTAGGTGCTACAGCACTTGGTAGTGCGGCTACTGTAACAGCCTTTGCTGAAGAGGCAGAAATTGCCGCGTGTGGTACAGTTATTGGCGGAAAGGTAATTGCTGGGCTAAGTTCCATGCTAGCTCCAATAGTTGGCAAGGTCTTAAATAATAGAGATTCATTATTAAATTCTGTATCAAATGGAAAATTAAAGAATTTTGTAAATATGCTCTATCGCCCTGGTGCACAAATAGGTTCTGGCAGCACAGCTGATGCAATAAGATATGAATTACAAACAGGTAATCTTCTGTCTCCTACTGGTCACTTACAAAAGGGAAAAGAAGCGTTAGCAGGTTTACAAAAATTATTGCAAACACAAGATTTATCTCTAGAAGATACAGCAATTGTAAAATTTATGATTGATGATTTACAAAAAGCCATAGGGGGAAATTAAAGGTGAATAATTTTATTGTTATGTTGAAAAAGTTTTTTCCTGATTTTTTTACTGAATGGGATATCAATGAATTTCCTTATTTGTTCATCGGAGATTTTGTATGCTATATAGAGGGCAAAGGGGATTCTATTGATATGAATAATGTTAATTATATTTTAAACTATTTTTTGACATTGCAATTAGATGGAAAGAATAAAGAAAATATAATTATTGTCGGGTTTTTAGAAGTATTGCATGATGATGAGCTTTTGTATCAAAACT
Organism: Treponema sp. UBA3813; assembly: GCA_002368605.1. Taxonomy (GTDB): domain Bacteria; phylum Spirochaetota; class Spirochaetia; order Treponematales; family Treponemataceae; genus Treponema_D. Next base: position 250 of record DFEB01000008.1, on the reverse strand, counting down.
TAAAAACTTGTGCTACTAATGAATTGAAGCAATTAATTGAATTATATATGTGAGATTAATAATCATACGAATTTGAAACTGCCGCATGGACGCGGCATAAAGACAACTGACCGCAAGAATTTTACGCCCCGCGCGTAAAATTCTTGTCACGACAGGATGTCGAAACATTGGATGAGTACCGACCCGGCGCGCCGATGGCTCGACTCAATCGAAACGGAGAACAAATGGGGGCAAAGTTACCAGAATATAG
>DFEB01000022.1:46693-64162 GCA_002368605.1 Treponema sp. UBA3813 | reverse complement strand
CCTGGCCATATCCTCGTTCCCGCCGAGACGGCGGAGCCTCACATGCTTCCTTCCCCCCTTTCCTTTTTTTTCGGTATTTTACATGCCGGTGGCCATGGTGGGGTGGATATACCCGTTCCCGTTCCGAACACGGAAGTCAAGCGCCCCTACGCCGATGATACTCCAGACCGGGGGAAAGTAGGCAGCCGCCGGCTTTTTTTTGTTTTAAACGACCCCCCTGCGGGGAAAGGCCGGGGGGAGGCAGATCAGAGCGGCGGCTGTGGCAGACGGACGCGCGTCTTGCGTCGAGATGATTATAAGGAATTCAAATTATCAAACAGATTTTCAAGCTTTGTAAGGTTCTTGATTCCTGGTTTGGCTTCAACTCCACTTGCCACATCGATTAGTTCTGGCTGGAATTTTCCGACAATTTGAGTGATATTTTCCGGGGTGATGCCGCCTGCAAGCCAGAGCTTTGTCTTTTGGCTTACTTTTTCTACGAGTAGTTCTTTGATTCTTTCTCCTGTTCCACCTACTTGATTTCCGACTTTTGCATCAATTAAGATTCTCGGTTCCCCTTCTTTGCGGATTTCATCGATTTTTGCCAAATCCTCTTCTGTCGAAATGTTAACTACAGCATAGTGAGGAATTTCCTTTTGCGAAAAAGATGAATAGCAGTTTGAGCCGTGGAGCTGTATGAAGTCGAGATGACCAGCTTTTACGGCCGCGAATGCTTCTTCTGCATCCCTACTGTCTGTTTCTACTATGACTCCGACTAAGCGGACTTTTTCCCTTAAGCCAACTGCCTTGAGTGAATTGGCGATTTTAGCTAATACGGTTGGACTTACTTTTCGTGGGGATTTTTCCCAGAATATGAATCCTAAAAAATCCGCACCTAATTCTGCTGCTTTGAGTGCGTCCTTTTCATTTGTGAGACCGCAGATTTTTACAAAAGGCCGTATTTTTCCTTCTTTCTTTTTTGCCTGTAATTTTTTGGCGTAGATATTCCATTCTTTTGCGTTAAGAGTTTCTTTTGATTCAATGAAGGCTGAGACTAGTCTTCCGGCTTCATCAGGATTTTTGGCTGCTGCTTCTCCTAAGAGCATTGCTGAAAAACCAAGGCTTCCTGCAAAATCAGCGGCGTTTGGAGTTCGAATTCCGCTTTCAAAGACAATGCGCATATCATTTCCTGCGATTTCTTTGATTTCTTGCATAAGAGCGGCTGGTGTAAGAAGGTCAATGCTGAAATCCCTAAGGTCACGGGCATTCACTCCGCAGACAATAAAATCTGTACTGACATTTTTGACGACTTCTGCGAGCTTTTTCAAATCTTCTTCAAGACGAAGCTCTATGAGGGCTGTGATTCTCAAATCCTGGCATTTTTTGGCCATTTCTACCATTGTTTTTGTATCGAGAATGCGGGCAATCAAAAGAACTGCGTCCGCACCGCATCGGTAGGCAATTTCAATTTCTTCAGGGGAAAGCAAAAAGTCTTTTCGTAAAATTGCTGGTGGAATTTTGCCGTGCAGAGAAGCGTATTCATCGACGGCAGCACAGGCTTTTTGCAGGTCAATAAGATTTCCCTTGAAGTAGTGTTCTTCAGTGAGCACGGAAATTGCACTGGTTCCGGCTTTTGCGTATGCTTTTGCGGTGACAGCTGTGTCTAGACCGGGTGCAATGTCTCCTTTGCTTGGCGATGCTCGTTTTATTTCAAGGATAACGCCTTTTTTTCCTTTTGGAATGAATGGAGATACAGGTCTCGTTCTTTTTTCTGGAATTGAAAAGCCCAGCGTTACGGATTTTTTTTCAATGTCTTTTTTTCTCTGTTCTACGATTTTGTCAAGAATATTCATGAGAAGAGTTTATCATAAGTTAGAAAAAGTTTCTATAGATAGAAACATTAAATTTCTTCGATGTGATAGATGTAGTCCAGTGTGGAAAGGGCAGCAATGATTTCTTTGTGAGTTTTGTATTTTTTTAGTTCTTCACTTGAAATTGTGATTGCTATTGAATAAACGCTCAATCCCGAATTCGCATAGGCCGGGTTCATTTCGATTGCATCGATTGTAAGACCTAATTTTCGGATTGTGGTGACGAAATTCTGCAAGTTGAGGCTATTTTTAAGTTCAAGATGGATTTCAAAGTGATTGGAACGATTTTTGAGATAGAATTCCAGAGCAGGAAGCTTTGAAAGACAAAGAAGCAATGTGAAAAATGTGATTGCCATGATTGTGTACAGGCCGGCTCCGACTGCAAGACCTAAAATACAGCTTCCCCAGAGAGCGACGGCTGTAGTAAGTCCCATGATTTGGTTTCTGGAAGTGAAAAAAAGCGTTCTGGTGGCGATTCTTGCAGCAGAGACGATTGCCAGAGCTGAAAGCAGGAAAAATTGGCCGCCGAAAATGCTGTTCATGTAGAGATCGATTAACATAACGACTGTTCCGGAGAGAGTGACTATCATGAATGTGCGGAAACCAGCCGAATGCCTTTTACTGGAGCGTTCCCATCCGATTAGGGCGGAAAGCAAGATAGAGAGAATTATGCGGAAAAAAATTGAGTAGCCGTTAAGTTGTGTTGACCAGCTTCCCAGCAAGGTGGCGATTGGGTCTGTAATCATGATTTCCTCCTTTTTCGGACGACTTCTTTCATATTCTGCTTTTGGACTTCACCCCAAAAGGCGGTGTTATTGTTTTCTGCGGCTTCGGTGAAGGCTTCCTCCGCTTCGTTTATGGTGTGGGCGGGAAGTTCTTTCTGTATTTTCTGGATTCGGTCAATTAAAAGCTCGACCTGTGATTTTTCTTTTCCATCGGCTGTTTTTTCGCTGACCTGGACTAAATCTTCCAATTTAGTTGAGTATGATTTTGAAAGATAGAGAGAGAGTTTTGCCGAGGCCGGCCCTATAAGCTCGTAGAGCACGCTGGAAGCGAGAATTATCGTTTCTAAGGCATTGCCGGTCTCTCCGCCCAGAGTTCGCGCTCCCAAAGCTGCAAGACCGATTGCGACTCCCGCCTGAGGAATAAGGGCAAGGCCGAGATAATTTCTGGTTTCCTTGGGCTTTTTTGCCGCTAGGCAGCCCAAAAAGGAGCCGGCATATTTTCCGATTATGCGGATGATAAAATAAAGGACACCGATTAAAAGCAGGGGAGAGGAGCCGATTGCGCCGCTGGTGTTGACCAAAGCCGGCAAATCAAAACTCATTCCTGAGCGCACGAAAAACATGAGCAAAAATGGCGGAGAAAAATAATTGAGCTGCTTAAAGAGTTTGTCGTCATCAGTCATGTTGATGTAGACCGTTCCCATAGACATGCAGCCTAGCAGGGGAGAAATCTCAAAAATCGTGCAGATTCCGCAGAAGGCAAATAGAAGGGCGACTGAGATGATAAGCCTGTTGTCGCTTGAGCGGGTTTTCGGCTTTACCATAAGGGCCAGAACTACGCCGAAAACTCCACCTAAAAAAAGAACCAGGGCATTTGTGAGAATTGGAGTGAATATTCTCCAAAGAGAAAATGATTCGCCTGTGGAAGAATGAAGGGCGATGGAAATGGCCACGCTGTATGCCATAAGTCCTACGATATTATCCAGAGCGACAACCTGTAAAAGTGTCTCTACAAAGTCTCCTTTAGCGCCTGTCTGCCTGATAGTCATCATTGTGGAAGCCGGTGCTGTTGTTGCGGCAAGGGCCGAAAGTACGATGGAAAATGAAAGCTTCAGGTGAAGGATAAAGAATGTGAGGATAAAGATCAAAAGAGAGGCGAGTATTGCTTCTGAGAGTGTGACTACGAGGACTTTCCCGCCGTTTTTTTTGAGCACATCAAGACGGAAAAATTGACCGGTACTGAATGCAATGAATGCAAGTGCAATGTCCGATAAAAAGCTTGTGCTGGTAATAATTGTTTTTGGAATAAGATTAAAACAATAGGGGCCGATGAGAATTCCCGCCACGATGTAAGCCGTCACATTAGGCAGACGCAATTTTTTCGTGATGCGGGTCATCAGAAAGCCTGACATGAGAATAATTGATATGGAAATGATAGCTGCCGAAACGGATGAATCCGACAAACCACCGTCATAGAGAAGATGAATCATCTTTTTAATTATAACACGGAAAAGATAAATATGGAAAAAGAAAAAAATCCCCGCCTAAGCGGGGAAATGTTTTACAATTTAGCGATTACAATCTTTTTGACTTCAAAGTTGTATTTGTGCTCGTTGATTGTAAATGAGAGCTCGTCGCCGACTTTGTGGTCGAGGATTGCGTTTCCAAATGGAGACATGTAAGAAATCACGCCGTTTTCCGGGTCTGATTCCCATGGTCCAAGGATTGTGTAAACCTCCTCTTTGCCAGATGTTTTGTCCAGCAAGGTGACTTTTGTTCCGAAAGAAACAAGTGAAGAAGTTGCTGTTGTGGGGTCGAATACGACGGCGCGGGCAAGCTCTTCCTGAAGTCGTTTGAGGTCGTTTCCAAGTTTGTGCTGGGCTTCTTTTGCAGCGATGTACTCGGCGTTCTCTTTCAAGTCGCCCTTTTCCTTTGCTTCCGCAACTTCTTTTGCGATTGCAGGGATATCCACATCCTGCATCTTTTCCACGAGATTGCGTTTTTCTTCGAGCTTCTTCGCTGTGACCAACATTCCCTTTGGAGATGCAGATTTTTCCTCGGTCGTGTGGAATTTGTAGTCAGGATATTTTTCAAGAATCTTGTTGCGAAGCTGGGTTTTGATTACACCGTCAAGTTCTGTGATATCATCAACAAGAGTGTACATGTGAGACATCTGCTCTTCATCGCATGAAAGCATGAAATCAGCGTATTTGTTATTGTCTTTGTCGAAGAGCATTTTGCTTGCGTTCTTGATAATTTTTTTGTTTTCGGTTGATTCAACATGATTGTCGATTTCGCGGAAACACTGAGAAATGATGTTTACGATTGCGATGAGCTGCTTCTGGAGTGGAACGGCGGCTGCCTTAAACCAATCTTCTGTGCTACATTCATCAAATAAGAAGAGAATTACATCTCTGTAAGTGCGGAAATCTTCGAAAGAATCTACAACAAGCTTCTGTACTTTCTCGCTGTGACCCGCATTGATGATTGCGGCAAGAACCTCTTTCTTGAGGATTGCAGGGAACATTTTGATGTATTCATCTTCCCAATTCGGGAGTAATTTAACTGCCTCAAGGAATTTTGCGCGTAAATCGCCTTTCTTTGAGCCTTTGAGAATAGTGTACATTTCTTTTGGAGAATCAAGCTCACCATAGAACTGTGCGAATGTGTATTTGCACTGGAAGGCAAGTTCAGGAATTTCCTGACCGATTTCTTTGACGACGAGATATGAAGCTATAACCTGCTCGTCTACTTCGTTGAATGACTTGAGGAAACCAGTGAAATAACTGAACATATCTGCAAGAAGCTCGCTTTCTTTGTCTGTTGAATCATCTTCCACGAATTTGTAAAGGATATCGATTCGGGCAAAGAACGCTTTTTGAGCCTTGAATTCATTAGAGTATTTTTCTTCTGGAGTGATTGCTCGCTCTCGGACTGTGTATTCGTTGATATTGTTTGGATTTACGCCGAATGTAGAGTCTTCTTCGAGAAGTTTTTTTGCGCCAGAATTCCAGCTTGTCCATTCGCTTGTGGTGAGAATTGATGGTACAAGCTCAGCTTTGATTTTTTTGAAGTCGCAACTGTTGTTGAAACTTGTAATGATAGTTTTGAGGGCCCAAGCCTTGTTTGATTTGATTTCTTTTGCCAAATCTTCCTTTGTTTTGAATTTTGAAGATTTAGAGCCAACTGTAGCCTTGATGACCCAAATGTGATCGCGGGAGAGAGGCTGGAGTGCATTGACTGCCATTTTGAGAGAGATTTCTTTTTTGCCGTTCTTTCCGAAGTTGATTGTGAGAGTGTCGTTCTCGACCTTGAGGATTACGCCAACACCCCATGTGCGGTGATAGACAAATGCCCGTGCGTCGAATGCGATGTGCTTTTCAAAGTCGCTGATTGCTTCAAATACATTGCGATAACTCTGAGTGAGGTCAGAAGAGCGGATGTATTCCTCGACATGGCTGTGATTTGCGTATTTCTGAGCATAGCAGTCGGCAATTTCACGGCGTGCCCATGGATCCTTTGGGTCAATTGAAAGATTGAGTTTGAGAATATCAATGGCTGTGTCCCATTTTTGGTTGTCTTTGTACCAGTTGTAAAGCTCCTGCATCATAAGGGCAGATTTGTCGGCGCTGATTGATTTTGCGATTTTGCGCTGAACCAAAAGGAAGAAATCAATTTCTTCTGGAATTGATGCCACGAGTTTTGACCAAATTTCATTGGCCGAATTGATATTTTTGTTGTTTACGAAACGGAGAAGGGCTTTTTTGTAGAATTCATTCGCTTTTTCTGCCTCACCGCCAGCTGCATAGTGGTCAGCGAGTTTTTTTGCTATTTCAGCTTCGGCAAAATCAACCTTGATGATTTTTTCATAGATTGACCACACTTCATCATTGCCTGCCTGCTCGTAGTTAGCGGCGAGCGTTCGGAGCGCGAATTTATTTGATTTGTCATCGGCGAGAATTGTCTCACACATGTAGACGACAATCGGTTCCTTGTGATTGTTCTGGAATATGTCAACGAGAGTTTCGAGGGATGAATTGTCGAGAGAGCCTTGCTTGAGTCCGAGCATACCTGAAATGTAGAGAGCTGTGATACTGTCTTTTGTGTGCGAAAGCTGTTCGTCACAGATGGTTTTGATTTCATCGATGCAGTTTTCATTTTTTGCCTTTTCGACGATTGTTGTGAGTTCAACTAAATCATTTTTCGTGTAGTTGCTGATTGTTGCGCGAGTCCAGGTGTCTTCTTTGAGTTTTGCCTGTACCAAATCTACGAGCTCTTTTGACATATTTTACTCCTTAGCCAATTATTTCGTATACATCCTATAGATATTTTCGTCATGCACCCGAATCTGAAGGAGACATTCATTTATTTTGTCCTTGCCTTCGTTTGACCGGGCGTAGTGGTCTATTAACCAAAAATACATATTTATAAGCTTGGGAACTAAAATCCGTGAATCATTCGAAGGATCCTTGATTTCGTTTTCCTTTGCAAAAATTTCTTGTCGGAGCCTGCCAGCCTCTTGTGGACGAAGCTCTCTCTTGACATTGAAGACCCCGTAAAGAACTCCGTAAACCGGAATCCATTCCTGCAGAACCGAACCGATATATCCCTTTTCTTTTACCTGGCGGATAAGCGCACAGATAAGCTCCGAGTCTAGAAAGTCAATATCAATGCGCTGGGCATCGATAAAAAAAGCCTCGCGAAACAAAACCTTTGCGTTTTTGTCTTCTCCGCAGAGTGCGAAACAGTCGGCCATTTCTGCCAGAATCGAAGCTGATTGTGGCGCAATGCGATATGCCTCTGTAAGTAAATTCAAGGCGGTTTCGTATTTGCCGAGTTTTTTATAGCAAAGTCCTTTTTTTTGGAAAAGATCTGCTCTCTGGCTTGCCGCTTCCTCTTCCTTTGCATTTTCGTATGCAGCGAGCGCTATCGTAAAAATACCGCGTTGCATTGCGTAAATGGTTTTTTGCTGGAAGTCGTTTCTTCGTTCGTAGTCAAACTTGAATGCCTTCCAGCGTGTTATAAGGGCTTCCCCCTGTTCGTAGGCCTCCATGAGGGGCAGCGACTGAATGAAATCGACCCAGTATGAGCAAGACCAATGGGCGAATTTTATTTCGGAATTTTCAAAATTGTAACCCAGTGCCCCTTCGAGAACCTCTCTTGCCTGAGCGGGATTTCCTTCTTCGAGGAATTTGTACGCTTTTGTTAATTCTTCGTCGCCGTTTATGCCCATAATGTACATGATTATTATTATAAAAATGGAGATTTTAGTCAATAAAAACTCAAAAAAATCTAAAAGTGGGGTAAAGTTTATAAAGCCTTTTGCATGTTATGTCAATATATTTTTAAGAAAATATTTTAAATTTTTTATCAATGTTTACAATGTTTGTTTCATCTGCTATTATAGTAAAATAATGAAAAAAACTTTGTTGGCTCCGTCTTTGCTTTCGGCGGACTTTTCAGATTTGGCTTCCGCAGTTAAGAAAATCGAAAACGACGGGGGAAGCATTGTCCACATTGATGTTATGGATGGTGCTTTTGTGCCACAGATTTCTTACGGTCAGCCGATTATCAAGTCTATCCGAAAACTTACCAGCTTGCCTTTTGATGTCCATCTGATGGTCGAAAAGCCTGAACTCATGGTGGATTCTTTCGCCGATAGTGGCGCTGATTGGATTACTTTTCATTACGAGTCAACTGTTCATATTGACAGGCTCATTCATCATATTCATGATTTGGGTAAAAAATGCGGCATTTCAATTGTGCCGTCAACTCCGGTTTCCCTCTTGAGCGAGATTCTTCCGCTCGTTGATTTGGTTCTCGTCATGAGCGTAAATCCTGGCTTCGGCGGTCAGTCTTTTATCCCATATTCAATGCAAAAAATCGCCGAGTTAAAAAAAATCCGGGAAGAAAGAGGTTTGTCTTTTAAAATCTCCGTAGACGGCGGCATCAACGAAAAAAATTGCAGTGAAGTGGCTGCTGCAGGGGCGGATATCCTTGTTTCTGGCTCGTCTTTCTTCAGCGGCAAGCTAAAGTGGGAGTCAGCGCTTGAGTAAAAAGTTCCTCTCTCTTGTTTTTCTTTCGCTTTTCTCATGTTTTTCGCTTTTTGCGCAGGGGGCTTCTAAAGACAAGCTTTCTGCCGTTGAGAGTGCGAATCTGAAACAAGGAGCGGATGCATACAAAAACGAGGATTGGGTATCAGCTATTTTCTTCTTAAGGAAAGTGGTTTCTGCTCCGGGAAGCGCTAACGATGAAAATTATTTCATGCTTATAAAGAGCGAAATTTATGCCGGTGAGTATCGTCAGGCTCAGGCTGATTGCGAAAAATTTCTTGAGCAGTTTGCTTTCAGTCCCTACGCTGAGTATGTGCAGTATCAAAAGGGAAGGCTTCTTCATTTGCTTGCGCGAAACGAGGATGCCATTCTTTCTTTGAGTGATTTCTGCCATCAGAACGGAGAGAGCGAATTGTATCCTCTGGCTCTTTTTTGGATTGCAGAGAGTTTTTATGATGAATATAATTTTGAGGCGGCCAGAGGTTTGTACGAGCGGGTCGTAACTGACTATTCTGCCTGTGAAAAAGCACCGCAAGCCCAATATAAACTTGATTTAATCGAACGGAGAGCTCGCGAGGAAAAATTGCTCTATCTCCTTAAGGTTATAGGTGAAGAAAATCTTTCTACCAGGGAAGAGTATGAGCGACAGCTTCGTGTTTATGCGCTTGAAGACGAAAAGGGCGTAAAAAAATCCCTCATTGATGCTCAGGCTCGAATTGCGGAACTTGAGGCTTTGCTTGAGAGTGACGGCTTTGACCTTCAGCATGAGGATGAGACAGGCATTGTCGTTGCAGAAGAGCCTTCTGGTGTCTCAGGGAAAAATGCTGGCAAGGCGGAAACTCCTGAATCTAGTCAGCTGGCAGGCTCTCCATCGGAAAAGACTGATTCGCAAGGAAAGCCCGATTCTCAGGTCGAAAAGGCTGCGCAGCCGATTACGATTATTCAGAGTGTGAGTGAGTCATCGATTCGCGTAAAACAAAATCCTAGTGGCAGCGGAACTTCCGCTGTAACACCGGCATCTGACGCATCAAAATCATCTGATTTACAGATGCTAAAAAGAAAGGCAAAGCAGCTGCAATATCTCTTGAATGAACAGTCTGCAGGAGAGGAAAAATGAAAAAAATAATCGCTATTCTTCTTTCTCTTTTATGTGTGTTGGCGGTATCAGCCGCGCAAGAAAAGGAAAAATCAGAAACCTCAGGAAAATTTCTTTTACATGATGATGTGCTCGCCGTAGATTACAGCCTTGAGTCTTATTACACTCTTTCCGGAAAAATGCTTCAGGTGGAGTTGTTTGGAAAAACGGGAACTTTTAATATTTATTGCACCGATTCAGACGGAAGAAGGGTTGCTCTGTGTTCTACCCACGATTTGTTTGATTCTACGGAATTTCTCGTAAAAGTCGACGGAATAGTCTTTCACATGGTGAGGTCAAATTCTGTAAAAAAAGAACTTCGTAGGCTCGATTCCGGGGCACAGCTTGTTTATACTTTTGCAGATGGATTCCGTTTTGTCATAGACTTTTCTCTGATAGCTAGTCGTTCCTCTCAGCCTGAGGACATCGTTCAGATTTCACTTTATTCAATAAACGAGAATTCTTTTATCCGTTCAGTAGATGTTAAGGGAATTTTTGACACGATTTGTGGAGAGCTTTCTTCAGTGCATTTTTCGACGGCGCATGGAACAAAAATCAGAAATGAAAATCGATTTTCAGCGTCAGAACTAGAGTCGGAACGGGCTGTGATTTCTTCTAATGGCTGCGTTTCATATCAATTTGTTCTTAACGGTCAGAATGTTTCTCCTTTGGAGTCCGTCACTTTTGCGAATATCAACGAATTGTATAAAATGGATTGGAATTCTGGCTATCGTAAGGGCAGGGGATTCTCAAATATCCGTGGCTATGATGACTCTGCCGTCATGCTTGACTGGGACGCCTTCTTCCTTGAGCCTGGTGAAAAAAAGGATTTGGTCTTTTACATAGCGGCTGCTGCTGATGAATCTCCGCGAGGTCTTGCTTATGTTGACGGAAGTTCTTTTGCAGAGCCAAAGATTAAGGAGATCCCTGCTGTTGAGGAAAAACCAAAACTAGCTGAAAAAAAGACCGATAAGCGTACTGATGTTGAATTTATCCTTCCGCCAATTCGGGATTATCAGTTGGATCCCGCCTATATCCAGGATCTTATCGACCGAATTGATGCCTTGCAGTCCTCTGAGAATGTCGATCATAAAAAAATTTCTCAGCTGAACGCTGAACTTGATGCAATTCTTGAAAAGTTGAGGCGACGATAAAAATGGCTCGCAGTGACTTGGAAAGGGCGCACTCGCTTTTGCAGCGCCGTAAGTTTTCTCAAGCGATTACTATTCTCGAATCCGGAAACAATCCTGAAATTTACCGTGAAAGTTTTGACTATTTTCTTACGGCTGGTATAGCTTGCCTTTATCTTGGGGATACAGGGAGCGCCGGAGCCTATTTTCAGCGTGCACGGCATATCAGAATGACAGATCCGACTCTCTTGAGCGCGCAGGCCGTTCTCTTTTTGCGGCGAGGGGATACAGATCGTGCGATAAGTTATTATGTTGATGTCCTTGATTATGATCCAGATAATAAAATTGCCCTGAGCGCGATGGAATTTATTCGTACTCACGGATCTTACGATGAGGTTTGCAGGGCTGTTGATACTGGAGAAATCGAAAAGTTTTATCCTCCGCTGGGAATGAATCCTGATACAGTCAAAAGAATTGCTATGTCTGCGCTCGCTGGTGTGGTCCTCGCGCTCTTTATCTTTAATTTTGGAAAATTGAGTGGCTTAGGCAGGGGTGTGCGTCTTCCTGTCAGTGGGCAGCGCGCAGATTTAAGCGATCTTTTTCTTTCTGTAGAGGAAATTGGAAACGCCAGAAAGACGGATTTATCTGGCGGTGTTTACAAATATATCCTTACGGATTCTCAGATAAAAAAATCTTACGATATGGCGATGACTCATTTTCAGGATTATAGGGAAAATGCCGCTCAAGTAGAAATAAATCGTCTTTTGAATTCAAATGCAAGCGACGCAATCAAAACAAAGGCGAAGATGATTTCTTCTTATTTTACTGAGCCGACTTTTGATTCTCTCGCCGACTATGGTGATAATATCGAATATGCTCAGGTCGCGAAGGATCCTGATTTGTATCTTGGTTGCACAGTTGCATGGTCTGGCAGAGTGTCCAATGCTGAGACAGAGGGGGGCTCTTATCGTTGCGATTTGCTTGTTGGGTACGAAAATATGGACAGAGTGGAGGGCTTCGTGCCTTTGTTTTTTGCCGAGGCTCCGTATCCTGCAATTGATGGCGAGCGGCCAGTAAAAGTCCTTGGAAGAATTCAGGTAGAAAACGGTAAAATCATGCTGAATGGAAGGGCTGTATACCAGCCTTTGCGGCGAAGTGGTGAGTAACTTCATTTTTTTTCAGAAAAAGTTTAAAAAAATCGGATTTTTTCTGAGCTGCATTACCGAAAATGCAAAAATTCCGCCTATATATAGGTGGGTGGGGTAAAAAATATATAAGGTGGATTTCTATGGCAGAAAAAACACAGAATCAGCCGCCAGCAGATATGGCGGAGAAATTAAAGGCTCTTGAAGCTGCCCGATTGCAAATCGAAAAGCAGTTCGGTGCCGGCTCTCTTATTAAACTGGGAGCACAGACTGACCTTACGGGCGTTGATGTAATTCCGTCAGGCTCAATCTTATTGGACGAGGCTCTTGGCGTGGGAGGTTATCCTCGTGGCCGAATTATCGAAATGTACGGCCCTGAAAGCTCTGGTAAAACGACTCTGGCTTTACATGCCGTTGCCGAGGCTCAGAAATTGGGAGGAATCGCGGCCTTTATCGACGCGGAGCACGCCCTGGATCCGGTTTATGCGAAAAATCTTGGCGTTGACATTGACAATCTCTGGGTCTCTCAGCCGGACAACGGTGAGCAGGCTCTTGAAATCACAGAAAATCTTGTCCGTTCAGGGGCTGTTGATATTATCGTAGTTGACTCCGTTGCTGCCCTCACTCCCCAAAAGGAAATCGAAGGCGACATGGGTGACGCTATGATGGGCTTACAGGCCCGCCTTATGAGCCAGGCTTTGCGAAAACTCACGGCAATCGTTGGAAAATCTAAGTGCATGATTATTTTCATCAACCAGATTCGTATGAAAATCGGAATCATGTTCGGAAATCCTGAGACAACGACTGGCGGTAACGCCCTTAAATTCTACTCTTCTGTCCGTCTTGAAATCCGCCGTATCGAGTCAATCGAAGGCAAGGGAGAGGAAGACGCTGTGGGAAACCGCGTGCGAGTCAAGGTCGTAAAGAACAAGGTGGCTCCTCCATTCCGCAAGGTCGAACTGGACATTTACTTCGGCAAGGGAATTTCTGCCACGGCCTCTCTTTTGGATTCTGCGGTCAAGCACGGAATCATCGACAAGCGCGGGGCGTGGTACACTCGCGGTGACGAGAAAGTCGGGCAGGGCAAAGAAAACGCCATTCGCTTCCTCGAAGAAAATCCCGACTACGCAAAACAGGTTGAGGCTCAGATCCGAAACGAAGTTTTCCCCGGTCAGATTTTGCGCACAAAAGAGGGAGTCGCGGTTTATCCTGAGCAGGAAAAAGCCGTGAATGATGCGAAAAAAGCTGCTGAGAAGGCGGCCAAAGAAGCGGAGAAAGAGGCTAAAAAAGCCGCCGCCGCTCCAAAAGCTGACGAGCCTGTTGTCCCCAGCGCTCAGGACGCACTCTTCTAATAATGCTTGCCGTCCTCGGTTTAGGCTCTAACCGTTCTTTGAATTCCCTTGATTCTCTCCATATCCTGGCTTCTGCCTGTCTGGAGCTTTCAGGGGAATTTTCTGATTTTCGATTTTCTTCGGTTTACCGCACAAAACCCATGTATGTGGAAAATCAACCGGATTTTTACAACATGGCACTTTCAGGGGAATACAAAAAATCTGCCCATGAGCTTCTTTCAAAAATCCATGAAATTGAAGCTCGTTATGGTCGGAATCGCAACGAAGAAATTCGTAACGGACAGCGCAGCCTTGACATCGACATTGAGTTGTTTGGAAATGAGGAAATTCACTTCTCATCTCCAGACGACCCCATGAAAAATCTTGAGGTTCCCCATCCCAGAATCGCCGAACGGGCTTTTGTTTTGATTCCTATGCTTGAGGTTTTACCTGAATCTGCCGAAATTCTAAAAAGAGATTTCTTTGAAGAATCCCTTGCAAAAATCGGAAAACAGGGCGCGGAAATTTGCCTTTCTTCTTCTGATTTTGCCAAAATCATAGCGGAAACGGAGCATTTTTATGGAAGAGCAGGCGAATGTAGAGTCACAGACAGCGGAAAATCAGGCAGATATTGAAAAGGAAGACGAGTCTGGAAAGACAAAAAGACGCTATTCAGTGGGGGAATTTGACGGTCCTTTGGATTTGCTCTGGACTTTAATCCGTGACAATAAAATCAACATTTACGATATTCCGATTGCAAAAATCACAGAGCAGTTCCTTGAATATCTCGATTATGCCGCTTCCCTTGATTTGGGCGATTTGTCAGAATTCTACTATTGGGCATCCCGCCTTATCTATATAAAATCCCGCATGATGCTCCCTGTTGAAGTTAAAATAGATGATGATTTGGATTTTGATGATCCGAGGGAAGAGCTGGTTGACCGCCTTATTGAGTATCAGAAATTTAAGAAACTTTCCGACCTTATCGAAGAAAAGCAGGATGAAAGCGAGTGGAATTTTGAGCGGAGCAAGGTTCAGCGGACTTTACCCTTTGAGGAAAATGACTTGTGGGAACGTGTTGACACATGGGACTTGCTTGAGCAGATGCAGAAAATCTTCAAGACTCTCATGAGCCAGTACACTGATCAGAAAATTCTCGATGTCTACGAAGAAATTTCTGTCAACGAAAAAATCACTCTTATGAACGAACTTCTTGAAGAGAAAAATGAGTGCATGTTTACAGATTTGCTTGTCCGGAAAGGAAATATCCTTGATGTGATTTGCGCATTCATGGCGATTTTGGAAGCCGTTAAATTCAAAATGGCGGCAATCTACCAGAACCGTATGTTCGGCGACATTAAAATCTGCCGTTACGACGCTGCTTAAATTCCTCGCAGGGCTAGAGAGGGCACGGAGAGATTGAATTATTGAAGAAAGTGTTTTGATTTACTATAATAATTTTTACCTATGGATATAAATCTTGAAAAAGAGGCGGGGCTTGTTGAGGCGGTTTTGTTTTTGGAAAGCGAACCTCTCACTGTGGATGCCCTTGCCGCAAACACACAATTATCTGCCGATGTAGTAACTGAAGCGCTTGAAATCCTTAAAGAAAAATATACGAATCCTTCTTCCGGCGTGGAGCTTTCTGTCATTACCGGTGGCTATGTTCTAACTCCCAAAAAAGAATATTGGGAAAGCCTAAAAGAAAAATACGGAAACAAAAATGAGGGAAAACTTTCCCGCTCGGCTCTTGAAGTTCTCTCGATTATCGCTTACAAGCAGCCGATTACCCGTGCCGAAATTGAGGCCTTGCGAGGCGTTTCGCCGGACAATATGATTCGCCTTTTGATTGAACGACA
This sequence comes from Treponema sp. UBA3813, assembly GCA_002368605.1. Taxonomy (GTDB): domain Bacteria; phylum Spirochaetota; class Spirochaetia; order Treponematales; family Treponemataceae; genus Treponema_D. The sequence goes on along the minus strand of DFEB01000022.1, from coordinate 48,934 downwards.
GCTCATTAAAGAAGTTGGCCGCCGCGACACCCCCGGCCGTCCTGTAGAATTCGGAACGACAAAAGAATTCCTTAAATTCTTCCGCTTGAATTCTATTGCTGATTTGCCTCAGCTGGACGAAAAAGAAGAAGAGAGGTTCGTACTTGCCCGATAATTCACACGAAAATCCGCAAAATCAAAAAGAAGAGACTCGATTGCAGGCATTTTTGGCTCACTGTGGAGTGGCAAGCCGCCGTGCCTCAGAAAAAATCATCCTTGATGGCCGCGTTACCGTAAACGGAAATGTGGTCACCGAACTTGGAACAAAAGTCACGCCAAAAGATACGGTGTGCGTCGACGGTAAAAAAGTCAGCCTTGAAGAGAAAAAACGCTATGTCCTTTTGTACAAGCCCTTAGGTTATGTCTGCACCCAGTCCGACGAGAAGGGCCGGCCGTGTGCGGTGGATATCCTCAAAGAAAGCTATAAAGAGCGGCTTTACAATGTTGGCCGCCTGGACATGTTCAGTCATGGAGCCATAATTTTCACGAATGACGGTGATTTTGCCGCCCGCCTGAGCCATCCCAGTGCAGAAATCGAAAAGGAATATATAGTAGAAAGTTCACTTCCTTTGCCACGCTACCTTGCCGAAGACTTCAAAAAGGGTGTGCGGGTAGAGGGCATTTTCTACAAGGCGAAAGATGCCGAAGAGCTGAATTCCCACAGAATGAGGGTTGTTTTAGTCGAAGGCAAAAACCGGGAAATTCGCCGGGTCTTTGAAAATGCCGGTGTCTCAATCCGAAATCTCTGCCGCGTGCGAATCGGCAACATAGAGCTGGAAGACTTAGAGCCCGGCCAGTTCCGCGAATTAAACGAAAGAGAAGTGCAAGGGCTTTTAAAACTCTGCAAAAACTAGATAAAAGGAGTGTTTTATGATTATCGCTATGGACGGTCCTGCGGGAACAGGAAAATCAACCATTGCTTCATTGATTGCGAAAAAATTGGGCATCACTTATTTAAACAGCGGAAGCTTTTACCGTGCCCTTACGATGGCCTTGAACGACACAGACATCGACATTGCTGATTCAGAAAAAGTCGTTGAATTCTGCAAAAAACAGTCGCTTGACTACGAAAATTCTCATTTGATTCTCAACGGAAAGGATGTTGAGTCTCACTTGCATGATGACGCCGTTTCTGCCCGTGTTGCGCAAGTTTCTTCTATCGTAGAAATCCGTCACTTGGTCAACGAGCGCATGAGGGAAATCACCAATCATCTTGACATCATCTGTGAAGGCCGGGATATGACCACGGTTGTTTTTCCGAACGCTGATTACAAATTCTATCTTGATGCGTCAATCGATGTTCAGGCTCAGCGGCGCTTTGATCAGGGCGTGAGCAACATGACCCTTGAGGAAGTAAAAGCCGCAATCATCAAGAGGGATGAGATTGACCGCAACAAAAAAGAAGGCGCTCTCCGCCGTGCAGAAGATGCTTTCTATATCGATACTTCTGCCTTGACTATTGACAAGGTTTGTGAGATAATATTAAGCAAAATTCAGAAATAAAGGTAGACTTATGGAACAGATGGAAGTGGGAAAGGATGAATCTCAGGCAAAGGGTGAAATCCAGACACAATTAGAGGAGTCTCTCAAAGGCCTCAACATTGAAGATGGTCAGATTGTAGATGGAACTGTAATTCAAGTGGCAGACGGTTATGTATTCATTGATATTGGATACAGAACTGAAGGTCGTATTCCAGTACAGGAATTCGGCAGCAAGTTGCCAAAAGACGGCGAAAAGGTAACTGTCGTTGTTCTCCGTAAAGACGGTCGCAACGGTCCGGAAATCTCTTACACAAAAGCACAGGCAAAACAGCTTTGGAAAGATTTCCGCAAATACTTTGACGAAAAATTGCCAATCGAAGGCACAATCGAAAAAGAAGTCAAAGGCGGATTTGATGTCAACCTCGGTGGCGACATCCACGCATTCTTGCCAATCAGCCAGTCTGACAGTCAGAAAGTTGAGAATCCTTCTAAGCTCATCGGAACTGTTTCAAAATTCTATATCGAGCGTTTGTACTCAGACAACAAACAGAATGTTGTAGTCAACCGCCGCAAATATCTTGAAGAAATCATCAATGCTGAGCGCGATAAATTCTTCGCAGAAAAACAGATTGGTGACACTGTAAAGGGAACCGTAAAATCATTCACAAGCTTCGGTGCCTTCATCGACTTGGGCGGATTCGACGGTCTTCTCCATATCAA
>DFEB01000022.1:0-46652 GCA_002368605.1 Treponema sp. UBA3813 | reverse complement strand
CATATCAACGATATGTCTTGGGGGCATGTCACACGGCCGAAAGATTTCGTCAAAAAAGGTCAGGAAGTCGAACTCAAAGTTATCCGCCTTGAGCCAAACGAAAAACGAATCAATCTCTCTCTCAAGCACTTCACTGAAGATCCTTGGGTACACTTCGAGGATAAATATCATGTTGATGACATCGTAGAAGGAACTGTTACAAAACTCACTGACTTCGGCGCATTCATCGAACTTGAAGAGGGAATCGAAGGTCTTGCTCACATTTCTGAATTCAGCTGGACTAAAAAAGTCAACAAGGCTTCTGACATGGTAAAAATCGGCGACAAAATCAAATGTATGATTTTGGGCTACGATATTCCTGCTGGCCGTGTTTCTCTCGGTCTCAAACAGGTTACTGCTAATCCTTGGGATTCTATCTCAGAAAAATATCCAGAGGGAACAAAACTTTCTGGAAAAGTTGTCAAGCTTACTAATGCAGGCGCATTCATTCAGCTTGAGGACGGAATTGATGGATTCCTTCATGCAGAAGACATTTCTTGGACAAAGAAAGTTAAACATGCCGGAAGCGAACTCAAAGTCGATCAGGAAGTTGAAGTTGTCGTTCTTGAGTCAGATGCTGAAAATCACCGCATCCGTGTTGGAATCAAGCAGCTTACAGACAATCCTTGGAAAAAATTCGCAGAGGATTACAAACCGGGCTCAACTCTTGAAGGTGAAATCACTTCAATCACTGATTTCGGTATCTTTGTAAAAGCTCCGGATGGAATCGAAGGTCTTGTAAATAAGGCAAACTTGAGCGATGATCGTGAGGTTCCTTATGAAGAGGCTGTTAAAAAATACAATGTCGGTGACAAACTCAATGTATTTGTTGTAGACATCAATGTCGAAAAAGAGAAAGTTGCTTTCTCTGTAAAAGAGTACAAAAAAGCTCAGGCACGCAAAGAGATTTCTCAGTATATGACATCTTCTGAGAATGATGATGACGGAGCATATACTCTCGGCGACATGATTAAATCTCAGAAAAATAACTAATTTTGTTTTGTTGGTGCATCGATGGGTGATTTAAATTCTCTTTCACTTGAACAACTTAAAACACTCATCGAAATCAACGGACGAATTAATTCTAATTACTCTGACATAAACGCATTGTTGGTTTATATTCTTGAATCGGCAATGCGTTTAGTTCATTGTGAGTCATCTTCTCTTCTTCTCTTGCATAACGAAGATGATACTCTTCGTTTTGTGGTTGCATTGGGGCCAAAAGGCGCCGAAGCTCAGAATATCCCGGTTGCAAAAAATTCCATCGCTGGTTGGGTTGCCGAGCATAATAAATCCCTTATTTTAAACAATGTTGCTTCTGACCCACGCTTTTCTACTACTGTACAGAACAAAACCGGATATGTAAGCCGAAATATGATTGCGATTCCCATGCGAATTAAAGGAAAATGTATCGGAGTTATTGAGCTAATAAACAAGGCTGAGGCGCTTCCTTTTAATGATGATGATTTGGCTGTGCTTGAAAGTCTCGCTGACCAGGCGGGAATTGCTTATATAAATGCCGATTCATACCGCAGTGCTAAAGATAGGATATCTGTGCTTACCTCAAAAATCGAGAATGGGTCTGAGTATCATCCTTTTGTAGCGCGGAGTTCTGTGGTTCTTGATTTGCTTCGCGTAATCGATGAAGTTGCCAAAACAAATACTACTATTTTGATTACTGGCGAAAGTGGCGTTGGCAAAGAATTGTTTGCTGAGCAGTTGCACACGAAGAGTACTCGTCGAGACAAGCCCTTTGTTCGTGTGAATTGCGCTGCTCTTTCACCAAGCCTTCTTGAGAGCGAGCTTTTTGGTCATGTAAAGGGGGCTTTTACTGATGCTGTGAGCGATAGAATCGGTCGTTTTGAAGCCAGTGATGGCGGAACAATCTTCCTTGATGAAATAGGTGAGCTTTCCCTTGATTTGCAGGCAAAACTTTTGCGTGTCTTGCAAGAGCATAAATTCGAGCGGGTCGGCTCAAACAAGACTATTTCAGTGGATGTTCGCGTTGTAGCGGCTACCAACCGTAATCTTGAGCAAATGGTCAGTGACGGTCTTTTCCGAAGTGATTTATATTATCGATTGAATGTAGTTCCTCTTAATATTCCTCCTCTCAGGGAGAGAAAGGACGATATTGAGAGCCTTGCTTCTTTCTTCCTGGATAAATTCAGTCGTGAGACAAAAAAGAATTTCACCGGATTTTCCCAAACCGCAATGAAGGCCTTGTATGACTATTACTGGCCTGGAAATGTCCGTGAATTGGAAAATTCAATCGAAAGGGCTTGCGTTCTTGGGCGACCACCCATGATTCAGGCTGAGGATTTGCGAATTAATTCGGTTCCTTCCTCTCCTAAGACAAATTCTTCAAGTTCTGAATTTGATACGATTGCCAGTGAGATAGCAGACAGCGATGATAGGACTCTTAAAACAGCGCTCAATCGTTTTAAGGCGGCCTATCTTAAAAAAATCCTTGGTGAGACTTCATGGAATCAAACTGAGGCTGGAAAGGTTTTGGGTATTCAACGAACTTATGTCTCGCGCCTGCTTAACGAGTTGAATATACGGTAAAAATTCATTAAAATATTTGAATCAAAAAATGATTATTGTGCTAAAAGGCATTCTATAGGAGTAAAAAATGGCTAATACATCAGAAAACGAGACGCTTGCAACTTCTTTGAGCGCAAAATTAGAAAAATCAAAGGGACTTGTGCTTACGGTTGGTGCGATTGTCCTTGTTCTTGTGGCTGCGGTTCTGGTTTTTGCGACTGTTCGTGCGAAATCAATTTCAAATGGAATCGAGCGTGTTGATTCTATTTCTTATGCTTTAACAAATGAATCTGAAGAACTTTCTGATTCTGATATTGCTGCTCGCCAGAACAAAGCTCTTGAAGAACTTGTTTCACTGGGAGATAAAAGCGGCATCGTCGGTTTGCGGGCAAATATGCTCATAGCAGAAATTAAATTCGCTCAGAAAAACTATGAAGAAGCTCGTTCTGCATGGCTCAAAGCTGCAAATCTTAACAAAAAGGCTTATACAGCTTCAGTTTGTTTTTTTAATGCGGCTCTCTGTAGTGAAGAATTGAATGACAGTGAAAATGCTATTGCCTATTACAAGCTTGCTTCTGAGGACGAAAATTTCCTCTTGATTGATCATGCTCTTTTTTCTCTTGGTCGCGTGAATGAGACTGCTCAGAAATACGAAGAGGCGAAAGAAACTTATCAGAAGTTATATGACTTGCACTCAACATCAAATTGGGGCTTGCTTGCAAAATCTCGCCTTATCGCTTTAAAAGCTGCTGGAAACATTCAGTAATTTTCTGAAACTTTTTCGATATTTAATTATTATATTTATATCTATGAATAATGCCGGTGTTAAAATCAAAAGAATTTCCCCACTTGTCTTTTGCTTTTTGGCCGGCATTTTTGTTTTTTCTTGTGGACTTGAAGAAGTTATCGTTGTTTCTGATCCGACGACGACTTATAATGATCCTCTTTATTCAAGCTCCGACCCTTTGACATGGTATTTCAGTTTCAAAACTGTCAAAGATAGCGGCGACTCTTTTTTGGGTACTGATGTATATTATAAAATCTACAATAATTACAATGACTTGAACAGCCAGAGAGCCGCGATTCTTGCCGTGAATTCATCCTCGAACGGTTCTGCTTCTGCGAGACAAATGATTGAGGCTTACTCTTATCAACCTTTGGGAAAGGCAGCTGGTTCTGATGTAGTTTTTTATCCTTCTTCAAGCGGCGAGAGGGTTGTTATTCGCTTAAAGACATATCAAAACGGCTCTACAGACCCTGACAGCGCATGGTATTCATTTAATGCAGGTGTGGGAACTTTAACTTCTAATAATGATAGTCCGCGTAGAACCAATGGAAAAACATTTGATTTTTTCAATTACAATGATACAGATGACCCACTGCAACTGAATGTTGAGCCTTCAAGCGGAGACACTGATTATTGTTATTCGGAGTCAGGTTTTTCTGAATCCAACTGCTATTATGTACAGATGTTTGCCGTCGGTGTTGCGACAGATCCTAATACAGTTGCACGTTCTTACAGTCTTGTTCTCAATTTAGGCTCTGTCCCCATTCGCAAAGGTGAATAAGTCTATTGCAAAATTCATGTTTTTTTGCTATATTATTTTCCACGGGATTGTAGCTCAGCTGGATTAGAGCATCTGCCTTCTAAGCAGAGGGTCGCCTGTTCGAGTCAGGCCAGTCTCAGAGCCGGTTCTTTTGAGCCGGTTTTTTTTATGTAAGGAGAACACAATGCGATTTTTTAAAAATCATTTCATAACTGCACTCATCCTTCTTTCTGTTGCCTTATTTTTTTCTTGCGCATCAGCTGGAAACATGGATTCTCGCGACTTAAAAAAGCGAATTTCTTCAGGTGAAGAAATCCCTGCTTCGGGTGATAAACTTCCGCCGCCGCCTGTCCGGGCAGGTGAGGCTCCAAAATATGAATTCAGCGGTGAAAAGCTTCAGATTGAAGCGGAGAATATGTATTATGATGGTTTCCAGCTTGTTGGTGACGCTGTTGCATCAAAATCTTACGCCCTTAAACTCTTGAATGACTCTTCATGGGCAATCGCCGAGGTTAATTTCCCGGCAGGAAGTTACGAGGCTGTGGCAAATGTTCTTGCTCCTTCTGCTAATCATACGCGCTTCAATCTTTATGTAAACCGGGATTCATATCTTCTGTATGGTTCAGAGCCGCCGATTGGAAAGTACGAGTTGACGACGCGCTCTCCCGCAAGTTTTACCCTTGATGTTCCGACCACTGTTACTGTAAAAATCCAAAAGAATGACATTAAAAATGCCGCTAACAATGGGCATGACGGCATGACAATCGATTACATCTCATTTAAGAAAATAAAGTAAATGAATAAAAAGTATTTCTTTCGTTCACTTCTTTTTTTCTTTGTTTTTGATATCTTGATTCAATTTCCGATTTTCTCACAAACAGAAGCAGACTCAAAACTTCCGCTTAAAGAAGTGTGGGGCTATGTTATGATTGGTGAGGAAAAATCTTTCTCAAATGATTACCCCGTCACGGATATTGGATATTTTGTCAGTGCAATCAATAATTACAGTGATTTTCCTGAAGTCCCAAACAGATACGAAAAATTTCCTGATTACAAAGGTCGGGTTCATTTAGTTTCAAGCGTAGACTCAACGGCACAGACACATCTTCTCCTTGATCCAAAACTTCCTTTGCGTAATAAAATCATCAAACAACTCGTTGCACAGGCAAAGGATTATGACGGAGTACAGATTGACTGGGAGCTTGTGCTAAAAAATGATGATGAGAATTTTTGGAATTTCCTAAAGCAATTAAAGAAAAAACTCAAAGGAAAAATGCTCACGGTGGCGATTCCTGCCCGTTTAAAAACTCTTGAAAAAGATGCGTATGATTATTTTACTCTGTCAAAAATTGTGGATAAGATAATCGTAATGGCTTACGACGAGCATTGGTCAACCAGTGCTCCAGGTCCAATAGCATCTGTTGCATGGTGCAAGCGAATTGCTGATTATGCTAAAACCGTGATTCCTGAAGAAAAACTCGTGATGGGCTGTCATTTTTACGCCAGGGCATGGAACAATGAGGATGTGGGACGAAAAGCCTACCGCATGTATAAAATCGATGGTTTGATTAAAGACAATAAGGTTTCCATATTTAATAAATCAGCCGATGGTGACTTGAGTTTTTATTTTGAGAAGAAAACGCGCGTTACCGTTTTTTATGACACGATAGATTCCGCCATTGCCCGCTGCAAAATGTATGCTGATAGTGGAATAGAGCGATTGTCTTTCTGGAGAATCGGACAGGAAATTCCCGAATTCTGGGATAAAATCGAAATTGCAGATTAAAAACTGCGAGAATTTTTCAGCGACTTTGGCGGTGGAAAATTCTCGTAAGGATTTTGACAAAAGTTGTTTTGTCAAAATCCAGGAACTTTCGGTGCGGAGAATTTCTTTTTCATCTGCTGAAGCAAATCAATGGCCATGTCCGCGCTGACTTCTTTTTGTGGCTCGTGGTACTGAACCAGATGAGACGGAATCTCGTCCAAAAAGCGGCTGGGCTGGCTTTCGACAACGCTGTTCTGACGGCGGCGGCTTCGGCAGCTTGAAATAAAAAGTTTGTCCCTTGCCCTCGTGATTGCAACATAAAAAAGCCTTCGCTCTTCCTCTACAGCAGCGTCTCCTCCCTCGTCAACGGCACGCCCGTGGGGAATGAGACCTTCTTCACATCCCGCAATGAAAACCACCGGGAATTCCAAGCCTTTTGAGGCGTGAATGGTCATCAGGTTCACTTTTCCAAGATTCTCGTCATCGTCCATGTCGTCCCGGCTTAAAAGGGTGATTCGGTTGAGGTAGTTGTAAAGGGTTGGCTCGCCGGACTCCGGATTGTTTTCCCAGCGTTCGATTGAGCCAATCAGGCTTTCGATGTTGAGCATTTTGAAGCGGGCTGCTTTTTCTGACTTTGGATTTTCGCCAATCAGATAGTCCATGTAGCGGATATTTTCCACCATAGTTCGCACTTTTTTTGAAAGTCCGTGACCGCCCAGCATTGATTTGTTCGATTCGATTATGTCAACGAAGGCCTTGAGGTTCTGCTTGGTGCCTTCCGAAAAATCCTCGTCGTCGAAGTCAGAATACTTGCCGGGGGAGTTTGCCGGGTCAAGCCCGGCAATGACAGGGTGTGCTCCGTTACTGGCAATGTGCGAGCTGTTACTGGCAGTGTACGAGCGGCCTGACATGAATAAATCCGCCTCGTTGTCGCCCACTTCCAAAAGGGCGTTGATGGCTTCCCAGAGGGAGCAGGAGAGGTTCTTTGCGATTTCGTTTAGTTTTTCGATGGTCGCCCGGCCGATTCCCCTTCGGGGCGTGTTTATGATTCTAAGCAGGTTCACGTCATCGTCGTGGTTTGAAATGACACGGAGATAGCTTATTATGTCCTTGATTTCCTTGCGCTGGAAAAATGAAGTGCCGCCACTCATCGTGTAGGGAATGTTCTCGGCCAAAAAAGCTTCTTCTATTGCCCTGGACTGGGTGTTTGCCCGCATGAGAACGCAGAAATCGTCGTATTTGCGTTTTTCGGTAATTGAAGTGGCCTGAATTGACTCCACGATAAAAGCCGCTTCTGCCGTCTCGTTGTCGGGCATGTAGATTTCAATGGGCTTTCCGTCGCCGTTTCCGCTCCAGAGTTCCTTGTCCTTGCGGTTGGTGTTGTGCTTTATGACTCCGTTTGCCGCCGCAAGGATTGTGCCTGTTGAGCGGTAATTTTGCTCAAGGCGGATTTCCTTTACGTCCTTAAAATCTTTTTCAAAATTTATGATGTTCTGGTAGTCAGCTCCCCGCCATGAATAGATGGATTGGTCATCGTCACCGACTACCGCAACATTGTTCTCGGCCAGAAGACGCATGAATTCGTACTGCTGGTGGCTGGTGTCCTGAAATTCGTCCACCATGATGTACTTGTAGCGTTCCTTGTATTTTGCCAGGACTTCGGGGAATTCACGGAAAATCTTAATGGGAAGGGTGATGAGGTCGTCAAAATCCACCGCATTGTAGAGTTTTAGACCCTCCTGATAGCCCTCGTAAAGCTCCTTGTACATTTCGTTTTCGATTGTCCAGTGCTTGCGCCCGGTCTTTATGTCGGAGATTAAAATTCCCACCTGATAGACATCCAGAGCATCTGGAGAATATGCGAGTTCCCGGCCGGTCTCTTTTATGAGTGAAGCCCGGTCAGTCTCGTCGTAAATCGAAAAATTTTCCCGGTAGCCCAAAAGCCCGATTTCCTGCCGCAAAATCCTCACTCCGAAAGCGTGGAAAGTGGAGACGGTGAGAAGGGGCAGTTTTTTGCCAGTGAGTTCCTTGATTCGCTCGCTCATTTCCTTTGCGGCCTTGTTGGTGAAGGTGAGGGCAAGAATCGCGCTCTGGGGAACGCCTGCGTCCAGCATGTGGGCGATTCGGAATGTGATTACGCGGGTTTTTCCGCTTCCGGCTCCTGCAATTATGAGAATGGCGCCGTTAATGGTCATGACGGCTTCGTACTGCTCAGGGTTGAGTTCGTTCTTTAAGTCTGATAAATCGGTCATTGGAAGTAGAATTATAAATGACTGATGAGAAATGAGCAATCAGGAGAAAGGCTTGAAAATGTCTGCGGTTATGGGGCGACATTGCCGCTGATAATTGCGCCATTTTTCAGGGTAAATCTGAAGTACCCGTCGCTATTTATTTGAACAGGAATCTCGCTTAGTGAGGTGACGATGATTGTCTTGTCAAGATAGACCATTTGTATGCTTGGTTCAGAGGTGTCTGGGGGGACGATAGATGAGTAAATGTATTCCGTAAGGTAGAGCGTTCCGCCTTGGTTTGCTGACCCCCGCCATTTTCCTTTTGAGATTGATACGTCATTTGTCATAAGCTCAAAAAATCCGTCGTTATCAATTATTAAATTTCCGGTTGTGTCTAGTCCTCCAATTCCTACTAAATTGGAAGGCTCGCTTGGGTTAGGACAATAAGCAGAGGTCACTGAAATCGGAATATTTTCTACATCGTTATTGATTTCTTTCATTTTGACAGTTACCGTATTTTCGCCTGCTTCTACGGTAAACGATGAGCTTGTTCCTGTGTAATACCAACTTCCGTCAGGCAAAAAACAGTTTGCCTCAAGGTAAACATTTGAGCCGACTGGAACAGAGTCAAATGTTGCTCTACAGTTGGGGCTATCAGAATCTAGTTCAAAAGAAATGACTTGCGACGCAGAATAATCTCCCCGGAGAATGACAGGAATATATACAAGAGGGCTGTCTGGATTCTGTATTATTGCATCACGGGCATTTGAATAAAGAGATGGAGAAATTTCAAAGGAGACCGTCCCCCCCCCGTCTCCAGGTCAGAGCAGGAATCTAATGTGAAACTAAATGGAAGTAATGCCACGAAATAAAAAAGACTTTTTATAAATGAATGTTTCATATATAACCTCATAATATAGTATAATGTAGAATCTGAGTAATTCAAGTTTTTTTTCTTGCCCATGAAATCTTTTCTTCTTATAATTGCCTTATGTTTCATCATACACGGTTCTTCCTTGCTATTCTTTTCATTCATTTGCTGATTTTACCTGCCTTTTCTCTCGGTGGGGCGCTTGCCGATTCTTCTTCACCTCTTCATGTGATTCAAACCCAGTATTTTGATATCATTTTCCCCGAAGAGTCCCGACCTGCCGCAGATAAAATTGCCGCCGTCTGTGATGATTATTATCTTCAAATCACTTCGCTTCTTGAGACTGATGCCTACCAGCGTTTTCCAGTGACGATTACCAGTTCCGTGGAAATGCTTAATGCCTATTACACGGCAGTTCCCTACAATAGAATCGTTCTTTATGATACAACTCCGGATGAGAGTCTGGACATGTACGAGGACACGATTCAGTCGGTTTTTTACCATGAGCTGACTCACGCGGTTACTTACAACATGAAAGGTCCTGTGCTCAGAAAGCTTTCTTTTTTCGCAGATGCGCTGACTCCAGCCTGGCTTTCGGTGACGACCTTCTGGGCAGAGGGAGCCACGGTTTCTTTTGAGAGCAAGGGAAGGGGAGGCCGCCTGAACGATCCTTTTTCCACGCAGATAGTGAATCAGTCGGTCATTGAGGGGCATTTTCCCTCTTGGCGGGATGTCACTGGAGCGAGGGACACTTATCCCGGCGGCACTGACGGCTACATGTTCGGCTCGATGTTCGCCGCATACTTGCAGGAAACTTACGGAATGATCAAGTACGCTGAATTCTGGAAGACGGCGAATTCCCGGTTTACTTTCAGCTTCATCGCAGGCGTTTTTGAAAGAACTTACGGAAAATCGATTTCTGATGTTTGGGATGAATTTGAAAAAACGCTCACTGTTGATTCTGCCGAAAAATCCGCCGAACTTCTCTCTCACAAAAAATCACTGGTTTCTTCCTTTGATATTCGGCTGGACTCTGAGACCGGAGAGAAAAAAATCGCTTACTATGACCGCCTCTCATCTTCCCTTCGCCTGCTTACCATAAACAAGGACGGCAAAAAAAAGAACAAAAAACTGCTGGCGATTACGGGAATTACAAGCCTGCGCTTTTCTTCCGATGGTGAGCGACTTTTGATGAGCCGTTACATCGACAAGAGAAATTACAAAAAAGTCTCTGCTACTTATGAATTCAAATCAAAAAAATATACTGAATCAAAGCCTCTTCCCAAAAATGCGGCTGTTTTTGACGATTCTGAGCTTATATTTTCAAAGATTGAAATTCCTGGCAATCTTTTTGCCACAATCGTAAAGGATGGCCTTTCATGGCATATAAAGATTTTTGATTCTGAAAAAACTCTTGCTGATTATGATTTTTCTTCTTTGAAATCTGCGGACTCTGAGCGGAATTTGATTTTACATAATCTTCATTTTGTCAGTGAGGATTCTGACTCGCTCGCGCTTTCTTTTTCTTGGGCAGAGTTGGGAATGGGCGGTAAAATGCTTTCTCGGCCGGGATTTTTTAAAATCAATCGTGAAGACGGATCGGCGACGGCTTATCTGCATAAAGAGAATTCCTTTGCCGGCGTGATTGATTCTTTTCCAATTTTTGATGATGAGGGAATTTCTCTTTACTCGGTTTTTGCTGAATATGAAAAAAATCCACTTTATAGACTTGAGATGAATCAGGAAGATTTTGAGACTGTTCAAATCCTTGCAAAAAAAATTGAAAAATCATTTACAGAGGAAACTGCATCTGAGAAAAAACAAGTTGAAATCTCATATAATCCTTTCCGTTATTACCCAAGAGGAATTTTGATTCCGGGGCTTTCTTTTGTCCCTGTTTTTAATCATGATTTAGAAACCGACTCAACTGCTCTTTTGGGCGCGACTTTTGTTTCCACTAATCCCTGGGGGGATAAAAGGCTTTCCTTAAGTGCAGGCTATGATACAAGTTATGAATGGGGTGGATTTAAGCTTTCCTTTTCTGGTGGTGACGACAGTTTTCAATATGCTCTGGACGGAAGTTGTCTTTTTGACAAAGACGGTTTTATGCAGACCGCAGAAACTCTGCAACTTACGCAAATTCTCTGGCGCGGGAAGGTTAGTGCCTTTTCTGCGGGCACACAAGGTGCTTTTCTCTACGGCAGGCAGCTTATTTCAGAGGATAAAGAGGACGAAAAACTAAAGGATAACTGGGATGAGTCAGATGGAAAGAGTGCGGATGCCCTTGCATTTGTTCAGTTCTCGAATATTCATAAAATCGCACCTGGAGTGTACAGTCGTGCGGGATTTTTGCTCCAGCCCTTCGTGCATGGCTCTTACCGTACTTCCGAATTCCTTCAAAAATTCTCAATTGAGGATAAATATTTGAACGCAGGCGTAAAGACCCAGCTCTGCTTTCCTGTTTTTTTTCCTTTTATTTTTACGGCGAGCCTTTTCCCATCGTCAAAATATGCCGCCAACGGAAGCGTGAAAGTGATTTTGTTTGACCTTGAGATTCACAAGGGAATACCAGCCGTCTCGCTTTTTGCCCAGCGCCTTGTTTTGAGTACCACATATTCAGGAAAAATTGCCTACAGATACCGTGACTACGATGAATTATGGAACATTCGTTATACAGACGAGATTTTTAAGGACGCAAAAAAAGAAGACTATTCCGATGAAATCCGCCTGAGCGCAGACTTGTACCTTTCTCCCAACACGGGCTTTTTGGCTAGCGGCGACATTCAGTTCAGCCTGGGCTATGCCATGATTTTCCGCCCCAACCCCAAATCAAGCGAGAAAAAAATCGCCTACGGAATCACCTTTAGCATGGCTTATTGATTAGCAAAGAGCGATTAGAAATTATCCGCGTTTATCTGCGTCAATCCGCGTCTAAAATTTTCCCCTCGCTCCATTTGAAGAAGCGCGGGGCTTTGTAGTCAATCCACCAGGCGCCCGCAAAAAAGCCGTTGTCGTTCATGACCGGGGTGACGAAAATCACTTTGGCGGGGTTTTGGGTGTCGTATTCGAAGACATTTGACTCCCAAATCTTCTTTCCAGCTATGCTTTTTGTGACTTCAAAGCCGCCCTGCTTGTCGATGGGAGTGTAGACTGAAAAACGGTATTTTCCGGGCTTTAAATTCAAGTGCATGGCCATTCCGCCGTCAAGGTAGAGCTGATTTTTATAGTAATTTACCACATTGGGAATAGTCGCCCATTCGTAAGTCGCCTTTACCTTAGATTTGCTCACATCATTGCCGTTTTCGTCCTCGATTCGGAGGAAACAACGCACATAGTTGAAGTCGGTCTTGTTTTCAGGACGATAAATTATGAGTTCCCAGGGATTGTGCTTCACGCTCTCCAGGCCTGAATCAGCGGAAACCGAAAAAAGAGAGAGAAGAGCAAAAATCGTGAGAAAAATTTTCTTCATCATCTAATTATCGGCAAAAATAAAAACCTACTAAAATTCTAGGTAAAACCACTTCTCAATCTGGGCGAAAATCTCTATAATTCTCTCTATGAACAAATTCCGAAATGATTTTCCGCTTTTTAAGGCGATTGATGAAAAAAATTCTGTAGACAACTCAGGCCTCGTTTACCTTGACACGGCGGCTACGGCTCAGCGGCCTTATATCGTTTTGAACGCCATGACTCACTTTTACGCCACGCAGAACGCAAATCCCCTTCGCGGGCTTTATTCTTTGAGCGAGAGGGCGACAAAGGCTTATGAAGATGCGCGGGAAACTGTTGCGCGATTTATCAATGCCCCGTCTGCAAAAGAAATCATTTTCACCCGGAACACTTCGGAAGGTCTTAATTTAATCGCCAACACTTACGGCATGGCTAATGTGAATGCGGGGGATGAAATCGTCATCTCAATCATGGAGCATCACTCAAACATTCTTCCCTGGCAGTTTATCCGTGACACAAAGGGAGCGGTCTTAAAATTCATGTATGTTGACAAGGAGACCGGCGAAATTCCCGAAAGCGAGTACGCAAAAATCACTCCAAAGACAAAAATCGTCTCGCTGACTCATGTTTCAAATGTCCTCGGAACCACCAACCCAATCAAAAAAATCGCAGAGATTGCCCACAAAAACGGCGCGATTATGGTTGTGGACGGAGCCCAGTCAACCCCCCATATCAAAGTGGATGTGCAAGACTTGGGCGCGGACTTTTTCGCCATGAGCGGGCACAAGCTTTGCGGCCCCATGGGAATCGGCGCGGTTTGGGGAAGGCTTGAGCTTTTAGAGGCAATGCCGCCCTTCCTCCGCGGCGGCGAGATGATTGAGTATGTCACCGAAGAAAGTGCCACTTGGGCGGAAGTTCCCCACAAATTCGAAGCGGGAACCGTGAGCGCGGGAGACGCTGTGGGAATGGCAGCCGCAATCCGCTATATTCAGTCTGTGGGCTTGGATACTATCACTGAGCACGACAATGCTCTTGCAGTCCGCCTTATCGAGGGAATGAAAAAAATCCCCCATGTGAACATCATCGGAAACAAAGACGGCAGGAAGCGGTGCGGAATCGTCACCTTTACGGTGGACGGAGTTCATCCCCACGACATAGCCACTCTTTTAAGCGAGGAGAACATTGCAATCAGGGCAGGCCATCACTGTGCCCAGCCTTTGGGAGCCTATCTTGGAGTTCCGGCCACGGCAAGGGCAAGCCTTTATTTCTACAATACGGAAGAAGAAATCGACGCCCTCTTGGAGAATGTGGCAAAATTGCGCTCATGGAGCGGATTTAAGGATTAGCAAATAATTGCTGTTAATCTCTGCTAATCTGTGGATAAAAAATCCGCTTTTCATTAAAATAGGCTCATTATGATTAAAAGAAACACTGGTTTTGCAAATTTGACCGCAGGCTATCTCTTCCCTGAGATTGCCCGCCGCCGCCGCGAATATGCTGCTTCTCACCCGGAAGCAAAGATTATTTCTCTCGGAATCGGAAATACCACCGAGCCTCTCTCAAAACACATTGCCACTGCCATGAGCGATTATGCCCTTGCTCTTGCCACACCTGCCGGCTATTCTGGCTACGGAGACGAGCAGGGTAACACTGCCTTGCGCGAGAAAATCGCTCAAGTCTTCTATAAAGGTATGGCTGACGCCAGCGAGGTTTTCATCTCTGACGGAGCAAAATGCGACATCGCCAGAATCCAGACCCTTTTTGGCCGTGATGTAAAAGTCGCAGTTCAGGATCCGGCTTATCCAGTCTATGTTGACGGCTCTGTAGTTGTGGGGGCTGCCGGCGAGAACAATGGAAGCGGCTACAAGGGAATCACATATCTTCCTTGCACCGAAAAAAATGACTTCTTCCCTGATTTGTCAAAAATCGAAAAGAACACCCTCATTTATTTCTGCTCGCCAAACAATCCGACAGGCGTTTGCGCCACAAAAGAGCAGCTTAAAAAACTGGTCGATTTTGCCAATGCTAACGGCTGCATAATCATCTTTGACGCCGCTTACTGCGAATTTATCCGCGACAAGAATCTTCCGAAGACGATTTATGAAATCGAAGGTGCAAAAACCTGCGCCATCGAAGTGAACTCATTCTCAAAGCCTGCAGGCTTCACTGGAGTCCGCTTGGGCTGGAGCATCGTTCCCAACGAGCTTAAATTCGAGGACGGAAGTAGCGTAAACAAGGACTGGAACCGGGTCATGACCACTCTCTTCAACGGAGCGTCAAACATCGCCCAGGCCGGTGGCTTAGCCGCTTTGGACGAGCAGGGCTTAAAGGACATGAAGGCTCAGGTCGATTACTATCTTGCCAACGGTCACAAAATCAAGGAAACCCTGGACGGCGAGAACTTCAAAAAGATGGGAGTTGAGGCTTACTTTACGGGAAACGGTCCTTATGTCTGGGCAAAATTCCCTGGCAAAAAGAGCTGGGATGTCTTTGACGCCATTCTCGACAAGTGCCACATCGTCACCACGCCGGGAAGCGGCTTTGGCCCAAGTGGCGAAAGCTTCATCCGCTTCAGCTCTTTCGGTCACAAGGCTGACATCGAAGAAGCCTGTGCTCGTCTGAGCAAATTTTCTATGTAAAAAAAAACCGTCGCTTTTGCGGCGTTTTTTTTGTGTTTACAGGTCTTTTTTGTAACCGATGAATAATTTCGCTGACTCAGGTTTTTTGTCGCTGATTTTCGTTAAATTAATCTGTCCGTAAATTTTTAATTTTCCGTCCATTGCGTCAATTTCTGTAAATGGGCTGATTTTTACATTAAGAACATCGTTCAAGTCTTTGTCGAAGTAATCTTTCACATATTTTCCTTCGTAACCCATCGTAAAGTCAAATCCGACTGAAAAATTTCTCTTTGATGTGTGGAGTTTGTCGCAAATAAAGCGATAATTTAATCCGAAACTCTCGTTGATAAAGAGCATTTTCTCAAGACTTGCGGATGGAACATTGTAGCCTGTTATGTGTATTCGCGCTCCGTTGAGATTGAAGCGAAGTTCCGCAAGGGCGAATACATCTTCCAACTTGAGTTTATCAGAACCGTCTTTTTTTTCTTTTACGGGATAGTCATCGAAACCGCCTAATATGTAGAGCGCAATTGGCGAATGTCTGTTTCCAAGCAGCATGTCGATTCCGCCGTGGAGGTAAAGAGTCTCAATGAGCAGGTATACATCCTCTCCGTCACTGTTCTTTCGCGTGACTGGGGCGCAGCATCCTGCGAGTAAGTCCATCGTCAGGTAGCGGAATGCGGTCGCAAAGCGCCAGTCAAAGTTTATCTGATATTCTCTGTCGTCTTTTTCATCGTTTCTGCTGATTACAAGTCCCGTGCTTATTGGAATACTTTTAAATGTAAGTGAAGCGCTTCCACCGTATCCGTAGACTTGATAAGCTGACACTCCGTTTTGTCCGAGATAATTTTCAGTAAGTGAGCTTGCATAGTTTTGTGCGCCCAGCCTTCTTTGCACGAATTGCTGTGTGCCGATATTCTCGAAATTTCCCTTGAAAAAACTAAGGCTTTTTGTCGTTCCGTAGCTGCTCGTGGTATAAGTCGCCGAAATTTCATTCACTCTGAAAACTGACAAAGTTTCGTTCGTTGAGCCGTTTTCGTACAAGTCTTCTGTTTGAAGGGATGCTTCTCCTCTCAGCAAAAGCTTGTTGTTGAGGGAGAATTGCCCTGCTATAAAGGCATCGAATCTTAGAGAGGGCTTAAATTCGCTTGTTTCGGTATTTGCGAATTTTGCGACCGCTCCCGTTTCGCCCGAAAAATAAGGCGTAGCGAAGAGGGGCGTGCTTGCGACAAGCAATATTAATGATAGTATCTTTTTCATAAATCCTCTTCCTTAGTTTCTTTGAATATAGGTCGCTTTTGGGCGGGCTGTGATGATAACGCGTCGGTTCATGGCGCGTCCTTCCGGCGTGTCGTTTGATGCGATTGGCTGAGTGCCTCCGTATCCCTTGTAGCTCAGAAGAGAGCGGCTGATTCCGTTACGGATAAGTTCGTTGACAATGGTTTCAGCGCGGGCAACGGAGAGGTTCATTTGGCCGACAGGTTTGTTAACATCTGCTGTGTGACCTTCAATAAGAATCGTGTATGCGTCGTCTTTGTTGAAATCTTTGAGGGCTTCGGCGAGTTTTGCGAGTTTAGGCAATTCTGAATCAAGAAGTTTAGGGCTGTCAGCGACGAATTTCAAATCATAAAGAATCTGCCACTCTGGACCGCGGGGGAGGATAATCGGAGCCTCTTCATCTGAGCCGAAATATTTTTTAATATCCAGGAATGGCGCGTAGTATTCGCTTTCTTCCTGCTCAGCCTCTATCGGGTAGGTTAAATTCTCTTTATCCAAAAGAATGACGACCTTGCCTTCCTGAAGAAGTTTCAGATTTTCTGGTACCGAAAGAATTTTCAGTGCGTCTTCCCTTGAGATTACGGGATCAGTCCGGAGATGACCATAGACCTTCCTTGCCTTTATGTGGAGGGGGTCGCTTCCGATTCTTGACTGATATGCGCTTTCATCGTCTCTCCAGTCATAGTGAATCATTCCGTTCTTGAATTCTGAAGCCGGGTCTCCCATGTTGCGCTCGTAAATCAGGTTCATCTGCTCGTCCCAAATCTGAGGGAAAAAGCAGGGGTAAACTTCATCGCTCATGAATTCACCGTGAACATCAAGCTCTCCCCTTGCGTCAATGATAATGCCTGAGTAAACGCGGGAAGCAATGTTCTCAATAGGTTTCGCATTTTTGTAGGGAAAATGGTGCTTAATCATAAGAGATGAAATTTCCCTCAGATTGATTGTGTGGGTCGTAAGAAGCGTGAGGGTACCGTCAGTGAAAATTCCCGGTGTTTTTTTGCCTTCGTCGATGATTTTCGTGAGTTGTTCAAGTGTGATGTCGTTCGCGAGAACTAAATCGCCCAGCTGCTGGCTTGAGTTGACATAAAGGGAGAGAAGCGGATCCTTGATGAGGTCGGGGAGTTTTGTCTCCACAAAATTCAGGGCTGCTCGTTTTCCTGAAGGCATGCTGATTCCTGCCTTTTCGGTGTCGAGGCGCACATCAGAGATGAAACTTGATTTAGACCAGTCGATTCTGCTTTCAGAAGAGATGAGTGGTCTGCTTTCTGCGGCAAAAATTCCAGCCGACATGCCTGCATATAAAATCAATGAAGATAATATTCTACTTCTCACGACTTTTTCCTTTTTATAGAGTTCTTCATTTTGATTTTCGGCAGATTTTTATTTGTTTGTTAAGATTTCTTTTAAAGCTTCTTCGGCGGATTTTTTCATTCCCATGGGAAGGCGGATAGAATAATTGGTTTTTGGGGGAGTCGTGTTCAAAAGTAAGGCGGGGTTGAGTTTTTTGAGAGTTTCTGCTTCAAGCCTGAGCTCTCCCGCCAGCCTGCTTAAAGAGACTTTGTTGTTTACTTCCAGATAGTCAAAATCCGCATATCTTGGGGAAGCGGTGACTTCAGGCAGCGGAATTTTATATTCGTCACCGTTTTCGGCTATTTCTGCAAGCGCGAGCAGTTTCGGAATGTAATTAATGGTCTCGTCCCTTAGAAGTCCATGCTCGGCTATGTACCAAAAGGATTTTTCGGGCACATTTTTTAGAATTCTTCTCATTGCGCCGGCCCCGCAGTTATAGGCGGCGATGGCAATCAGCCAGTCGTTAAACATGCGGTAATTGTCTTGAAGTTTTGAGAGGGCGGCATTTGTGGATTTCCATGGGTCTAATCGCTCGTCAAACCATTCGTTTTTTTGGAGAAAGGGGGACATGGAATTTTCCATGAATTGCCATAGTCCTATGGCTCCGCTCCTGGATTTTGCCGTTGCCTTGTATTCGCTTTCGACCAGGGGCAGGTATTCGAGAGCGGCCGGCATTCCCCTTTTTTTTAGCTCCTCTCTTATATAGAGACGGTAGTATTCGCCATCGTCAAGGATTTTATAGAGGTTCTGTTTACCGAAATTTGTCATGTATCGGGCTATGTAGTCATGTATGACTGTTTGCGCATAGCTGCTTTCGGATACGGCAATTCCGCCAGCGCTTTTTATGATTTTTCTTTTTTTTTGTTCAAGGTAGGCTTTTTGCCGCTCATAATCTTCTTCATCAAAGAGTTTTAATATTTGGTTGAGAGGGGAATCATCTATATAATATTCATCTGCTGGGGGCAACTCTTCGAGTTCGATTTTTTCGAAAAGAGACAAATCGTCTTCATTGCTGGAACCTTCCTGGCAGTGCAGGGAAAGTAGCGAAAAAATGAAAAGGACGAGAAAAAATTGCCGTGCAATCCTATAACTTTTCGCCAAAATAGATTCCTGCCCATTCCCAGCGACCGTGGATTTCGGGATCTGCAGGGAAGTCTACTTTTCGGAAATACAAGTACCAGACATTGACATAAGAAGTCCAGCCCCATGTGCGCAGGTATGCTTCTGTTGGCGTAGAACTTTCATCGAGTGTGTCTAGATAGCGGATTCTGTTTCCCAGCATGAAGTTGTGCATGGAAAAGTTTTCGAGAGCGTTCGGGTCAGATTCACTGGACTTCCAGCTCATGGCGAAGAAATTTACTTTTGAGCGGTAGCGGTCGAGTGCCCGCCAGTTGTAGCTTGTTATGCCTTTCTTAACGGCGTTTTCAAGTTCGTCGAGGGTCTCGAATGTCCAGTCTTTTGATGATTTTGAAAAATCTACCGTTTGCCGGGCTTTTGTGTATGCGTTCGGGAGACCTGCAATCTGAATCGTCGAACTGTCGGGCTGTTCCAGAAAAAGTTCGTATGATTTGAGAGCCGCGTCCCAGTCACCGACTTTTTCGTATTCAAGGGCAATGCGCATGTACATTTCGGTGATGCTTACCTGCTGGGGAAAGTCGTGAATGACTCGGTTGAAATAATTGATTCTGTTGGCGGATCTCTTGCTGATTTGGATAAGGTGCTGGAGGCATGAAAAATGCACTGATTTTCCGTTTACGAGCAAATCCGGAAAATTCGTAATAATCCGTTCGTAATAATATTCAGCAATGGGCTCTTCATTAAGTTTTAGATAATGGGAGGCGACCATGAAAAGCCAGTAGGCGTTGTAACTGTCTCCGGGGTGAGTTTCAACCCAGTCGGTGAGAAAGAGCACCATGTCATCGGATTTGCCCTGAGAGTAATAAAAACTTGCAATTCGGTTGATGACCGCATATCGGCTCTGAGGTGAGATTGAAGTGTCGTCAAGCATACTCATGTACTCTTCAAGTGTCTCCGTGGATGAATCTTGTGAGCTGATTTTTGCACATGAAGTGAAAAAAATCGCGCATAGTGCGCAGAGTATTGTTGCTGTCCGGAAAAAAAGAAGTTTATTCATAAACTTAAAAAAGGATAGCATAAAATTCGTCTTAGTGAAAGATGATAATTCTTGTCTGAATAGTCAAAATTTGATTTCTCTAATTTCTCTAGTATTTTATCGAATTCTGTAGTATCCTATTCTGATTTAGTATCTTCTAAATTTTACGGTATGCTTGGGGGTAGCTGTCTTTTATGAAAAAAATTACTGTTCCTGTGCTCAATGCCCTGCTGGCGGCGGGTGTTATCTTGATTATTGTGGGGTTGCTGCTTATTTCGCGCCTTTCCGCTGGCTGGGGCTCTGAAATTCCTGCTTTTTCCATAGCGATTATGGTTTTCGGAGCGGCAGTTTTTTATGTCGCGATGACATTGATCCACTGGGCTGTTTTTTTCTTTACGGGGCTTTTTGTCTTCTGTATGGGCTTGTGCATGACTTTTATCTTTACAAATGTGCTTCCATTTACGACGGAGCATTTATGGCCTATTTGTGTCATTTTGTGCGGAATATGCCTTATCCTGACCTGCGTTTTTAAGCACAGAAAAATCCGTGGAGTCTACCTTTTTCCCAGTCTGCTTATAGAAGTTCTCGGAATCGCCTTCCTCTTGTTCTCTCTTGATGTCATAAAGATTTCTCTTTCACTTTTTGTGGCCAAGTGGGGGCCTCTTATGCTCATTCTTGCGGGTGCTGCCCTTGTCGGTGTGTTTTTCTGGCAAAGGAATTTCAATGAATTTTTCCCCTACGATAAAGACGAGCTTTCTGATTTGACAGATGAAGATGAAAAAGGATTCTACGGAGATTAACTGAATTGCGGCTTTCGTGGCGGAAAGTCTCTGCCTTTGCTTGTATTTTTTTCTTTTCTCTTTCTAGTCTTTGCGCTAAGAAGAAAGCGGCGGAAGCCCAGCCTGAATATGTCGCAAATCCTTCTGATGCCGTAAAACTTTCCCTTCCCGAAAAACGAAATACTTCATATTTCCGTAATATTGAAAAATCAGTCCTTGATAATGTCGAGAAGGGAACTCCCGAATCCCTTAGTTCTGCTATTACCTATTTGAAACGACGGCATGAGAGTATGAGCGAGAGTGAGCAGGTTCTTCACTATATTGCCGTCTCAATCATGCAGGTCTGCTGGAAATCCCAGAATCTTACCGAGGAGACCAGCGGACAGTTCATAAAAAATAATTACACTGGGGCGATTACATCTTCAC
Source organism: Treponema sp. UBA3813 (assembly GCA_002368605.1). GTDB lineage: Bacteria > Spirochaetota > Spirochaetia > Treponematales > Treponemataceae > Treponema_D. Next base: position 25,638 of record DFEB01000022.1, on the reverse strand, counting down.
GAAACGGCTTTTATGATTCTTTTCCGTCACCTGATGATTTTTTCAGCTATATGCTGCCTTCTCTGGTTCTTGCGGCTTCAGAAACAAGGAGTGATTACTACGAGGATTCCTTTGCCTCCCTTACAAAAGCCCTTGAGTTGCGCCCTGACTCTCTTCCTGCGAATTATCTAATGGGATTGCTCCTGCGTCGTATGTCAGATTTTAAGGGGGCGAACAAATATTTTGCTCGTGCTTATGAGATTGACAAGAATTGTTTTGAATGCGCATACGCTTATGCGGATAGTTTTGTGAAATTGACTGACTATGATTCTGCTTTTTCCCTTGCCGAAGACTTACTATCCTTGTATCCCCAAAAAAAAGAATTGCTGGCTTTGTGCGCAGAGTCTTCTTTTTCGGCTGGAAATTTTGACAGCGCCGAGGTTTATGTAGGACGCTTGCTTCAAATCGAGCCTGAGAATTCCTATTATCTTTTGTTCCGGGCGAGGATTCTCGTTAAGAGGGGAGAGTACATCAGGGCGGCTTCTCTGCTTGATGCCTATGCCCGTAAAGATTCAGATTCCCGCGATTATCTGGTACTTCGTTTTACGGTTCAGAAAAACTGGAATAAAAATCTTTCGGCCGCACGGTCAACAATTGAAAAAGCCCTTGTCCTTTACCCTGATGATGAGGAAATTATTCTTGAGGCGGCTGAACTTGCTTCTGAGACGGGGGAGAAAATTGCCGAAAAAAGCGGCGAGGAGCTTGCTGATCAAATTCTCGAAAAAAGACCTGGTGATTCTAGAGCTCTTCAGATAAAAATTGCCTCTATGGTTCAGAACAAAAAGTGGGCGGCTGCCTATAAAGCGAGCTCAGAGCTTCTTAAAATGGAAAATCTTCCCCGCTCAGCTCTGTTTACTCATATACAAATTTGTCTTTCTGCCGGTCGAAAGGATGAGGCTTGGCGTTATGCATCTGACTTGTATGCAGGAGATAGCACTAATGAGGAAGTTCTCCAGTCTTATATTGATGTGCTTGTCTCAACTGGACGGACGAAAGAGGCTTCCCGTCTTATCGCTCAGTTGCTTCCGAACGCAAGTGCAAAATTGAAAAGTTTCCTCTATTATGAAAGGAGTTTTATCTCTGGGGGGGAGAGTGCGATTCTTGCTGACTTGCGCTCAAGCCTTACTGCAAACCCCCGCAATAAAGATTCGCTTTTTCGCCTTTACCGCATTTACTACAATAAAAAAGAATACCGTAAAGCCCAGTATTATCTCAAACAGGTCGTTGCGCTTTCCTCAAAAGATGAGTATCTTCTCGGACTAAATAAAGAACTGGAAGATATCCTAAAGCGAAATTAAGTAGTTGATTTTGACTTAATTTAATGATATTCTCTTAGCACTAATTTTTTAAATTTATATAAGGAAGTCAAAAATGTCTTTTTTACCATTACTTCAGGCCCAGTCACAGCAGGGCGAGCAGACTATGTTAACCGTTATCATGCTTGCTCTTTTCATCGCAATTTTCTATTTTTTTATTTTTCGCCCGCAGAATAAAAAACAGAAAGAAACTCAGAAAATGATTGATGCTCTTAAAAAAGGCGACAAAGTCGTAACTATCGGTGGCATCCACGGAATCGTTTCTGCAACAAAAGAAAAGACCGTTATCGTAAAAGTCGATGAGGGTGTAAAACTCGAATTTAACCGTGCCGCAATTGCAGGGGTCATTACTGATCAGACACAGTCTTCAAAATCAGATAAAAAAGCTGATGAGTCAAAAGAAGCAAAAAAGGAAGAAGCTTCTGCTGATTCAGAAAAAGCTGAGTAAATAATAGTACCGGAGTAAAAAATGAACAAACGAAGTCGTTTTATCATTATTCTGGTAGTTCTTGCTGTTTGTTTTGCATTCCTTTGGCCTTCAATCAGTTGGTATGCACGAACACCAAAAGACCAGCAGAGCCTTGCGCTCGGTTCTCTTGAAAAAATCAAGGACTACACAGTCGTAAAAGCAAAAGAAGAGTCAGACAAACTGATTGCCATCGCTAGGGAAAATCCTGATACGATTCTTGATTCTTCTTATGATTACCTTGTAAAAGCTTCAAAAAAGAACTACAAAGAAATCAAAAAAGCCTATAAGACCGCAGGAATGGAAGCCCCAGAAACTCCAGCTGTCATGACAGTCGGAGCCATTTTGGATTCTTTTGCAGGTTCAAATGCAAGCGATAATCTTCGTTCTGTAATTGAAGAGAAATATCGCGAAGAAATCCTTGACGCAAAAAAACGCTACAATTCATCTGTAAAACTTGGTTTGGATTTGAGCGGTGGTATGAACATTATTGTTCGCGCGAATCTTGATGAGGCTCTCGCTGCTAAAAAGGCAGAGGGAAATGAAATCGTTGATGAGGCTCAGTGGAAAAAAGATGCAATGGCTCAAACCATTGAAACCCTTACAGGAAGTATTGATAAATTCGGACTTACTTCTCCTGTTGTTCGCCAGCAGGGTGAAGACCGTATTTACATTGAGATTCCGGGTGCTGCAGACCGTGAGAGCGTCAACACAATCATCATGGGTAAGGGAATTTTGAATTTCCGTCTCGTTGACCGAAATGCGACAAATGCTTTCAATGCCTATTACGCACAGAATCCTGCAAATACTTTCAATTCTGATGGAAAACTTATTGACCCGTCGATTATCCCTGCTGACACAGAAGTCATGGGATATTATGTAAAAGATGATTACGGTCTTGATGAGAGAACAGGTTTCATCGCTGTTAAAAAAGAAATCGCACTTGAAGGCGAGCATATTAAATCTGCTGATGTAACTGCTGATCAGACAACGAATCAGCCGGAAGTTGTTTTCGGACTTGATACTGAAGGAGCCGTCATTTTCGGTGAATTCACAAGTTCTCACATTGGAGAGCAGCTTGCCATCGTAAGCGATAATAAAGTTAAATCAGCACCAACGATTCAGAGTGCAATTAACAATGGACAGGTTCGCATTTCTGGCGGATTCAGTATTGAAGAAGCTCAGAATCTTCAGAAAGTCTTGCAGACCGCTTCGCTTTCAGTTCCTCTTGAAGTTGAAAGTCAGCAGGTTGTCGGCGCGTCACTTGGAGAAGCGGCTATTAAACAGGGTATTAATGCCTTGCTTTGGGGCTTGGTTGCGGTTCTTGTGTTCATGATTTTCTACTATCTTGGCGCAGGTTTCAATGCCGTAGTCGCGCAAGTCCTTAACATGTACATCATGTTCGCGATTTTGAGTGCATTCAACTATACGCTTACACTTTCTTCTATCGCTGGTATGATTCTTACAGTCGGTATGTCTGTCGATGCGAATGTAATTATTTTCGAACGAATCAAAGAAGAACTCAAAAACGGAAAGAGTCGTGCCGCTGCAATTTCGGCAGGTTTTGACAATGCTTTTTGGGCAATCATGGACTCAAATATCACAACTTTCATTGCCGCAATGTTCCTTTCACAGCTTGGAACTGGCTCAATTCAGGGCTTTGCCGTTTCGTTGGCAATCGGTGTCATTTCATCGGTATTTACAGCTCTCGTAGTTTCTCGACTTATGTTTGACTTCAATACTGAGGTTATGCATAAAAAAGAAATGAGCATCGGCTGGGGAGTAAAATAATGAAAAAACTTATTCAATTTAGTAAATTTTTCCCTGTCGCTGTCATTTTGAGCGCAGTAATCATTATTTCGGGAATTATTTCCGTTACAACTCGCGGAATTAACTTTGGTCTTGATTTCAAGCCAGGTATGATTGAAGAAATCAAGATTTCAAATACAGTTCTTGAAGTCACCTACAATGGAACAGCAACGGTCTCTCTTGATGTTACTGAGAATGGTGTTGATGTGGTTGTAAGCGGTATTGGCGAAGAGAACCGCACAGAGTCAATTTCTTTTGACAGTGTTTCGACAGTTTCAGAACTTGCCGCAAAAATCAATTCTGTAAACGGCGTATCTGCTCATATTAAAAAAGAACAGGCTTTACCGTCAGGTGGTGTTTATGTCACTTCTGGCGCATCTAAAAACCTCGGCGAGAATCCGCTTCGCTTGTTTGTTGCGGACGAGTCATCAACAGTTACGGCAGACGATATTCGTGCAGCTCTCAAAGACTTCTCAAGTGTCGATGTAAAAGAAGTTGGCTCAGATACAGAGCGCGCTTTCCAGATTCGTATGGGTGTTACCGGCGAAGAAAGCAAAACAATGCAGGGAGACGCAAACAAGGCTCTTACTGATACATTTGGTGCTGATAAAATCGCAATTTCAAAATCTGATTTCATCGGCGCTCAGTATTCACAATCTTTGATCCGCGATTCAATCCTCCTCGTTCTCGCAACATTGGTCTTGATTTTCATCTACTCTGCAATCCGATTCCACTGGGATTTCGCTCTTGCGGCAGTTATCGCTATCATTCACGACGCATTGATTATGGTCTCTTTCATCTCATTCATTCAGATGGAATTCAGCACCACGACTTTGGCGGCAATCCTCACGATTATCGGTTACTCAATCAACGCTACTGTCGTTATTCTTGACCGTGTCCGAAGCGACATCAAGGTCGTTGAGGCAAAGACTTTCAAAGAAATTTTGAACTCAGCCCTTACTTCAACATTGAGCCGTTCTGTCATCACCACACTCACAACATTGTTCGCAGTTTTGGCATTGTTCTTCTTCACAACGGGAACGATCCACGACTTCTCTCTGGCCCTTACTGTCGGTTTGATTTCAGGTTGTTATTCTTCTATCTTCATTGCAGGCGCATTCATTCTTTCTGTCCGCAAGAACCAGAAGTTCATGACAATCGCCTCTAAGTCAAACATCAGCCAGTTCAAGCCTGCTGAAGACGAAACTGACGACGCTGAGTAAAATTAAGACGCGGATATAACAGATAAACGCGGATAATTATTTGTCCACAGATTAACACAGATTTTCACAGATTTTTATATAATTATAATCTGTGTTGCTCTGTGCATATCTGTGGATTATTTTTTAGGTGCTTTATGGAAATTATTCGTGCGAAAATTTTGGGATTTTGTGCCGGTGTGCGCCGGGCGGTGAATGCGGCGGACAAGGCTCTTTCTGAGAATGGAGCAGGGCAGGTTTACACCCTAGGTCCTTTGATTCATAATCCCGTCGCCCTTGAAAAACTTGCTGAGCGGAATCTTAAAATCCTTTCCGAAAAAGAAATTCCTTCTCTCAAAAATGAAGACACGGTGATTATCCGCGCTCACGGCGTTCCACCGGAGACAGAAAATGCCTTGCGGGAAAAGGGCGTGAATCTTATCAATGCCACCTGCCCCTTAGTTACCCAAAGCCAGAAGAGGGCTGCAGAATATGCAGAGCAGGGCTATATTATTTTCTTTGCCGGGGATAAAAATCACGGTGAAGTAATTGGAATTGAAGGTTATGCAAGAGAAGCGGCGAAAAATGCCGGCATAAATCTTCATTTTATCCTCGTAAAAGATTTGGCCGAGCTTGATTCTTCTATAAATCAGCTTTCTCAGAATGGCGAAATCTCCGCTGACTCAAAAATCGTTCTTCTTTCCCAGACCACATTCAGCATCAAGGTCTTTGATTTGCTTCAAAATGAACTTACAAATCGCTTCCCTTGTGCGAAGGTAATCAGCTCTATTTGCCCGGCGACCCACGAGCGGCAGAACGCGCTTAAGGAACTTTGCGAAAAAGTCGAGGGCATCCTTGTTATAGGCGGAAAGACCAGCGCCAACACGAACCGCCTTTTTGTCAGTGCGGAAAAATCATGCAAAAAAGCCGCCCTTATCGAGACTCCCGAAGAAATCCCGGAAGAATTTTTCTCGCTTAAAAGCGTTGGGATTACGGCGGGTGCCAGCACACCTGACGATACGATTGAGGCTGTGGAAAATCTGCTGAAAAAATATTCTTAGTTGTAAAATTCAGCAGACTGTTATATACTAATAAGACTATGACAAGATGTTTTGCTATGTGCAAGCCTGGCGTATTAAACCGCAGGCTTGTGGGTCAGGTAATTACTCGCCTTGAAAATAAAGGCCTGAAGTTGGTTGGTTTAAAACTCATGAACATTTCTCCGGAGCTTGCGGCCAAGCATTATGCCGAGCATGCCGGAAAGTCTTTTTATAATGACCTTGTTTCTTATATTACCAGCGCGCCTGTTGTTGCCATGGTCTGGCAGCTTGACAACGAAGATTGCGTTTCCCTGGTGCGAAAGGTTGTAGGGGCTACAAAACCCAGCGAGGCTCTTCCCGGCACAATCCGCGGAGACTTCTGCTCGCACACAAATCATAACATAATTCATGCGTCGGACAGCGATGAAAGCGCCCAACGCGAAATAAATCTATTTTTTAAACCGGAAGAGCTTATCGATTGGAAAGACGAGGCTGCTTGCTGGTTCTAAAATAAGATTATCGGCTTTGGGTCGGTAATTACAGTTTATCGAGGTTAAGAATGAAACCAAAGAATGTAGGTGTAATTGGTGCTGGTGCATGGGGCTCAGGTTTGGCTCAGGCAATTGCCCGTGGTGGTCACAAAGTTCAGATTTGGGCCCGCGAGCAGGATGTGGTTGACGGTATCAATAAAGAACACGAAAATAAACGCTATTTGCCGGGATACCCGCTTTCAGAGAATCTCACGGCTTCCATCGACATTGAAGAAGTCGCAAACGGCAAGGAATATCTCATTTTGGCATCTCCATCTCTCTTTATTGCCTCAACGGCAAAACAGATTGCCAATGTTCCTTCTATTAAAAACGGCGAGACTGTAATCGGAGTCCTTACAAAAGGCTTTGTTTCTTCCGAAAAGGGCCCCCGCCTTATCCTTGAGACTTTGGAAGATGTCCTTCCTGATTGCTACAAAGGCTCTCTCGTTTACATTTCAGGCCCCTCTCACGCAGAGGAAGTCGCCATGGGCAAGCTCACAGGCCTTATCGCAGCCAGTGAGCATGCCCTTAATTCAATTAAATTCCGTGAATTGCTTCGAGTTCCAGGCCTCATGGTCTATTCTTCCCTTGATGTGGTGGGCGTTCAGATTTGTGCCGCCGCAAAGAATGTCATCGCCGTTATGTACGGTTCTCTCGATGCAGTGAGCGAGCATTCAGACATTTTCGGCGACAATTCCGAGAGTCTTTTGCTTGCCGCAGGTCTTAACGAAATCCAGCAGATTGGTTTTGCCATGGGAGCGACTCACGCCGAGACTTTCACTTCAATCGCAGGTGTGGGTGACTTGGATGTTACCTGCCGTTCAAAATACGGCCGAAACCGACGCTTTGGTCAGGATATCATCAAAACTGACATCCTCTCAAAATTCAAAAATCTTGATGACTTGATTGCCCGAATCGGTGAAATCGGTTATCTGTCAGAAGGTGCGGTGGCCTGTAAATTCGTCCATCAAATCGCCGAAGCCCACAATTTAAAGCTTCCGATTTGTGACAGCCTTTACCGAATCCTTAACAAAGAGATTGAGCCAATGGCCTTGCTTCAGGAGCTTATGATGCAGGGCAAAATGGACTCAGAAGACTGAGATTCAAAAAAGCCCGGAATAACAGAGGATAAAAATGCTTGAGAAAATCACAAATACTTTCAGTGACATTACCCGCACTTTAAGCGGCAAGTCAAAAATCACTGAAAAAAATATCGAAGAGACCGTTGAGCAGATTAAGATGGCTTTGCTCGAAGCCGATGTCAATCTTCGTGTCGTGCGCCGTTTCGTAAACGCCACAATCGAAGAGGCAAAGGGCGAGAAGGTTCTTCGTGCCGTAAATCCGGGCCAGCAGTTCACGAAAATCATCTACGACCGAATCGTCAAACTTTTAGGCGACACAAAAGTCGATTTGCAGCTTAAAGGCCCTGACACTCAGTCTGTTATTCTTTTGCTTGGTTTGCAGGGTGCTGGTAAAACCACGGCGGCTCACAAATTGGCTGCCCGCCTTACCAAAAACGGGCGTAAACCTCTTCTCGTTGCCTGTGACCTGGTTCGTCCTGCTGCAATCGAGCAGTTGAAGCAGCTTGGTGAAAAAATTGGCGTTCCTGTTTACCTTGAAGAAGGTGCAAAGGATGCCGTAAAAGTCGCCAAAAACGGTATTTCTTATGCAAAAAAGAACGGAATCGACACCATAATCATCGATACGGCAGGCCGCTTGCAGATTGACGAAAGCATGATGAAAGAGCTGGTTGATGTCAAAAAAGCCGTTGACCCGGTGGAGACAATCCTTGTCGCCGACTCAATGACTGGTCAGAATGCGGTTGACATCGCAAAATCTTTTGACGAGCAGCTCGGTCTTTCCGGCGTTATCCTCACCAAATTCGACTCTGATGCCCGTGGTGGTGCGGCTCTTTCTCTCAAATCAATCACCGGTAAGCCAATTCTCTTTATCGGTACCGGCGAAAAAACCGAGGACTTTGAGCCATTCCATCCGGAGCGAATCGCAAGCCGAATCCTGGGTATGGGCGATATTGTTTCTTTGGTCGAAAAGGCTCAGGAAACCGTTGACATTGAGGAAGCAAAAAAACTTGAGCAGAAGATGGCTCGCAATGAGTTCACTTTGGACGACATGCTGGCTCAGTTTGAGAGCGTCGGCAAAATGGGAAATCTTTCTTCCCTCATGGAGATGATTCCGGGCCTTGCCGGTCAGCTTGACCCAAGCAAGCTGGATATGTCAGGAATCGCCCATCAGAAGGCAATCATTCAGTCAATGACAAAAAAAGAGCGGGCTAATCACCTGATTATCGGGCCTGGCCGCCGCAAGAGAATTGCTCAGGGCAGCGGAACCAGCGTCGCTGAAGTCAATAAGCTTTTGAAGCAGTTCGAGAAAACAAAGCTCACCATGAAAAAACTTACCCGTAACAAGGGTATGCAGTCAAAACTCATGCAGCAGTTCGGTGGCATGTCGGGCGGCGGAATGGGTGGCTTAGGCGGCCTCGGCGATTTGAGCAAGCTTGGAGATTTGAGCAAATTGGCCGGTAAATTCGGCAAATTTTGACGCACTAGGGGGTGTAGGGGCGTAAGTTGCGCAGCGAAGCGAAGCGAAGCAATGAAGCGCTTTTGCGCGGAACCCCGAAAGACCCGACCCGCGCTTGCGCGGGAAGTGCCCTTATTTAATAGTTATGCAGCTTACAATCCGTCCGTCTGTGGAGTAGCCCCTGGACGGATTTGTTTCGTCTAGGAAGGATGTGATTCCGCTGTAGTAAGAGTAATAATAAGTTCCCGGATGAAGGGGAATATTGATTTCGTATTTTCCTGGAACTGTTTCTTTCATTTCGTAAACCCAGCTGTCCCAGTTCGTGAAAGTACCGCCAAGACGGATTTTCTGACCGCTTTCTGCATGGCAGACAAAATGAGTCATTCCGTTGTCGAGTTTTTCGGTTATTTCAAACTCCACCGGCGGCAAGTCGATGTATGAGAGTGAGTAATTTTCAATTTCGTTATAGGTGACATTGGGGTTTCGCGGGTCAACCGTCCAAAGTCCGTCAATAACGAGACGGTAGCTGATTCGCGGGATTTTTTTTGGTATTTCAAGAATGTAAAAATAATATGATGAAGTGATGTCTCCCTCGTACCCGTAGTTCTTTTTGATTTTAAAATAATGAATCTTTCGGAATTCCTCAAAATCAAAGGCAATTCCGATTGAATTTGATGTAATAGGTGCCGTAAAGACGACATAATTGTTGCTGATGTAAGGCTCGCGAATTCCTGATATTTCTGTGAGCGCCAGGTCGTATTCGTAAGTGTCTTTTTGAGGAGCGGCATCTTTTGCTGAAATCGGTGCGAAAGAAGTTGCAAAGAGAAGCATTGAGCCAATCAACATAAAAATCTTTTTCATACTTCTTGTATCGGTTTTTTTAGAGGAAAAATTAAATACTATTATAAGTGTTTTTTTATTATAAAGCGCAGTATTCAAAATGCCGAAATTAGAGTATACTAAGTAGGGTGGGATTTAAATGCCAGGATTAAATCAGCTTAAAAAATTCAGCGATGATATGCGCGAATTGGGCGACGAAGTAAAGATTCGTGCTCAAAGAGGCGAGAAAACGCCACAACTTCCTTTGCCAGAGGGGATTTCCGAGGCAGATGATTCAAATGACTTTCTCATTGGTATGCCTGATGGTAGCGCTACGGATAAAAAACCAGACGATGCCCTTGATCTTCTCGACGATAATCTTGGTTCTGATATCGATGTTTCTGGCTTGGACTCAATCCTTGACCCTCAATTCTCCGCTGATGATGCCGATTTAGCGGATTTCCTTGATGATAATCCTGATTCTGATGCAACAGATGCGGCCGTTGCTGAGATTCTTGCCGCTGATGAGCCGAGCCCTGCTGAAGAGGCTGGAAAGGCTGAAGAGACTGGAAAGGCTGAAGAGACTCCTCTTGAGGATATGGATTTGGATTCTCTCTTGCAGCCGTCAAGTAATCCTGACGATTCTCTTGAAGAGGGAGATGCTCTGGAGACAGCGGATTCTCTTGGACAGGGAGATTCATCGGAGACAGCGGATTCTCTTGAAGAGGGAGATTCACCGGAGACAGCAGATTCTCTTGACAGCCTTGATTCTTCTGATACATCTTTTGATATTCCGGACAATCTTCCTGCAGGAGATGATTTTACAAGCGAAGAAATTAACCTTAACGAAGATTTGCCACCTTCTGTTCTCGAAAACGATGGCATACCTCCTGTCAAACCCGATGATTTTTCAACCGAAGATACGCCTAATTTAAGCGGCGATCTGGATTTAGGTGGTTTTGATATTGATTCTCTGATTGATGGAGATGATAGCGGCTCTGATTTGGGAGCAGAAAGCACGGTTGATGATAATTCTCCTACTGATACTGTTTCTGACTTTGATACTGGTTTAACTGCTGATGTCGCTGCAAGTCCTGAAGGCGACTTTACATCGGAAGCAAGTGAAGACTCAGATTCTGGTCTTGGTGGCGAGAATCCTTTCGCCGGTATGGGTGATTTGCCTGACATGGACATGGATTTTGACTCTTTTTCTGGATCCGCATCCGATGCTCCTTCTCCAGACGAATCTATTCCCGATGCGTCTGACGAGGTTCCTGATAGTCCTTCTGAATCAGCTGGCGGAGAGGATTTCTCTGTCGAGTCTTTTGATACATCTGATATGGATGGCGTTGATTTCGGGCCGAGTCCGTCTGCTTCTGGGGATGAATTCCCTGCGACTGACGATGGGCTTGGAAATGACGATGATTTCATCCTTGATTCAAGTTTTGAGATTCCGGGCTTTTCTGATACAGAAACGGCTGACATGGGAAAGAAAAAACCGGTTCTTGATACCGTTGATTTCTCAAAAGGAAAAGAAGGCCGTCCGAAAAATTCTCTTACAGAAGAAGAATATGTCCAATTCAAGAAAAATCTCTCAAATTATCCGCTGAATCTCCGTATTGCTCTTGAGGATTTCATCGCACGGGATGAATTCACTGATGATGCGGTATTTGAAATCATCGAAAAGGTTCTCAAAAAAGCTTCTGCACGACAGCTTGCGACTCAACTCGAAAAAATTCTTGATATTTCTATTAATATTCCTAGGGATTTTGAACGCCGTTCTTTTGCAGAATATGAGGCTTACAAGCAATCTTTCCAATATCAGCTCAAAAACCGTATTATTCCGGCGGCTGTCGTTGGAATCGTAATTGCCTTTGTCTGTGTCGGACTCTTCAGAGCTGGCGTACATTTTATCTATAACCCTGTCATGGCAAACATTCACTACAAGCAGGGTTACACGCTTCTTGAGGCAAATGAATTCCCTCAGTCAGAAAAAGAATTCGTTACGGCTGTTACCTATAAACCTGTCAGAAAATGGTTCTTTAAGTATGCTGATGGATATCGAAGCAAAAAACAGTTTGATCGTGCTGCCCAAATGTACAAAAATACTCTCGCCATGTTCAATCATGACAAGCAGGCAGGTCTTGATTACGCAGAAATGGAATTATATGAGAGGGCTAATTATGAGCGGGCAGAGGAAATTGTGCGCCGAGAAGTCCTTGACTATCATATAAATGATGCGGACGGTATCCTTATGCTCGGCGATGTTTTCCTAGAGTGGGCGGAAGTCGAGCCAGAAAAATATGAACTTGCAAAACAAGAGTACCTCGATTTGATTCAGCGTTACGGAAGTAACAATGTCTACCTTTCACGAATGTTGCGTTATAACATTCGCACTGATAAACTTCGTGATGTCCTTACTTATAAGAATATGTTCTATGTGAGCAAGCAGGATCGGCAGAATCTTAAGAATCTCGGCGCATCTGACTGGACGGAGCTTAGCGGTTATCTTCTTGATAAACTCTACGGTACTCTGAGCAAAAATGATGAATATCTTCGCTCTTCTATAGAAGATGTTCTTGCTATGCTCAATCTTGCAATTAAGGCAGATCCTTCTAATCCAATTGCCCGCTATAACCTCGCCAGATATTTCATTCAGAACGGAAACACTGAGCAGGCTAAAGTGGAGCTTGAACGAAGCATTGATTTGTTTTCAGGAGTTCCTGTCCGAACTAAAAAGAATGTTTATCGGGAAATAAATGCTACTCGTGTTTTGGGCGAATTATATTCTGGAAATCGGGAATATCTCAAGGCTCAGACTGTTTATACGCGGGGAATCAACCTTTACAATGAGGAACATGAAAATTCAAATCTTGAGGGAGATGAAAACACCGGAAAACTCTTTGCCGATATGGGAGATTTGGATTACTTTATTTCTGGAGAGATGGATGATGCCCTCTATAATTACGAAAAAGCCATCGAGATTAAAAACGATACTCCCTCTATCAATTATAGGGTTGGCTCTATTTATTATAATCGGAAAAATTATGATAACGCCCTCGTTTCTTTCATAAAAGTTGCTGAAAAAGAGCCGAAAGATCCGAATGTTTTGCTTTCATTGGGAAATGTTCTTTCACTCCGCGGAGACAATTTTGCTGCTGAAAGCTATTATGCTGATTTACTTTCGGTGCTTGATCAAGAACGACCGAAAATCCTGACTCCGCAAGAAAACGGAGATGATTACGAAATCGTTGACTTATATTTGAAGGCAAATAACAATCTTGGGGTTACTCTTTACAGACTTGCCCAGCAGACAGGTAACAGCAACATGAATGCCGAGGCGATGGTGCGTCTTTCAGATTCAATTAGGGCTTGGGATTCTTTAACGCGCAATCCTAACACTATGATTCGCCTGGAAGGAAGCAATCTTGCTGCCCAGAATTCAAAGTACATAACGCATCCTTACCCGGAGTTTGAGCCTGCCATTTATACGGATATTCCCCGTCTTTTAGCAGGAGAAAAAGGTCTCGAATAATGAAGTATTTCTGCTATCAAATAGGAATCGAATTAAAGAATCAGCTTGTTTCTCTTAGAAAAGAGTTTTTCCGTAAGACAATTCATATCTGTACGGCATTCGTACCTATTTTTTTATCTTTTGCTCATAATACGACGATTGTATGTCTTTGCGTTGCGGGCATCCTTTACATCATTGCGGAATCCCTTCGAACCAACGGCCATGAAATTCCCCTTATTTCTGATATTACTGCTGCCGCTGCCCGAAAGCGGGATGAAAATAAATTCGTTCTCGGTCCTGTTACACTGGTGGCGGGTATTATTTCTTCTGCGATTCTTTGGACTGAGTCTTCGGCTACTGTCGGAATTCTTGCTCTTGCTTTCGGTGACGGATTGGCCAGCCTTGCAGGTAAGACATTCGGAAAAATCCGCGTTCCCTACACAAATGGAAAGACTGTCGAAGGTAGCCTTACTTGTTTTGCGGCGATTTTCTGTTCGACTTTTTTTGTTACAGAAAATTGTATGATTTCACTGCTGGTTGCTACTGCTGGCGCTCTTATTGAGGTTCTTCCCCTTAAAGATTTTGATAATCTGCTTATTCCTATTTTGTTAGGTGGAATCGTTTCATATTTCGCTTAGCTCCACATGTACATTTTGTGCAGGCATAGTAAATATCTGTAACTGCCTGCCAGAAGCGCAAGTGTTCCCGAAATCAAAAAGAAGAAACTGTCGCAGCTTACCAGCATACTGTATCCCAGAAGCGTAATAAAAGCTGAGAGTGCGAGAATTTTGTGTTCAGAACTGTTCTTTTTTATGCCCTGAATGAAAAATGAGATGACCGTAGTCGCCAAAAGTAAAAATCTCATGATATTAATGAGGGACATGAAGCCTTCTGTAACGAGGCCTGTTGACGATATTCTTGCCGTGTTCATTGGAATTACAGCCGCAAATACGACGGATACTGTTGTCATGATTATATAATTTCGTTCTATATCTTGTCTTTGAACTGTTTCACTGAGAAGGGCCGCGCAGAGAAAACTAAGTGGTGCGAGTGTCCGTCCAAAAAGAACGACATTTCCCATAAATATAAGAATATTGGAAAAAGATTGCCAGAGTCCGAGGCAGATTGTCACGAAACGGGCTGTTTCCGCAAGGCAGGCGAATAAGAATCCCGTGAAAAAAATTATTTCACTAGTTTGTGTGTTTTCAAAATATCGGATGAGAAGAAAAAAACAAAATGGAACATAGAGAATAATGACTGCAAATGAAATCATGAGGGCTATAAAGCTCTGCTTAGCGAAGGGAATGTGAGAGAGGAAAGCAGGAATCCGAAAATCTGGTGGCGTGAGAATAGTGCCGAATTTTAAGGCAAAAAGGAAGGTAATGAGATTTAATGCAACGATTGCCAGACTTGCGAAAAGAAAAGTTTTTATAAATTGATTTCTTGTTTTTAATGTCATGTGAAAATCTTAAACGGAAGACAAAAATATGTAAAGACTTTATCTCAAAAGCCGAAAATAATAAAGAAGTCTGATTTGCTGACTTGTTGGCAATTGACTTTGGGAGGACTTATGAAAAAGCTTCTGTTATCCGGAATGATACTTCTTTTTGCTGGACTTAATGTCTTCGCCGGTGATGCTGCTGCTTTTGTTGACTTGGGAATTTCAAAAGACGGTACGACATACGCATTTGCCGAATATGGAAAGATGGACAAGACATTTCAGGGCTATGCTGAAATTTATACTGTAGATATTGCAAAAAATGATTTCGTGGATGGTGCTGTTTTCAAGACAAATCCTTCTGCAAATACGACTTCAAAAAGCGGAAAAGAAATCTATGATGAACTTCTGAAAAAAGCTTCATGGTCATTAAAAAAATATGATTTCAAACCTGCTCCAGTCGATAATTTGCTATATGTTCGTGATGATAAAAAGGCTGGAGAAAGCGAGATTGTCTTCAAGGATTTTGAAGGCTCAACTGTAGAACAAAGCGTTTTTTATCATATTCAGCTTGTGAAGACTGTTGAGGGAAGCGGCGATAATCTTCGTTCTTCTTTTTTTATCACCCTTGAGAAAAAAGACGGAGACGGAAATGTCATCAGTCGTAATATCGTCGGCTCTCCTGACATTAAACGAAAAAAAGTGACGGATTACCGCATTGACAGAATCTTCTCCGATAAGACCGGGCGAAATCTTGTCTTTGTTGTTGAAAAGACTCTTTCTGATGTGAACGGCTCTTCTATCCGTTATATGGTAGAGACAATTCGCCTGTAACTTTGTATATTTTTTGTGAATCCGATTGTGCCTTTGCATAGTCGGATTTTTTTTTATTTTTTTTCTCTAAAAGTTGCCGAAAAGTGATTTTTTTTACGAATACACTTATAGATTTTGAAATAAATCTGGAGGTATTCAATGAAAAAAGTTTTTAAAAATGATTATGCCAAAAGTCTCCTGATTTCTGGCATCTTGTGTTTTATCGTACTCATGATAGTCTCTCCAATTTCCTGTAGGCTTACTGAGGAAGGAATTGAAATCATTCCGGCTGATACGAATGCTCCTTCAATTCTTTCATTTTCCGTAACAGGTGAGCGTCTGCTGAATCTTTCCTGTTCTGAGAAAATTGTCCTTGACCAGTTAACTGTCCGTGAGTTTCAAGGGGAATCTTCCGATGAGGGGGATTTGTTTTTGCTTGAGGAAGAGCCTTATGCTTATGCGGATTGTATTACCTACAGTGAGAATATGATGGACGCAGAGATTTATCTTTCTGAAAGCACTCGTGTTGGAAAGGAATATGTCCTTTCAGGTATTGTTTATGACAGGTCAGGCAACAGCCTGGAATTTTCACAGCAATTTTCAGGTTTCAATGCAAATCCGGCCAGACTTGTGCTCAGTGAAGTGCGCTATAATTCTAGTAAGCCTAAAAAAACAGAGTTCGTTGAGTTCTATGTCTTAAAATCTGGAAATCTGTCAGGACTGGAATTTGTGAGTGCGGCGAATCCAAAAAGAAAATATGTTTTCCCTGCGATTGAGGTGAAGAGGGGTGAATATATTGCCCTTCATGGACAAGTATATGATGGCATGGAATATAATGCGATTGATGAGTTAGAAAATGACCTTACTTTATCAACGGCTACAGAAAGCTGTGATACAGGTAGAGAACTGTGGAGAAAATTTACGGACAAATTTGTTTCCAAAACAGATGTGATTCTTTTAAGAGATTCTTGTAAAAACAAAATTATGGATGCTCTTTTATGGACTTCTGTTGAAGGAAGCGAATGGTCAAAAAATTTAAAAGAGCTTGCTGAAGAAGTTCAGATCGCTGGATTTTGGGAAAATGCCCTTAGTCCAGAAAATGCGTTTCGTACTGAGACCATAAAATCTTCTGCCGTGAAATCACTTGCGCGACAGAATATTCTGCTTCTGGCGGAAAAATATCCTGAGAGTGAGGAAATCCCCGATGTTATTCCTGCCAATGCTTGTGATTGGGCTGTTGCCTCGTCAGCGACACCTGGATATAAAAACAAGTAGGCTCTTTGTAAGGCTAAGCAATCTGTCTAGTAATTTGTCGGAAAGTGTGTTATTATTTCAGAATGTCTGAATTATTAGCACCTGCCGGCAATATCGAAGCATTGGATGCGGCAATCGGCGAGGGAGCCGACGCAGTTTATCTTGGTCTAAAAAGTTTTAATGCGCGACTCCGCTCTTCAAATTTTGCATGGAATCAGTTTGAGGCAGCCGTTTCCTCTCTTCACCGCCAGAACAAAAAAATCTATGTAACGGTAAATACGGTCAGCGAGGAGCGTGACCTTGAGCGATTGTACCGTTTCCTTTCTTATCTCAACAAAATCGGCCCGGACGGCCTCATCGTTCAGGATTTCGGCGTCATCCGTATGTGCCAGGAGTTTTTCCCTAAGCTGGAGCTTCACGGCTCTACGCAGATGAATGTGGAGAGCGCCGCTGGCGTTAACTTGCTGAGTAAGGCTGGCTTAAAACGAGTCGTAGTTGCAAGGGAACTTGGCCTGGAAGAAATCAAATACATCAAGTCTCACACAAATGCCGAGATTGAGATTTTCGTACACGGAGCCCTTTGCGTAAGTGAGTCGGGCTTGTGTCTTTTCTCAAGTTTCTTGGGGGGAAAGAGCGCGAACCGGGGCATGTGTACTCAGGCTTGCCGCCGTTTTTATACAGTTGATTCTGAGTCAGAGGGCGAGCAGCAGGGCTATTATTTTTCTCCGTGTGATTTGCAGCTTATCGAGCAAATTCCTGACTTAATGCAGCTTGGCGTTGAGTCATTTAAAATCGAAGGCCGAATGAAGAGCGCGGAATATGTCGGTTCGGTTGTTGCCGCTTACCGCTATCTCATGGATAATTGGGAAAAGGACAAAAAAGGTGCGCTGGCAACGGCAAAACGCCTTCTCTCAACAGATTTTGCCAGGGCAAAAACATCTTATTGGTATAATTTCAAGACAAACGAAGAGGGCGTTCAAAAGGCAGGAAGCCTTATCTTAAATCCAAAACAGGCAGGTGGCACGGGAATTTATCTGGGTACAATCGACACTTTTGGCGAAATCCCTGACGAAGAAAAAGAAAAGTCATATAACGCCTATCAGGAGGCCCTTCGTACAAATCCTGAGGCAAAGCAGTCTGATTTTTATGTCGCAATGGCGCATTTAAAGGGTGGAAACTACGATCCCGATCCGGGCGACTCAATCCGCTTGCACCGTCAGGACGATACGGGCCGAGTCAGCCACAAAGTCCGCACTGTCTCCGTCGATTCAGAAGGTCGTCGTTTTATCGATATTCCTCTCGGATTTAAGCGGGGTGACTCGGTTTATCTCTTGCAGACAAAATCGATGTCCAAGCGTTATCCGCGAGTTCTTCCCAATGACATCGGCAAATACCGCCAGCAGCCGGGTGCCGAAGTCCTTCCTGTGCTGGACTTAACGCCTGTCGAAAAGAATGAGCTTTCATATTTCCCAGAAGGGCTTTACATTCAGGTTTCTACTATATCTGATTTGCACACAGCCATTTCAAAAAATCCTGTCCGCATGATTGTTGAGTACAATTCCGAGACCAGAGTTGATTTGATTGAAAAAAAAGTAAAACTTCCTCTTTCAAAAAAGCAGATTATCATTTCACTGGATCCTTATTGTCCGGCTTCCCGCGAGGAGCAAATTCTCTCTGATTTAACGGAACTTGTTGCCGAGGGGTACAAAACTTTCGTCGTAAATAATATCGCTCATATCTCCATGCTTCGTGGAAAGGGGGCTAATCTCATTGCAGGTCCATATTTGTACACATTCAACCGATGGGCTGCTTCATGGTTTGAGAATCAGAATATCGGGGCTTTTATCACTCCGCTTGAAAATTCTTGGGATAATCTCAAAATGACATGGGAAGAAAGTGTGCGCAGCAGAGTTCTGGTAACCGCCTATGCGTATCCTGCCTTGTTCCGAATGCGTTTTAAACTTCCTGAAAACTATGATTTCCTCTATTTTAAGGATAAAGAAGAGACGCTCTTTAAGGTGAATTCTACCGTTGACGGTTCCGTCGTTATGCCGGAAGCTCCCTTCTCAGTCGTTGATAAGGTTGAGCTGTTGAATTCAAACGGATTCAAGAGAATCTTGCTTGATTTCTCACGCACCCATGTTACCCGTCAAGAACTCAAAATGGTAACGAATTCAATGATAAAAAAGCAGCCTGTTCCAGAAAGTTCCCGCTTTAATTGGAAGGACGGCTTCTACAGTCCCGAAAAAATCGAAATTTACCGTGCCATGAACGAAAAAGCCGAGGCCGAAAAAGCGGCTAGTCTTTATCGTTCACAGAACGGCAAAAATCGAAAAAAGCGTCGCAGATAATATTAAGGCTTATCTGATTTAAAAGACCGTCTCACCCCCGTCGGCGAATTCACCGCTCGTATCGGAAAATTCTGACTCGGCTCGGATTCCCTCTGCGGCACTTTTAGCGTTTGTTCTTGCCTCACTGTCGGAGTCAGATTTTTCTTCTGTTTTGGGGTGTTGAAAATCAATATGTTCTGCAAGGATGTAAATCTTTGAGGCACTTTTGCCTTCTTGATTTTTCCAACGGTCTTGTTTCAGCCGTCCGACAACGCGCAAGCCCCGGCCTTTTTTTGCCATCTGTGCCATTCTCGTACAGAAATTGTCTCCCCAAGCCTCTACATCAAAAAAGGCTACTTCTTTTTGTGTTTCGCCATTTGCGTTTCGGTAGAAGTGGTTTGTGGCAATGGGGACGATACAAACTCTTGTTCCCCTTGCTGTTTCCCTTACGGTTGTGTCACGAACAACATTACCTTCAATTACGACTTGATTCATTTGATTCATAAGATTCTCCAAAAAATAAAATGATTATAAAAACGCGGCCGTCGTTTTTATAAGTGAACAAGTTCTCTTCCTCGTTCACTTATATATTTGAGAAAAAAAGAAAATTTTGGTAATGCAGAAATATAATTTTTTGTTATATTTGAAAGATAAAAAATAATCCCCACGATTTGAAGTGGGGACTAAGATAATTTACATCGGAATGTTTTTGACTAATTTGACCATATACAACTGAATGTACATAAGAAGCGCGTCTCTTTCCCGTATTTTTTGTAATCCAGGGGCTGTCATAAGGCTTTCTGCGAGACTGTGAATTCGCTCGGTTGTAAAACTCTCGACCTTCATTGTGCGGAGAGTTTTTCGGATATAATCTCGTATGAGAGAATTGACATCCTCGGTGAGGTTGTTGTGTGTTTCCTTTCCGAGCCGTTGATTCCAAATTTTCTCGTAAGAATCAAGCTCACGGTTAAGGGTTGAACTTGTAGGGACAAAAGATTGCTCTGCGTTTCTTGCGGCTTCTCGGAATGCGACTTTCTTTGAGACAGTTGCATTTTGTGAGAGCATGGCCGTCGTTTCGTCTTCCTTTCGTTTTGCTTCTTCTTCCTCTCGGTATTTCTCTGCTTTTGTTTTTTGAGTTTTATTGCGCTTGCTTTTTGGAGGTCTGAAGAGCATTTTTGCAATCCATGAGACTACGGGCATTGAATACCAGAAAGGAAGCATTATTTTTGCGTCATTCAGCAATTCCTGACGGCTCATAAGGAGAATGTCGCTATATGGAAGCAAGTGACCGTTTACAAAGAGACTTATCTTGCTTGTGTCGTCACCGCCCGAAGCGTCATAGCTCAAGAGTGGCAGGAATGAAGAGTGGAGTAGCGCGCTTAAAATTGGAGATTGAATTCGTATTTCTTTTTCGAGACGAGACTCAAATGCCTTTTGGTCTTTCATTTCGGGCAAGAAGTCAAACTGTCGCAGCACTTCCGACCAGTGATTTTTGATGGCCTCAAGGACAGAAACTCTGGCATCGGTACAAAGTCGCAGAATTAGCTGTAAAACCTTGCTTTTAAATATGAAGTAGCGTGTGTCATCATAGGTTTTGAATACAAGAAGCTCAGGCAATTCCTGAACCGGGGCGTCTTGGGTTTTTTTATGGAGATATTCTTTGAGTTCCTCTTCGCTGTATTGTCCAAGAAGAGGCAGCCCTTTGTTGTCAGTGAATTTAATAATTTCGTCAAAAGTAAAATAGTAGGGCGGTTTCAACAGAAGAGATTCGAGTGCTTTGATTGCGCCTTCTTTTTTAGCACTTTCTGCGGCTTCGTTCTTGAAGTAATTTGCCCCTACCTCAGTTATGTAGACGGCCTGCAAGCAAGACAAATCTTCCTGAGTGTAATCCTTGATTTTTTCATAATCTTGCTTTATGAAGAAGCATAGCTGATTCCAAAGATAGAAACTTTCTGTTGTTTGGCTCAATGTTTCAAGGGAATGGTCAGGTCTGTCTACAAATGCGTTGAAGAAATTTTTTACAATCATCTCTCGACCTGGATTTGAGACCGTGAGTTTTTTAAGAAAGTAATCGTGATGCTCTTCTTTTTTGAGCATATTCTGAATCTTTCCGACTGCATCTTCTATGAATGTGACGACGGAAACAGTTGACGGAAGGAGAATTGACGGAGCATTATTTGGCAACATGAGTCCGTACAGAGTTTTTTCGTTTAAATCCTGATGCTTGAGCAGGCGGCCAATGAGATCTGCCGCATTTTCTCTCGTTATGATTTCTTTTGGAGTTCCCTTTGGTAAATCAGCCTCAGATGGAAAAGGAAGACTAGGAGTGACGGCGATATCCTTGTAGCGTTCAGTGAATCGCTCAATGTAAAAAGGAACGACTACAATTCCCTGCTTATCAGGAGTTGTGTTTACAATCATGATAAGTTTTGAGTCGATGAGTTTGTCAAGTTCTGTCTGCAGTGCTGGAACCGGGTCTTCAAGATAGCAGGCGAGGCTTGGTTGTTCCTCCAGGTGATGTTCTGAATAGCGTTTCAAATATTCGCAAAAATCTGTGTAATCAACGATAGCGTTCTTCTGTCGTGATGCAAAAAATTTTAATAAAACAATGATACTTGTTGTGGTTGCCATGTCTTTATTTTATCAGCAATTTGTCATAAAATAAAGTAGTAAATTAAAAAGCGAAAGTCAAAACGGAGTTAAAAAATGCTTTCTTCACGAATGTCAAATCTTCATCCTTATGTTCCCGGCGAGCAGCCCAAGGACAGAATCTACATAAAACTCAACGCCAACGAAAATCCTTACCCGCCTTCCCCAAAAGTAATCAAGGCCGTGCGGGCGGCGGCAAAGGCTCATCCAGAAAAAATGGCCCTTTATCCTGACCCTGACTCAAACGAGCTTAAAGAAGCCATCGCTGACATGCTCAACAAATCTGGCGGCGTCCTCTGCCGGGCAAACCTTGAGAAAGGCAAAAAAAATGGCAGCGGGGCAATCGTAAGTCCCAGCGAATTTGACAAAATTCCTTTCGTCGTCACTCCCGACATGATTTACGCGGGAAACGGCAGCGACGAGGTTTTGAGCTTTGTCTTTTACGCTTTCTTCGACTCAGACCGCAAACTGGTTATGCCTGAGCATACTTATTCCTTCTATCCGGTTTACGGCGGATTTTATGACATTCCCTTGGAAAAAATTCCCTTGAAGGCAGACTGGACTCTGGACACAGAAAAAATGCTTGAAGCGGCTAATAAAGAAAATTCTGGAATCATCTTTGCCAACCCCAACGCGCCCACTTCCTTGGGATTGACGCGGGACCAAGTCCGTAAAATGCTTGAAAAAGCCCCAAAAGACCGGGTTTTTGTCGTGGACGAAGCTTATGTTGATTTCGGTGGCGAGAGCTGCATTCCTCTTCTCGCTGAATTCCAGAATCTTGTGATTGTGCGGACGACCTCAAAGAGCCTTTGCGGGGCGGGGCAGCGATTAGGCTATCTCGTGGCCAACAAAGAACTTGTTGAGGCCGTCACAACGGTAAAAAATTCCCTCAATCACTTCCCGATTGACTTCCTGGCACAGACTGCAGGAATCGCTGCTTGCCGTGACGCGGGATATTACGCAAAATGTGCCCAGTCCGTTGCATTTGAGCGTGACGAATTCATCGACTTTTTGCGGGAGAAGGGCTGGTTCGTCCTTGACAGCCAGACCAACTTCATCTTCTGCAAAAAAGACGGGGTGAACGGTCAGGAAGCCTACAGAAGAATCAAAAAAGAGGGTATTTTGGTTCGCCGCTTTGACACCCCAGGCATTGAAGAATATCTTCGCATCACGGTGGGCACCCACGAGCAAATGCAGGCTTTGCGCGATGTAATGGAAGAAATTTAAGGGAGGATAATTATGAAATTTTTGGTTCTTTCTGACATTCATGGTGATTTGGACAATCTTGACAAGCTGGATTCCCGCTTTAATGAGGCCGACGCGGTTCTTTTTGGCGGTGACTTCGCGAAATTCGAGCACGAGGAGACAGGAAAGCCAGTTCTTGAAAAACTCCTCAAAAAGCACGATTCAATTTTCTCTGTAATCGGAAACTGTGACAATCCTGATTTTCTTTCGGAGATTGAAAGCGCGGACATTTCCGTTGAAGGGAGCCTTGCCTTCCACGAAGGAATCGCAATCTGCGGAAGCGGCGGCGGAACTAAATTCACGGGAACCACTCCTTTTGAGCGGGATGAGGACGAAATTCTCTCTGATTACAATGTTGTTGAGTCTTCAAGCGCAGAATGTGCAGATGAGAATGGGCACTGGTCAAATCTTGTCTTAATCATGCATAATCCGCCAAAAGACACTGAATGTGACAAAATTCCCGGCGATGTCCATGTGGGAAGCGAAAAACTCCGTGCCTACATTGAAAAACGCGCTCCATTTCTGGTTGTTACGGGGCACATTCACGAAAGCTCTGGTCTCTCAAAAATCGGAGAGTCAACGGTAATCAATCCTGGAAGCCTTGCCGAAGGAAAATACGGCTGGGTCGAGGCTCAAAAAGACGCAAATGGAAAGTGGTCGGTAACGAAAGCTGAGTTGCTGAGCTTGTAGGTGAAAAAACAGGCGGAAGCGTGGTTCTGACAAAAGTTCGCTTGAACTTGTTCACCGCGAACTTTTTGGCAGGTTCACGCTGGGAGCCTGTTTTTTTGCTATCAGGTGTTTTACAACTCTGCTTATTTTACCGTTCGCGCGAATCTGAAGCCAAGGTAGTTGTAGCACTCGTTGGGGTCGTAGCTGTAGCGGTCGCCGGTGTAGATGAAGGGCGTGTATTCACTCCAGCTGCCTCCCCGGCTAACCCGTTCGCTTCCAGCCTCGGCTCCAATAGCCCTTGCTCCCGGATCCGTGTCTATGTAGCGGCCATTCCAGTCCCAGGTGAATTCACAGATATTTCCGCTCATATCAAAAAGCCCCATGCCGTTGGGGTTTCCGCTTCCAGCTTCGGGTGGGGCGTCATCCTTAAAAGGCGTGCCGGCAGTGCCAACCCTGTGAGTGCCCCTTGAATTGGATGCAGTCCAGGCTACTTCTTCTTCAGGAATCGAATCATCTTCCTTTCCGTATTTATCCACCTGACCGCTGGCCGTGCTTCCGCTTTGCATTCCGGAAATTGTTTTTCTGGCGGCATATTCCCATTCGGCTTCGGTGGGAAGACGGTAGCCGTCTGCGTTGAAATCACACTTGCACAAATCCAGGCTGATTGTGTCGGTTGCGTCTTTGAGGATTTTGCCGTTAAGACTGTAACATGGGCTGAGTCCGTGGATTTCTGAAAAGGCGTTGCACCAGACTACGGCATCGTACCATGAAATCATTGTGACGGGCTGCTCTTTTTCGTTTGTTGGTTCTGCTCCACGTTTCCCTATGGAGCCTTCCTGACCTGGATTTATGAATTTGTAGCCCAAAGCCTCTGCAATTTCCCTTGTTTCATACCAAAGTTCGTAAGTCGTTTCGTAGCGGTTGATTTCAAAGGGGGTTATCCAGCGGCTTGCCGTGTAAGATTGGCTTCCGTCACCGATTACATAAACATCATATTGGGCTGGAGCGACAGGTCCCAATCTGACTGGAGAAAGGGAGTTGAAACTTTGAGAAAAGGTGATTCCCGTAATAAGAAAAGTGAGCGTGGCAAAGATATATTTTTTCATGATTAAACTCCTAAAATATAGAGGCGAATTGCACTAATTTTACGAATTATATTTATTTTCAACTTACTTTTTTACGCTTTTTGGCTTTTTTGAACTTCTTTAGCGTGCGTGCGTTTTTGTTGAAGCTTAAAAGCCACCAGCTGAGCAGTACAGAAATTAAACAAATTAAAGCTGCAATCGATACAGGAACATAACCGTTCATTGTGTCGAAGGGGAGCTTGAAGTTCATGCCGAAGAAACTCGTTACGAAGGTCGGTGCCATCATGACAAGGTTGATGACGGCCAATTTTTTCATGGCGACATTCATGTTGTTGGAGATGACATTTGCGAAAGCATCCATGACGCCCGTGGTGATTGAGCTGTAGGTGTCAGCCATTTCCATAGCCTGCCTGTTATCAATTTCAACATCGTCCAGCCATTCCTGATCATCACTGTCCAGTTTGAGTATGCGGGTACGGCGGATTTTTTCCAGCAAAAGCTGGTTTGACTTAAGGGAAGTCGTAAAGTAGGTGAGGGACTTCTCAAGGTTAAGCAACTGGATGAGCTCGGCGTTTTCGATTTGTTCGTGCAACTCGTTCTGAATGGAAGTGACCCGGCGGCTGATTTCCTTGAGGTAGCGAAGGAACATTATGTCGCTGCGGGAAAGAATTTTGATTAAAAAGGCCGGAAAATCCATGAGGGAAAGACCTTTGATTCGGTTTGCACTCATATCCTTGAGAACTTCGCAGTCAGTCCAGCAGATTGTGATGATTTTATCTGGATAGATGACCGCACCCACCGGAGCCGTTGAGTAAGCGACCTCAGAATTTGGCGTAAAGACCGGCAATCGCATGATGGCAAGGGCAAAATCGTCCCAGTTTTCGA
>DFEB01000033.1 GCA_002368605.1 Treponema sp. UBA3813 | reverse complement strand
CTATTTGTTTCTTGGAATTTACAGAGATGTAAGCTCTGTAAATAAAGACCTTACCTTCTTCTCAAAAACAGATGTACTTTCTTTCATCTCAAGGATAAATTCGTTGTCAGTGATGCCGCCAAGAACGGCGTCCATCTCCCTGGCATTTCTGAAAGTATTCATTCTGAATTCATCATCAAAGTCCTTCATGCGGGAAATAAGGGTTGCATTATACATATCCTGATTTGCGAAAAGGACATCCTCAATGATTCCGTCAAAAATCCTGCGGTTAAAGTCCGAAATTGGGCGAGAATAAAGTTTTTCAAGCAGATTCAGGGCATAAGCGACTTTAAAATCCTCATACAGCTCCTGACATCCATCGTAATAATCGTGAACTTTTTCCCAGGTGTCTGCCGTCTGCTCTTTTATAAGCTCAAACAGCTGGGAAAGCCGAAGTTCGGGAATAATCTGACCGCCCACATTTACCCATTCAGAGAAAAGAGGCATTTTTGAAATCTTAAAGATATCCTCGCTTGAAAGCCGCTCTTTTCCGTTGCGGTCACAATAATCGCAGAGAGTACGCACTGCAAAATATTTTACGATTCTCCGGTAGGCTTTGTAGGCCTTAACTGGCTTGATGACGATTGCACCGTATTTTTTCTGAGCGTCTTTATCAAACAAACCGAATTCAGCATTTGGATTTTTGTGAAGATAATCCTTAGCAACCTGATACAAATCTTCCTTCGTTTTTGCGGCAAGAGCTTCCTTGTTTTTTTCTGAAATAAGATATGTTGCCGTCAGTTCGATGATTTTTCGCAAAGCCCCCTCAACTTCCTGAATCGTGTCAGGAGCCAGAGGATCGGTCTCGATATTCTGAATTTTTATGATTCGCTTGTCCCGCTTCTCAAACTTTGCCTTGTTTCGCGCGACCGCATACATATTGTACATGAAGGCGTAAGCCGGGATAATCGTAATCGGCTCACAAGGTCCGTTACTGGCAACCAGTGAAAATGGGAATGTTATGTTCAGTTCGTGCTGGTAGCTTCCTTTTGAGATAAGGGTAAAACTTGCAAAGCGGGAATTGTGCTTAAAATCAGAGCAAAGCCCCGGCCAGAAGCCACGCCCTGCATACATTTCTCCGTCTGCCGCGCGGGAATTGTGGTTTGAGCCAATAGTTGCTCCAGAAGCGATGTTGCTTTGACCGCCAACAGTTGAAGCAATAAGGAATGAAGAATTGTGATGCTGCTCGTGGAAGGGAAAAATAAGATTGTTGAGGATTTCGCAGCAGGAGACAGTAGAATTGTCGCCCAGAATTGAATTGAGAAGCCGCGCACCGTATTTGAGCTGGCAATTTCGCCCGATGACAAAACGCACTGCCACCGCCTGATAGAAAACCCGCGAACCGTACCCCAAAATACCGTTCACCAATTCAACGCCCTCACCAATCTGGCTGGCCTCAGCTTCACTTGAAAGCACTGTGATGTTCTTGAGTTTGAAAGCTCCTTTAATGTAGGCATTGCCACCGATTTTGGCGTCTTTTAAGAGAGTTGTGTTTTTGATGACCACATCATCGCCTGTGAGACCGAAAGTGTTGAGTTTCTTTGAAAATTGATTTTCGGTCATCTCCAAAAGCCGACGCTGCAAAAGAAAATCGTCCCGGTATTTTGACCATATATAGGCATCAGCCGGAATCATATTCTCAAAGGCAAGCACCCTTCGGCCATCATTTTCGTTTCCTATGCCAATCCAGACCCTGTTAGACTCAGGCTCCCCTTCTTTTAGAACGCCGTTTCCAAATTTGGAGTGGTTGGTACAGGACATTTCCTGAATATTGAAGAGAATGTTTCGCTTTCCGATTTTGTAATTTGAGAGGTAATGCACATTTCGGACGACACAATCATCGCCAATCACGACATTTTCAAGATAAGAATCATACAAGCCTTCACAGAGAGCTAAATCGTGATATTTGAGAGTTGAAGCAGAAAGTTTTCCTATTACAAGGAATCCGTAAATCTCGCAGCCAGAAACAAGGGCTGGATCAAAAGATTCTTTGCTGACCCAGACATTCTTCCATGTTAAATCAGAATTTTTATTAGTCTTTTTAAGAAGGGAAATTTCGCTGGAAGTGAGCTGCCGCTTTCCGGCAAGAAAATCCGAATAAAACTGCGGCAAAACCGACGCATTCTGAACTGTGCTAACCTGTACCATTCAGCCATTATAAAATGAAAACAGAAAATTGAAAATGGATAATCGGACATTCTGAAAAAAAACATTCTCCTTCTAATCTATCCTCTATCCCCTTATTACTTTCCTATCTTTTTTATGCTAAAATCTTTTCATGAATTTTCCTTTGACTTATGTAATAATCGCCTGTCTGGCATTTTTTTCTCTCCTTCTTTTGATTCTGCTGATTCACGCCCTCGCCTCCCGCAAAAACTCGGATTTTTCTGAGCTTACGCAAAAACTCGCATCCCTGGAAAGCACAACCCTTCAAATTCAGGAAATCGGCAAGGAAGTCTCTTCCCTCAAAATGATTCTCCACGCGCCCAAACTCCGGGGAAATTTCGGTGAATATCTTCTATATAATTTACTAAAAGACACTCTTCCGCCAAAAAATTATCAGGAACAATTTCAATTCTCTGACGGAGCCACAGTTGACGCCATAATCCGGCTGGGAAAGCACATTATCCCGGTGGACTCAAAATTCCCGCTGGAAAGCTTTGAGCGCTATCTTTCATCAAAAGACGCTGACGGCAAAAAAAAGGCAAAATCAGAATTCATAAAAAGCGTCAAAGCCAGAATCGACGAAATCTCAAAGAAATATATCCACCCGCAGGAAGGCACTTTCGACTTCGCCCTCATGTACATTCCTTCCGAGAGCGTCTACTACGAAATCCTCACAAAAGACAGCGCAAAGGGCTATGAGCTTTTTGACTACGCCATGAAAAGCCGGGTCATCATCGTCTCCCCCAACACTTTTTACGCCTACCTTCTTTCCATCGTCTACGGACTAAAGGGAATGAAAATCGAAGAGCAGGCCGAATCAATCATCAAGAAAATCTCAGGAATCCAGCGCGAATTCAGCAACTATAAGGAAGAACTTGCCACGCTGGGAAAGCATTTGTCAAACGCCAGCGCCAAATTCAGCGAGGTAAACGACAAGACAAAAAAAATCGGCGATCAAATAGAAAATCTGACCGCCGAATGACCCCAATGCGATTCGAACGCACGACCTTCCGCTTAGGAGGCGGATGCTCTATCCAGCTGAGCTACGGGATCAGGCTCTGAAACCGTAGCTTACCTGTTGCAACTGGAACGCACGAGCTTCCAATTAGGTAAAACGCGAAAGCGTTTTTGATGCTCTATCCAGCTGAGCTACGGGATCGAAAGGTACAAAGTGATTATAACAAAATCTCGCTAAGATTGCAAACTTCTTCGCTTCCAGAAACGAGAACGCCGCCCATGCCAAGCTCTATGGCCAACGCCAAGTCAATATCATAACGGTCGCCAATTGAAATGCAGTCTGAGTAAGAAATTTCCCCACCCAAAGCCACACTCGCAAGCTCCATCGCCTTGTCGAGAATCTTTTTTGAAGGCTTTGAGGCCATGCAAGTGTCCAGACCTACGATTTCTGGGAAAAGGTCTGAAATTCCGATGACTTCAAGGGTTTTCCGCGCCGGCTCCACAGGATTATTGGTGACGCAAATCATGTAGAATTTTTTTGAAAGTTCAGTGAGGGCTGCAATCAGTTTTTCATCCCGGCTAAGGTAATCCGCCGGATTAAAGAGCTTTTTCCGCCAATCAATGCTGGTCTCAATGGAAACACCGAAGAATTTAAAGAGATTACCCAAAGAAATTTTCTGACCATTATGCTCAGCTGCCCACTTTCTGCGGAAATCTGCAATCATGCTCCGCGCGCCGTCAGCAGAATATCCGTTCAAAGCCGCCCAATGTCGAACCTGAGAGTCAATCTGCTCGTGGGCATATTCAGGACAGGTGTAGAGGGTTGAGTCAATGTCGAAAATAAGGACTCGTGGATTTTTCGGTAAGTTGTAAGTCTGCATGTTAAGCTCCAATCAGTCCGAAGACAGCTTCAGGAACATCGTCAAAGTCCCCCAAAGCGACACGGGCAAGAATCAAGTCTCCGATAAGCTCCGCATCGGCACAGGGCATTTTCTTTATTTTAAGGCCAGTCGCAGCCTCTTTTTGGGCAATCAGCTCATCATCCAAAGCCTGCCCGCCCGTAATTGTCATATAATCCGGAAAAAACTCGCCGTTAGAAAGAGCCGCCCCCCGAAGAAGCCTGATTCCATGAGCAAGCTCATTAAAATTCCTCACAGAGGGCGCAGAGTCCACAGAGGGATTCAAAAGATAAGAAAGATTCCACAGTCCCGGAATTGCGCTGGGCAGGGTGCGTAAACCTTCTGCAAAGACCGGCTTTGTGGTGCAGAGATTCAAGCCCTCGCTGCTACCTGCCCTGTCACAGAGACGACCGGGGAAGACAGTTCCCGTGCCTAAAAGGGCTACCACGAAGTCAGGCGCGCCCGCAAAAACGAAAGTGCCTTCAAAGAGGCCTGTTGCAAGGGCGGCTTTTTCGCTTACTTTACCGACGAAGGAGCCCATTTTTTTTAATGGCGGAATTTTTTTTATGTCAGAATCTGAAAATCCGCAAGATTCAAGCTCTTCTTCCGTCCAATAGGCTGGCAAAAAGCGGTCTTCTGGGAGGATTGAAAGAGACTCGCCAGTCAACTCATGAAGCAAAAATTCAGGTGTGCCAAAAATCGCCCGGCTTTCTTTCCATTGGGCAGGATACAACTCACGGAAGCCAATAAAACGGGGAATAAAAAGAGATTTCGTCCTTTCGAGCACTTTTTTCTCTTCGACAGGAAAATCAGGAAGGGCATCGCTGTATAAAAAAGTCCTTCCATCCTCAGAAATGATTGTTGGGCCGTTTCCGCTCACGCAGATTGCCTCAATGGCAAAGTCAGGATTTTTCTCTTTAAGCTCAGAAAGGGCGGCTTTAAGGGCAGGAAGATAAAAGCGGGCAGAATTACGCTCGCCGAAAGAAGATTTGGGGAAAGCCTGACGGGAAACAAAAATCGGGAACTTCTTCAGATTGTCGGGCAGAAGAGCCGCCTTGAGAGAAGAAGTTCCAATATCAATACAAAGAATCGTATCAGTCAACTTTGTCTGACTTTTCGGCCTTGGCCGCGGCATCAGTGTCTTTTTTGATAAGTTTGTCGATAATCGTGCGGTTATCGAGGAGATCGCTCAAAGACTGGTCATGATGGATTCGCGTGATGACATTTGCGAAAAGGCCAGTGACATTGGTTGAGATGAACCATTCTTTGTCTTTAAGATTTGAGTGATAGACAGCGTTTGTACCGATTACGCGGTAGAAAAGGCCGTCCTTGTATGCCTGATCGAAAAGTTCGATTGCGTTTCCGCTGAAGAATGGGAGGGAAATTGCGGCGATGACTTTTGTGGCTCCGTTGTTGTGCAAGAATTCCATTGCTTTAAGGAGAGTGCCACCAGTACCCAACATATCATCTGCAAGGAAAGCGACTTTGCCTTTAACATCACCAAGAAGTTTGACGCTCTTGATATTGGTGTTTTTTGCGTCCTGAGTGACGACAGAATAATCCCGCTCTTTGTAAATCATTGCCAGAGGAACTTTGAGACCTGTAGCGTAGAATTTGTTGCGGTCAATGGCGCCAGTGTCTGGAGAAACGACAACCAAATCCTCTTTATTTGGGCCTGTGAGATTTACGACTTTTGCAAGCTCCCGGATAATCTGATATGAAGCGTGCAAGTTATCAAGATATGTCGTGTTGAAAGCGTTGACAATTTCGCGAGAGTGGATGTCCAAAGTGATTACTCGCGTGACATGCTTGAGCTCGTAGATGTGGCAGAGAAGAGCGGCTGTAAGGCCTTCACGGCTCTTCTTTTTGTGCTGGCGGCTGTATGGGAAAGCAGGAAGAACAAGAGTGATTGACTTTGCTCCTGCCTGCTGGACGGCATCGATTGTAACGAGAAGGGTCATAACATGGTCGTTTACAGAGAAATTGACCATGTTTTTGCCGCCGTTCATTGGAATCGGCTCGTGATTTTCGGCATCCTGGAAAATATAGATGTCCTTTCCGCGAACGCAATCAAGAAGCTCGGCCTTGACCTCGCCGTTTGCGAACCAAGTGAACTGGGTGTTGATTTTGAAAACCGGCGGACGATATTTGTCGGTCTGGCCACGAACTACCAAGTCAGAAGTGGCAAGGTCGTTTCGGAAATTGATATCCTGGACCAATTTGTCCTTTTCGAGATTGTATCGTTTTGAAATTACATCACTTTTAAGGGCAAAACGATGTTTGTACATGTGGCGCAAATGTGCGATAACTTCGTCTGCAAAAACAGCTCCACCCGGACAAGCAACAACACCAAGATTGGTCGGTTCAGAATACGGCATTTTAATCTCCAAAAAATTCGATATCTTATTTTATCTTTTTAAGGAAGTGTGGTCAATAAACAAGACCAAATACTTGAAAATATTGCACTTTATCGCGGATAGTGACGGACTTATCTTTATCTAAAGTAGAATTTTTGATAGAATGGAAAGCATGAAAATGACTTTAATGGGAACCGGAACAAGTCACGGAGTTCCAGTTATCGGCTGCACTTGCCCGGTATGCACATCTTCTGATCCTCACAACACAAGGCTTCGCTGCAGCGCCCTGGTGGAAGAGGCAAATCAGCACTTTCTCATTGATGTGGGGCCGGATTTCCGCTTTCAGGCTCTTAAATACAAAATCTGCCGCCTGGACGCCGTTTTCATCACTCATTCCCATGCAGACCACCTTCACGGAATTGATGATTTGCGCATTTTCAGCCACAAAAATTCCTTCGCCATGAGCCGTGACCGCGTAATTGCCGAAAAATATCCCGAAACCAGCGGGGAAGGCCTGCCAGTCTACACCAGCGAGCGTACAAAAGGCTACATTCACCAGCGATTCCCCTACATTTTCGTAGATCATGATAAAGGAGGCGGAATTCCAAAGCTCCACCTCATTCCAATCGACCAGAATACCAGTGAAAATCCTCTTTTACTCGGTGAGGAAAAAAAAATCCAGATCGTGCAAATTCCCATGCTGCACGGAAACCATCACACCAACGGTTATGTTTTCAGCCACGGCGCAAAGGATCAAAAAAAAGGAATCGCCTACCTCACCGACTGCAATTTCATCAGCGACCAGTCAATTTCTGAAGTCATAAAAGCCGGCGGTCAGATTGAGCACCTTGTAATCGACGCATTAAGGGAAAAAGAGCACTCAAGCCACTGTAATTTTTTGCAGGCTCTGGCCTATGCCGAGAGAATCGGAGCAAAGCACACCTGGTTCACCCATATCACCCACGATATGAGCCACGAGCAGATTCAAAATTACATAAATGAAAAGCTCCCTGATTTTCCCCGCCTCAGCAAAATCGTCAGCGAAGGCGGAAGCGTCTCCCCTGCCTATGACGGCCTTGTCCTTGAAGCATAAAAATTCACGGATTTTGGTTCTTTCATATTGACAGTATAGAGCGTTTTTCATATACTATTTGAACTTAATTTGTATTCAATTTTTAGGTAGGTATAAATCATGTCTAGAGTTTGTGATATCTGCGGAAAAGGTTCTCAGTCTGGTAACAGAGTTAGTAAATCATACAACCACACACGCCACACTTGGAGACCAAACATCATCAAGGTAAAGACAGAAGATTTCGGAAGAACAGAAACATTGAATGTCTGCACACGCTGCTACCGCTCAGGTTTCGTTACAAAGAAAATCACAGTCGTTCCTGCAAACGCTGGCGCTCCAAAAGCAGCTGCCAACTAATTCAATTTTTACAGTTGAATGAACCCACCGTAAAGCACGGTGGGATTTTTTTTAGTCTCGTGTTACCAAAAGGGCGCACAAAATGATTACATGCATTGCAAAGTCGTAGAACCATGAGAGGAAATTGTTGAAATTTCCGTGGATGAAATCTGCGAGGACGATTGCAATTGCCCAGACGATTACGATAATCAGCTTGAGGATTGTGCCAAGAGAACCTACCCGGTCACCAATGAAGAGCTGGAGAATAATGAAAATTCCCGAAAGCAATTCAATTACGCCGAAAACAATCCCCATAATCTTTGCGAAATCACCGCTGAAGATACTTTTGATTGCCTTGCAGCCGAAGTCTCCGCCACCCTGCAAAGCCCAGATTCCGCCGATAGCAAGAAGCGCGCCAACAGCGATGTTGAGGATAAGCCAGAAAAGACTTATCTGAGATTTTTTAGCCATTTTAAGACCTCCTTTTATGGCAATTATTTTCTATATATTACGCGGAAAATCTCACAGACGATTTTGCTGTCTTCGCGGACTTCAAATCCACACAAATCAGCCTCGTCTTCCAAGAATTCCCGCATTTTATCCTGCCAGTCAGAAAGATTTTCGTTCTCGCCGTCACGGGCCGCCAAATCCCAGGGAATTTCGTTGAAAGGAATCACGGTCACATTGGTCACTTCAAGGATTGCTACCGGCTCTTCTTCTGAATCAAGGACGACATACACTTCACCTGCCACAGGTATTGTCTCACGGTTAATCTCAAAAGAATCAAAGGGCGTAAAGGTGGCGGTTTTTGCCCCAGAAAGGACAAGGGAAAGCTGAGTCTTCCCGGTAAAGCCCGAATCCTCAAAAACAAGCTCGCCGGAATAAACTGCATTTTCTGTCTTTTGATTAGTCGCTTTTAAATAGGATTTCCAGAATTCTGCCGTCGTCATTATTTTCTCCCGCTTTTTGAAAGCATGATGATAAAAGCTATAATCACGAAAAGGCTTGGCACCACCGAGAGGACAAGCTGAACCAGGGGAATTTCATTTCCAAAAATTGAGATTTCCTTTGCCGTCACGAAGCCAAGTTTTAAGAGCAGGTCGAAGACGATGGCCGAATAGCCGGTGACCGCCGCAAAAACGAGGAACATCCATGAAAAATCTCGCGTCTTGCTCCAAAGCATAATGGCCAAAAAAGCGATGATTCCGCCGAGAAAGAGTTTTATTGTAAAAAAGATGATTTCAGTCTCAGTCATAGATGAATGGATTCTTCTGAAGTTTAGAGAAAACGCCTTTGTCAGAGCCAAAAGGAACTATTGAAGGCTGGTGATAATCCGGAGAAATAACCATAGCGCAATCGAGGCAATGACGGACAAAATCAGCGTATTTTTCTTCCGGGACTTTGGGGAAGAGATATGGCCCCTTGCGTTCCCAGTATTTTGTGATAATCTGGTCGTAAATAAACCAGTGCTTTTCTTCCCGCTCCTGCAAGGCCTTGATTAAGTCGTAAATTGAGCGGGTGACAGCAGCGCACAAGGCTGAGGGAAGAAAAGACTCGCCCTTAAAATAATGGCTCTCAGATGAAAGAATCTCGCTTTTTACCGCAAGAATGAAAATATCACTGGCCCAGGGAAGGCTTGGCGCAAAAACGATGCAATTTACCCCCCGCCAGTCCACGCTCACGGGATTCCATGGCCGCCAGACGCTGGTGCTTTCTGCAGAAAGAGAAATTGCCGCTTCCAAAGCCGCCTGCTTGCCAGAGAAAGTGAATGCTTTTCGCTCATCGCCAAAAAGAGCGGAAATAGCGCGGTCAAGTGGGCTTTTTTCCCTGCCACAAGGAGAAGAAAAATCAGTAAAATAGCTGCCTAGAGCACCCCTCTCAAGGACATTCTTGAAAATCGTGAAGACAGAGCCGCCCCAGCCCAAGATTGCCCTGCCCTCTTCCTGATACAAGTCTGTGAGCCGGACACCTTTTGCCGTATAGAGAAAACACTTCCGGGCGCGTTTTACCGTGCCGAAGCGAGAGAAAATTTCTTGAGAAATATTCAACGGCTCTGACATTCTTATATTCTAAAACAAGTCTGTAAGCGTATCGTTGAAAGAAAATCCAACTACAGTCCATCCCTTTTCAGCACGATAAAGAACAGTCCTGAAGATAAGAGGATAATTTTCAAAACGAACGATATGAACCAATTGAACAAGAGATTCGCCAGCTTTTTTTGAAGAGAGAAAATCAACCGAAAGTTTTTTTCCATAAACTTGCTCAATCAGAGTCCACTGCTGGGAAGCCTGCACAACAAGATTATCCATTGTAGCCGAATTGATAAAAGAATACTCCTTTAATCTATCGACAGATTCTTGAAATTTTTTTTCAGTAAAATCTTCGACAATGCCAGCAACAAAAGACTCAGCCTTTTTCTGAGATTCAAACTCTTTCGCAAAAAGTGTTGTAAAAGAAAAGAACATGATAAAAATTGAAACAAGTTTCTTCATAAAAATCTCCTAAAAATCATTACAGCTTTGCAAGTTTTTCTGTAACAAGTTTTGTTGCCACGCCTGGGTTTGCCTTGCCTTTAGAAGCCTTCATAACCTGCCCCATGAGCCAGCCCACAACATTGGTCTTTCCGCCCTTAAAGTCGGAGACAGCCTTTGGATTATCGGCGATGACCTGATCGACGATTTTTTCGATTTCGCCAGAGTCAGAAACGCTTTCCATGCCCTCGTCCTTGATGATTTGGGCCGGCATTTTGCCGCTTTCAAGCATTTTTGCAAAAACGGTTTTGCCCTGTGCCGAAGTGATTTTTTTGTCAGCGATGGCGTTTACCAGCTCAGTGATGTGAGCCGGCTTGATGTTCACTTCGCCAATGGTAATGTTCTTTTCGTTAAGGACAGCAAGGAGCTCCGCAAGAATCCAGTTGGCGACTTTTTTAACATCTTTTGCACCCTTAGCCGCTTCCTCAAACCAAAGGGAAAGCTCACGGGTGCTGGTCAAAGTCTCAACATCGAAATCAGAAAGACCGTAATCCTTCTTTAAGCGCCTTCGTTTTGCCTCAGGAAGCTCGCCTACTTTTGAACCGGCACGGCTAATCAGCTCGTCGCTTACGCTGAAAGGCTTGATGTCTGGCTCAACCACAAAGCGGTAATCCACGAAAGAGTTTTTGGTACGCTGAACCACAGTCTGGCCTTTTGCCTCGTCCCAGCCCATAGTCACTTTGAATCCCGCGTTGAATTCCTGACGGTCATTCTGGAATTCCTCAAGCTGCCTCTTTGCCTCGTAAGTGCAGGCCTCGCGGATTGCCTTGAAGCTGTTCAAGTTCTTGATTTCAGAAATCGGCGTGTGATAAAGCTTTCCGTCTTCCCACACATTGAGGTTGATGTTTGCGTCACAGCGCATGTTTCCTTCCTCAAGGTTTCCGGCAGTGACTTTTACATAGCGGAGGATTTCCTGAACCGTCTGCATGAAAAGAGCGGCCTCGTCAGGGCTTGACATATCAGGCTTGGTGACAATCTCAATCAAGGGAGTGCCAGAGCGGTTATAGTCGATGTATGAGTGGGCCCCCTGCAAGTGGAGAGACTTACCTACGTCTTCCTCAAGATGGATTCGCTCGATTCTGACCCGGCGGTATTTGCCGTCGATAATGCAGTTTTCGCCCTTAAAGTTTACAGGCCGGTGTTTTGCGCCACCAACCTGCTCGTCTTTCGGGAAGTGAGAAAGCGGCAAATCAACGAAACCGTCAGTACACAAAGGAATATCGTACTGGGTAATCTGATAGCCCTTGGTAAGATCCGGATAAAAATAATGCTTGCGGTCAAATTTAGTAAAGTGAGCGATATTGCAGTTCAAAGCCAGGCCAGCTACCGCCCCCAGCTCCACATAGCCCTTGGAAATGCGGGGCATTGCGCCAGGCAAGCCCAAACAGACAGGGCAAACGCGGGTGTTCGGCATGCCGCCATAGCGGTTCTCACAGGCACAGAAAGCCTTAGTTTTAGTCAAAAGCTGGGTGTGAATCTCACAGCCGATTACGATTTCGTATTTATCGATAGCCATTACTTGCCCTCCTTAACAGGAATTCCGCATCCCTTATGCTCTTCTTCCCAGGCTTGCGCCAGCTGCAAAATCTTTGCTTCGCTGAACATTTTGCCTGCGAACTGGATGCCTATAGGAAGACCGTCTTTGCTTACTCCCGCCGGAACCGAAATTGACGGAATACGGGCAAGGTTTACGAATACGGTGTAAAGGTCGCTCAAATACATCGCCAGAGGATCGTCGTATTTTTCGCCCAACTTGAAGGCTGGGGTGGGGCAAACCGGGCAGAGAATGATGTCGTAGTTTTCAAACAAAGCGGCAACTTCCCGCTGAATGCGGGCACGGACTGACATACCTTTCTTGTATGTGTCGCCAGAGAACTGCTCTGAAAGCACATAGTTTCCAATGATGATTCGGCGCTTTACCTCAGGACCAAAGCCTTCGCTGCGGGTGTCAACATAGAGCTGATCGTAGCCCGCACCGTTATCGACGCGGTGTCCGTAGCGGATGCCGTCAAAGCGGGAAAGGTTTGATGCAGCCTCAGAAAGGGCGATGACATAATATGCGGCGATTGACGCGTCCAAAACAGGAAGGTCAACGCTGTCAATTTTTGCTCCCTTGCCTGAGAACCATTTTTTTGTGTCATCGAAGACTTTCTTTACATCGCCATCAAGGCCTTTTGCCTCCTCGAACTGCTTGGGAACGGCAATTTTAAGGGAAGAAAAATCCTTGTATGCGCTGAGATTTGCCAGTTTGTCTGAATCTGGAAGATCCGCGCTGGTGTCATCGTAAAAATCCACTCCGCTCATAAGAGAGAGAGGAAGGGCGATGTCTTCAGGCGTGTGGCCGAGGATGCCCACTTGATCAAGAGAAGAGCCGTAAGCCACAACTCCCCAACGAGAAAGAACGCCGTAAGTGGGCTTTAAGCCGTAAATGCCGCAATAGCTTGCGGGCAGACGGACAGAACCGCCGGTTTCCGTGCCCAAGCCGAAAAGTGCCTGATTTGCGGCAACGGCTGCCGTAGAACCGCCAGATGAACCGCCTGAAACATAGTCGCGGTTAATGGGATTGCGAGTCGGGCCGTAAATTGAATATTCAGTTGAAGAGCCCATAGCGAACTCGTCCTGATTGCAGCGACCAAGGGGAATCGCTCCCTTTTCAACGAGGCGGGCAACGACCGTGGCATTGTAGGGAGCCACATAGCCTTCAAGAATCTTTGAGGAACAAGTGAGGCGGTGCCCCTTGCTTGAAATATTGTCTTTGTTTGCGAAAGGCACGCCAAGGAGCGGCTTTTCTGCAAAGAGTTTGTCGATTGTGCCATTTGTGCGGGCAGCGGAAATCTCTGCGTCAGCGGCTTTTGCGGCTTCCAAAGCATCATCGTAGATTTCCAAAAAGGCATTCAGCGGTTTTTCTGATTTCTGGTCGGCAGTAAAGGTGTCGATGGAAGAGCGAACCAGTTTTTCGCTTGTCGTTTCGCCAGATTTCAAGGCGGCGACCGTTTCTTTTATCGTATAGTACATTATGCGCCCTCTCCAAGAACTTTCGGAACCTGGAAGTATCCGTCCATGAATTTGTCGGTGATTTTTTTGACATCAGGGATATCAAGTCCTGCAACAATTTCGTCCTCGCGAAGAGCCTCGGCTTTTGTCGAAGGATATGCGTCGTAGGGATTTTCTGAGTCGTCGTATTTTGAAAGGATGTCGAAGTAGCCGACTATTTCATCGACCTGCTTTTTCAGCGTCGCCATGTCCGTGCTTGAAGGAGACAGGCGGGAAAGATACAAAAGATTTTCCAGTGTTGTTTCGTCAACGGTTTTATGTGTAGCCATAGCGAATATTTTAGCGAAAAAAGAGTTTTTGTGGAATATGCTCACGGATTTTGAAAATCACTTAGATTTTTAGTTTTCAATTTTCTATTACTTGTCTTCCTCATCCTTTTCGTCTTCGGCCATTTCCTCATCTATACCAGAGCGATTTCGCAAATACTGAAAATAGGAATAGCCCTTTTCGTTACACCGGGCAATTAAATCCAAGTCCTTGCGACCAAGATCAAGGGCAATCGCTTTTTCAAGATATTCTTTTGCTGTCTCTTTATTTTTGTTTTCGTAATTGATTTGCGACATGGAAATGTAGGCAAGATATTTTTCACCGTCAATTTCAGCACAGGCTTCTGCTGACTCATAATGTTTCTGCGCTTTTTTCAAACCGCCCCCAAAAAGCCGCGGCGCATAAAAACACCAGTTTCCGAGACAAACATAAGATGATGCGCGATTTTTATTGATTTCAATGGCTTTTTCGTAATAACCTTTGACCTTCATGCCGTAAAAAAAAGTCGCCGCCACAGAACGAGTCATATAATAAGAAGTGACATCCGCCGTAAACTGGTAAAGCCATTCGCTTATGTTTTTTTCCTTATGATTGTCGATGCAGGTCATATTTTTTTTCATTTGATTTTTCATCTGTCTGCGAAGTTCCTTCTGGTTTCCACTGGCAGTAAGGGAATGTTCGTAAAATTCCGTAAGATACAAACTCTCAAGGATACATTCTTCCTGCTCAAAATCAAGAGCATGTTTTGGAAGCTCTGCAAGCGCCTCTTCTTTCATTTTTAGAATGGTATCATAGGCAATATCATCTTTTACGCTCTTAAGCACGACACGGTAAGTAACAAATTCCTCGACTTTATCCGTCGTATAATCAGAAATCACATTTTCAGCAGACAAAAGCCCGCCAAAAAGAGAAAAAATCAAAATAAAAGAAAAAATCCGCTCTTTCATATTAAGTAAAACATTATAACAAGAAGAAAGTAACAATCAACTCAGTCTTTAACGATCATCAGGCTTGATTCCTGATACTTTGGCAAAAACCGTTTGATTCCGCTGTTCTCAAAAGACACCGTGATTGCGTATTCTCCATCGTCATTGACGGCCGTGTTGGCGATAATGCCGTAGCCGTAATCGTCGTGGTAGATTTTCGCACCCCGATGGTATTTTTTCTGAATCTCGTCAGTGCCGAAATCAGGGTGGCTCAAGCCCCGCTCGCCGTAATCCCCCTGATAAAAGCTGCTGCCCCGGTATCTTGACGGAAGCTGACCGATTGCCTTTATGCCTTCCGTTCCCATTTCAAGCAAAAAAGGACTGCATTTCATGTACTCGATGTGGCCGTACATGCGTCGGACGGCGCAAGATGTCAGGTAAAGCTCGTTTTTTGCCCGCGTGATTCCCACATAACACAAGCGGCGCTCTTCTTCCATTTCTTCTTCGTCGTCGCCGTTGCGGGGGAAAACTCCCTCTTCCATGCCGGTCATAACCACCCGGTTGAATTCCAAGCCCTTGGTGTTGTGCAATGTGATTAAAGTGACGGCGTCTTCCGCCACATCCTCGTCTTGATTTGAAAGGGTGCGGTCAAGCTGGATGTTGTCAAGAAAATCCAAAAGTCCCTGCCGGGCAAGAGGATATGGAACGGCGGAGTTTGCAAGCTCTTGAATGTTTTCCACGCGGAAAGTGTGCTCTTCTTTATCGCGGTCCTCGTAATACTGGGCAAGGCCAGATTTTTTTGCAATCGCTTCGATTAATTCCGCCAGCGTTTTTTTGCTCTCCCGCTTTTTAAGCTCCTCTGAAGAAAGATTTGCGCCATCAGAAAGGACTTGGCTTGCCAACTCCCCTCCCGCCGTGGTGTCTTCCTCAAAAAGAGATTCGATTTCCTCGATTAATTCGGCAAATTTTGCCACCTCAGACTTGCTCTTTCCCGAAAGACGGCTAGTCATGTAGCGGCAGGCTGCGATGATGTCATTCTTCTCAAAATTTTGAATCTCCGCGCCGTTTTCGTTTGTCACTTGCCATTCATTTTGGGCACAGGCGACGATAGAGTCCTGTGTCTTGTTTCCGATTCCCCTTGCAGGCTTATTTATGATTCTGTGAAAGGCGATTTCGTTTTTGTGATTCGCGAGCAATTCCAGCCAGGCAACGATATCCTTGACTTCTTCCCTCTCAAAGAATTTAAGGGAGCCGACAATTATGTATGGGATTTTTTTTCGCACGAACTCGCTCTCAAACCCCATGGACTGGGCATTAGTTCTATATAATATCGCCCATTCTGAATAAGGAACTCCCATCGTATGAGTCTTCTGAACTAAATCAGCGCAGAAATGAACCTCATCGTCCTGATTAGGCAAAAAAGCCAGCACGGGAGTCTTTCCGCTTCCCCGCTCAGCCCGGAGAGTTTTTCCGAGACGGCCGGAATTATTCTTAATCACATTATCTGCCAGGGAAAGAATTTCCTGAGTTGAGCGGTAATTGCTTTCAAGACGGACGATTTTCGTTCCCTCAAAGATTTTCGGGAAATTCAGGATATTCTGAATCTCCGCCCCACGGAATTTGTAAATGGACTGGTCATCATCACCGACGACACAGACATAAGTTCCGCTGCCATCGTTTAAGCCGGAAAGAGCCTCCAGCAATTTGAACTGGGCTACATTGGAGTCCTGATACTCGTCCACCATAATCACCCGGAAACGACGGTACATTTTTTCACGGAGAGAGGCATTTCGGGTAAGGGCCAGATAGGGAAGCAAAATCAAATCGCCGAAATCCACATTTCCAGTGGCGCGGAGACGCTTTTCGTAAGCGGCGTACATTTCGGCAAAATCAGTTGGATTTAAAAACTCATCACGGGTCAAAAGCTCAGGGGAATCCGGCAGGAGACAGTAATCTTTTGCAAGGGAAATCTTCCGCGCATAGGTCGCCGCTTCTTTTTTTGTCAGTTTAGGCTCGACTTTCTGAATCAGGGAGACAACATCTTCATCATCGTAAACGGTGAAATTCGGGCTGAAGCCAAGGTCGCCTCCCGCATCATCGGCATAGACCCGCAAAAACCAGGCTCCGAAGGAGTGAAAAGTTTTGATTTGAGAATATTCGGCCCGGCTTTCAAGGTCAATGGCACGCTCATGCATCTCAGCGGCTGCCTTTTTAGTGAATGTGACCGCAAGAATCGAATGGGGATTTACGCCCTTTTCGCCAATCAGGTAGGCGATTTTTGTCGTAATGACACGGGTTTTTCCAGAGCCAGCCCCGGCCAGAATCAAAAGGGGACTTCCTTCATGGACTACGGCTTCGTACTGCTCAGGATTTAAAACCGAGAGATATTCTTTTGCGTGCTCGGAAAGCTCGCCCGTCTGAGAATCTGTGATACCAGAAAGAATTTCGTCCTCGATTGCCATTTAAAATATTTACTCAGCGGAAAGAAGCTTGAGTCCAGTTGAAAGATTGGAATCAACTGTAACTTCATACACTCGCTTTTGGCTTGGACTAGCATTTGCTCGCGCATAGGTGAAAACGACTTGAGTTCTACCTTCTTTTTTACCTTGCAGAATAAAAGTATGGATTCCGCCGGCTCCAACCCGCTCAGAACCAGAATTATTCTGAACAAAATTGTCAGAAACCGAAGCAACAATTGATTTGTCTTCGATATTGTATGTCCATGAATAACCAGTGCTAGGATTTGAGTCTAAAATAATAAAGATATTTGAACCGTCACTTGTTCCAGAACTTGCGGAGCCTTCAGCAACAGCCGTTGAAGTCGAACCACATGAAATAAAGCCCGCAGAGAGCAAAGCGATAGCAAAAAAAGTAGAAATAAGATGTAATTTTTTCATACTATTTTCCTCCATAAATATTTTATATAATTTCTAAAGATTCTGAGCAAATTTCAGTTGGTCAGAATCCTTGATTTTTTCGTTTAAGGGCGAGTCGCTTACGAAATCACCGTTCAAATCCACATCGCCGCTGGAAGTGATTTTTACGCGGACAAGGCGGCCTGTTTTGACAGCATTTTTTTCGCTTTCAGAACTTCTGTCGTATCGAACAACCACGCTTCCGTCAACTTCTGGTGCCTGAAACCAAGCCCTGCCAATTGCCAGTCCCTCGTCAGGATTTTCGCTGCTTTCAGAAAGAACTTCCTCAACGAGAATGTCGTATTCTGCTCCAGTGCGGGTTTTTAATCGCTCCCTGGTGATTTCTGCCTGAATTTCCACAAGCTCGGCGGCTCGTTTTTCGGAGGTCTTTTTGGGAACCTGCTTTTTGAAATCGTAGGCAGGAGTGTCGTCTTCTTTTGAATAAGAGAAGCAGCCGCTCCAGTCAGTGGCAATTTCCCGCAAAAAGGACTTAGTGTTCTCAAAGGCAGCGTCACTTTCTCCGGGGAAGCCCGCCATAAAGGTGGTGCGGATTGCGGCATCTGGGAAAACCGAGCGGATTTTTGCGATAAGAGCCTTGTATTTTTCCCTGCTTCCCACGCGGTTCATTTTTTTGATGATTTGGTCATCTCCGTTCTGGAAAGGAATGTCAAAATAATGAAGGAAACGGGAATCAGCCTGCATTACCGGCAGAATATCTTCATTAAAGTGATCGGGATGAATGTACAAAAGCCGAACCACAAAAGTTCCCTGAATTTGAGAAATCATCTCAAGAAGCCGGGCCAATCCTGATTTAGAATTAGA
Organism: Treponema sp. UBA3813; assembly: GCA_002368605.1. Classification (GTDB taxonomy): domain Bacteria; phylum Spirochaetota; class Spirochaetia; order Treponematales; family Treponemataceae; genus Treponema_D. Next base: position 47,665 of record DFEB01000033.1, on the reverse strand, counting down.
CGCGGATTCACACAGATTCACGCAGATATTTTTCTCGTCATTTAATCTGCGTCCATCCGCGTCCATCTGCGTCAAAACTTCACTTCCGGGAGTTCCGTTTGGCAGGAATGTTCTTCCGTCGCCAAAACAGTTGTCCGCGGCTCCAGTTCCGTAGGCCGCCAAGTCCTGCCCAATCAAATTGATTTCGTATACGCCTTTTGAGACCAGTTCTTTGATTTCAGAAATGATTTCATCTGCTTTTCGGCTGCGCAAATCCCCACGGATAATGGGAATGGCACAAAATGAGCAGCGGTTATTGCATCCCTCAGTGATTTTGACAAAGGCCATGCCCGGAAAAGAAAGAAGAATGTCACGGTCGCCGCAGCATACGCCTTCCTGTTTGGGAACGAGAAGAGGCCGCTGGTCATTCATAAGCGGATCAAGGATTTTGTAGATTTCGTCAAGTTTTCCGTTACCAAAAAATCCGTCGGCTTCGGTCAAATCGTCTTTTAATTCGCTGGCATAACGCTGGGCAAGGCAGCCCGCCAGCAAGATTTTTGCCTTTGGGTACATTTGCCGTGCGCTCATAACGGCATTAATGCTCTCAGTTTTGGCAGATTCAATGAATCCGCAGGAATTTACGATGATTAGATTGGCTTCTGTCGGCTCAAAAGTCTGCTCCCAACCTTTTTTTTTAAGCAGGGAGATGATAAGCTCGCCGTCAACCTGATTTTTTGCGCATCCGTGCTGGTCGATAAAAAATTTCATGTTCTTTTTAAATCCAATTAGTCGATATCAACGATAACGACTTTGTAACGGCCGTCCGTATCTTTAATCCACTTGATATCCTGAGCGATAACTTCACCCGCACGAGGAACTGCCAAATCATAGGTCTTGCTATTAGCGACGACCTGCAATTTTACAGCGTTTCCGTTAGAAATCCACATTCTAATACCATTGCTTGCCGTCATACTCAAAATATCGCCGCTGGCAAAATAATCTTCAACAGTTTCCTTACGATCTGGGCGGTAACGGAAAAGACATCCTCCACGGAATGAAGCATTTATCGTGAATGGATAAGCCCTTGTATCAGAGAAAATCTCTGTTCGGGACTGTTCTTTCGGCAAATCCTCTGCGTTTGGAATCTGATTTTCATCAGGAGAAGCAATAGCAACACTTGAAGCATTTTTAAGCATGATTTTGACTTCTGCTCCGCGATCTACATTTTTCTGAGATACATCAGAAACATAGACTATAAGCTCAGGAATTGAATTTCCATCTACATCAAGCTCAAGTTCCTCAGAAAGCTCCACATATTGAATACCAGTGGGAGTTTCCAGTCCAAAGATTCCCTCGGTCTCAGCTACAGTAAGGAAAATATTGCCTTTTTCACTTCCCATAACGAGCTGGTCACTTTTGTAAAGACGACCAGAGAAAGGCTTTTCTGTCAATTCATATTTTTTGAACTCTGTACCACGAGCAAGAGCCGCTTCTTCTGCCCTCTCAGCTAATTTATTCTTCAAAATAAAAGAAAAAGTTATTATCAAGCCGACAAGCAAAATAATACAAAGAGTTGCGATTAAAGGAATTAAAAACCGAGGGCGCTCACGAGCAGTCAGGGCTAATGGCGGTGGAGCTTCTTGAATTTTTTTTGCATGGTATAAAGTAATGACACGATTCACATCAACTTCAAGATACTCTGCATAATTTTTCAAGAATCCGACAAGATACGGCTCACCAGGAAAAGCAGAGACATCTTCTTTTTCAAGAGCCTCAAGATATTCCTGTGTAATAGAAGTCTCTCGTGCGATAATTTCCAAATCGACCGCTTTTTCTTCACGGGCTTTTCTTAAAATTTCACCATAGCTTTCCATTTTTACTTACTCCGAGAACAGGAAATTGTTGTAATTATTTGCCGATGTTGGGGCATCATAGATAAAACGCTGATCAGAAATTCCTGTATTCAGCTGATAATTTTTAAAATCAAAGGTAAATTCTTCTCCCTGTGGCGTAGTCGCTATGATACGGCGAATAAGCATTGATGAGGAAGCTACTGATAATCGTATCGTCGTAAAGGCTTCGCTGGTATTTCTGCGGCGGAGAATAAGATTCACTACCATTTCCTCACTGTCGTCATCAAGCAAAACAGGTTCCGGGCCAGTTTCGTATGCAGGAGAATAATAGCGGGAAAGAAGCGTCAGCCCCTGTGCTGTGGCAAGGTTTGCGCCATTGCCTCCAGAAGAATTGTCAACGGATTGATTCAAAATGACCTGCTGGTCAGGAAGATATATTGTAAGCAAATTCCCGTTGAAACAAACGACCTGATCTTTTGGGTCAGAAAAATCAATTCGGAGCAAATTAGGATTTTTGTAGGAGACATGACCTTTCATTGCAGAACGACCAGCTTTTATATCAACATCAGCTTCATAATCTTTTATCGTGGAATAATTTTCAGAAACTGACTTGAAAAAAGCCGATGCAGTGAGTATTCCCTGAGAAAACATAGCAATTGTCAACGTTGCTAAAAGCACGCATACTGAAATTATTTTTTTCATTCGTTTGTTCCTTCTGATTCTGTTTGAGACAGGGTGCCTGCCACTTCCTCGCAATGCTCATGTGCCTTGATGATTTCGTTGAATTCTTTTGAATCCATGGTTTCGATTTCGATAAGGCGATTTGAGATATATTCGAGCAAATCTTTTTTTGAGCGGAGCAAGTCCAAAACATGATTGTAACGCTCATCCATGATTCGGGCTATTTCTTCGTCGATGAAATTCTGAGTCTCTTCGCTGAATTCACGGACAAGATTTGGCTCGCCACCACGATTTCCAAGAACACCTTTTCCCAAAGTCATATTCTTGAATTTGTCGCTCATACCGTAGTCTGTAATCATGCGCTTGATAATGTCAGTAGCCTGAGCGATGTCATTTGAAGCCCCGGTAGAAATATCGCCCAGCATGATTTCTTCTGCCGCACGACCGCCAAGGGAAGAATCGACATCGTTAATCATATCGCTACGAGTCATAAAATGCTTTTCTTCTTTTTCTTCACGGAACTGGGTGAAGCCACCGACGCCATGAGAGCGGGGAACGACCGTAATTTTGTTGACAGGCGTGTGTCCCGGAGTGAATGCCGCCACGAGAGCGTGCCCTGTTTCATGAACTGCCACGAGACGCATTTCTTTTTCGTTGTCTTTGCGGCTCTTCTTTTTAAGACCAATGCTCACCTTATCGATAGCCTCATTAAAATCAGTCATTGAAACTTTGTCGTGACCGTTTCGTACGGCGAGGAGAGCTGCCTCATTGACAACATTGGCCAAATCTGCGCCGGCAAAACCAACGGTTCCGTGGGCAAGAGATTCAAAATCTACGGTGTCATCAAGTTTGACATTCTTTGCATGAATTTTAAGAATTGCCTCACGGCCTTTTACATCAGGACGCTCAACAGGAACCTGACGGTCAAAGCGACCGGGGCGAAGGAGAGCCGGATCAAGGACATCAGCCCGGTTTGTCGCCGCAAGGATAATGAGACCCTTTTCGTTGTCAAAGCCGTCCATCTCAACCAAAAGCTGGTTTAATGTCTGTTCCCGCTCATCGTTGCTTGAAAATCCGTTCATTCGGCTCTTACCGATTGCGTCAATCTCATCAATAAAAATGATACAGGGAGCCTTTTCGCGGGCCTGCTTGAACAAATCACGAACGCGGCTTGCGCCAACACCCACGAACATCTCCACAAAATCAGAACCAGAAATTCGGAAGAAAGGAACACCGGCCTCGCCAGCTACTGCACGAGCAAGAAGTGTTTTACCTGTTCCCGGCGGGCCGACAAGAAGAACGCCTTTAGGAATCTTACCGCCTATGTCAGTGTATTTTTTTGGAGACTTGAGAAAATCCACGACCTCTACAAGCTCGTCTTTAGCCTCGTCAACGCCTGCCACATCATCAAAGCGGGTCTTTACCTTGCCTTCGTCAACAGCCTTGCTTTTGCTTCCACCACCAAAAATTGAACCGACTCCGCCAATTCCACCAGTCATCTTTCGGAACATGAAGAAATAAACGCCCAAAATGATTACCATTAAAATAATATTAGGAAGCAACTGCATGAAAATACTAGGTTCCTGCCGAACAAATTTATAAGGAATGTTTTTTTCTTCAAGAAGTTTTAGGAGTTCTTCAGACAAAAACAGATATCCAATTGTGCGATATTGCTTATGATTGGAGAAAGTGTCATCGGAGACAGCAAGTCTGCGACTCATTCTGCGCATTGCGTCAGCTGAATTCAATTCTGAACTGGGAAGAGTTTCTTTGCTGTAGCCGATAAAATAATCATTTCTGAATTCAACCCTTACGATTTTATCGTCTTTTACAAGCTGTATAAACTCTGAGAAATCAATCGGTTCTTCCGCTGGACGACGCATAAGAAACATGTGCACGAAAGCAAGTGTAAAGACAATCGCGAACATGAGCGTGAAAAACGGAAATTTAAAAGGCTTTTTTCCGTTTGAATCATCATCGTCAGAGCCACCGTCAAGTTTAAAAAAATTATATGGATCTTTATCGAAATTATTTTTTTCGTCTTTCTTTTTGTTTTCTTTGTCTTCTGCCATTATCTTTCTCAACATAAATAAATTCTATCCCATAAATATAGAGAAAATTTTGCATTTAGTGAAGAGAAAAATCTAAAGTCATGATTTTAAGTTCCGAAAATAATAAAGAATATCTGTTTTCGGGAGGGAAAACATGGCATTTGGAAATCCTTACGCAGCCTATCAGACTACGGCGGTCAAAACAGCAAGTCAGGGAAAACTCGTCGTCATGCTCTATCAGGGGGCAGAACGGGAATTAAGCTCCGCACTCACTTGTTTTGCCACAGACAACAAAATTCCAGCCTCATCTGTAGAAAATTTCGGAAAACACATCATGAAGGCTCAGGAAATCATCAATGAATTGCAGGTCTCTTTGGACATGGACAAGGGCGGTCAAATTGCCCAGCATCTCATGTCGCTTTATGTGTACTTTAACAAAGAGCTCATGGATGTCAGCATTAAGCAGGACAAAGAAAAACTCAGCCTGATTCTTAATATGATTAAAGATCTGGGCTCAGCATGGGAAGCCGCTGCTGCAAACACGGCGGCGGATTCTGTTCCGCAAGCACAGCGAACCCTCAATATTACAGGCTAAGGCAAGGAGAGAAAAATGGCAGAACTTTCAAAAGAAGAATTGGACGAACGAGTCGCTATCCTTAAACGATTCAGAAAACTGCTTGAACAACAGAGAAATAAATTTCAGGAATATCTTCTTGTTCTCGAAAGTCAGGAAGGAAAAATTGAAATTGAGGACGGTGATTCAATCGTAGCTCATGCAGAACTTGAAAATCAGATTGTGAAAAATCTCGCAAGCCTGCAGAAAGTAATCATTCCGATGCAAAGTATGTACAAGGCAATTGTTCCAGGTGTTCCGGTGGCGGACAATGCGACCGTTGAACAGCTCCAGCTTGATTTGGCTAACTTGCAGAAGCAGGTTCTTGCTCAGAATGAAAGAAATAAAAATCTTCTTCAGAGCCAGATGGGAAAAATCAAAAATCAGCTTGGAAACATGAATCTTATGAATCCTTACCGGGGGCGCTCTTCTGTCTATTCAGAAAAAGCCGCGGCAGGAAGCACCATTGAATTCAATGTTTAGTTTATAATGCAGACTGTTGAATGGAAGAATCCACTCCCATTCCAAAAAGAGCAAAATCTGCCTTAACGGGGTCGCCGGGAAATATTTCGGCGACTTTTTTTGTAAGTTCAAGGGCTGTGCGGAGATTCGCGCTTTTTGAAGAAATCAAGCCCAGCTCATTTGACTGCTGCATGACATGAGTGTCCAGGGGCATGAGAAGGTCTTTCTTTGAAAACCAAGTCCACAAGCCCAAATCCACCGGAGAAGAATCCCTCACAAGCCAGCGCAAGAGCATGTTCACTTTTTTGGCGGCAGAATCCTTTGAATGGGGCAAAAGGGCGCAATCACAGGGGAAAGCAGAGGCAATCACCTGATGAAGATAGATTCTGCCCTCTTTTTCATGCCCAGCCCCCTGCTCTTCCACTGCTTTTTGCCACTTTTTCTTAAAAAATGCTCCCAGACTTTCGTTCTCTTCAAGGATAGCGCGCAAAGTGTCAAAAAAAATGCGCATGTCGGTGTTAGTGTACATTCGATAGAAAGAAATATTGTTTTCCGGGAAAAGATTTTTGTATTTTTGAGAGAGAATCCAGTCGACTGGAGAAGAGCCAGCCGCCGCCAAAATTGATTCTACATGAGAGAGGATTTGCTCGCGGCGACCAAAGGCAAGGTTTGCCGCGATAAAAGCAACAGTCTCAGCCGTGCGTTCGTCTTTGTAACGGTGCATGAACTGAGACGGATCTTTTTGAAGAAAATCCGCTGACTCATACTTTTGAGCCAGCGAAATCAGTTTCTCGGATAATTCCAAAGTTATTTCAGAACTACTTATTGAGGATAAATTCAACTCGTCGGTTCTTCCATGCGTTGTCTTTGTCCCCTCTGGCAGCAACTGGCTGTCGTCCACCGCGACCAAGCGCAGAAAGTCTGTCGCCTGCAACGCCGTAACTCTTGAGTTTTTCTTTGACGAATTCAGCACGGTCTTTTGAGAGAGGCTCAAGAGCAAGACCATACTTGTTCGTTGTTTCCTCTTCTTCAAGTCCTGTGACAGAATTTGCGTGTCCTTCAACAGTGACAGTGTAGTTTTTGAACTTGTTGAGAATCTGTGCGATTCGCTTGAGAATTCGCTCGTTGTTTGCAGCTTGAGCCTGAGTAATTCCAGGCTTTGTGACCTTTCCATTTGCGTCAAGGACTTGGATACCAAAATCAGATGCATCCTGACGGAAAATAATAGAAGGAACTGCCATTTTGAGCACATCACCGACACGGATAACAAGGATATCGACTTCGATTTTGCCCTCAACAGTGCTTGTCATGCCGAGAGTGTCAGTAACGGTAAAGGTATAGGGGTAGTCCGTAGCAGACTGAACAAGCTCACCGTTATTGCCTCGACCGTCCCAAACGATACGCTCTGTAATAGAAGATTTTCCACTCGTTGACCAGAAAGGTTTTCCATTGGGATCTTTGATGACAAATGACCAGTTTTTAAGAGGCACAATATCACTGCCTTTAAGCTGGATATACAAATCATCATTCTCTCCATCGTTATCTGGCGAGAAATACTGAGGAGCTGTTTTAACAGTGAGTTGCGGAGGAGTAACAGAACAGATGAAGAGTGAAGAATTGACATCAACTTCGTTACCCTTAGCGTAAACCATCTTGAGATTTGCAATGAATGCGCCTTCTGCAACATTTCCTTCTGAATCAAGACCGTTCCAAGTGATTTCAGCAGGCATGTCTTTCTGATCTTTATCGCTCCATGATTTAACGGTTTTTCCTTCTGGAGTTACGACTGAAACAGCCCATGACTCAACGCCCTCTTTTAGAGAAGGACGGAGCGAAAGTTTCTGAGTTTCAAGGAATCCATCGGCATTCGGACTAAATGCATCAAGTTCCGCCGTGATATAAGCCTTGGTCTCGCGATTATCGACACGGATGCTTGCAATTTCTGCACTTCCTTTATTGCCGGCCGCATCTTCCGAAACAAAGACCATTCGATACACTCCATCAGCAACTTTATTTCCAGAATTATCAGTACCATTCCATTCGATTTGTGAAGGAACCTTACCCTGCCATGTATAAGAGCGGACAAGCTGATTCTTACTGTCGTAGATAGAAGCATTCCATTTATCTTCTGCAGAAGACTCTGCATTAATAGGCAAGGTATCTTTTTTGCCGTCTCCGTCAGGAGAGAATAATGTATAGGGACTTGCAAGAGAAATCGAAGGCGCGATCGTATCAAGAACGAAAGACTGGCTTGAGGTTTTTGCCTCACTTCCGTTTGTTGATTTAGTCGAAAGGCTTGCGACATATTTTCCATCATCACAACGGGCTCCACTTGAAGCAAGTCCATTCCATGAAATCGAAGACGGCAGAGAAGAGCCGCTTTGAGTCCAGACAGTCTCACCCTTTGCATTTTTGATTTCGACATTATACGAACTGATCGCGCTGCCAGCTTTTACGACTGGCGAAAGTTTGACAGAAGCCTTTGACTTGTCTGCTGAAGCAGGATTAAAGGCTGACGGCGCAACTGCCAGCAGAAGCTCAGTCTTGCTTGTATCAAGGGCAATTTCATTGATTGATGTTTCAGAAGAGTTTCCAGCCAAATCCGTCGCAGAGAGAATGTATTTATATTTTCCGTCTGAAACAAGGGAACCAGAATCATCAAGACCATCCCAAACCACTTTTTCTGGCGGGAATGAGCCAAAATCGAATTCACGAACAGTTTTTCCGTTTGAGTCAACTATGCGTCCAAGCCAGTCCTCAACAGGCGAAAGGGAATCAGAAGCCACATCCTGAGTAATAATCATAGTATCAAGATTTCCATCACCATCAGGAGAGAAAGTCGTGCTTGACTGCTTGATTTTTGCCAACGGAGCTGTTTTATCCAAAGTAAACTCCGGTGATTTTACGAGATCAGGAACGAAGCCGTTTGAATATTTTGCAGAAACGACAGCCTGATACAAGCCTTCAGGAGCGTCTGAGCCAGAATCAGTCTTTCCGTTAAATTCTACTTTGCTCGGAGGATTCTCTGTGCCACTGTAAGTTTTTACAGTGTTTCCTTTCGCATCGACAACTTTGACAGACCATTCAACCAGTTTGTTTACAGATTTTGCGTCTGGAACAGGAATTTTCACGAAGAATGAAATCGTATCGTTTACGCCGTTTCCGTTAGGAGAAAAATACTTGCTTCCGATGATTGAAATGTTCGTTGCAGGCTTGTCAGCAGAATAAATGATATTCGTGATTGTTGCTGGAGCAGAGTCGTTGCCCGCTCGATCCGTTGCCGCAACTTTGTATGTATAAACGCCGTCAGGAAGAGGAGCCCCGTTATCATCAGAGCCATTCCACTCAAAATTCAATGGCTCACTTGAAGTCCACTTGTAAGTGCGGACAGCCTTTCCAGTTGCGTCAGAGAAAACACCAATCCATGAATCCTCCTCAGAACCCTTCTGCCTTACTGAAAGAACTGGCTTAGAGCCTTCGCCGAAGATTTTTTCGTTTGAAGACGGCTGAGCCAAATCAACCTCTGGAGGTGTATTGTCAACAATGACGACGAATTTTTCTGTTGAAGCAGAATTACCATTGTCATCTGTGGCCGTCGCGTAGTAGTAGTAAGTCCCATCAGGAGCAACTTCTCCAGAATCCATAATACCGTTCCATACGACACTCGAAGGTATAGAAACACCTGATTTTGGAGTAAAAAGTGCCTTCCAGAATGTTTTGAAAGTAATTTTTGACTCTCGTCTCTCTTTATTGCCGATTGTTCGGATTACATTTCCTTTTGAGTCTTCTATAACAAAGGACCAGTCCTTTACATAGCGATTTTCTTTGATTTTAAAAGGAACCTCAAGAAAATCTTTTTTACCATCATTGTTCGGAGAAATGTACACAGGGCTTTTTTCTGAATAGGCAAGACCTGCAACAAGGAGTGCGGTCGTAAATGCAAGCAATGTTTTTTTCATTTTATTCTTCTCCCCACAAGATAACTTCAGGCGCTTTCGTATCCTCAAGTCCGAGATTCATTACAGCACCAGCACTCAGAGCGTGAATATTCTTATACATAAGTTTATATGCGGTCGAAACAGTCATATCGCTCTCAGCCCATCCCTTTCGCGCAAGGTAAGAGCCTTCTTTTGACTTAAAGCGGAATTTGAAACTGGCACCAATTGACGGCATTATGTTCTTTGCACCGTTTGTGAATTCCATAACATCAAATTCCCATGAAGATGAGATTTTGAGGAAATCTTTGATTTGAATTTGAAGACCTGTATCGACTACGACATTCTGAAAGGACGGATAGGCAAAATCAATGGAAGCTCCAAGCTCAAAATCACTGGTTTTGACAAAACTTGCCGCAACGCCAGTGCGAACAGTACACAATCCAGGCCAACTCTCTGATTCTTTGACCGGCTTTCCGTCATTGTAGTCCTTTACGGATTTAATTCCGAATACTTTTGTTTTTGAATACATTTTACCGATGTTGCTCATCGCCGCTCCGAAGCGGAGGTTACGCATAAAGAACAAATCACCGAAATTGTAAAAGGCACCGACTGCACCACTCGCCGTCCAGTCAGAACCAACAGAATCACTGTCACCGTATACAAAACCAAAATTGCCACTGATACCTACTGAAACCTGATCCGTTACATCTTTTGAAAAAGCAAGCGAAGCATTTACGCTGTTGCCAACCGGCATATCCACATACTCTGACCAAATTCCCTGAAAAAGCGTTGACATGACACACCATCGAGACGGAATAAGCAAACCACCTTCAACGGCAAATCCCAGTTTACGGTTGTCATCACTGTTTGTGCTAAGGAGCAGAGTTCCAGCCGCATCAAGAGTAATTCTTTGCTCCCATGCAGTAAGAGCCGGGTTATTTATGATGGAGTCTGGCGTAACACCAAAAATTCCACCACCTGCAGAAGAATTTGCGCTGGTAATAAGTTCCGGGCTGGTCAACCTAAGCACGTTTTGACCTCCTGCCGGCGGGTCATATGCAAAAACATTCGCACACAAAACAGAAAGCGCGAATAATGCAGCAAACAATTTTTTCATGAAATCCTCCCATGGATATTTAGGATAGCAAAAAAACATATATTTGTCATGAAGTATTTGACTTTATAATAAGAATTCATCATATTTAAACTATGGCAAAAGAATCAATTTTTCAGAAACTACTAGGCTCACTTGTTGGCGGAAGAGACGCCGATGCCGCAAAAAAAAAGCAATTAAAAAATATCGCTAAAAATCTTTCAAAAACTCATTTTAAATTCTATAAGGCAAGTTCGGATCAAGCTCTTCCCATAATGGGAAAATTCTTCTTCGACCTCTACAAGGCACTTTCAAGTTGTCAGACTTTGTTTAACAGTCAGCAAAACCCGAACTACTACAAAAGCACAGTCATCAACACAGGGCTTTCAGAAAATCAAAAACAGCTTGCAGAGTCCCTTTCAGAAGAAGCAATCCAAGAAAGCGCAAAATCCGGTGACTTTGCTCAAATCAAGTCAAAGGTAAAGGCCGATATTACTGCATTCTCAGGAGAATTCGACCAGTCAAAGATTCAGCTTATCGACAATCTCTATCAAAAACTTTTGGCATTCAAGGCTTTCTGTACATTCGACTATTTCTTTATCCTCAAAAAATTCGACTCGACAATCCGTGAGAATGAATTTTCAAAAGCACCAAAACTTAATGCAATTGACGCTTCTTACATTAGTGACGACCTTAAAGACTTTCTTTCAGTTCTCTACTCGCTTCCTTTAGGAGAAGATTGGACTGATTTAATGCAACTTCTCAAAAACATGCGGGGTGGAACTGAACCAATCAAGGCTGGTCAGTGGTCAAAAATCGTCTCAAGACTCACCCAGCTCAAGGCATCACATGTTTTCGAAATGATTATCCAGCTCACAACAAAAGATCCTCTCTACGAAGTAAAATACGAAGAAAAACATGAGCAAATCGTCGAGGATTACATCGACAAAATAAAAACTGAGGCTCAAACAACAATCAACAAGCTCGAAAATGCCCTCAAAAACTCAAAGACTGATACTCTGCTCAAGCAGATTTTCGGGACAACAAGCATTTCTTCTCTTCAAAACTACACCGACGAACAAAGCTCTTATTTCACAAAGAAAAATCTAGGCGGATTCGAGTATACAAGGCCTCTCAATTACCTGAAGGCTTTCCTTCTTGAATATGTAAAACGCGACATCCGAGCCTACGCCGACCTCGTTCTCATCCGCGGAAAATGGACGACAACACCTCTATCAGCCGAAATGAGCGATGCTTACAATGCGCTCCTCGAATATTCAGAAAAAATCACTATTTTCGATAAAAACCTCTCCGAAGAAGAAGGCGAATACGGAATCAAACTCAAGACATTACTTCCTCGTGCAGACCGCGACAAAGAAGCCGCAAGCATCATAAAAACAACGCTTCGCGACAATAACACGCTGGCCAAAGAATACATCATCAGCGCGACAAAACAATTGATTGTATTCGGCAAGAACACAAAAATGCTCCTTGAGGACTATCAGAAAACGCGTCCAGAAATGCTCACGAACTGGAAAGAACTTGACCGCTTTGCAGAAACTCCAATAAAAGATTTGAGCGTTGAAGTCTATAAAAAGATTTATTTAATCGTTCAGCTTATGCAGGCTCTCGTTGGCGGCGGACAGGGCTAAGCAATAACATAAAAAAGCAGGACGCCAAGCACCGAACCGGCAGTGATAAATGGTACAAAAGGTATCGCAAAAATCGGTCGGTGCACAAGTTGCTTTTTTTTCATTTTCTGAAGAATAGCCAGCAATAAATAATAGAGTACGCCTAGCAATGCGGCAAAAACCGTACAAATTATGTTCAGATAAAATCCAGTGTATAGGGCTGAGTACATTCCAAAAAAAACATCCCCGAAACCAAGACCTTCTCCACTCAAAACTCTAGTGCAAAAATAAATCAAAAAAGAAGAAGTCAAAGCAAAGAAAAGATTTTTTGCGCCTGACAAAAGCGGCATAGAAAGAAAAACAAAACGACAAACAAGAAGAAAAAGCGAGGCAAAAAGCAGAAGCGGTATCGAAATCCTGAATTTTTTGGAATCCATTAAAGAAAGCGGAATCGCAAAAAGAAGATATAAAGCCGTCAAAACAAGAAGCGTTTTGTCCATTTAGAGACCTTAGTGCATTATTGAATCAACGAGTTTTTTAAATTCCATATTAAGGGGAATAGCCGTAATCTCAGGAGAAAGTTCTGTTACACGAAAAGTTCCGTCACTTTCCTGAACGATTGAATCGGGAACATCTGATGAAAGTTCTGAGACTTCTGTCGGTACAGAGCCAATTTTAGTAAACATAAAAGGCATTGTTTCCTCCGGTTCTTCCAGAGACTCAAGTTCCTCTGCTTCTGGGAGTTCTTCTTCGATTTCGGGAGATTCCTTAATTTCGGGAAGTTCTTCTTCAACATCGGAAATAATTTCTGTTTCAGGAAGAATCTCTTCGCTATTATTATCGGCAGTTTCCTCCTTTTGAAGAACAGGATTTTCAAAGAAATGCTCATTTTCCTTTATATCTTCAGTCTGCTTGACTTCATACATTTTATCGTCAGCGTCAATTTCATCCAGTTCGGAAAAATCCATCTGAACAACCGTAAAATTCTCCGCAATAAAATCATTCGTATTGTCATCAACGATTTCTGATGATGGTACGCCGAATTCGATTTTTTCAAGCAAGGCTTCATCTTTGTAAATGTCATCATCAGAAGAAATATTATTATCAAGCAAATGGGGGATATAATAGTCTGCACCAACGGATTTAAGCTCAGAGGCCTCCGCCTGGCTTGAATCAAAAGGCTCCAATTCCTCAAGCCCCTTATCAAGCTCATCGATTGATTTTGCGACATCCTTGAGTTTTTGAATATCATGCAACTCTGATGCTGAAAGTCTACGGCTCAAACCGTCTTCATCAAGTTCAACCTCATCATTATCATCCCAGCGAGGCGCTCTTTCTGGCAATGAAGCGAGAGTTCGGGCTAAATCATCGGCACGGTATTCACTTTCATCAACCTCGTCTAAGATTTCAAGGTCTTCTGCATCGTCTACAGTTTCGGCTTCTTCGATTTCTTCCGCTTCTTGGATTTCTTCTGCCTCTTCAACATCTTCAAGTTCTTCAGCTTCTTCTACAACCTGATCAGCCTCTTCAATTTCTTCTATCTCTTCAGCATCTTCTGCTTCGGGAACCTCTTCGACTTCATCGATTTCTTCTACGCTTTCAACTTCTTCAACAGATTCTGTATTTTCTGCTACTGGAACATCTTCTATTTCTTCAATTTCATCGGCAGATTCTTCAGATTCAGCACTTTCTGCTTCCGGAACCTCTTCAACCTCATTGATTTCTTCTACGCTTTCAACTTCTTCAACAGATTCTGGATTTTCTGCCACTGGAACATCTTCTATTTCTTCAATTTCATCGACGGTTTCTGCCTCATCAAGGCTTTCGGCTTCCTCTATTTCTTCTGCCTCTTGGATTTCTTCTTCGGCTTCATGTGCGTTTATTTCTTGATTTTCGGTTACAGACGAAGGAACTTCGACCGTAGCAGAATTCGTAACGACTGATGCCGCATTTATCTGGATTTTCCCATTTTCGAGAATATCCTCAAGAGAAGAACGGACAATTGCTTTTAACTCATCTTTATTGATTACAGGGGTTTGAACAGATGAAAAATAACCCACGCTAGGAGTCACTGCCCCCCCAAACGAGGCAATCATTTCCTGCCAATATCCTTCAAAAATTGATTTGAATTCAGAGGCATGTTTTTCGCCTTTCCGACCGAGATTTTTTAGAATACGCCGTTCAAGAACAGGCTTTTGTTCAGCAAGATACTGGGGATTGTCAGTGCCAAGCTTTTTATATCCGATAAAAAATTCGTTTTCATAACGATGAACCTTATCTTTGATAACAACGATTGCATCATGGCGGAAACTCAAGACTAGAAAAACAGCCAGATAAAATGTGACAAATGCCGTAGCAAGAAGAAGAAGTCTTATGTATGTCGGGAATTTCAAATCCCCCTCATCATATAACAAGGCTATGAATCCAAAATCCTGCCGCTCCTGCTGGTAGGAGAAAGCGCATAGAGTTTTGGGATTTTCGACGGTGCCCCCTTCCTTAGCAAGAGGCGCAAGTTTCCAAAATGATTCCTCAGGAGTTTGCTGCCATTTTTGAAGAATTTGTTCACGGAAAGAAGAAAGACCGAAGTTTGGAAGACCAAAAACAAATCCGCCAAAGCCATCGAATTCACCATTGTTTTTTCGCTCGCTTGTGAGAAGAGCGGCAAAACCATTTATATCGATTAAATTTCTGTTAAACAAAAACTGACTGAAATTCGCCGCGTCACAATAAAATAGAGCAGAGCCCTTGAATTCCGAGCGAGAGTTATAGAATGGAATTGAGAAAATCAAGCGGTTCGAGTCGCCGTCTTTAATAATGCGGCATTTTTTAACCGCTTCAGAATTTTCAGCAACAAGAGATAAAGCCCGGACTGAGGTGTAGCTAATTTCGTTTTCACCACCGTAATTCCGATATGTAATTCCAGAACGGCCTGAGATAATATCCGAAGTAAAAGTGCTGAAATAAACATTGCGGCCATTATCATCAACGATACGAAGCCCTGTGAGAGCCGGAGTTGAAGTTACAAGCTCAGAACGCAAGAGCTCGCGTTTTTTGACTGAATTATCGGACGGACGCAATTCGATATAAGTCTTTACATCTGCATTCATCGTAAATGCGTCAAAGCGCTTCATGAGAGTTTCGAAATATTCAGTTTGTGCCGCCCCGATTTCCTCAAGTTTTTTCTGCTTGATTTCTTGCACCATCGGCTGATAAAAATTCACTTCAAGAAGGTCAAAAAGCCCTGAAAAAGCGACAAGCGTAAAAGCGCAAAAAGCAAGCACAGAAATCAAAAGACTGAAAGCAACTTTCTGTCCAGAAGTCATATACTTTTCTTTATATTTTCGGCGATTTTCAAAACAAAAGCAAGATTATATGCTATATTTTCTTCTATGGATTTAATAAATCTTGAAGAAGAAGAGACAAGAAAAATCAAAGCAGTCCTCGTTGGCGCGCCTGAAGCGGATATTTCAGAACTCAAAGGTCTGGTCGATACTCTCGGTTATGAGGTCGCCAGAAGCGTAATTCTCCTGCGCATGGAACAAAACCCGGTCTATGGATTCGGAAAAGGCAAGGCCGAAGAAATTGCGGCTCTCTCAAAAGAACTTGAAGCTGACATCATAATCTTTGACTTTGAAATATCTCCCAGAAAGCAGCGGAACTGGGAAAAACTCGCAAAGATTCCCGTCATTGACCGGCAGGAAGTTATTCTCCGCATTTTTGCCCAGCGCGCTCAAACAAAAGAAGCGGTTCTTCAAGTTCAGCTGGCCCAGTTGGAATACGCCCGTCCGCGTCTCGCTCATTCTTACGGCGACATGGCCCGTCAGCGGGGCGGCAATTTCGGTTCAAAAGGCAGCGGCGAGACTCAACTTGAGCTTGACATCCGCAAAATCCGTGAAAAAATCCAGCAACTCAAAAAAGAACTTGAGCAAGTCGTCCGTGACCGGCAAACTCAGCGAAAGCGACGGGAAAGGGTTCCGCTCCCAACATGCGCTTTGGCAGGCTACACGAACGCGGGAAAATCTTCTCTGCTAAACGCACTCACTGGCGCTGATGTTTTTGTTGAGGATAAGCTTTTCGCTACCCTAGATCCAACAACGAGAAAATTACAGCTCAAATCTTCCATAAAAACCAGCGGGGATGAAAAAGGCTTTGCGGCGAACATTCTTCTCACGGACACGGTAGGCTTCATCTCAAATCTGCCCCACTCTCTCGTAAACGCATTCAAATCAACTCTGGAAGAAGCACAGAGGGCAAACCTGATTCTTCTCGTACTTGACGCAAGTGATGAAAAGGCGGAAGAACAATACAATACGGTCGTAAAAGTCCTTGAGGAAATAGGCGCTGAAAACACGCCGAGAATCATAGTTTTGAACAAAATCGACAAACTCACCGGAAACCCGGCTCAACTCGCAAAACTGTCTTCAACTTTCCCCGATTCCGTAAAGATAAGCGCAAAAACTCACGAAGGATTTCAGCAACTTTCACAACGAATCTGCGATGAACTGCTCGGAAAAGAGATTGACTGTGTCATCCCCATGGAAAAACAAGCTTTATTGAACGAAGCGCGCAAAACTGGCATTATTACAGAAGAAAACTGGCTGGACGATGGCATTCACATAAAAATCAAAGGCGGTGAGCTCAAAAAAAATCCCCGTCTTTCAGCTCTGCTCTCCCCTTTCAGCGAAAACATAACTGAAGAAAAGGAAGGACAAGGCGGATTCAAGAAAAAATTCGGATCTGACTGGTAAGTAAAAAGCAAAATTTGGAGATGTTAAGATGAACAGACTGAACATAAACAAAATCCTGTCTCTGGCAATCGGCGGCATAGTCATTTTTATCATCGCTGTGTCTGCGATTGCTCTCTGTACGAAAAATGCCCACCCAGGTGAAGGGCTTCGACACGAAGATCCCTTGCCAGAATCTGTGGGAAAATCAAAAAGCGCCTTCAATGAAATTGGTCAAATCAGAGTGTTTACAAGGGAAGATGACAAAAGCAAAAAAAGCGTAATTATCCTTGTTCCATGGCTTGAATACGATGGAAATGATCAGGCTTTTTACGAAGAACTTGACCGAAAACACCTGAGTATAAAAAATCTCCTCACGACATACTTTGCAACACGGACAAAAGAAGAGCTTCTTAACCTTGGAGAAAGCAAAATCAAATCCGAACTAAAAGAGCAAGTGAATGAAACACTTGTTCTCGGAAAAATCACTAGCGTCTACTTCAATGATTATCTCTTTTTGGATTAGCGCAACTTTTTAAAAAAAGTAGTGTCTAAAAGGATAAGGAGTTTTATTCTTATGGAACAAATTATTTCGCCAGCAGCTCAGGTAATCATCTCGCTCATTCCTATAGTTGGAATTTGTATCGGAGGAGTCGTTATTTTCTTTGCGCTTCTTTGGCTTCATCACGAAACAAAACAGCGCATAAAATCCGGCGAAAAGACACAGTCAAATTTCAATTACAAGGCGGCAACCCTTTTATGCGGCCTACTTCTCACAGGAATCGGCTTTATGCTGACAGTGTTTTTTGCATTGTTCGACGGTATTTCTCCGGCCTTGCTCGGAGGATTAATTCCCCTCACAATCGGAATCTGTTTACTTTTGTTCTACAGATTGTACGACTGGAAGTCAAATGACTCTCGAAGCTCTGATAATTAAAAAACGCGACAACGCTCTTATCAAAGCAACGGTATCAGGAGACTCTCAGGCTTTTTCTAAGCTTATTTCATTTTACAAAAAAAGGGTTCGTGCCCTCGGTATGAGTTTTTTCAAAAACGAGGCGGACACGGATGATTTTATGCAGGAAGTGTTCATAAAGGCGTACACAAACCTTTCCAAATTCAGGGGCGAGTCTTCTTTCTCAACCTGGCTTACTTCCATTGCTTACAACACGGCGGTCAACGCAAAAAATCGCCGTAAGGAATATCTTCCGATTTCGGATGAGGAGAATATCGAAGACCAGAATCTTACACCAGAAAAGAATCAAATCCGAAAAATGACAGTTCTTGCCGTTCGCGAGGCAGTCAAAGATTTGCCAGAAAAATTTGCGCTCTGCGTAGAATTGTATTTCTTCTATGACAATTCCCATGCAGAAATCAGCGAAATCACAGGTTTGCCCGTAAACACGATAAAATCACACATATTCAGGGCAAAAAAAATATTACGAGAAAAATTAAGAGGCTATTATGAATAACGAAACTTGTGAAAAAAACATGGATACTTTTTTTTCGCTCGATAAATATGAAAGAATTCCATTGAGACTCACACTGCATTTACTTTCTTGCAAAAAATGCAGGACTCAGGTGCATTATCTTTCCCTTGCCGAAAAATATGCCAGTGAACCAATCAAACAGACTCCCATTAAGGACGCATTAGAAAACATGCCGGTACGCCCTGTAACGATGACGAAATGGATTATTTGGGGAATCATCATGATTCTTCTTTTAGTAGTATTTTGCCTCATCCTTAACCGCATCGACAGAACAAGTTTTGCCATTTTCTTCAACATCATTTTTGGAACGCTTGTCACCGCCTATTGCGTACTTTTTGTCGGAACAAACATGGATTTTTTCATAAAAAAAATAGACAAATTTCAGACCGTTTAAAAAGAAAAGGAGCTGGCTAATAAAGTTCTGCATGACAATACTTTTTTAGGCAGCCCATGATATAACTAATTTAGTTCCAGAGATTTTCTGGATTGACTTGTTTTCCGTTTTTGAAGACAGTGAAATGCAAATGAGGGCCTGTGCTCAATCCCGTGCTTCCGACCTTTCCGATTCTTGTTTCCTGAGTGACATAATTTCCGGTATGACAGAGAATTGCACTCATGTGACCATAAAGAGTTTTGTAGCCAGAATGATGGGCAACGATTACATAATTTCCGTATGTAGAATTATAACCCGTCGCAGTAACCTTACCGGGCAAAGCAGCATAAATACTTGTTCCCATGGGGCAGGCCATATCAACACCAGAATGATAAGAACGAGCGCCTGTAAAGGGGCTTGCCCGCCAGCCGAAACTTGATGATTTATACCAGCGGGCATGTATTGGTTTTCGGAACAAATCACCGTTGATTTCCTGTCTAGTAACCCAGTCAAGCTCAGCGTCAGGCACAAACAAAGTAGTTCCAGCCGCAAGAGCAGCGTCAATCTCAACATGATTCACAACAGAACATTTTTTCGAATCGATTTTATATTTTTCTGCCACAGATTCGATTGATTCACCGTCTTTTTTTGTCGTATAGAGGATTCCTGGCATTGTAGGAATTTTAAGATAATCGCCAATCTGAAGCAGGCGTGAATTTCTAATATTGTTCACAGAAATAATCGTATCAGAGCTGATATCAAATGCTTCCGCAATTTTTCCAATCATATCTCCAGAACGAACGCGGTAAGCAAAGTAAGAAAGATTATATGATTCTTCAAAAGTAACATTTTCTGAAACTCCGCTGCTATTTTCGGCCATTTCGTCAAGAATTTCTTCGGTTACCGGGCCTTTCGTACTTTCAAAGCCGCCCTGACCTGCATTTTCAAGCGCAGAAACACGGTTTGCAAAAACGACAGTTCCAGTGAGAACGAGGGCACAAACACCGACCGTAACTGACAGGCACTGTACGGCATTTTTTACAGGCATTGTGCTTAATTTATTTTTTACGCATTCAAAAACTTTTTTCATTACTTTTTACCCACCCCAATCAAGTATGTTTCAAATGATTCAGAACGACATGCTTGAGGCTTAAATCCTTTGGCATTCTGGAAGACCTCACGCATCATCTTGAGAAGTGCCTGCTGGTCTCCGTTCTGAAAAATCTTCACGGCAAAATTACCGCCTGTTTTGAGCATCGTCTGGGCATACCAAATCGCCATTTTTACCAATCCCGAAGAACGGGCAGTATCGACGACACGGTTTCCTGTAGTGAGCGGGGCCGCGTCACATACAACGAGGTCAAAAGGACCTTCTGACTTGATTTTGTCGAAAATCTCCTTCGCCTGCAAATCGCCTTGAATAAAGACGAGATTATCGCCTTTTACGCTCTTTGAAAGAGGATTCAAGTCACAGGAAACGACCTTACCGCTGCCTTCCATTTGACGGAGAAGAAAAGTCGTCCAGCTTCCGGGAGCCGCACCCAAATCAAGCACCTTGTAATTCTTCTTAATCATGCCGAATTTTTCGTCGATTTCCTGCAATTTGTAGACTGAACGGGCGGGATAGCCCTCAGAGAACGCCTTGCGTGACCAAAAATCCGGTTTTTCATAAGAATTTGCCATACTTAACTATCGGTTAAATTAAAACAGAATTTAGTTAAATTGTGAAGTGTTTTTTAATTTGACAACAGAGAAATGATATTGTAATATAGAAGAACTTGATTTCGCAAAAAGTTTTTTTTTGCAAACTAGGAGAACAGAATATGAACAATTTAGTTTTGTTCATCGGTCTCCCGGTTGCAGGAATCGTTCTTGGATGGATTATTCGATGGTGTTATGCCAGATTTCAACTATCTGCGTCAGAACAAAAAGCTGAACGCTTAAGACAGGATGCAATAAAGGAAGCAGAAGCACAGAAAAAAGAAATTTTGCTCGAAGCAAAAGATCAAATCATTCGTGAACGAAAACAGCAGGAACGGGAAGATCGGGAACGACGCGCCGAAGTGCAGAAATACGAAGCGCGTGTGAGCAAAAAAGAAGAGCTGATTGACAAAAGAGCCGAAGAATTCGACAAAAAAGAGCTTGAATTCGCCGACAGAGTCAATGCAATGAAAAAGCGCGAAGAGCAGCTTCAGGCACAGGAAGAGCAGTATCGCACCGAGTTGGAGCGAATTTCAGGTCTCTCTGCAAAAGAAGCAAAAGATTTAATCATCAAGAATCTTGAAAACGACGCTCGCCATGACGCTCAGGCACTTCTTAACAAAATCGAACAGGATGCCCAGCTTTCAGCCGAAAAGAAGGCTCAGGAAATCCTTATTTCAACGATTCAGAGAATCGCCACCGAAACAACAGGCGACTTAACGGTCACAACAGTTTCTTTGCCAGGCGATGAGATGAAAGGCCGAATAATCGGTCGCGAAGGCCGCAATATCCGCGCCCTCGAAACCCTCACCGGTGTCGATATCATCATCGATGACACGCCAGAGGCAGTCGTTATCTCTTGTTTCGACCCTGTTCGCAAGGAAATTGCAAAACAGTCACTTGAACGCCTCGTTACTGATGGCCGAATCCATCCGGCCCGCATCGAAGAAATCGTTCAGAAAGTCACCCGTGAGATTCAGCAGAAGATTTACGAAGAGGGCGAAAAAGTTCTCTTCGACTTGGGAATCCACAACATGAGTCAGGACGGTGTCCGCGCCCTCGGTCGTCTCTACTTCCGAACCAGCTACGGTCAGAATGTCCTCACTCACTCAAAAGAAGTCGCAGAAATCGCTTCTTTGCTTGCCGCAGAAGTTGGAGCCAACAAAGAGCTTGCAAAACGAGCAGCCCTCCTACACGATATCGGTAAGGGCGCCGAAAACGACAGCGACCAGAACCACGCAGAAGTCGGAGCTGAGATGGCCCGTAAAATGGGCGAAGACCCGCGAGTCATCAACGCCATTGCCGCTCACCACAACGATGTTGAGGCAACGACACTTGAAGCGGTCATCGTTCAGATTGCAGACGCAATTTCAGCAGCCCGTCCGGGAGCACGCCGGGAAACGGTTGACAACTATGTCAAACGCTTGGAAAACCTTGAGGAAACAGCCGAAAAGTTCCAGGGGGTCGAAAAGGCTTACGCAATTCAGGCTGGCCGAGAACTTCGCATTCTGGTCAACAACGAAAAGATTGCAGACGGCGAGGTCAAAGAGCTTGCGCAAAAAATTGCAAAGCAAATCGAAACGGATATCCGTTATCCGGGCCGCATAAAGCTCACGATGATTCGGGAAACTCGAATCGTTGAATACGCCCGATAAAAACACTTAAAAAAAGCCCCGCACGGATGCGGGGTAAAAGTAAAGAGAGAAAATTCTGTTTGCCTTTAGGTGAACAGAATTTTCTCGTGATAACAAAAATTACATGGATGTAATTTTTGTTATGAGTTTTCCCTAGCCAGTTTAGAAATTTCATCGGCCATTTTTTCTAGCGGAACCTGCTTTTGAACGCCGCCAAGCTCGTAAGCGACCTTTGGCATACCGTAAACGATTGCCGTAGCCTCATCCTGGCCAAGCGTCCATGCACCCTGCTTCCGCATTTCGGCCAGCTGAACTGCACCGTCGCGGCCCATACCCGTCATGATTACGCCAAGAGCCCGGTTCTGGTAGATTTTTGCAACTGACTCAAAGAGAACATCTGCTGAAGGACGATGGCCATTTCGCTGAGGCTCCTGAGAAAGACGGAGCATTTTTTTGCCCAAAGGAGTCTGCTCAACATAGATATGATAGTTGCCCGGAGCGATGTAAATGTTTCCGCTCTCGATAGGCTCGTTATCCTCGGCCTCTTTTACATTGAGGGCGCAGATTTTGTTGAGAGAATTTGCAAATTCTTTCGTGAAGCCGGCTGGCATGTGCTGAACGACGAGAACTGGCTGCTTTAAGTGAGGGTCTATCATCTTAAAGACATCGCGGAGGGCGTTCGGACCACCGGTAGAAATACCGATTGCGATGACCTCGATTCTGCCAGGCTTACGAAGAGGCTCAATCGTTGCAGGACCTTTTGGCTCTGAAGAGGCAAAGGAACTTCCAAACGATGATGCGGGTTTTGCAGCCGTACTTGCAAGAAATTCTTTTGCCTTATCTGCCCCCATCTTTGAGGCAAGCTTGCGCTCAACAAGACGGTCAGAACCTAAATTCGCAAAGAAATCACTTGAGCGCACCTGCTTTCCGTGACGGCGGGCATAAGAGCCTCCGTAAGAAGCAATAAGCTCAATAAGTCGGTCTGAAACAGAACTGATATCGGCAGAGATTGATCCATTCGGTTTTGTAATAAAATCAGCGGCTCCCAGTTCAAGACATTCAATCGTAACAGCAGCACCCTTTTCAGCAATGCTGGAAAGAATAATTACAGGAACATCAACTTTGTTCTGTTTGCGCCAGCGAAGGAACTCAACACCAGTCATGACTGGCATTTCGATATCAAGGATAATCACATCAGGCTTGAACAAATCCAGCTTTTCAACAAGAAACTGACCGTTCATGGCCTTTCCTGCAACAGTCAAGCCTTCAGTTTCATCAATAATACGAGAAATCAGATTGCGCATAAGCGCTGAGTCATCACAAATAGCTACAGAAATATCATCCATAATTAAAAATCCTCCCTATAAAAAAATCAGTCTGCAAGACAAAGCCTGCAGACCAGAAAAATAATCGCAAAAAAAGTGATTAGACCTGCTTTTGATATAAACAAGCCCAGTCAGTCTTTAAGAATTCAAATTTGGTATCCATACCGAACAAACTCTCTGAATGCCCGATGAACAAATATGAATTTGGTGCCATTGAATTCCAAAAACGATCAATAACATTCTTCTGTGCAGGCTCATCAAAATAGATGAGAACATTTCGACAGAATACGACATCAAGATTTCGCGCACCAGAATCGTTACGCAGGTTATGATAGTCGAATTTAATCGTCTGCATAAGTTCAGGCTTTACCTGATAGCCACGATCATTTTTGGTGAAAAAACGGTCAAGGTATTTTTGAGGAATACCAGTAACGCGAGCCTCCGGATAAAAACCAGCCTGCCCTGTCATAAGACATTTGAGGGAAATATCAGAAGCAGTAATCTGAAATTTATACGGAGCCGGAAGCACATCTGCCAAAATCATGGCAATAGTGTAAGGTTCTTCGCCGGTTGAACACCCAGCACTCCAAATTCTCACCGTATTATCACCAGTTTTTCTTTTGTTCTCTAGGACATGCGGAATAACATAGTTGACAAGAGCATCAAAATGCGGCTGATTTCGGAAGAATCGGGTAAGGTTCGTCGTAACAGAGTCGAGCATAATCTTCATCTCTTCTTTGTTTGACATAACGAGACGATAATATTCTTCGATAGAATCCAACTGTTTTTCGCGTAATTTTTCTTTTAAACGGCTGTCAAGAATCGATCGGTTTGTAGCCGAAAAAGTAATTCCGCTTTCGTCATAGATGACCTTTCGGAACATGTCAAATTCTGCATCAGTTAATAAGTCTGCCATATACTTAATTATACACCCTTAATTTTGAATTGTAAATAATTTTAAGTTGAGTTTAAAATCTTCTCCGTTGAAATAAACAAATCTTAATGTTAAAATTATAACACAAATGGGGAAAAAGTCAGTTTTAATTTCATTATTTTTTTCTCTTATATTCTCTTTTTCCTGCTCTCTAACCTACACGAACGGAGAAAATTCCGAAGATAAAATTCCAGAATTCATTTTCAAAAATGCGCAATATACAAAATACCAAAATGGTAAAAAAAATCTTCAGCTAAAGGCCGAGCAACTTGAACAATATAAAAGCGATAATGCTGTATTTGCAAAAAATGCAGATTTCACATCCTATAATTCAGAAGGCTCAAAAGAAACAAGCGGCTCATGCCAATTAATAGCGGCAAATACAAAAAAAGAAATTTATAATCTCTTCGGAGATATAAGTCTCTCTATGGCCAGTCAAGAAATGGAAATTTCGGCAAATGTACTCCGTTTTAACAAAAAAACTGAACAAATATCAAGCGGCAATAACAGCACGGTCACACTAAACAAAAAAGATATTCAAATGACAGGAAAAGGATTCAGTGCCAGCGGAGTAAGCAAAAGCTATTCTTTTTTGGGCGGAGTTTCAGGCAAAATTACAACATCAGTAAGCGAGGACGGAAATGAAAACTAAAATTTTATTTTTCGCACTTTCCTTCATTTTTTTTTCACACCCCCTTTCTTTTTCAGAAGAAATAACATTCAAAGCCGACTCTATGACAGGAGTTTCTGGAAGCAAAAATGACGAAACAAAATTAACAGGAGATGCTTTCGTCAAAACACCGACAATGGAAATCAAAGCAGACTCAATAAAACTGAGTGGAGAGGACTTCAGGTATATAACAGCAGAAGGAACTGTCGAAGGGAAAAACACCGAAACAAAAATGGATTTCACATGCGGAAAATTAATTTATGACAGAGAGACAAAACTCGCCAGACTTGAAGACTCTGTTCACATGGTCGATATTGACAATGATGTTACCATAGATGCTCAAATTATCGATTACAATCAAAACAAAGAAATCGCAACTATGCAGATTGGGATAACTCTCAAGCAAAAAAACAACACTTGCACGGCGGCTTTTGCTATCTACAGAAAAACATCCCAAATTTTGGAAATGAGTGGAAATCCAAAAATCGTTCAGGGAGATGACACATTCAGGGCCCAAGAAATTATTTTAAACCTCAAATCCCAGGAAATAACACTTTCGGGTCGAGTTTCAGGAACTGTAACGGACTCTAAAAAAGAAGAAGCTGAAAAAGAAGAAAAAGCTACAAACAATATTTCTGGTGAAAATGAAAATCTTCCAGAAGAAAAGCCAGAAGCAGAAAAAGTAATAAAGGCTGAGGAAAAGCCGGAGGGAAAAGAATGAGCGATGAGAAAATTGAAAACGAATCTGCCTTACAGGATGTAGGAGAAAAGCAAGAAGGGATTTCTGGTTCGCAGCAGGCTTCACAGAACGAATCCCTCATTGAAGAAAATGCCCTGCAGGAGGCAGGGGCAAAGACAGGAGAGAATTTTCCAGAGGAAAATTCTCGTTCGAATCCAGAAATCCAGGGAGGGATTTCTGGTTCGCAGCACACTTTACGAGTCTCTTCCCTCTATAAATCCTTCGGAAAAAAGAAAGTCGTGCAAGGTGTTGATTTTCAGATGCACACAGGCGAAGTCTTGGGCTTGCTTGGCCCTAACGGTGCTGGAAAGACGACGAGTTTCTACATGATTGTCGGATTTTACAAGCCCACTTCCGGCGAGATTTTCTTGGATAACAAGCGAATCACTCCCCTTCCCATGTTCAAGCGGGCCCAGCTGGGAATTTCCTATTTGCCACAGGAGCCAAGTGTCTTTAAAAAACTCACCGTCGAAGAAAATATCTGGTCGATTTTGGAAACCCGCCCTGATTTAACCAGAGCCGAAAAAAAACAAAAACTGGAAGAGTTAATTGAAGAATTTGCAATCGGCCGAATCCGAAAACAGCTGGCCTACACACTTTCAGGCGGTGAACGGCGGAGAACGGAAATTGCCCGCTCCCTTGCAATCGAGCCGAAATTTCTGCTTTTGGACGAGCCTTTCGCCGGAATCGACCCCATTGCCGTAGCGGACATTAAGGGAATGATAAAATTGCTTGCAAAGCGGGGAATCGGAGTCCTGATTACAGACCACAATGTCCGCGATACGCTGGAAATCACCGACCGGGCAATTATAGTAAGCACTGGCCAGATTTTAATCCAAGGCACCCGCCAAGAAATCATCGACAGCCCCGAAGCAAGGGAAATCTATCTAGGCGAAGGCTTTCATATGTAGGGAGCCGGTCGAGAGCCTTAAGCCAGACAAGCGTCCAGCTCTGCTGAAATTGCTTTTTTATCCAGATTCTGGCCGATGATACAAAGTTTTACCATACGGTCGCCGACAGTTTCATCCCATTCCTTTTTGATTTCAGGATTAGCGGCGAGGATTTTTTCCTGCTCTTTTTTGGGAGCGGCTGCAATCCACTGACCTGAGTAACCGGCCTGAATCTGACGGCCGCTTGTCTCAAAGACATAGGCCATTTCTTCTTCATCGCTGAACCACAGAAGCCCTTTGCAGCGGATAATGCTTCGAGGCCATTTATTTGCGTATTCGTCCAACTTCTGGCGGTCAAAAGGCTTACGGCGGTAGTAGATGAATGTTCCGATTCCATATTCGTCCTCGTCAGCTCCGCTGTCTCCGTCATGCTTATGCTCGTGGTGATGATGGTGATGTCCGTGCTCGTCATGATCATGGTCGTCATCATCGTCATGGTGATGGTCACAATGCTCATCACAGACATGACCTTCCTCGCCATGCTCAGGATTGTCGTGGTCGTGGTGATGATGATGTTCGTCTTCATCTTCATCATCGTCGTCATCAATTTCGCCTTCTTCAAGCTGTTTGCACCAGCCGGCAGAAGCATAAACTGTCTCAAATTCAAAGCTTCCTGTCGCAAGGATGTCAGAGACAGGAACATCACCGTGGCTTGTTTCGATGATTTTTACGCCAGGGTGAAGGACTTCGATAACTTTGCGGACTTTCTTGAACTGGTCTTCGGTGACCAAATCTTTTTTGTTGATGACCAAAGTTGAGCAGAACTCAATCTGCTGAACCAAAAGACTCTCGATATCTTCCTCGCCTATTTTCTCTTTTGCGAGGAGTTTGTCACCGCCTGCAAATTCGTCAACAAGGCGGGCAGCGTCAACAACGCCTACAACATTGTCAAGCTTGCCATTTTTAATCATCTCAAGTTCCTGAGCGATTGGCATTGGCTCACAAACGCCGGAAGCCTCAATCATAATGTAGTCGTATTTGCCTGTCTTAATGAGGTTTTCGATATTCTGTGCCAGCTGGCTTTTGAGGGTACAGCAGATACAGCCGTTTGTAAGCGGAACGATGTCGCTGGTATCGGTGATTTTAGCTCCGTCAGCGATGAGTTTTGCGTCAACATTGACTTCGCCGATGTCGTTTACGATGACAGCGACCTTGTAGCCTTCCTGATTGTTAAGGACTTTATTCAAAAGCGTGGTTTTTCCCGCGCCCAAGTAACCGCAGAGCAAGGTCATTGGTGTAAGTTTTTTTGCCATTTTATGGAATCTCCTATAATCCCTATAAATATAGTGAATTTTCTGTTAATCGGCTATAACAAATTAATTTTTTGACAGTCATTCCCTAAACGCCAGGCTGAAGGCTGGGAGACGCTCCCTCAGCAGGGGCATTTTCGGCTGGAGCGGCTGGAGCTGTCTCTTCTTTCTTGGGAGCCTTTAACTCATCTGCCTTTACATTGAATTTCTGGCGCAAGGCACCGCTCGCAAGATAGATTTCGCTTTTCCCATTCACGCGGATGTAGTTCTGCTGGCCGTTGGCGGCGTCTTTTCCCACTTCAAGGCTCAGATATTCCTTGCCGTTGTCGCTCACTTTTACAGTGATTTTTGAAGAGTCTGTGAAGCCGTATCGCTCGATTGCGTCCTCGCTTGAGGACTTTGAGATTACGGAAAGGGTTTTGATTCTGCTTAAGGCGTCAGAAATCATCTTTGCCTTGCCTGAGTCAGCTTCCTCGTCGTTGACTTTCCAGAAATCGCCGTATCTTTTGAGCAAAAGCGTGCCATTCTCGCTGGAAGAGATTTCGATTGTGTCATAAGTCTTGTCGATGACAAAATCTTTTACAGAAGACCGGCTTCCCAAAATCACCTGCAAGATATAAATCAAAGCCAGCACCACCACGGCAGAGGCCAGTATTGCCTTTCTAAGCATTATATTTTTAAAATTCATAATCAACTCCATATCTTTGTCCACAGATTTACACCGATTACCACAGATTATATTTTTTCTAAAACGAAAATCTCTCATATTACACGACAGATTTTCGTATATCATACTTCCTTAATCTGTGTATATCTGTGCTAATCTGTGGATTCTTTTCATTTTTCTATTCTCGAATCGTTCGGGTTGTATCGCTCCCGGATGGCTCGTTTTTTGGCTTTGATTTTCAAGAGTACCAAAAGGCCGCAAAGAGCGACGATTACCACAAGCCCGATTTCGTTGAAATATTTTGCCACGGTTGAAGCGGCCGGATTCTTTACGGTGAGGGTATTGAGCGACAAGCCCTTTGTGCGCATTGTACACAAATCTTCCTCGCCGTTGAGATAATCCACGGCGTTTCGGACGAACATTGATACAGGCTGATTTCCTTCCGCGTCCAAAAGCTGGGCGTTGTTAAACATGGCGATTCGTCCACCGCCAAGAATAGAGCTTCCCACCACGAGGATTTTTCCGTTCTGGACAGATTTTGCCAAATGCTCGCTGGAAGAAATTGCCGCGCTGTCAGCAGATTCATTCTTATCAGCAGATTTTGGCTTTTCGCTGAAAGCAGAAGAGAATTTTCCCTCAACAAGAACCGCAAGATTTTCGCTTGCCATAGTTGATTTGTCGCTTGGAACAGAAATGAATCGCGGGTCAGGGCTGATGTTTGAATCCACAGTCCATGATTCCTTTGAAGATTTTGCCAAAACCGTGACGCGCGCATCTTTGTTTTCTTTTGCGGCAGTCACGTCAAGAGGAGCGTTCTGGAAGAAAATCACATAGCCCAAGTTTTTGGTAATGGGGCTTTTCTGATCCAAAGTGTTTTTCTGCATCATTGGAGCCACATAGAAATTCATCTTTCCGTACTGGCGGTCGGTCTGGCTGAAACAATTCAAATCGTAGACATATTTTTTGCCGACAGAGATTCCCCATTTCTCAAGATTCTTTTCAAGACCTGTGTTAATCGGATTGTAAGTCGGCTGAGAGTATGGATTTGCCTGAACTTCCTCAAAGGGATCAAGGAAGAGAAGGATATTTCCGCCCCTCAAAACATACTGGTCGATTTTATAAAGCTCTTCGTCGGTGAAAGAAGATTTGGGGCCGTTGATAATGATGCTTGAAAGAGACTGAGGGATTTCTTCCTCGGCCAGCTTGATTTCTTTGAGAGTGTAGCGGTCAGAAATGAGCTGGGCAAAAACCGATGGTGAAGGCTGACCGTACTGGCCCTGCTCACTGGCTTCAACTTCACCGTGGCCCGTAATGTAGCCGATTTCCTGAGATTTTGAGACCAGGGATTTAAGGCTTTCCTCAATCTGCTCGTTCAAACCTTCAAGGCCGGTAATCATGTTGCGTCCGAAGAAATCTCTGGACATTTTTACAGGAAGAAGGGAGAATTTTTCGCCATATTCAAGGACAAGTCCAAGCGCGCCAGTTCCCTGACCAAGGTCGGGGTCGTTCCAGTTAAGCGACTGGATTCCGTATTTTTCCACGAGGGAAGGAATTTCGCTTGCAGGCGGCTCAATGCTCTCAAAACGGATTCGGTTCTTGTTCTTTTTGTTGATTTCGCCGTAAGCCGCGCGGATTTCATCTTCCATCTGGTTGAAGCCGATGATTTTGAAATCAGCGAGTTTTTTAGTGGCATAGAGAGTGAGTTTCACTTCACCGGCAAGGCCAGCAAGCGCACTGGTGGTTGAGACCATGTTTGAAATCGTGGTGGTGATTCTGTATTCAAGGCCGTCGGTGCTCGTGAGGGAGTCCAGGACTTCGATTCGGTCAGCGTACAAAAGGGCGATTCCCATCCAGACCCGCTTCACGCCGACCTCGTTGTTTTTAAGCTCCTGAATCTGAATCTGGTTGAGGCCGTAATCTCTGGCGGCTTTTTCATTCTCGGCCTTTTTCATATCGACGAATTCGTAAGAGAAATTGTCGTTGGCGGCTGATTTGTATTCCACCAGAATATCCTTGATGTACTGGTAGACGCTGGAATAAGGGGCGTTGAGATTGTCAGAGAAGAAAACTTTGACCGAAAGAGGCTCTTCCAGAGTCTTTACAACCTGCTCGCTTCCTTTTGAAAGGGAATATGATTTTGGGGAGGTAAGGTCGATTCTGAAATAAGAGCGGCTGACCACAAGATTTGCGAAAATCAAAAGAAGGATGAAAAGAAGAATGTCACTTTTCGGGCTTTTAAGATATTGAATGAACTTTTTCATAATGATTAGCGAGCCTCCCCTGTTGATTTTAAAGATTCAACGGTAAGAACAAAAAAGAGTGCCGTAAGGGAAATGAAGTAGACCAAATCCCGCAAATCGATGATTCCACGGGAAATTGACTCAAAGTGAGAATAAGCCGAAAAGAAATCAAAGAAAGCTACGACAAGAGCCGGCATAAAAATCAGGAAACTTGAAATAAGGGTGAAGATTATGCAGATTGCAAAAGCGATGAAGAAGGCAATAATCTGATTTTTGGTTAGGCTTGAGGCGAAAAGACCGATTGCGCTGAACGAGGCAATGAGGAAAAGGGCACCCAAGTAGCCGCCAATCATCGGGCCTGCGTCAGGCTTTCCGAAAATAAAGCAGGTAATGGCATAAAAAAGCGTGGGAAGGAGCATGGCCCCTCCAGCCACAAAAGCCGCGAGGAACTTTCCAGTCACGATTTCAAGCTCTGTGACCGGGAGAGTGAGCAAAGTCTCATAAGAGCCGCTTCGTTTTTCCTCGGCCAGAAGGCGCATGGTGAGAGCGGGAATGAAAAACGAAAGCACAATGGGCAAAAGTCCGAAGAACTGCCGCAATTCCGCCCGGTTATTCAGGAAGAATGTGTTGAAGAACAAAAATCCCGAAGCCAGCAAAAAAAGCCCCGTAACGATGTAAGCGATAGGACTCGCAAAGTAAGCGCGAATTTCCCGCTTGAATATTACTATTGATGATTTTGACATTTTATTTCTCCTCTACCGTTAAGCCGTGGAAGATGTCTTCCAGACTGTTCTTTCTAAGGGCAAGCTCGTAGATTGTCCAGTTTTTGTCTGCGCAGAGGCGGAAAAGCTCAGGCCGGATTTCCTGACCGTCTTTTGCGCTTACCAAAAGCGATATTGCATTCTGAGCGGACTCGATTTTGTCGCCTTCCGTGACAGTGCAAGAATCCACATTATCAATAGAAGAAATTGCACTTTTTGCCTCGTCTTCGCCCGCTCCGTCCAGCTGGATATAGACCGTCTCGGCGTGGCCGTATCGCTCCCGAAGCTCCTGAGTGGGGCTGTCGGCAACGACCTTGCCTTTTGAAATGATGATGACCCGGCCGCAGAGCATTTCAACCTCGCTCAAAATGTGGGTCGAGATGATGACCGTGCGGGTTTTACCGATTTCGCGGATAAGATTGCGGACATCCTCGATTTGGTTTGGGTCAAGGCCCGATGTTGGTTCGTCAAGGATAAGGATTTCCGGGTCGTTCATGAGGGCGTGGGCAAGTCCTACTCGCTGCTTGTAACCGCGGGAAAGCTCAGCGATATTTTTGTGCATGACTTCTTTAAGACCACATTCCTCGCAGAGTCTTGGGATTTTCTCGTCAGGATTCTGATTCTGCATGAGGGCGACATAGCGGAGATATTCTTCCACAATCATGTCCGCATACAAAGGAGCGGATTCCGGCATGTAACCGATTTTTTGTTTTGCCTCAACAGGATTTTGAGTGATGTCGATTCCGTCGATAAGAACCGTGCCGCTTGTGGGCTTAAAAAATCCCGTAATCATACGCATGGTGGTTGATTTTCCCGCACCGTTAGGTCCAAGAAGACCGACAATCTGCCCCGTAGGAATTGAAAAACTGACATCATCGACAGCTTTGAACTCGCCGAAGCGTTTTGAGAGATGTGAAACTTCAATCATTTTTGAAATGTCCTTAAAATCCTCACAGAGCGCACAGAGCGCACAGAGGTTCATTATATAGAAAACAAAATTTATGAAGATAGGTTATACTTTTTTGGAGAAAATTTCAATTTGCAGAACATTTCTTTGCAATCTGCTATAATCTCCAACATGAAAGAGAATCCCTTAAATCAGATTTTTTCAAACATCAAATGCGCGATTTTTGACATGGACGGCACAATTCTTGACTCAATGGGAATGTGGCACACAATCGGCGCGCAATATCTTCAGCAAAACGGAATCACTCCCAGAGAAGGCTTGTGGGAGGATATCAAACGATTTAACTTGGTGGAGTCGGCGGATTATTTTATTGAAAAATACAATATCCAAAAACCCAGGGAAGAAATCATGGACGAAATCCGTGCCCTTATCAGCGGACACTACGGAAAAACCCTGCAACTCAAAGAAGGAGCGAGGGAACTTTTAGAAAGACTTAACGAAATGAAAATTCCCTGCCTGCTTGCCACCGCCACCGACCGAAGCAGCGTGCTTGCCTGTATGCGCCGTCTTGACTGCGAGAAATATTTTGTAAAAATCCTCACCTGCCTTGAATACGATACGACAAAATCCGAGCCAGTGATTTTTGAAAAGTCAGCGGAGGTCTGCAATGCGAAAGCCGAAGAATCCCTGGTTTTTGAAGATGCCCTCCACGCCCTGAGAACGGCTCACAATGCAGGTTTTAAGACAGTGGCTGTCTACGATGAAAGCGACGAGGAAAAAACCGAGCCGCCCAAAACAGACTGGGCCCGTATGCTTGAAATCTGCGACGCAAGCTGCATATCACTAAAAGAAATAAAAATTTAGACGCAGATTCACCTCATCATTTTGACGACAGATTTGTATTCTGGCATGAATCGTTCGACGATTTTGTAAAAATTTTTGTCGTGATAGATGTAGAGAAAGTGGGTCAGTTCGTGCAGTACAACATAATCCGTGCAGATTTGAGGAAAGCGCATTAAGTCATAATTCAAGGTGACTGTATTCGTGCGGCGGTTACAGCTTCCCCACATGGATTTTAGCTTGCGGCATTTAAGCGTGATTGAAGAAAAATCCGGCATTTTTTCCGCAAGCTCTGACTCCGCAAAAAGACGATATTGCTTTTCAAGGGTGGCGCGGAATCTTTCTTGAGCAAGGGCGAAATCTATAGGTTTTTCAGACAGATTTTCGCTGTTTAATATAGAAGATTTTACTTTTTCCACAGATTTTTGAATCCACTTGCTTTTTGAATCAATGAATTCTTCGATTTTAGATTTTGAAGCCAGCCAAGGAACCGAGCAAAGCACATTTCCGCTCCGGTCAACCCGCAAACGAAAAGACCGGATCCGCTTTTTTGAGACGGTAATTTGAATCTCAGTGTTCGGCAATTCGTAAATCATACCGCCCAATTCCTAATTGCCATTAATAATCTCCGCCCACGAGCGCGAATCTCTTTTTTGCACATCCAGAGCCAAAGTGACCAGGATTTTTTCAAGATTTACGCGGACTGTATCTGGAGCAAGGTCTTCCTTTGTGTATTCGATTTCGGCGTAAGGAAGCCCGTTGACTTTTTCCAGTTCCAGATGAGCCTCAAAATCATTTTGCGTGACGGAAGAAGAAATGGCATCCTTTGTTTTTTCAAACCATTTTATGTAGCCAGTGGCCTTAAAGAATGTGCGTAAAACTTCGGGATTTTCGATTAAGGTCTCATGCTCAGCGTTAAATTCCACGCCGTTTTCAAGGCTTTTTTGCTTGATGCAAAAGTAAGATTTTTCGCTCTCTTCGCCGAACATGTCAATTCCGCTGGGAGAAAGGGGCTGTTTTTTTTCGCTTCGGATTCGGATAACACGAAGTTCCTTATTTTTAAGCCTCTCTTCGTGACTTTTATAAAGGGAAAAATATTCGTCATTTTTGAGGATTTTTTCCACATCGCGCAGAGAAAGGCTGTCAATCTTTTTGCGACCGAGCAGAAAATCTTCTATATGAATAAACTCTTCCTGTGTGAGAGGGATTTTCAGTTCAATCTCTCTCATTGTGCGGTCACCGCCCCGACTCCGCTTGCAACTCCAAAACTGAGCGTCATCATTATGACTCCCGCAAGAAGAACTCCAAAGATGACCGAAAGAGTCGTTTTTTTCCAGTCCATGTCAAGAAGGCTGGCCGCTAAAGTGCCTGTCCAAGCTCCGGTTCCAGGAAGGGGAATTCCTACGAAGAGGAAAAGAGCGAAATACAGCCCCCTGCCCGCTTTTTCCTGCAATTTTTCGCCGCCGCGGTGACCTTTTTCAAGGCAGAAACGGCAGATTCCGCCGATTAATTTTTTTTCCTGCCCCCACTCCAAAAATTTTCGGGCAAACAAGAAAATGAATGGAACAGGAAGCATATTCCCCACCATGCAGGCGATAAAAAGAAAAACGAGCATAGCGGGAGAAAGTTCGATTCCCTGAGAGGCGAAAAGCCCCAAGCCAACAGGAATCGCGCCCCGCAACTCAATCAGGGGAATCATGGAAACAAAAAATGAAATCAAAAGTGCTTTTGTCATACTTCAGCTACAGTTTTTTCTTTTGGCAAGAGCAAATCAAGGAGAATCGCAAGTACAAAAACAACCGCAACGCAATTCTCTGCGAAAACACTCTGAACGATTTTCGGGAAAACAGAGAACATGCCAGTACTCTGAGTGAAACCAAGGCCGATACTCAGGGAAAGGGCAACAATCATCGTGTTTCGGGCTGTGTAACCGCATTTTCCCAAAAGCTGGAATCCTGCAACACAAATTGTACCGAACATCATGATAGTACAGCCTCCGAGAACCGCCTGAGGAACCGTCGTGAGCAAGGCACCAATAACAGGGAAAATTCCAGCAACAATCATAATCACGGCCCCACTTGCAATCGTGAAGCGGTTTACAACACGAGTCATTGCGACCAAACCGATGTTCTGGCTGAAAGAAGTGATTGGCGTACAACCGAAAATACCTGCGACAGAACTTACAAATCCGTCTACGGCCAAAGAACCGGAAAGTTCCTTTTCTGTAATTTTTCGATTCAAACCTGTTTCAGCGACTGCCGTAGAGTCACCGATAGTCTCTGTTGCCGAAACAAGATAAATGACAACCATAGAGAGAATTGCGCTCAGATTAAATTCTGGTTTAAATGGGAAAATTTTAGGAACGGCGACAATGCCTGCATTTTTCAGAACCGTAAAATCAACCATGCCCAGACAAAGGGCAAGAATATAACCGATTACAAGTCCGAACAATACCGAAATAACCTTTAAATAACCACGGGAAAAAATCTGAAACAAAAGGCAGGAAAGCAAAGTGACCGTACCGACAATCCAATTGTTCAGGGAACCAAAATCCGCAGCCCCCTGTCCGCCAGCGAAGGAATTTGCACCGACAGAAAGAAGAGAGAAACCAATTGCCGTAACGACTGAAGCGGCAACAATCGGAGAAATAATTCTCATCCAGTATTTTGCAAGCAGTCCCAGCAATCCTTCGATTAAACCGCCGATAATTACACAGCCGATGACCGTACCCATGCTGTAAGTTGTGCCGATAAAAATAGCCGTATTCAAAAAGGTAAAGCTGATTCCCATTACAATGGGAAGACCTGAACCGACTCTCCAAAGGGGAAAAAGCTGTATCAAAGTGCCTATACCAGCCACAATCATTGCGTTCTGAACAAGGCGAGCCGCAAGCGACTGGTCAATTCCGCAAACATTCGCCAAAATCATTATCGGGGTAATGTTAGCTACGAACATTGCGAGAATATGCTGCAAACCAAGGGGAATCGCCTGAGTCAACGGCACAGTGCCTTCAAGTGTGTACATGTTTTCTGAATTTGCGTTTTTCATATTTTCTCCGGGTTTTATATCCTAATCCCTAAATGTAATCGTGCCTTTTGATGAATCCATAGATTCAACAATAGCAATAGACTCTAAATGGAAGCCTTTTTCGCGGATTATGCGTCCACCGTCTTGAAATCCTTTTTCAATGGCGATGCCGATTCCCACAACTTCGGCTCCAGCCTGGCGGACAAGTTCCGTAAGACCGAGAAGAGCCGAACCTCGCGCAAGAAAATCATCGATAATGAGCACCTTGTCGGAAGAGCAGAGATATTTTTTTGAAACAAAGACATGATTTGTACAGCCATGAGTAAAAGATTCAACATCAGTGCTGTATTTATCGCCGTCCACATTGATACTCTGCGTTTTTTTTGCGAAAAGCACTGGAACATTGAAATATCTGGCGACGATGCAAGCTATTCCGATTCCGCTAGCTTCAATCGTCAGTATTTTGGTGATTTTTTCGCCGTCAAAGCGTTTTTTGAATTCTGCGCCGATTTGTTCCAAAAGTGAAATGTCAATCTGATGATTAAGGAAACTGTCAACTTTGAGAACATTACCCTCGCGCACAACGCCGTCTTTCAGTATTCGTTCTTCAAGAAAATTCATTGCCATAGAAAGATTATATCATCTTCGAACATGAAGTGCTACAGACTGTTACAAAACGCCATATACCATATTTTTTTCTTGCATTACTTTTTTATTTAAAATATACTGTAATTACTCTGCATAGAAACATAAAACATGCGGCAAGGAGAGTATTTTTATGAAAAAACACTATATTTCAACATCACGAAAATTTTCTGTGGGCGCAATCATCATCATGCTCATAGTCCTGGCGATTTCTTCCATTACTACGAGTGTTTTTTTCGCGCGATATTGCCTCCAGAATTTCTATGACAAGGCCGGAGCCGAACTCTACGCCTTTTCTGACGCAATCAACATGTTCTTCGGGGCAAAGGAAGTCGAACTGAATGTATTTTCTGAATCTGACCCCGTAAAACTGGCGGACGACACAATCCACTCTTTTGTAAATGAGGTTGGAGACATTCAGATTTTGGGCTACGAAAAAAGCCCTACAGAAGAGGCGATTCGTGCAACCTGTAAGAATTTCGCTTCGGCAGACAAGGATATCGCAGAAATCTACATCGGAACAAAATGGGGCGGCTATGCAACCAACTTCGACAGTTCAATGAGCGGAGGATATGACCCGCGCAAACGAGGATGGTACCAGACGGCACTGAACGGAAACGGAAAGGTTATGATTACAGATGCCTTCGCCTCCACTGTGGGAGCAACGGTCGTTGGAATCACGCGGTCGGTTTATGACTTCAACAAAGAATTCGTAGGAAATTCTTCTATTGAAGTTTCCCTGGACACGCTCACCCAGATTCTTTCAACAGTAGATTTGGGAAACAATGCCTTCCTTATGATGATTCAAAAAGACGGCACGATTCTGGCCGACACTTCACCTTCCAAAAACAACTTCAAAAATATCACAGAGATTGACATTCCAAACCTTAAAGACTTTATTTCTGCTCCATCGGGAAGCGGAAGCATTAAAATCAAGAGCGAGACATATTTTTCAAAATTCATAACTAATGAAAAAACCAGCTATCAAATCGTGGCTTTCTGTCCAAAAAGAACGGTTTTTGCAGCCTTCTACAGAACTCTTTCTTTCACGATTCTCATTTGTCTGATTATCACACTCGTTACATCACTGGCAGTATCACTCTTCACAAGAAAAACAATGCAGCCTCTCAAAAAAATCATCACATCCCTTGAAGAAGTGGCAAACAATGATTTTACCCACACAATCGAAGTCACAAGCCATGACGAATTGGGAAATGTTACCGAGACTTTCAACGATACAATAAAAACCCTGCGCTCGACTTTCGGCCTTATCTCACAGAATACCAACGAACTGGACAAAATCGGAAACGGACTTGCCGACGACATGAATAAGATTTCAAGCGAAATTTCAAAAATCGTCGGAAACATCGTCTCAATCAGCTCTCAGTCAGAATCTTTGAATTCCAGCGTCGAACAGACGGCAAATTCGGAAAAAGAAATCGCAAGCGCAATCGAAAAATTGAGCGCAAGCACGGAATCCCAGTCAGAATGCGTGGAAAATTCAAAAAGAAGCGCGAACAAGATGGTGGGAAACATCACGGAGATTTCTCATTCAATCAAAAATACCAGCGAAGCAGTCACTTCACTTCTGGAAGCAACCAACACCGGAAAATCAAACATGAAAAAATCCGCTGAAATCGCCCAGAAAATCGCCGATGCGTCAGGCGGCTTGCAGGAAGCATCAAAAGTCATCTTGAATGTAGCCAGCCAGACAAACCTTCTTGCAATGAATGCGGCAATCGAAGCGGCACATGCGGGCGAAGCGGGTCAGGGATTCGCTGTCGTAGCTGACGAAATCCGAAGCCTTGCCGAGCAATCTTCAAAACAGGGTAAGGTCATCACTCAAACCCTTAAAGATGTAGGACTTGAAATCACAAACCTTGCCGATTCAACGCGCACGGTTGAGCAGAGCTTTGCGGAAATCTACAACTTGTCAGAAAATGTAAGCACTCTCACAGGTAATGTTAAGAGCGTTATGGGCGAGCATGAGGAAAGTTGTAAAGATGTTCTTTCGGCAATCAAGGAAATCGAAACGGCCACGACCAGCGTAAAACGGGAGTCGGAGGGAATTTACAGCGCAAGTCAGGAAGTTTCAAGCGCGGTTGGAAAAATGACAAACATCGCCTCAAATCTTTCTTCCCGAATGAGCGAAATGGGCGAAGGAGCAAGAAGCATCACGGAATCAAGCGAAATCGTGAACCAGCTCACGCAGGAAAACAAGGGAAAGATTTCTGCCCTTGCTGACGAAATCAACAAATTCCGCATTAAATAAAGATCAAGCAGTCCATAGCAGAAAAGAACTATTTTCAATTCGACAAAAATAGTTTATAATTGTATGCTATGGGTGGAATTAAAAAAGAAGAAAAAGAGATTGCCGGGTCAAGCCCGACAATGACAAAAAAAGCTCCTGCTGCAAAATCTGCGCCTGCAAAGGAAGCGACTGCGACAAACTCATCATCTGCAAAAACAAAAAAGCCCGTGGCGGGAATTGACGAAAACGGAACTTTCCGTGCCTGGGACAACGCAAAGACCGTGGCGAAGTCAAAGAAAGAGGCGGCTCCCAAAAGCAGCGTAGAAGAGCGGGCGACCGACAAAAAAGCCACGGCCGAAGCCGAAAAAAAACTTGCGGCGGCAAAAAAAGCCGACCCCAACGCAGGGCTTGCAAAAAAAGAAGTGAACGCCGCTGACTATTCAGACGACAAAATCCGGCACTTGGATGCCCTTGAGCATATCCGCTTACGAAGCGGAATGTACATAGGCCGGCTTGGCGACGGCTCAAACCAAAACGACGGAATCTACATTCTCTTAAAAGAAATAATCGACAACTCAATCGACGAATTCATCATGGGATTCGGTACAAAAATCGATGTTGAAATCAAGGAAAACCGGGTAAAGGTGCGCGACTACGGACGGGGAATTCCTTTGGGAAAAGTCGTAGAATGTGTCTCTGAAATCAACACCGGCGGCAAATACAACGATGATGTATTCCAGTTTTCTGTGGGTATGAACGGTGTCGGTACAAAGGCGGTAAATGCCCTTTCTTCATATTTTCGCGTCATCTCCATCCGTGACGGAAAATGCGTTGAGGCGGTCTTCAACGAGGGCAAAATCCAGAGCAATAAATCCGGCGCGGTAAAGCCCGGCACAAAAAACGGCACTTACTTTGAATTCGTTCCCGATACAAAAATCTTCGGAAAATATGAGTTCAACATGGAATTCGTGGAAAAACGAATGTGGAACTACGCCTACCTGAACTCAGGACTCATTCTCCGCCTGAACGGTCAGGATTTCCAGAGTCAGAACGGACTTTTAGACCTGCTCACAAAAGAGCTTGAATCCGAGACAATCTACCCAATCGGCTCTTACACGGGCGAGCATCTTCAGTTTGCCTTCACCCACACAAACTCTTACGGCGAAAATTATTTCTCATTCGTAAACGGTCAGTACACTTCGGACGGAGGAACCCATCTTACGGCTTTTAAGGAAGGTTTCATCAAGGGCGTGAATGACTTCTTCCAGTCAAGCTATAAATCTGAGGATGTAAGGGAAGGAATCACGGCGGCTGTTCTGGTCAAGGTAAAAGACCCGGTTTTTGAAAGCCAGACCAAGAACAAGCTGGGAAACACCGACATCCGGGCCTGGATTGTGGCGGAAGTTCAAAGCGGGCTGGACAACTGGCTTCACAAGAACCCCAAGGCAGCAGAAAGGCTCAAGGCAAAAATCGAAGCAAACGAAAAACTCCGCACGGAACTTTCCAGCGTAAAAAAACAGATGAAGGAAGCCGCCAAAAAGATGAGCATCCGCATTCCAAAGCTGGATGACTGCCGCTTCCACCTGAAAGACGGCACAAAGGGCGAGAATTCCATGATTTTCATCACCGAGGGACAGTCTGCTTCGGGCGTTATGACCCACTCACGGAACGCTGACTATCAGGCAATTTTCTCCCTGCGAGGAAAGCCTGAGAACATGTACGGAAAACGCCAGACCGACATCTACAAGAACGACGAGCTTCACCAGCTGATGATGGCCCTTGGAATCGAAAATTCCGTGGAAGACCTTAAATACTCAAAAATCGTCATCGCAACTGATGCCGATAACGACGGCTTCCATATCAGAAATCTGGTTCTCACCTTCTTTTTGGGCTACTTTGAGGAACTTGTCACCAGCGGCAGGGTCTATATCCTTGAAACGCCCCTTTTCCGCGTACGAAACAAAAAAGAAAACATCTACTGCTACTCTGAGGACGAGCGGGACAAGGCTCAGGCAAAACTGGGGAAATCATGCGAAACCAGCCGCTTCAAAGGTTTGGGCGAAATCAATCCCAGCGAGTTCAAGCAATTCATAGCTCCGGACACAATCCGCCTGACCCCGGTGGAAATCAGCCAGCTGAAAATCATCCCTCAGCTCCTGTCATTCTACATGGGCAAAAACACGCCAGAGCGAAGAAAGTTCATCGAGAATAATTTGCTGACGAACGCTGAGATTGATGCATAAGAGGAAAAAAAATGGCATTTGTAAAAAACTTATTTGACAAAAACTTTATTGAATACGCTTCTTATGTTATCCGGGACAGGGCGATTCCTGATTTGGAGGACGGATTAAAGCCTGTTCAGAGGCGAATCATGCACACGCTTTTTGAGGTGAATGACGGACTTTTCCAAAAAGTTCAGTTTGTCGTCGGACGAACGATGAAATATCACCCGCATGGTGACGCCTCAATCTACGGAGCCTTGGTAAATCTTGCCAACAAGGAAATTTTCATCGAAAAACAGGGAAACTTCGGCAACAAGTACACTGGCGACGGCGCTTCTGCGGGCCGTTACATTGAGTGTCGCGTTCACCCGCTGGCCAAGGAATTTTTGGTCACGAACAAAGAAATCACCCACTATGTTCCCAATTACGATGGCCGGGATTTGGAGCCTGAAGTCTACCGCTCAAAACTGCCGGTAACGCTTTTAATCGGGGCGGAAGGCATTGCCGTAGGCATGAGCACGAAAATCTTGCCTTATAATTTAAAAGAAGTTCTTGAAGCCGAGATTAAATGCTTGAAGGGCGAGAAATTCTCGATTCTCCCTGATGTCTCGACCGGCGGCCTGATTGATGTCTCAAATTACAAGGACGGAAACGGAAAAATCATCACCCGGGCAAAATTCGACACCAGCGATGAAAAGAAAATCATCATCACGGAGCTTCCTCTGGACACCAACGCGAAAGGACTTCTTGAATCAATTGACTCGGCTTACAAGGCGGGAAAAATCAAAATCAGCTCGGTTGACAACTTCACCACCGACCACTGTAACATCGAAATCAAGCTGCCGAGAGGCGTTTACTCAAAAGATGTAATCGACGCACTTTACGCTTACACTGACTGCGAGAAAACAATCGCCTGCTCAATGCTGGTCATCAAGGACAACATGCCTGTTGTGATGACGGCAACTGAAATCATCAAATATTATGCGCAAAAACTCACCGCAATCATCAAGGACGAGCTGGAATTTGAAAAACGAAAGCTCACCGACGAGCTGCACCTGCGCACTTTGGAGCGAATCTTCGTTGAGGAGAGGATTTACAAGGAAATCGAAAACAAACGCACCGCCGAAACCGTGGCAAAGGCCGTAAAAGACGGATTCAAGCCCTTTAAGGCTGAACTTATCCGGGAAGTGAGCGATGACGATGTGGAGCACCTGCTTCAAATTCCAATCCGCCGAATCTCACTTTTCGACATTCAGAAAAACCGCGACCAGGTCAAGGCAATCAAAGACCGGCTCAAGGAAATCAACCGCCGCTTAAAGGATTTGACTGGCTGTGCCATCGAATATCTGGACGGAATGTTGGATAAATTCAAGAAAATCGCCCCGGAACTTTTGAAACGAAACACAACGGTGGCAAAATTCAGCGCGACGGATGTAAAAGAAGTTGCCCGCCAGGATCTTTCACTGCGATACGACGAAAAAGGCTACCTAGGAATCAATGTCTCAGGCGGAAGCGAGCTGATGAAGGTCTCGCCCTACGACCGAATCATCTATGTGCGAAAGAACGGCATGTACACCATCACCGATGTTCCAGACAAGCTCTTCATCGACAAAGGGATGTGGTTTTGTGCTCTGGCCGACAAGGAAAAACTTCCAAAGCAGCTTTTCACGGTGATTTTTAAAGACCCGGAGACTGGTTACGCTTCAATCAAGCGCTGCCGAATCCCCAGCTGGATTATGAACAGGGATTATTTTCTCGCCCCCGACGGAATGGAAGTCCTTCACATCGACACGCGGGAAAAATTCACTTTCACCCTGAATTATGTCAAAAAGCCGAGAGTAAAAATCACCGAAGAAAAGTTCAAGGCTCAGGACTTTGAGGAAAAAGGCTTGAAGACACTTGGAGTCAGGCTTTCTACCCACGAAGTTGAGTCGATTAAGGTTGACGGAGCGCAACTGGAGCTTGGCCTGTAATAATTGAAAAAAAGGAAATGATATGGATATCAAACGCCTCATGGTAAAACTGAACCAAGTATCTTCTCTTTACCTCGGAAAAATCATGTACGCACTTCTTTTTATGTCGATTCTGGATACGATTCTTTCCTTTGTGATTTTGTCTCCGGTTATGCGCATGGTTCAAGACGGCGTGAGTATGCTCGTTCTCAGGACAGGAACTTTCATCCTCGCTTTCCTTGCCATTTGCGTCTGGCTCACTTTCCAGTTCGGATTTGCGGTCATGCTTTTGCAGATGACGAGGCGGAAAAACACG
This sequence comes from Treponema sp. UBA3813, assembly GCA_002368605.1. Classification (GTDB taxonomy): domain Bacteria; phylum Spirochaetota; class Spirochaetia; order Treponematales; family Treponemataceae; genus Treponema_D. The sequence goes on along the minus strand of DFEB01000033.1, from coordinate 3,746 downwards.
AATTTGGGCTTTATCTTCATCGGATTCAAGCGCTTTAATCCTGCGGGAAAGATTATCGCCTCTTTCGGAGCCTTGATTGCCCTGCTGGCGGTGATTGCCCGTTTTATCGCAAAATTCATTTTCTTCAAAATTTATCCCGATTTTTCTTTTGCCACGCCCAGTATTGAAGATTTGCAGGCCGCAAGCGAAAATGCGGAACTTCTCTCCCAGTCGGCAACTCAAACTCTGCTTTTTATCGGGCTTTTTCTGCTGATTCTTTTTGTTCTTGCCCTCGCGGTCTTGATTCGCTTCGTTTTTGTTTTCCACTTGCATTTTGACAATCCCAGCATGAGAGTGATTTCTCTCTTCCGAAAAAGCGCTGAACTAATGCAGAAAAATGTCTTCCGCTTGATTCTTTTTGCTCTCAGGGCTGGCGGAAAACAGCTTGCCATTGCCATTGTGCTTGCGACAATCGGAAATTTTATTCCAGAAACAAAAAATCCCGGTCTTTCGGTTTTCGTCTTTTTGCTGGACATCGCCTACTTCGTAAATTTCTACACAGCGATGGTTCGGATTTATCTGACCGTGCCAGTTCTCTACGAAGAAATTTTATCCCTCACAAAGCGCACAGATGAAGTTCAAATATGAAAATACCTAAAAATTACGCTTCCTGCGAAGAAACAATAAAAAGCTCGCGCTTTCTCTCTGAATTGTTCCTGATTTCCTCTCAGGCTGAAGTGCGGGAAAAAATCAAGGCACAGAAACAAAAATATGCTGACGCTACCCATGTCTGCCATGCTTTTATCTGCGGAAAAAATGCGGAGATTATGGGAATGAGCGATGACGGAGAGCCGGGGGGAACTGCCGGGCGGCCAATGCTGGATGTTTTAAAAGGCAGCGGAGCCACAAATCTTTTGGTCACGGTCACCAGATGGTTCGGCGGCACTCTTTTGGGAACGGGCGGCTTGGTTCACGCTTACGGAAACGGAGTCAAAAATGTGCTGGCTCAGGCGGAATTTGAAGAATTGGTGGAAAAGTCGGATTTTTCTCTCTGCGCGGACTATCAGCAATATCAAATCATAAAAAAGATTTTTGAGGATTTCACCCTTTACGAAGTTTCCGAGGATTTCGGCGAGGCAATCACAATCAAGGGAAAAATCGCGGCGACGGATTCTGAATCATTCGGCAAAAAGATTTTCGACGCAACAAATGGTAAAATCCTGCCGATAATGTCAATATGAAGAAAAAATTCCTGATTTTATCTGCCCTTCTCTCTTTTTTTTCCCTGCCCACATTCGCAAAAGCTGGTTTTGAATTCGGATTGGGTTCCGGGTATGTTTTTTACGGAGACAAAGCGACAAGAGATAAAAATGATTTGCTAAGTGACATCAATCAAATTGTGCTTGCAACTGACGCGGCTTTTTTAATTCCTGCAAATGATTATGTAATTTTTTCCCTTGGCGGTGATGGAGTTTTTGACCTTAGATGGCATGGCTCTGACCATATTTATCTTATCGATTACGCTTTTTTGGCAGGATTCAGGGTTTACCCGAATTTCGGCGGACTTTATGCCTCTATAGATTACGCCCTTGGACGACGCAGTGATTTCTACTCAATTGAAAACAAGGATTCAAGCGAAAGTACAAAATGGGGAAACGGTTTTAAAATCGGAATCGGCTACGATTTTTCTTATCATTTAAACTCAATCGCACCAGAAATTTTTGCAAGCCTTAAAAGTATGCCGAGAGGTGGAACAAGGGATACTCTTTTTTGCGTTTCATTAAAACTGACAAAACACAAATAATTTTTTATTGAAAATTCGACAATCTCGATGTATTCTATATAAGATACTTTTCTTTTAGGACGATACCATGCAGATTGTTACAGACGGTGAAATGCCAGAAATCCCAGAACAAATTGAGTCAGAGCTTTCTCCTGCAGAACTCGGAATTGCGGTTGATATCGGGACAACGACCATCGCCGTAAGCGTTTGGGCTTTATCACGCAGGAAACATCTCGTAACAGTCGCCGAAAAAAATAATCAGGTTCGTTACGGTTACGATATAATCCGAAGAATTTCTTTTGCAATTCGCCCACCACTCACAGGCTCTTCATCGGTTGTCGAAACTGGTCACTCAGCCCTTCATTACTGTATTATTTCTCAACTCGAAAAGATGTTCTCCAAGGCCGTGCTTGAAGCAGGAAGTCGCTTACCAAGAGGATACCAGCCAAGAGTCACCCAGCTTGTCATCACTGGTAACACGACAATGCTCAGTTTTTTGGCGGCAACATCGGTCAATAACATGGCGGCGGCTCCATTCACTCCGGCATCGCTTTTTGATACCGTTACAACTTGGGAAAAAATTCGCAACGGCACGGTTTATCCTCATTGTACAGTTCTTGATAAGCCAACCCCGGAACTTCTCCAGATTTTTAATTCAAGCGTAATCGCTCCTGACACAGAAGTGTATCTTCCGCCTTGTATCGGCGCATTCATCGGAGCGGACACTGTATGCGCAATGATTTCAGCAGGTTTCCCAGTCCCCGAAGCAAAAAATGATCCGTCAACTTTGCGCCCCTGGGAATCAAAAGTTAAGGCTCCTCTTTTGCTGGCCGACATCGGCACCAACAGCGAGCTTTGTCTTTATGTTCCTGATTCAGAAGGCAAAAAAGGCAAGATTCTATGCACATCTGCGGCTTCGGGCCCGGCTTTTGAGGGCGCGAACATCAGTTGCGGTATGCCTTCAATCGAAGGCGCAATCGACAAAATCACTTATCTGCACGATAAATTAAACTGCCACACAATCGGCGACAAAAATCCAAAGGGCTTATGCGGAACCGGCTTAATCAGTGCGGCAGCTGTCATGCTCAAAAACAAGTACATCGACAAAGCGGGAATCATCATCCGCGAAAAATCAAAACTGGGAGACGGAACAAGCTGTATTGAACTTACGCCGGCGGTTTACCTTTCTCAGCAGGATATCCGAAATCTTCAGCTGGCAAAATCTGCGGTCAAAACCGGCCTGGAATTTTTGCTTGAGCACACAGAAGAAACGCCCGTATTCTGCATTGCGGGTGGATTCGGCTCAAAAATCAATCTTGAGGAAGCAACTTATATCGGTCTTTTGCCGGCACAACTGGAAAAACGCACGATTCAGCTGGGAAATGCCTCTCTTTCTGGAGCAAGCGCCCTGCTCTTCTCAAATGTCCTCAGGGAAAAGGCACGCGCCCTTGCAAAAAAATCCGTTCAGATAAACTTGGCAGGCATCCCCGAATTCCAGCAAAGATTCTTAAAAGGAATTGATTTTTAAGAACAAAAAATACCTCCATGCAAGGCATTTATTATTCTTTTTTTTGGTCGTTTTCACGGATTTCTACCCGGCGGATTTTTCCAGAAATCGTTTTTGGCAATGATGTTACGAATTCGATGATGCGGGGGTGCTTGTAGCTGGCGGTTTTTTCTTTCATCCAGTCCAAAATCGAAATGCGCAACTGCTCGCTGGCTTCGTAGAGTTTTGTGAGTACGATTGTGGCCTTGATTGCCTGTCCTCGGCGTGGGTCAGGAACTCCCGTAACCGCACATTCAAGGACAGCGGGGTGCTGCTGCAAAATGCTTTCGATTTCAAATGGAGAGACACGGTAGCCAGAGCTTTTGATTACATCGTCATTGCGGCCAATGAACCAAATGTAGCCGTCTTCGTCATAGTAAGCCGTGTCGCCAGTGAGATATTTGTTGTTTTCAAAGACAGATTTTGTTTTTTCTTCGT
>DFEB01000012.1 GCA_002368605.1 Treponema sp. UBA3813 | reverse complement strand
CCGTCGCCGATTTTCGCATTCGGGGCGAGTTTTGAAATGGCGGTGATGCTCTGCCCGAACCTGCCTCCGCCGTGGGAGCAGAATGGAAGAATCGTCTTCCCTGAAAAATCGTAGCTTTCAAGGAGCGTGGCAACAGGCATGGGGATGCTCGCCCACCAGTTGGGATAGCCGATGATGATTCTGCCGTATTCCGCCCATTTTTTCGCATCGATTCTGGTTTTGAGAGCGGGGCGGGCCTGCTTGTGCTGGTCGCGCTGAGCCTCTTTCAAGACTGTATTATAATTTGACGAGTAAGGATGTTCAAGTTCGATTTCCACCGTGTCAAAGCCTGTCTGCCGCTGGATTTCCTTTTCCTCTTTCCAAACCAGAAATATAGGTTCTGTCTAATTGAGTTAATTCGGCAAATTTTTCCTGTGAAAGTTTCTTTTTTAACCTGAAAGCCGAAAACATGAAAAAAAATCTTAAAATCGTGGCAATTCTTGCCGCAATGGCTTTGACTTGTGCATTCTTTGGATGCTCAAACGAAAATTCATCTGATGATGAATCCAACGACCAGTCAATATCTCTTTCTGACGGAGACTACACATTAACAATAACGCAAAGTGCTGATCTTACGAAACAAATGACCACAGACGAACTTGCTGCTTTTAATGCAAAGAACGATGAGAACCGTAAAAATGGATAAAGACTAGCAACACTTCATAGCCGGCATTGCACTTTCGTGCAATGCGCTACAACCTGTTCTCAGGTGGACAGACTTCCCCCATCCTCCATCACTTCAATTTCCCATAATCCTCATCGCTGACTTTTTCGCACCAAGTCGTGCTGCCTTCCTCACCGGGAATCTCCAGCGCAAGATGGCTGAACCAAGAATCTGCGGCCGCTCCATGCCAGTGCTTTACTCCGGCGGGAATGTTTACCACGCTTCCGGGAAGCAGTTCCACGGCCTCTTTTCCCTCTTCCTGATACCAGCCACGGCCACCCACGCAGATAAGCATTTGTCCGCCGCCAGATTTTGCATTGTGGATGTGCCAGTTGTTTCGGCAGCCCGGCTCGAAGGTCACATTGAAGACAGGAATCTGCTCTTTTGAGACTTGCGCAAGATAGCTCTGCCCTGTGAAATATTTTCCGTAAGGATTTTGCTCTCCCGGAAGGAGAGAAAGCCCAGAACCAGTTTTTTTCGTCAGATGACACCCAACACCGGTGACTATGACGAAAAACTTTTTGGCGAAGTCTTGAGCAAAGTCCTTTCAGACGCAAGGGAAATGACAGGAAAAAAAGCAATCTACATCACCCATTCCCAGGGCGGACGGGTTGGCTGGCAGACCGACACAGAGAACATGGCGGCAATTGTTGCAATCGAGCCGGGCGGAACGCCCGTAGTGGGAAGCGAAGAATACAAAAAATTCCTCGCGGCAAAAATCCCCATGGTCATCTATTTTGCCGACCACATAGAAAAATGGCTTAAGGAAAGGGGGCTGTAAGGAAATACAAAAGGGGGAAGTCTCCCCCTCGTTCCAGCCCGCTTCGCGGTTGAGCGAGGCTCGGTGAAGGCTGTGTCTGAACCGCTTCTACCTCGCTCTCACTTCGTTGCTCACGTCCATTCGGATTCTATTCTAGCATTCTTTCATCCCGATTCCGAACAAGCACAATTTCGCCTTGTTCTTCTAGCCGTGCCATAATCCGTATTATTTCGTCCTGGGCAGCACGGGCATCAATCAGGCGGATTGGTTCCATATATTCTATTTCTTCGCGGAGATTTGCGGCTGCCTTTTTTGACATATTGCGGTAGATTTTATCCTGAATGTTGAAGTCAGAAATTTTAAGGGCTTTTGCGAGTGTTCCGTTATCAGTTTCACGGAGAACCTTTTGAATATCACGGTCTCCGAGAAGAAGCAGCTCCGAAAAAGTCCACAATTCATTTTTCAGAGCCTCACGGAGCGAGTCTTTTCGTTCTGTAATCAAGCGGGCTTCAATCTGGCGGCGTGACTCTTCTCCTATGGCAAGAAACGAGCGGTGAACGGCATGGCCAGATTCGCAGACATTCTTCTTGTAAAAATTCTGAATCAGATTTTCAATTTCAGCTTCAAAACGGCGGAGCAACATTTCGCCCTCATTTTCAAGCCCGAAATTTTCAGAGTCAAGCTCAAAGAGGACATTTGCTTTTACCTCATTCCCATGTTTTTCGGCTTCTTCCAGAATCAGCTTGCGAAGAAATTTTCTGTCCTCGTGAACCTGCGCGATTTTTTCTGAGGCAGACTTTTCCATTTTTGCCCCTCCTTATGCTAAGTTAGAAACTGCATATTTTGTTTCATTTTCCATTTTATTTTCTACCGCTTCAAACGAATAGAAATTTCCGTCTTTTATTTTCTCACCAATTTCTTCCCAGATTTTTGGCATAAAAATCAGCGAATAAGATTTTTTTTCACCGTGCAAGGTCGCCGTGGCAAAATGCTTTTCCTTAAAAGTTTTTAAGACATTCAGATTGACAAGCGTTCCGCTTACAGTTTGCGTATTATTCTGCTCCATTTGTTTCCTCTTTAGATTTTTCGTCATTCCTTTTTTTCTCTTTTTCGATTTCTGAATCTGAAAAACAGAACAGAGTTTGGATTGCTTTTAAAATCTCCATAACTTCTACGTTATCACAATCGTCATAAAGAACATAAAGTCCTGTGAGCGTAGAAAGAGCGTCTTTTCTGTTTTCGTCAGCAGGATTTATCTGGCTAAAGGTTTTCTGCACGTCACTCCAGACAGAAGAAAGTCTTTCTTGCATTTCGCGTGCTTCTTTTTTCCATGCCGTCTGTTTTTTTGTTTTTTCTTTTTGATTTTCGTGTTTGACTTTTCTTTTTCCAAAACTGAATCAAGGCTCCCGTATTTTTCTATGAAAAGCTTCATAAATGTTCTTGTAATTTCCTGTGATGTTTCGTCGTCTTCCCAAGAGCCGTCTGAGCTTGAGTCCAAAGAGCCTGATTTACGCCGTGTCATAACAAGGCTGTCTGCCGCCATTCCTGGAGCAATGTTATAAAGAGCGTGATAGGTCGCTTTTTTCCAGGAAATTGGATTTTCATCTTTAGCTTCACTGTCGCTTTTTGCCTTATAATTTTGTGCGGAAAGCTTTATCTTTTCAAAAAATTCAGCTTCGGTCATTTATTTCCCCTTGTTTTCATCTTTATGTTCATGGAATCTCTAAAAATTGCAATTTTTAGAGATAACTTTGAAAATGCGACGTTTTAATTCCTGCTATTTTCAGGAATTAAAACTCGGCGGCAATCTCTAGGAATCCACAAAAGTGGATTTCTAGAGATGCCCTTCATCTTCACCTGCTTCAATATATTCGCGAAGGCTGGTTGTTCGGCGCGGGTGTCGCCTTATTGCTTCAAGCTGTTTTGCCGCCTCTTCTATTGCAGGGTCTGTTTTCTGGAACATAGTCCGCTTTGGTGGTATAAATGCAAAAGAAAGCTCCTTCGCCAAAGCAGTTCCTTTCCAGCCGCGGCCAAAAGCCTTTTTGTGTCCTTCCTCGCTGAATTGAATCGTGCAGTACAGATAGCCGCGTATTTCGTAAAAGCCAAGCTCAAAATCCGCCATGTCATCGGGAAAAAGTTTTTGCATTGCCTCAGTAAAAAGACGCGCGACAACTTCCTTGTCCCATTTTACAAGCATTTCATTGAGCAGAACGCTAAAATCCCTTAAAAATACGCCGAGTTTTGCCTTGCCAACGCAAAAAGGCGGAATTGAAATCTCTGCAATCTTGGAATCGCTCTGTTTTGGATAAAAAGAATACAAAAGATTGATGTAATTATCCTCACATTCAATCACAAAATCTGAGAGCTTAAACGTTTCAACTATTACCATTTTTCCCTCCTTATTTACAAATCCATAAAAATATTTATGAAGCCAGAGCTTCCGTTAATGGCGCTTTCTATTGCAAGCGCGATTCCTGCTTTTTGTGGCAGAAGAAGATTTTGAAACAACGAAGGATACTGAACCGTTTTTATTTCTGAATAATCTGGAAGATTTGTTTTTCCGCAACAGGTAAAAGCCCTGTACAAAAGTTGTAAAACGGGCTTTGTAACAGTTTCCTGCATTTCCAGAATTTCGCCGTCCGTGAATTCGTGAAAGCCTTTTTCTTCTATTTCAGAAATCAATTGTTTTATGAGAAGATTCCTTTCTTCCGATTCGCCTACAAACTGTTCATGCAAAAAATGAAGCGTGCGGCGATAGTAAATTGCTCCAAACAAAAGCGAATCTACTTCTACAAGAACAATTTTATTTCCCCATTTTGCAAAAGTCATTATTGTGCGGTTAGAAACAGAACGCAAAAATGATTCATAAGTGATTTTATCAAGAGAGCCTAAAGAAAAACTAAAAGAAGTTCCAAGTGCTGTATTAAAATAGACAGGCATATCCGCAACAAGTCGCTTTGACACATTATTTAAAAACGGGTCAGAAACGCTTGTGTCCTGTGTCGGTACGCTTTCTATTTTACTAAAAAGCTCGTCCATTTCACTTTGAGAGAGTTCTCCGTCTTCTGTCATTTATTTTGCCTCCGTTTTAGTTCCAGTATGTAACTCACTTAAAAGTTTTTCTATTTTTCCGACAGCCTTTATAAGCCGTTTCTGATAAAACTGCTTTCGTGGTGCATTTTCCATTTTTGTAAAATTAGATACTCGAGAAAGAGCAAGCTTGTAATCCTCCTTAATTTCAAAGAAAATTGTTTTTGCTTCGTCTAGCTCCGCTTTTGCCTCTTTGTATTTTTCTTCACCTTTGTAGCCTGAAAATTTCTTTCTTAGTGCAGCGACAGGCGTGACTAAATCCTCTATGCAATTTTCAATCGTGCTGACATTCAGCTCCATTTTTCTGATGTATGTTTGAGCCTTGTCTTTTTCCCCTTGTATTTCTGCCATATTTTTCAACCTCGTCTAATCTTTACCCAGACTCTTTTTTATCAAATCACAAAAATATTCAAGAGAGCCACAGCCTTTTACCAAAAGTGCCGCCTCGCTTAAAAAGTCTCCGTCTCCATTTCTGATATTGCGTTTTCATTGAATACACCTTCGTTTTCAACGCCAAGCCAACCGTGAAGAATGTTTACCTTAAACATAAAAGACCTCTGATTGAGTCTCCGTCTACAAATTTTTTGCGACGAGGTAAAAAATCATCGCGTAGACCAGAACCAAAATTCCTGTGATGATTATATATGGTGCTTGTCGAAATCCTGCAAATGCGAAAATCAGATGCTCGATAAGACTGAATGCAAAAAAGCACACTGAAAGAGCTTTTAGATTGCCGCTTCCCCGACCGAAAGAAACTGCAAGAATTCCAGAAAGCGTTATAAACGACACAAAAGTTGAGCCAATTACGAGATAAAGATTTTCTGTTCCTGCCCAAAACCCGTAGCCGATTAGGGCTGAAATTGCAAACGCTATAAAAAGCAAAAACCAGTTGACTTTCATAAAAACTCCTATAGAACATTTTTAGTTTGCCGACGAAACAGGCGGAATCGGAGGAACATTTGTTCCGAACAAAGCCGAAAGTTCTGCCACAGTTCCAGCACTCTGCCAGTTTTCCATGCCTTGCTTCCAGACAAGACTTTCTTTTGTAAGCTGACCGCTTGCCACCATCTGAGCCAACGCCGTAACCGTATAAGGTCCCGTCGGCTTTCCGTTCACGGCGACATTATACATAGAAGGAACAGGAGGAACGGAAGTCTGAACTTGCTTTGCGCTGCTTCCAAGAATTCCGCTCATCATTCCCGCCATATTCTGACCGAGTACACTTCCAAGTGACATTCCAACCATCATTCCTGCCGGGTTGAATCCGTTTCCTGCGATATTTATTTCTCCGCCGCCGTTCGTGCCCATTTTGCCGAATGCTTCTGCATTTGCAATTCCAACCGCTGTCTGCTGATTAAGCTGATGAGCCGAAATATTTGCGCTTTCAGTCTGCAATCTCTGAGCGCGCTGCATTTCTTCGATTTGAACTCTCTGCATGTCCTGCATCTGTTTGATGTTTACAGCTGCCTGAGCCAAAGTAGTCTGCATGGTTACGTTTTGTGTAACGCTCATGAGTTTTTGATAGCCGTCGCTTGTTTTATCAATCTCAATTTCTGAAATATCAACTTCAGTTACGCTAACTCCAAAATCATTTTGAAGCCGTGGTTTTACAAGCTGGTTTACGCCTTCGTTAATCTCGCGGATTTTTCGTTCAAGCTGAATCACAGGAAGCCCTTTTTCGCTCGGAATATTTGTAACAAGTTCTTTTACATATCTTTTGACTGCGGAGCGAATCTGAGTCTGAAAATCTTGAAGATTGAATTCAACAAGCCTGTGAAGTTTTATAAATTCTTTGTAATCGGTAATCTTGAAGTTAATCACCCCTCGGACTGCGACAGGAACTGCGAAATCCATAAATCGCGGGTCTGCCACATCAAAGTACGGAACTCCGAACTGAACTTGATTTATTTTTGCAAGGTTGATGAAGTAAATTTCTGCCTGAAAAGGGGATGATCCGCCGAAAGCAAGACCTACAATCGAAGAAAGAACAGGAAAATTCGCAGTCTTAATCGTATCGTCAAAGGGGCCTTCAATAAAATCCTGCATTTTTCCGTCTTTTTGTGCATAAACGAAAACAGCAACCTCACCATCTTTTACGCGCAAAGAAGAACCGTAGCGGATTGCATTTTCTTTTTTGGAAAGATTTTCCGCCTCGTCAACATCAGGCCTCCATTTCCAAATCAAATAATCTTTTTCATCACAGCGGATGACATCCATCAAACCGCCTTCTTTTTTATTTTTGAAGATTCCCATTATTTGCCACCTCTTCGTTTTGAGTCTATCTGTTTTTGAAGTAATTCCCGCTTGGAATTCCATATTTCTCTTTCAGACTGATAATATTTGTTATCAGAAGCCCCTTCTTTCCAACGTAATTCCATTAGTTTCAGTTCCGCTGAATCATAGTCCCCGGCTTTTATTTCTGACTGAATTTCAGACATCAGACTTTCAAGACGAGCATTTTCAGTTTCTCGTGGGGTAAAATCCAACTGGCCTGTTTTTTTCAAAAAGACAATAGGTGCAAGAGCGAATACGATGAGAAAAATAAAAGAAATAACTGTCATGGTTATGATTTTCTTTTTTGTAGCTTTTTGCTTTTTTTGAAGATTATTTACTTCCTCAAATGCTTCGCTGACTATTTTTGAAAGCTGCTCAAAATCTTCCTTGTCTTCACCGAATGTAAGCTTCGCTTTTAACTGAATCTGCTCAAGCTTATTTTTCCATGCGATGTAAAAATCTTCCTGGCTTACTTTATTCTGATTTTGATTTCCTGTAAAAACATTCTTATATGCTCCAAGAATGCCGCCCTGTTCATTCAATGTGCTCATCATATAGTTTTGTAAGTTCAGTTTTGAGCTTTGAGAATTTGCGAGCGATTTTGTCTGCTGACTTGCGAGAATAGCGAATTCAAGAATATCTTCTTTTGAATTCGGAACAGGAAAATTCTTTATGAGTTCAAGCCTCTGCCATTTGTTATTTTCCCTTTGATAAACATAAAAGAAATCTTTTACTGACTTTACTGCTTCAATTCCAGAGAACTCAAATCCGCATGAAGGACATTTTATCTTAAAGCTCTGAAAAGGTTGCCCACAATTAGGGCATTTTTTGATTTTTCCGACGAATTCTTGCTGACGAGTTTCTGGCATATTGTTGATCCTTTATTGAAAAAAAATAACGGCAGAATTTTCCGAAAACGAAAAATCCTGCCGAATGTGATGCTTGGTCTTATTTTATTCTATAGTCATAAAAACCTAAGCCTGTTTTATCCGCAATATCCTTTATCTTTCCGTCGCTTGTTGTTGTAATGGTAAAGATACCTCTTGGATTCGCGATTTTTTCTTTTTCTGCTTTAGCTTTGCTGATTTCACCCTCAGAATCATCTAGCTGAATTTTTACTATGGATTTTGAATCGGCAGGGAAAAGACCTTCAAGATTTTCCATAAGCCAAGATTTTATTTCTTTGTTCAGCGGAACAAATTTTCTTGGGGTGCTGTCATGGGAGCGTTTAAGAGAATCTGTTTCGCTTTTAAGCTTTTCGTCAGAAAGCACGTCAATTCTAACAAGGCGAAGCTCATTTTCAGAAAGCGCGAATCTGCGGTAAGCGTTTGTGAACGGCTTTGTTTCACCTTCATAGATTCGCCATTTTTCAAAACTTCGCTCATAGGCTTTCTGTGACTTATGATTTTGAATCGCATTGTTTGCGATACAGATTACCAGAACTGCCCCAACTGCGGCTGTAGCGATTTTGAACCATTTTTTCTGCCAGAGAACCTTGAATGGTATTTTGTGGCAAATAAGCACAAGAATAAGCGGAATAAAATAAGTGAAGAGATTGAGAATTATGAAACCAATCTTTTTCGGATTGCTCCAATTTGCCCAAAAGCCTCTGTTTAAGATGGAAGTGCCTGAAGAGAAATTAAAAGAACCTTTGCTATTGCCAAACGATAGTTTTAAGTTATCATCTCCTGCACATTCCAACGCATTGCTGAATGCTTCTTTTGCTCTTTCTGGATTGTATTCAGAGTTGTCCTTATATCCGCCGCCGGTAACAGGAATCTTTCGTAAAGAAAGACAGCCGACAAATGAATCCTTTATCTCTGTTTTTCCACTAACACTTGCAGATTGCAAAGAAAAGCACATGTTAAAGCTTCCATTTATTTCCTTAATGTTTTGTGGCAAAGATATAGATTTTAAGGAAATACAGTTGCAGAATGCCTCATTGATTTTTGCTACTCCCTGCGGAATATTTATAGAAGTCAAAGAGTAACAATAGCCAAACGTTCTTTTTTGAAGTTCCTTTATGCTTGATGGAAGTTTTATATCTGAAAGAGCATAACAGAACGAGAGCACATCTGTGCCTAATTCTGTTATTCCTTCTGCGATGGAAACTTTCTTCAATGACTTACAACTTTGGAACGCAAAGTCACCGATTTTTTTAATGTTTACAGGGATTGTTAATTCTGTGATTCCAGTATCCTTGAAAGCTCTTTCTCCCAATTCCTCAATCTTTAAGAGTATATCATCAACAGAAGTAATAGATTCGCAGTATTCAAATGCATCTCCAATTTTTGTAACTGAGTTTGGGATCTTTACTGATTTAAGTTTCTTACACTTATAAAACAGTTTTCCTTCAAGCTCTGTTATTCCTTCTGGCAAGCTGATTGTTTCCAACGCTGTACATTCAGAGAATGTCTCTTCTCCAAGCGATTTTACACCTTCGGCTATGTTTACGCTCTTCAATGACGGGCATTCAGAGAAAACAGATTCACCAAAAGTTTTGATACTGTTAGGAATAGATACAGAGCTTAAACTCTCGCATTCCCAGAAAACACCATTTCCAAGTTCGGTGATTGTATCAGGAATCTCAAACGACTCAAAACCTGTTTTTGAAAAAGCATATTTTTTGATTTTAGTAACAGAAGTTGGAAGTTCAATAGCTTTAAGACCTGTACATTCTTGGAACATATGTTCCCAAAGTTCGTTTACACCTTCGGCAATATCAACTGATTCCAAAGCTTTACATTCAGCAAAAATGCATTCTCCTGCTGTTTTTATGCTGTTAGGAATAGATACATATTTTAAATTTTCACATTTCCAGAAGACATAGTCTCCAAGCTCTGCGATTGTTTCTGGAATTTCAAACGAGTCGAATCCTGTTATTGAAAGTGCATAGCTTTTGAGTGTTGTTACTGACTTTGGCAAGGTAATTTCTTTTAACGACTTACAGCCTTGAAAAGCATATTCGCTGATTGCCTTTACACCATCTTCAATTACAACTTTTTCAAGTGATTCACATATTGCAAATGCAGCTTTTCCAATCTCTTTTACACTTCCTGGAATATTTACGGAAGAAAGTGATGTACACGCCTGAAAAGCATGTTCGCCAATTGTCGCTACACCTTCTTCAAATACAGCTTGTTCAATGGATTCGCATTTAAAAAAAGCACCTTTACCAATTTTTTTTATACTTTTAGGAATGGTGATAGAAGAAAGCGATGTACACTCTTGAAATGCATGTTCTCCAATTTCTTCAAGGGTATTTGGCAGCGTAATTGATTTTAAGTCTTTACATTCAAAACAAGCGTCTTCGGCAATTTCAACAACGCCATCTAAAACTGTAAAGCGGCGAACAGTTTCATTTACACCGACAAGCGTTGTTTTGTCAGGACTGTAGTATGCACCGTCAATTTCAACACATTTTGCCATTGCATCCTGCCGCTTTTTTCGGCGTGCTTCCAACTCTTCTTTTGCTTTTCGTTCTTTCTCGGCTTTCTCTTTTGCGGCAGCTTCTTCTTCTTGCTTTTTTCTGTATTCTTTTTCACATGCATAGCTACAGAAATCATCAGAATATCCATCATTATGCCAATTGTTAATATATTTTTTTCCGCAGTTTTTACAAATGCAGGTATCTCTCTCATTTTCCCAACAATCACCGTGATACCATTTACCATTCTGAAATGTTTCTCCCCAACCGTTGTTTGGATCAATTTTTTCCCCACAATACGCACAGGTATGCCAAGAGGCTTTTATATCCTCTTTTCTCATTTCCTGCTTATGATTAAATTCATCAACACAGGCTTCACAACAAAAATCCCGACCATTGCTTGTCCAATATTTTGTGCTATCAGAAAATCTTCTGCCACAATTTTCGCATACTAAAATTGCCATATATTTTCTCCTTTTTTTCGGTTATTTCCGAAGTTTTAATTTAATATTTCAAAGATTCGCAAAGCGAACTTTTCTTTGCCATTGTTACCGCTGGCGAGTTCTTTGCTAAAACGACAGACAATATCTGTTTCAGTAAAATATTCTGTCGAATTTTTAGCCAATTTGGTCTTTTCCTTGAATGTTGTGCTTACCCCTTCTGGCAAAGAGAATTTTCTTTTTTCTCCTTCTGGAAAAGACATAAGTTCATTCATAAATGAACCCCAATCCTTCCTCTTTTTGTATTTAGCTTGCATTTGAGGACTTGCGATATAAATGGAAAGTCTTTTTTCTCCACGTTTAGATTTTTTCAGGCGATTGAAATCTCTGATTAAATTTCCTGCCCAGTCAAATTTCTCTGGAGTAGAGCCTTCTTGTCTGTGATACTTGAATTCAGCGGCAATAGATGGAATTATCGCATTTTCTTCGATGTGCATATCAAGCTCAAGTTCTTCGCTTCCTGTACAATCAAAAGTTCCCTTTTCTTCTAAATCAATTTCATTCGGCTTTATTCCGTTTTGAGTACAAGCATGAAAAAAAAGATAGCGTATCGTGTCTTCTGAAATTGAGCGTATTGTGTCTTCTGAAACGGAATCAAGGGTTTTACTGATTTTTGAAAAGCGTTCGTTCAATAAAATCGCAAAATCAATGAAAATCTTCTGTAGATTCAGTTCTTTTTTAAGTTTTTCAGGCACAATCTTCTCCTCGCAGCAAAAGTTCAGAATATTTGTTTAGATTATTTTATTTCCGAAACTTTCTGCTGTCATGAGTAATTTTCCCGCGTTGGGTCGGGATTTTTTCCCGATTTTTTTGGCGGCATTTTATACAGTTTTGCTTAACATCCATTTGCCTTTACATAATCGTTAAAATGCGTTATTGTAACTTTCGGAAATATTGTAGAAATACGCAATTTTTCCGAAAGTTATAATATGGAACGGCCTGTTTATTTGGACGCGTTAAAGCGCAGAAAAGAAAATTCTCTCGTCAAAGTCATTACCGGTATCCGTCGGTGCGGCAAATCTTATCTTTTGTTCACTCTTTACCATCAGTATTTGAATTCAATCGGTGTTGACGACAATCATATTATTGAGCTTGCTTTGGACGACGACTTGAACGCGCAGTACCGCAATCCGCTAGAGCTTGGAAAACATATCCGCTCGCTTATTAAAGGCAAATCAAAAATGCATTATGTTTTTTTGGACGAGATTCAGAAAGTCGCCGAGATTAAAAATCCTTATTTGCCGGACAGCGACGAAACGATTACCTTTGTCGATGTTTTGAACGGGCTTATGAAGCTTCCGAATGTTGACATTTATGTAACCGGCTCAAACTCAAAAATGCTGTCTTCCGACATTCTTACGGAATTCCGCGGTCGTGGTGACGAAATCCGCGTTCATCCGCTTTCTTTTTCAGAATTTTGCGTAGGCTATAAAGGCGGGAACTCATGGCAGGAATATCTTACTTTTGGCGGAATGCCCTTCCTGCTCAGTTTGAATTCACCGCAGGACAAGGCAAAATACCTGCATGATTTGTTTGATAAAATATACTTGTCTGATGTGATGGCTCGGAATAAAATCCTGTCAGAAAAATCTGTCCTTGATGATTTGCTCGATTTTACGGCGTCGTCTGTAGGCTCGCTTGTGAATTCGACCACGCTCTCAAACACTTTCAAGAGCGTCAAGAAAACTAAAATTGATGACGCGACGGTTCAAACTTACCTTGATTATTTTGAGGAAGCCTTTATGGTTGAAAAGCTAAAGCGCTATGACATAAAAGGGAAAAAGCATATTGGCGCGCTTTACAAGTATTTTTATGAAGATGTGGGGCTTCGAAACGCAAGGTTGAATTTCCGCCAGCAGGAAGAAAATCACATAATGGAAAACATTGTTTTTAACGAGCTTAAAATCCGTGGCTATGATGTTGATGTGGGCGCGGTGGAATATAACTCAAAGAATTCTTTGGGGCAGAGCATCCGAACTAAGCTTGAAGTTGATTTTGTGGCAAACCGAGGGAACGAACGCATTTACATACAGGTTGCGCTCTCTGTTGCGGACGAAGAAAAGCGGCTTCAGGAAACCAATTCCTTTTCGCGCATAAAGGATTCATTTTCAAAGCTTGTGCTTGTAAAAGAGCCTATAATTCCGTGGCAGGATGAAAACGGTGTCAGGTATATGGGCATTCAGGAATGGCTAAAAGATTCGGGATTTTTTCCTGAACGCAAAGCCCCTTGATGTGATATAATTTTTGCCATGCAATTTTCACGGCCGCTTTACATTGAATACATCCTCATTTTTATTGCGGTGATGACTTTTTCTTCCACGGCAGTTTTCAAGTCGCAGGCGATGAAGAAGTTTGACAGCCTTGACCAGAAGTTTATCGAGATTCAACAATCGGAGCTGGATATTTCTGAGATTGAAAAAGATTGCGTTCCATACACTTACTTTGATAAAAATCTTTCGCAGAAATTCCAGTCGCTCCGTTCACTCGTGCTTTCGGACACGGGCGGCGCTTTTGCGATAGAACTTTCGCAGTTTCAGAACGAAATCCATAAAAGTCAGAGAGGAATTGCATTCGGCTACGACAGTTTTTTATATTTTTCTGCGATTCTGTTTTTGATTGCGCTGGGCGTTATAATCACAAAAAAGATTTCCCAAAAGGCGGAATTTGAGCGGCGGGAAGCAATCAGCGAGGAACAGAAAAATTTAAGCCGCACCCTTCACGACGGCGTGGCACAGGATTTGGCGGCGATTAAAATCTACCACAAAAAAGGCGACGATGATAAAGCGGCTTTTTACACCGACCGTGCCTTGAGCGAAGTCCGCTACCTGATTGACTCTTCGCGCCTTGAATTTGACGAGGATTTTGAATCTCTCATCAAAAAAACGCTTGCGGCCTTTGAAGCGAATCACGAAATCAAAACGACGACAATCATCACTTCGGATTTTCTCGGAAAGCTCAAAAGTGAATCCCAGGTGGAAATACTTCACATTCTGCAGGAAGCATTGAGCAATATCGCTCGGCACGCAAACGCGACAGAAGTAAAAGTGAGAATCACCGATGTCGTGGACGAAATGCGATTTTCCATCAGCGACAACGGAAAAGGATTTTTGGAAGAGGCGGTTGAATCACAAAAATCTGATGGAAAAAACGCGCAACGCAAGCACTGGGGGCTGAACAACATCCGCGAGCGTGTTCAAAAGCTTGGCGGCACGGTAGAATTCATAAATGACGGAGGAACGACAGTTGCAATCTCAATTAAAAATCCTGTTTCTTGACGACCATGCGGGACTTCGTGACGGAATCGGCTTTCTTCTTTCTCAAAAAAATGGCAGACTGAAATTTT
Organism: Treponema sp. UBA3813; assembly: GCA_002368605.1. Taxonomy (GTDB): domain Bacteria; phylum Spirochaetota; class Spirochaetia; order Treponematales; family Treponemataceae; genus Treponema_D. The sequence goes on along the minus strand of DFEB01000012.1, from coordinate 1,257 downwards.
TCTATGCAACAAATCGTGAAGAAAGCGAAAAAATCCTGCGCGAAAATTCCGAAATCTCGCTTGCGATAATCGACTTGAATCTTGAGGACGAAAGCAAAGACGGACTTTCGGCATTAAAGGCGTTCCGAAAAATCAAGGCGGACTTAAAGGCAATCATTTTTACGATGTACGCAGACCCGATTCACATTGAGCGGTCGCTAAAGGCTGGCGTTCAGGGCTATGTCACAAAAAACGCCGAGATTGAAGAGCTTGAAAACGCGATTCTGACCGTTGCCAGCGGAAAAACCTGCTTCAACAGCGCGGCAAGCCGCATCATGCAGCAGATGATTTCTCCGGATAACGTTCTGGATGAAAAATTTTCTTACATGGATTACAAGTCGCTCACAAAATCTGAGCAGGAAGTTTTCTCGCTCCTTGCGCAGAAAAAAGAAACCGACGAAATCGCAAAAATGCTTGGCAAAAAGGAAAAGACTGTCATAAATCAGCGTTCGATAATTTACCAGAAACTGAATGTTCACGACAGGCTTGAGCTGATTGAGTTCGCAAAAAATATTGGGGTGCTGTTTTGAAAACTAAAAGTCATTATAAATTCGGCATGACACTGTTGTTTTCCGCTCTCTGCATAATCATTGCCTTTATCGCAAACTTCTTCGGCTCGGTTCTGGCGCGGAACATCACGCTTCCGCTTTACCTTGATTCTGTCCTCACCCTTGCGGTAACGGCTCTGTGCGGACTTTGGGCAGGAATTGCGTGCGCAGTTCTTTCAAACGGCGCGCTCTGGATTTTTTACAACACTTCGCTTCCGTTCACGCTCTGCCATGTTCTTACGGCGGTGTGTGCGTATTTCACTTTCAGAAAATACAAGATTCCGAAACAAAGCGACCGCAATAACGCAAGCGGGCAAGTTCGGAATGACAAGGCACAGCTTCCAATCGGCACGTTTTTGTGGGCAGGGCTTTGGAGCGCAATCACGAACGCAATTTCGGGCAATGTGCTTGTTAGCCTTTTATTTGCGAGCGCAACAAGCCCTAACGTGGATTCCAGCGTGCAGGGAATTTTTATCGTAGTTCCGAACCTGACTTTCGCGACATATTACGCGGGCGTTCTCACCAACCTGACCGACAAAATAATCAGCGCAGTGGTGAGTTTTGGGGTGTATAAAGCAGTAAAACAAATCAAAGTATAAAAAACGCCAGCCCTGCCGCAAAAGCAAGAGAAACGAGTATGCGCACGACGAATGAGCCTTACGGCTCGTTC
>DFEB01000070.1:3544-11995 GCA_002368605.1 Treponema sp. UBA3813 | reverse complement strand
TTACGATTGTTTTTACTACGCTTGCCGGTGTGTAGGACTCGCCGCCTTTTACTCCTTCGTAGGATGCAAACTGGGCGATGCAGTATTCGTAGGTGCGGCCAAGGAGGTCTTTGCTTGCCTCAGTGTCGCTCATGTCCATGTTGCAATCATGGCTTTGTCTTAGATTGTGGCGGAAGATGATTTACTTTTTGGGGATTTTAACTTTGCCATGATGATGTCCTTTTTGAAACTTGTTTATCTTGTATATTATAGCATATCTCAACAAACTTATTTCTGAAAGACAGTGTACTCGTCGTCAATCTCTTCGTTTTCGCCGATGTCGTCGAAAGAACAGGCGGTGTTTTTCATGCAGGATTCTGACAATTCTTTATAATCCGGGAATTTCTCGCTGATTTTTTGGATTTCCTTGGCGGCGATTTTTGAGAAGGCGTTTGCTCCTTCGGGGCGAAGATGGCTGTTGTCGCTTTTTCCTTCGGGGTAATTTTCGTAAAGGCCGGCTTCAAAGTTCATGTAGAATCGGCGGGAAGAGGCTTCTCCGCATTTTGAGAGAAAGTCCATCGTAAGGGCGTTCATGTCGATGCAGGGAACATTTTCTTCTGCGGCAGTCTCGATTATCGCCAGCGGATAATCTCCGTGAGAATTTTTGATTTCGCCATTTTCAAACATGCGGCGGGCCATGGGAGTGAGTAAAAGAGGCTTTACGCCTTTAGAGCGCAATTCCCGCACAAAGTAAGAGAGGTTCTTTCGGAAAGCGCCGCCTTTTTCACAGGAAGTGTATCTTGTCGGGTCAGCGGATTTTTCGTCATTGTGGGCAAACTGAATCAAGGCAAAGTCGCCTTTTTGGGCTTCGGTCATCACGCGCTCAAAGCGGCCTTCGTCGATAAAAGACTTAGTGCTTCGTCCGTTGCGGGCAAAATCAAGCCAGACAGTATCGTCCGGGAAAAAGCGGTGCAATTCCTGCACCCAGCCCGTCTGAGGAAATGTGGAAAAATCGTTATATTGCATTATGCTGTCGCCAAGACAAAGAATTCTCATATTTACTCCAAGTTTAATTTTGACGCGGATAAGCGCAGATTAACGCAGATTTTTTCTTTTAAATTACGAAAATCTATCGTATTTTTACGACAGACTTCCGCACAGGACTACACATAGGCTGTATCCGCGTCTATCCGCGTGCATCTGCGTCTAAATTTTATTCCACCGTTACTGATTTGGCCAGGTTTCGCGGCTTGTCTGGATCGTTGCCTTTTAAGACTGAACAGTAGTAGGCGAAGAGCTGGGCGGGGATAATCGACAGCATTGAGGCTAAGGCCGCATCGGTGTCGGGGATTGTAATCACTGAGTTGCAGCAAGAATCAAAGGCGCATTTTTTGTCCAGGGTGATTGCCATCGTGACGGCTCCGCGGCTTTTTACTTCCACGATGTTTGACGCAAGTTTTTCGTAAAGTTCAGGCTCGGTGGCAATGGCGACGACCAGAGTGTCCGAATCAACAAGGGCGATTGGGCCGTGCTTCAACTCGCCGGCGGCAAATGCCTCACAATGCATGTAGCTGACTTCTTTGAGTTTGAGCGCGCTTTCCAGAGAAGAAGCCGAGTCAAAGAGACGGCCAATATAAAAAATCTTTGATTTATTGAACTGCTGAGAAGCGAATTTCTGGATTTCAGTCTGATTGTCAACGATTTCCTGGGCTTTTGCAGGAATCTGCTGGATTTTGGTGAGCAAATCCTCGTATTCAGCAGAAGAAATGATCCCCCTCTCCTTTCCAAGCTTGATTGCAAGAAGATAAAGGCACATGAGCTGGGTGGTGTAGGCTTTTGTAGAAGCCACGGCGATTTCAGGGCCTGCCCAAGTATAAATCACTTCGTCTGCCTCCCGGCTTACGGTAGAACCTACACAGTTGGTGATTGCGATGACTTTTGCCCCAGCTTCTTTTGCAAGACGGAGGGCAGCCAAAGTGTCAGCTGTTTCTCCAGACTGGGAAATAACGATGAAAATATCATTTTTGTTGAGGATAGGATTTCGGTAGCGGAATTCAGAAGCAACATCAACGGCCACAGGAATCCGCGCGAATTTCTCAAAAGCGTATTTTCCAACAACGCCCGCATGATAAGCCGTGCCGCAAGCCGTAATTACGATTCTTCCTGCCTGCTTCCAGTCTTCACCGAAATCAATCTCGTCAAATTTTATGTCAACCGGCTTTTCCCCATCATAGACAAGGCGGGGGCGAAGGGTGTCAGTAAGGGCTTTGGGCTGCTCGTGAATTTCCTTGAGCATGAAGTGAGCGTATCCGCCCTTTTCGGCACTGGCCATATCCCACTCAACATGAGAAGGCTCGCGGATTACCTTGTTTCCGTCCGAGTCAAACAAATCAACATGGTCATTGTAAAGAACTGCCAGTTCATTCTGATTGAGATAATAAACATCACGGGTGTATTCAAGGACAGCCGGAACATCAGAAGCGATAAAGTTTTCGCCTTTGCCCAAGCCTACGATAAGGGGACTTTCCTTTCGGGCGGCAATAACCCGGTCGGGATATTTTGTGCAGACGACACCGAGGGCATAGCTTCCTTCAAGGCGATGGAGAGTTTCAAGAACTGCCTTAAAAATCTCGCCAGTTTTTTCGTAAAAATAGTTGATTAAGTGGGCGATTACTTCGGTGTCGGTTTGGCTTTTAAAAACAACTCCCTGATCCTGCAAATATGCCTTGAGTTTTGCGTAATTTTCGATGATTCCGTTGTGAACGACGGCGATTGTTCCGCTTACATTAGTGTGGGGATGAGAATTTAAATCGCTGGGTTCTCCGTGAGTTGCCCAGCGGGTGTGCCCGATTCCCACAGAGCCTTTAATCACCTCATCAGCGATTTTCTCTTCAAGGAATTTGAGGGCGCCCTTTGACTTACGAACCAAAATTTCATCGGAGTCTTCTGACAAAACGGCGATTCCTGCCGAATCATAACCACGATATTCAAGTTTTTTAAGTCCGTTTATAAGAACAGGTGTTGCCTGCTTTGAGCCGACATAACCGACGATTCCACACATAAAATTATCCCCAAATTAAAAATATACTTTTAGTATAATGATTTGCATAATAAAAAAAAAGATACCCGCAAATGCAGGTATCTTATCGTTCATATCTAAAGATTTATTTTAGACGATTGCGTCCAGAACTTTGACGACATCAACATCGTAAAGATTCGGTTTTGACTCAAGCTCCTGAATAGCCGTTTCTTTGTCCATAATCTGTTTGTAATTTCGGCGGCTGATAAGGGAGTTGTAGCTTTCAGCAACATGGATAAGGCGGGCAATCTGAGGAATATCCTCGCCAGCCAGGCCGTGATAACCACTACCGTCAGTGTTTTCGTGATGATATTTAGCCGCATCCTCGAAAATCTTCCAGTATTTTCGGGGAACAAAACCAATGTACTGCTCATACTGATTTACATGGTCGCGGAGCTGTTCACGCTGCTCGTCGGTCAAGTTTTCTGCCTCAAGCAATTCTTCTGGAACCGCAAGGAAACCTGCGTCATAAACCATAGATGCGGCGAAGTAAATCATTGAAGAATTCTGGTTTAAACCAAGCTGCATTGCAAGTTTATAAACCAATTCACTGACATTCTTTGAATTATTCTTTCGTTTTGTAACGGCGTCAATTTCTCCACCGAGTTTTTCACAATCGATAACAAGTTGCTTAAGCTCAGCCTTTTCATCTTCGGTCATTTCTGGAGCAGGAAGAGCATCGACGCCCCAACGAGAACTTCCGGCAGACTTTAAGCCCATACCGTTGAAATCCGTTACGCCGCCAAGAAGAAGCTGATTGTTGGTCTGCTGCATACCGGCGATAAGTTTGAGTGTTGAATCAAGCTGCTCTGAATGAAGGGCAGAAGCACGAGCCGAAGCACGCATAGCAAGGAAAACAAGAAGGAAAACGATAATGAAGATAATACCAGCACCGACAGCAATAATCCAAATTGTTTTGTTTGATCGCTTGTCCATACGGTCAATTGTGGTGTTCATCGTATTAGTGACGCCCTGAATCAAGGTTGTGTTAGACTCATTCATTTTGTCTGAAATAGAGTTTACCATTGATTCATTGCTTTCATTTATTGATTTAAGGATTTGCTCCTGATTTGCCTGCTGACTTGCAGAAATATTCTCAACCATTTCACGAGTCTTTGCGTCACGAGCCTCGTCTTTTTGGTCAGCCTGTTGTTGCTGAATCATGCGGACATACTTCTGAACTTGTGGATCATCTGAAATCTTCGGATAAGTCTGTAGATTCATAATGACATCATTGAAAAGAGTATAATCTTTTGTTTTTGTCATTTTTTCAAGCAAAGCACGATAAATCTGCTGCGAAAGAAGATAAACATTGCCCGGAACTTCATCCTTGCTTTCAGAAAGTTTCAAGGCTGCGTTAATTGTCTTGAAAGCATCTTCATACTGCATGTTGCTGTACTGATCATCAGCACGCTGCAAAAAGCGGGTCGTTAAATCAGAACTTGTCTGGGCAAAAATGAGCCCCGCCATAAAAATGCAAACAAGTGAAAGTAATAGATTTTTTTTATTTTGTAACATTTCCAACTCCAATAGCAAATGTAAATTTTGTTCTGTTTTCCATACTCTCTTCTTTCATGAGAAGCAAGTCTTGTACACCAAGTTCGATTCCCATCTTTGTTTTGTCGCTTGTAGAGAACGGAAGCATGATTGAGCCGCCGAATTCCATAGCTGATTTTAACTCATCGTAGGCAAGATGACCGATATCGTAATCATAGAAGAGACGCATCTGCGCACCGCCAATAGAAATATTGTCAAGTGCGATACCGACTACAGGCGAAATGAATGTTTTCTGAGAGCCTGTTCTTTCCTGATACTTTGAAGCAAGGATATGAGCCGAAACACCAGCCCGTAAGAACAGGTATTTGCTCAAATCTGCGAAAGCAATTTCAGGAACGAAGCGGCCTGAGAACATAAATTCCTGCGGATCATCATCTTCCTCATCATCACCAAACTGACTCTTCTTTTGCGTCTTTACCCCGCCCTTTGTCGAAAGATTAAGGATGTGGGCATCAGCAAACAAATCAGCACCGATAATAATACGCTCTGAAGGACGGAACAAATTAGCACCGAACGCAAGACCATACTTCAAACTTGAGAAATCAGGTTTATCTATTTTTTGATAGAGGAAATCTGCCAGACCAAGTTTGACAGTCCAAATCATAGAAGAGAAAGAAGCCTGCTGTTCGTTGACATAAACTTCTTGACCTGAAGCCGTGTTGACTTTTTGATAGTTGCCTCGGCTTTCAAGTTTTTGCTTTGACTTTGCGTTAAGGGCCACGATTCGTTCTTGCTCAAGACGCTTTCGGTTTTCTGCCGCTTGATTTGCAGCTTGCTGATTAAGGATTGCCTTATCTATGTATGAGTATAACTCAACTGCGTCAAAATTTTCAATATTGTTGTCGATTACGGCAAGAGAAGTCTGACGCGCCATTTCAAGATTGTCAGTTATAATAAGCTGCCTGGTTTTTTTGAGAGTGTAATTCTCAATGAGCTTATAATTCGGAGAATTTAGATTCTTTTTGAGAACTTCGGAAATTTTATCCGGAGCCTTTGTGACTATGGCCTCATCAATCTGCCGGTAAGCTTCGCTGACATCTTCGACAGACTGTCCAAAAAGAGCGAAGGATGTGGCTATAAAGACAAAAGCCAAAATCAATTTTCGGAACTTTTTTATTATATTCACGATAAGCATCCTCTCAATACATATAATACTATTGTAGCAGACAAGAATTGATTTCGCAACTCAAGTTTTGCAGACAGCACACAATCTTTCTCATAATTTTTTCATAAACACCTCAAAATAGAAATTTTAGAGAATTTATTTTTCACTTCCCCACGCAAAAGTGGGAGAAAATCGAATCCAAAACATCTTCTGGAGTAACATCGCCAGTTATTTCACCGAGGAAATCAAGGGCGTCCTCCAAATCCTGCACCACCGCGTCAAGAGCGTAATCTTCCGTCAAGGCAAGAGCATGGCTCACGCTCTCAAGGGCTTTCTCCACGGCGACTTTCTGCCGCTCAGAGCCAAGCCCTGTGGAATTCCGCTCGGATTTTTCGGCGACAGAAAGGCTTTTTCTAACAGCCTCGCTTAAATCTCCCAGTCCCATGCCTTTTTTTGCAGAAATTCTGACTTGAGGAATGTCAGCGTCATTCAACGAGGCAAAATTCCCCTCCGTAAGCTCGCACTTGTTCCAGACGAGAATCAGCGGGATTTTTTTTGCAGATTTCAAAGTATGCTCACGGATAAAGGCTTTGTCCTCATCGTTGATTCCATTTTTTGAATCCACAAGATAGAGAATCAAATCAGCCTCATCGCTCAAATCGCGGGTACGCTCAACGCCCACAGCCTCAATGGCATCGCTGGTTTCCCGCAATCCCGCCGTGTCAAAAAGCCGGGCGGGGATTCCGTCAAAATCAATCCAACTTTCGATGAAATCCCTGGTTGTTCCTTCAATATCGCTTACAATGGCACGGTCTTCTTTTAAAAGCGCGTTGAAGAGCGAAGATTTTCCTGCATTGGTTCGTCCGCAAAGAACGACCCTGGCCCCGTCCTGATAGATTTTCTCGCTTTTCCAAGAATCCCGCAATTCAGTGAGGGAAGCCTTTGCTTTTTCAAGCTCGCTGGCATCAAAGGAATCGGCTATTGTCTCTTCATCCTCAGGATATTCAATCTCAACTTCAATGGCGGCAAGTGTGTCAACGATATGCTTTTTTACGCCGTCAATCGTCTCGTAGAGATTTCCAGCCAAACGCCCTGCTGCCCTGCTCTGGCTTTCATCAGTCTTTGAATCGATGATTTCACGGACGGCCTCGGCTTTTGTCAAATCAGTTTTACCGTTGATGTAAGCCCGGAAAGTAAATTCCCCCTTCTCTGCCCTGCGGAAACCGCTTTTTAATAGAAGATTAAAGACCGCCTGCACGACATGAACGCCGCCGTGACAGGAAATTTCAACCATATCTTCGCCGGTAAAAGACTTAGGCCCCCGAAAAACAGAAACCAAAACTTCATCCAACTTCGTCATTTTGCATTCATCATTGTGCATTGCCAAAATCCAGCCGTAGACGATTGTGTTTCCTTGAGCCTCAAGGAGTGCTTTTGGTCGGGAGAAAATTTTTGAGAGAAGTTCTATGCAATTTTTACCCGAACAGCGGACGATTCCCAGCGCACCGGGAGCAAGGGCCGTCGCAATAGCGGCAATGGGCTCTTCGGGAGTGTATTTCAAGTTCGTCACTTTTTTACTTCAAACTCCTCATTTTTAACTCTCGCTGTAAGCCTGCCAGAGTTTTTTTATGTCACCAAGTTTTGGAAATCCGCCCTTATTCTTGTTATTATCCCTTTCTTCCTGATTTCGGATAGTATCCCAAGCCGCCGTGTCAGAGCCAGAAGACACTGTTGACGAATTCATTTCCTGCTCTTCATGCAATTTAGCCTTGGAACCTCCTGAAAGCGCAGGCTTTTTATATTTTGCGTCTGCCTCATAAGATGGACCTGTATATTTTTTGTCATCCACATCAGGAGAAATATCATCGTAACGGCACATTCCATTCCAATACATATAGCCTCGATTCACACTGTCCCGCACGCCATAGACCTGCTGACGCACATAATTTTCATTATAATACTGTCGGTCATAACTTACATTGAGATAGAAAGCCTGAACCCATGGGCGGATTATCAGCTTATTGCGGCCAATGACCGTGTTTCGGTAAGTTCCGTAATAGTAAACTCTATAAGGCCGTTCGCTGGCAGGAGCATAGTTCAAGAAAGACTGCTCAAAATGGCTTGGATAGAACATGGGGCAGACAACATCAACATACTCTGCCAGCAATTCCACATCCTGACCAGTTCTCGTGCCAGAGCGATACCAGCCGTTGGCGCCGTAAATGTCGATTCCAATGGGAGCGTCAATGTTGGCACGGGCATATCGCAGGAATGAAACGAGAGCACTCTCTTTATCCATGCCCTCACTTCTCCAGCGGAACTGAGCGTTGCCCATATTCTTTCCATCCGTCGGGAAGCGTATATAGTCAAACTGAATCTCATCAAAACCTCGTGCGATCAATTCCTGTGCTATGTGCACATTATATTCCCACACTTCCTGAGAATAAGGATCAACCCAATTCTCATCGTAATAAAGCGTTTTTGTAGCTCCAGTCTCGTTTCCGTTCTCATCTTTCACTTTTTCATAACCGGAAATTCCAATCCATGGACGATTAAGAGATTTGTCCCAGACAGCATATTGTTTTTTCCCGTAATCTGCGAGGTTTTTATCCTTAAAGGTTACTATTCGGGCCACAAGGTAGATTCCCTGCTCTTTCATCATCGGAACGAAAGTGTCAATGTCGATTTTATAGCGAGAAACATATCCTTTTTCGCGAATCAGAGGATCATT
>DFEB01000070.1:0-3395 GCA_002368605.1 Treponema sp. UBA3813 | reverse complement strand
ATTCCAGCCTTTGTCATAACCTTATGGGCCTGAACATAAATTGCCTTTCGGTTTAGGGCTTTGTCAGCGTACTTATTGTTCACATCATCCGGATACAAAAGCCAAAGCTCGCCAAGTGTAAGACCTGCTTTTTTTTCATTGTCAGCCGTCGGAATCCATGCGCTGTAAAGAGTGTCATTTTTCCCCAGGACATTGAAAAAAGGCTGCCATCTGTTATATTCGGAAGGAAGTGAGTCCAATGTTTTTGTGACAGGATTGTATGCGGCAATATCTCCAGGTTTTGTGAAGAGCAGCTTCGTTCCGTCCCAGAAAAGCGCATCTATAGTCTCCACAGGCTCGCTTCCCGAATACAAAAGCTCACCTCGGTTTTTCGTCCAGTCAAAGCGATAAATGCGGGGAAGATAAGACTGTGAAACAAAAACCTCCGTGACAGGAAATCCGTTCTCATCAGAAAAAACGACAGGGAGGATGTCAGCAATTTCATCCGGGTAAGACTGTGTTTTCATATTCTCAAATCCGCCGTTGCAATCTTTCCAGGTGATTTTTTTTGCATTCGGCATACAATATGAGAATCCAAAAATAGTGTGAGCCATAAATACAACCAAATCCGTCTGGGGAGGAAGAGCCGGAGTCACGGTGCCGTCCGCGTTTTTTACGGCGGGCTTTCCTGTTCCAGAGCGGTTCATGTCACAAACGGCGACCGCTTTGATTCCAGATGTAGAACTCGATGTAGAGCCAAGACATTTCCAATTCGTTCCACCATCGTAAGTGATATATACATCATCTTTTGTGGCAGTAACGAGAATGTTTGGATCAGTGGGATGAACGGCTAGATCTTTGAGTTGAGCCGGCTGTTTTAAAAAAGTCGTATTTTTTCCGTCGTATTGCTTGATTGTGAGAAAAGGCAGACCTTCATTTCTGAAATCAAAAACCGTCAAATCAGAAGAAGAGACGATTCCTTCTGTAGTCAAAAAATACCATCGTACTTTAGAGCTGCTTTTATTCTCGGTGCGGACAATTTTCGAAACTTTTCCACCCTGCCAAAGGGGAATCGCCGTTTTACTGGCAGTAATCTTATACAAGCCGGACTCACTTCCCGCAAGGATAAAATCCGAGGAAGATAAAGCCGCATTTGAGTCAGAAGATTCTGGAAGTCTGTAAATTGAGTTATCCTCGCTTTGGGCTGGCAGAAGACATGAACTTATTGAAATTAAAAAACAAATTGAAAATAAAATGCGCATATCTTCAATATCGGAATTTTTCCTTCCCTAATTCATATAATCTGCACTTGAATTCGGAGTTTTTTTTTTAGATAATGAAAACATGAAAAAAAATAAAGTAATAATACCAATTATATTTATCGCGCTGATTCTTGTTATAGCAGGAATTTTTCTCCTTTCGCCCCAAAAATATACAGTCGCTTTCTATAATATAGGCGAACGACAACAAAAAGGACTTGAAAAAGCTCTCACTCAAATCGCACAGGAAAACTCTCTCTCCATACAATTCATTCAGTATGATTCCGAAAAGAAACTCAGTTCGCAGATTCCATTCGCAAAAAAACCGGCGATTATCTTTACCTCATCAGGCTTTGCCGTAGAAAGTGCCATTGGAAAGGCTTCAAAAAAAGCGGCTCTTCCCAAAGAACTGTCCAAAGGCTTCACTTCTTCAATGACAGGGGCCGTCAAACAGTCAGGCGAAGGCATTACGGCCCTTCCCGTTCTTTCAGGGCATTTCGAACTTGACATCGACACACAGGAATTCAAAAAATCTAAAGTCACAAAAATCAATACATGGGACGATGTAAAAGAATTTATGATTGGCCAAAAGACCTCAAACAATTATCCCATGGTTTTAGCAGGTGCTAACCCAGACTTTTTCCTTGATTTTGTCGGAGCAGTGGCAGAATCCCTTGACGGAGCAGATTCATACAAAGAAGCGGTAAAAACTATTACAGACATTCCCGACCCGGCAAAAGCCGCAAGCGCCCTCTGTGACAAAGCCGCTGCCCCACTCGCTTCTACAGTCGCCCTTCTCAAAGACTTGTACAAACTCGGTCTCATTCATCCTGGCTCATTCGCTTTCACAAATGCAGACATTGAGGCGATGGCATTAAACCGACAGGCGAGCGTGCTCTTTATGAGCCTTGAAAATCACAGGGACATGACCGTAAATTCAATATCCCATTACAGTTCGAGCTACATTCCCTCGGAGCATGGTGCAAATGCAAGAGTCTTCACAGGCAAAATTTACTATGCGGTTCCAATGTACAAGTCAGCACAAAGTGAAAAACTTCTTTCAGCCCTCGTCAGCAAGGCACAGCAAGAACAGCTCAGCCAGGCAACAGGCATAGCTCCAGTTCTCAAACAAAGCCGCACACCTGACAAACAGTCAGATGATGCAAGATTCTGGATTGCGGCAACTACAGTTCCTCTTGCAGGCCTCTCAAATGAAGTTTTTCTCACCAAAGAAGCAAAAATCACCTTGGCCGCAGAAATTGCAAGCCGCATCCGAAATTAGTTTTTTGCACGACATAATCGGCTGCCGCCCTTCCGTGTGCAAGATTTTTAAGCAAAACAGCCCCAGACAGGCTTTATTTTTCCTGCCTGGGGCTGTTTTGTTTAAGGCTTACCTACTTTTTTTAGATATAACAAAAAATTATCGCAAATCACTGCCGAAAATCGATTTTCTCTGCAAATAAATATATAGGGAATTTTGAGGGGAATTCTCGGAATATTTTTTACCCTAAAGGAGAAATGATTTATGGTAAGTAAGTACGCCAGACAGACGCAGCGTCCATCACCGACAGCAATCTTAAATCCACGCTGTGATCCGGTTTTCAAATCAATGTTTACGAAAGGAACAAAGGAATCCGACTTTGCCCTGAAAGATTTCATCTCTACAATTCTGGGACGGAACATCAAAGACATGAAGCTCGTTCCGAACGAAGAACCTGTTGAAATCCTTGACGAAAAAATGATGAGTTTTGATGTCAATGTTACCTTCGATAATGGAGAAAAGGCCGAGCTGGAGATGCAGGGAAGAAATCAGGATTATGATTACGAAAGCCGGGCGGAAATCCACGCTGCGAAACTTCTTGTTTCAAATAACAAGCGGGGGAGCAAGTACGGTGCCGGGAAAGTATACCAGATTTCCGTGGTCAATTTCGAGTTCGACAAAGATGACAATTCTCCTCTGTCGTGGTATGCTATGAGGAAGGACACGGGTGCTCGTCTTGGCGACAGGCTGAATGTAATTTTTCTTGATTTAGTAAAGATTCGCCGCCTGGCAAACACGCCCGTTGAACAGCTTTCAAAAATCGAAAGGTGGGGAATGTATTTCGCACTTGCTGACAATGAAAAGTATCAGTCCTATGTTCGTAAAATCATCGAAAG
>DFEB01000079.1:9877-11779 GCA_002368605.1 Treponema sp. UBA3813 | reverse complement strand
CAGCGGAACTTCATTACTTCATCAGAAGCTTTGTTGTGGCGGTGCATAAAGCGGGCTGCCTGAACAAACATACCACCCGAACCACAAGCCGGGTCCAAGATTTTCTTTTCGCCATTCTGCGGCTGAAGAACTTCTACCATGTAGCGGACTACGGTTGCAGGCGTATAGAAGGTTCCGCCGTCTTTTCCTTCCTGAAGGGCAAACTCACCCAGGAAGAATTCGTAGATTTCGCCAAAGAGGTCTACGCTGATATTTTCCGGAATATCCATAAAGATGCGCATGATGTTGGAAAGAAGTTCCGGTTCTTCTTCGGGCACAAGCTGACCGTACACTTCTTTTGGAAGAACACCATCCATCTTTTCGTTTTCGCGTTCTATGGCTTCCATCGCCTTTTTTACGAGTGTTGCTTTGTTTGCATCATCGGGCGCGTCGTTGATAGTTGTGTAATAAGCTTCCGGCGGAAGGTAAAAGCCGCAGTATTTGATTGAAATGTCCTTTATGGATTTTTCGGCTCTAGTACCTTTTGATTTATTATATTCGGCTTCTATTTCTGCTTTGTGCTGCTTATAAAGGATGTCTGCATAGCGGAGGAAGATGAGGCCTAAAATTGGCTGTCCGTATTTGTTTGCTGCAAGGTGAGCTCCGGCACGAAGAACATCGGCGGCGTGCCAGAGGTTGTCTTTTAAGGTTTTGAGTTCTGAGTCGGTCATTTATGTATCCTACACTTTTAGATTATTTCATTATATCAACATTCACTCGTCAAATATAGGCGCTATTTTGAACTTCTCCCCTCTGAAAAATCACACTTTTTTCATCCTACCCATTGACACAGTAGGTAAAAACAAGTATAACAATTGCATTAAATAAACCTAGTGACTTACTAGGGAATAACAAACAACGGAATCAACACATTTTATTCCACAAGGAGAACACTATGAAAAAAATTATCGCAGCTTTTTTAATCGGAGCAATTGCTCTCACATCAGTCTTCGCAGCAAAAAAGAAGAACACTGTCGTCAAACTGGGAGTTGTCGGCTCTATCTATGAGGACTTGTGGGCACCGGCTCAGAAAGCCCTCAAAAAGCAGGGAATCGACCTTAAATTCGTTCAGTTCTCGGATTATGTCACACCGAACAATGCGCTTGCAAACGGTGAAATCGACCTGAACGCTTTCCAGCACCGCATTTTCCTTCAGAACGAAATTGAAAATCATGGCTATGATGTAAAACTCATCGGGAATACATTCATCATTCCGCTCAACTTGTACTCAGTCAAAGTAAAGTCAGTCTCAGAGCTCAAATCAGGAAGCGTCGTCGCAATCCCGAACGATGTCACAAACGGCGGACGGGCAATCAAGGTTTTGGCCGCAGCAGGTCTTATCACCCTCAAACCTGAAGCAGGCTTTAACCCGACAGTTGCAGACATTGCCGAGAACAAAAGCGGAATCGTAATCAAGGAACTGGCAGCAAACACAATTCCTTCAGCCCTCAAAGATGTTGATGCCGCAATCGTAAACGGAAACTACGCACTCGACTTCGGAATCAAAACAGAGTCAGCAATTTTCAAGGACACTTCAGTCGATGAAAAACAGTACTGGAACCTCATCGCAGCCCGCGGCAAAGACCTGAGCGACCCGGCAAAAGTCGAAATCTTCAAAAAAGTCGTAAAAGCTTTCCAGACAGCCGAAACAGAAAAAGTCTTCAACAAGGACTTCGGCGGCTACTTCATCAAAGAAGGCTGGGAGATTGATGAATTCTAAAGTCAGGAATTAGAAGTGAGGGGGAAGTCTCCCCCTAGGGAGCTGGTCGCCATTAGGCGAAGAAACTCGTGAGACGAGTTTCTAGGCGAGTCTCGGTGAGAGCTGAGCTCGAACCGCGCTTCGCCTACCCCCTCTGCGGGCTC
>DFEB01000079.1:3067-9818 GCA_002368605.1 Treponema sp. UBA3813 | reverse complement strand
AACGCCGCCCGCAACGCCTGCTTGACGGTTTATATTTTATGGAAAATCGTTAGATTTTCCGAATCCGTGTGGCAATCTTCAGGAACAGGAAATGTCAAAAATCGAGCAACTTTCTTCTATCATAAAAGACACAAATCGTATTGTTTTCGCTCCTTCAATCGAAGAAAAATATCTTTCCGACACGCTTGGCCGCAAAAAGGGCGTGGCCTCGGCTTTGGTCTTTCCGACGTCAACAGAAGAGGTGAGCGCGGTTTTGCGATTCGCTTACTCGAATGGAATTCCGGTAACGCCTCGTGGAGCGGGAACTAATCTTGTGGGGTCTACGGTTCCTCACGATGGCTCGATCATCCTTGATTTTTCTTTGATGAACAAAATTCTTGAAATCGACAGGGAGAACTTTACGGCGACTGTTGAGCCTGGCGTGATTCTTGAGGATTTTCAGAAATATGTCGAGAGCCTGGGGCTTTTTTATCCGCCTGATCCGGGGGAAAAGAGGGCTTCAATCGGCGGAAACATTTCTACCAATGCCGGTGGAATGAGGGCTGTAAAATACGGAGTCACCAGAGATTATGTGATGGGGCTTGAAATCGTAAAAGCCGACGGAAGTGTAATCACATTGGGAAGCAAAAACCGAAAGGACACCACGGGCCTTGACCTCAAAGACATCGTAATTGGCTCGGAAGGAACGCTTGCCGTCATCACAAAGTGTTTGCTTCGGCTTGTGGGAAAGCCAGAGAAATCTTTGAGCCTTCTTGCAGGATTCAGCTCGCTCAAAGGTGGGATTGAGGCCGTTCCGAAAATCTTACAGGCAAATCTCAATCCCACGGCCGTAGAGTTCATCGAAAGAAAAGTCGTAGCTTTGGGCGAAAAGTTCCTGAATCTCAAATTTCCCCTTGAAAGCGAGGCTTATCTTCTTCTCACTTTTGACGGAAGTGCAGAAGAAATTGACTCTGCTTTCAAAAACCTGCAGACAGTCCTCAAAGATTCAGCAGAGAAAATCATTTCCCTTGATGACTCCGCACTTTCTCAGAATGTATGGCGCATCCGTGGCTGTCTTGTAAAGGCAGTTGAGGCCGTAAGCGAGCAGGAACCGCTTGATATTGTCGTTCCCATTGCAAAAGTCGCTGATTTCGTCAATTTCGTAAACAAGCTGGAAGGGGAGAGCGGAATGCAGATGATAAGCTTCGGTCACGCAGGCGACGGAAATGTTCACCTCTGCGTTGTCCGTGGCGACCGCAGCGAAGAAACTTGGCAAAAAGAACTTGGCGAAAATCTTTCAAAGCTCTATTCTTATGCAAGGGAATTGGGCGGTCTGATTTCCGGCGAGCATGGTCTTGGAGTGAGCAAGAGAGACTTTTTCTTTGCTGAGACTCCAAAGGCAAATGTGGAGCTTATGAACGCCGTAAAATCCGCCTTTGACCCGAAAAGGATTTTGAATTCAAATATTTCGTATGTGAGATAAATAATCCCGCACAAGGGATTGTAGGGGCGGCGTAGCCGTTGCGAAATGACGAAGCGCAGCGAAGGAATGTAGCAATGAAGCGACAGCGGCACCCCGAAAAGCCCGACCCGAAGCAGCTTGCTGCGTAGGGATGTGCCCTTAAATTTAAAAACGAAATGGAGCAAGCAATATGCCAGAACTTTCAAACCGAACCGCAACTTTTACCGACAGCGTAATCCGCCGCATGACCCGAATCTCAAATCAGTACGGGGCTGTAAATCTCTCGCAAGGATTCCCGGACTTTGAGCCACCGCGCGAGATTCTTGAACGACTTGCTCAGGTCACAAAAGAGGACTTTCATCAGTACGCAATCACCTGGGGGGCACAGAATTTCCGGGAGGCACTTGCTGCCAAAATCCAGCATTTTTCTGGAGTAAGCGTGAAGGCGAACGAGGAGCTTGTCGTCACTTGTGGCTCAACCGAAGCGATGATGGCCGCCATGATGAGCGTGACAAATCCCGGCGACAAAGTGATTGTATTCTCTCCGTTTTATGAAAATTACGGTGCGGACACGATTCTCTCTGGTGCCCAGCCGATTTATGTTCCATTGATTCCGCCGACTTTCCGCTTTGATGCTGCCGTTCTTGAAGACGCATTCAGGCAGAAGCCCAAGGCAATCATCGTCTGCAATCCGTCGAACCCCTGCGGAAAGGTCTTTACCCGCGAGGAGCTTACGATAATCGCTGACCTTGCAAAAAAATATGATACTTTTGTCATCACCGATGAAGTTTACGAGCATATTCTTTACAAGCCGCACGAGCATACCTACATGGCAAGCCTTCCAGGCATGAAAGAGCGCACGATTACCTGCAATTCCCTTTCAAAAACCTACTCAATCACAGGCTGGAGGCTGGGCTACACTCAGGCAAACGCAGAAATCACCGACAGAATTAAAAAAGTCCATGATTTCCTCACCGTCGGTGCGGCGGCCCCCTTGCAGGAAGCGGCCGTTACAGGCTTAAAGTTCGGCGACGATTACTACAAAGACCTGCAGGAAAAATACACCCATAAGCGAGACCTTTTCCTTCGCGGACTAGACTCAATCGGCCTTAGCCACACAGTCCCGGAGGGAGCCTATTACATTCTCATTGACATTTCCGAATTCGGCTTTGAGTCAGATTTGGAATTTGCCCAGGTTCTGGCTCAAAAAGTGGGCGTGGGTTCAGTTCCTGGCTCCAGTTTCTTTAAGGAGAAGGAAAACCGCTATGTCCGTCTGCATTTCGCAAAAAAAGACGAAACATTGAACGAAGCCCTGAACCGGCTGAGTGATATTCGGAAGAAAATATGACCTGTACAGAAATTTTTGAGCATTTACACCAGAATCCAGAACTTTCTTTTGAGGAATTTGAGACCACAGCCTTCATCAGAAAAATTCTCGCCGATGAAGGAATTGAAATCCTCGATTTGCCGTTAAAAACCGGTCTTGTCGCCCGCATAGTCGGCTCTAAGCCTGGAAAGAAAATCGCTTTCCGTGCTGACATTGATGCCCTTCCCCTTGAAGAAAAGACAAATCTTCCCTACAAATCAAAAAATCCCGGAAAAATGCACGCCTGTGGCCATGACATTCACATCTCGGTCGGCCTCGAAACAGCCCGACTTTTGAATCAGAAAAAATCTGAACTTTGTGGAGAAGTGCTTTTTGTCTTTCAGCCTTCCGAAGAAAACGGAAAGGGAGCTCTTGAAATCCTTAAAACAGGCGTTTTAGATGGAATCGACGCAATTTTTTCCCTTCATTCAAGCCCGCTTCTTGAAGTCGGTCAGGTGGGAATTAAAGAAGGAGCGATTACGGCGGCGGTTGACCTTTTTAAAATCACAATCAAAGGAAAAGGCTCTCACGGAGCAGAACCGCAAAACGGCCGTGACCCAATTGCCGCAAGTGCGGCGGTCATCAGTTCTTTACAGACAATCGTTTCCCGCAATGTAAATCCAAACGACCAGGCCTTAGTCAGCGTAACCCACATACAGGGCGGCTCAAACTGGAACATCATCCCCGAAGAAGTGCTTCTTGAAGGAACAATCCGCACCACAAATCCAGAAACCCGTGCCTTTGTAAGCCGCCGCCTCACTGAAATTGCCCGAAACACGGCCGCCGCCTTTGAAGAAGAAGCCAGTGTAGAAATCGAAAATGCTCCGCCCTGCACAAATAATGACAAAGAACTCGCAGCCTACGCATGGAAAACAGCGGAAAGTCTTGGATTAAAGCCAGTCCGCCCTGAAATCACAATGGTGGGGGAAGATTTTGCTTTTTATCAGGAAAAATTCCGCGGAATCATGGTCTGGCTTGGCGTAGGAAAGACAAAGCCCCTTCATAATCCTGGATTCACCGCAAATCCAAAATCAATCGAATTAGGTGCAAAATATTTTTCGGAAATGCTTATTTCCTATTGACTAAGTAGGTAAAAGAATTTACACTGTGCTTATAACCTACCTAGTCAATAGGTTATAAAAACTAAGGCCAAATTTTAGAGGTACTATATGGCATTAGACGAAGAGACAATTTACCGTGAGCATCCCTGCTTTGGGCCTCACAAGCACAATAAGGGACGGATTCATTTGCCGGTCGCGCCTGGCTGCAATATCGAGTGTCGCTTTTGTGACCGTAAAATCAATGAAAATGAAAACAGGCCGGGAGTCACAAGCACGGTCATCAAGCCGGAAGAGTCCCTGGAGTATATCCGCCGGGCTTTAGAGCGATGTCCTGAGCTTACAGTCGTTGGAATCGCAGGCCCTGGCGACACGCTGGCAACTCCTTACGCCCTTGAAACATTCCGCCTCGTCAAAAAAGAATTTCCCCAGCTTATCCGTTGTATGAGCACCAACGGACTTCTTTTGCCCGAAAAAGCCGATGAGCTGATTGAAGTTGGAATCGACACGCTTACGGTTACGGTAAATGCCGTTCAGCCAGAGATTGAAGCCCAGCTTAACAATAAAATCATTTATCACGGAAAAATTTACACGGGAGTAGAGGCGGCAAAAATCCTTATTCATAACCAGATTGAAGGAATCAAAAAAGTCGCCGACAGCGGAATGTTGATAAAAGTCAATTCTGTTCTCTGTCCGGGAATCAACGACCAGCATATTGAGGAGATTGCCTACACCGTAAAGGATGCCGGGGCGCATATTTACAATATCATTCCGCTGATTCCGCAAAACGAATTGCGCGACCTTCACGCGCCCACATTCACGGAACTGGATAATGCTCGGAAAGCGGCTTATCCCTACATCAACATTTTCACTCACTGCGCCCACTGCCGTGCTGACGCAATCGGAGTTCCGGGGGAATATGACATCGGAAGTGAAATCTACATGGGTCGGGTGAACACGAAGGAGACTTTTTCCCATGGCTGATAAATACAAAGTAGCGGTTGCCACAAGCGACGGAAAAACAGTGGATTCTCACTTTGGTCATGTTTCGAATTTCCTGATTTTTGAGGTAGATGAAGAGTCTGGCAAATTCGAGGATGTGGAAGAGCGGGATGTTAGTGCTGCCTGCTCAGGCGGCTCTTGCGGAGGAGCGCAGAAAGAAAGCGATTCCCCCTGCGGCGGTCACAATGGGGCAGGCGAGGCTTCTTCTCCCATGGACGAAATTGCGAAAGCCCTCTCCGATGTGGATTATGTTCTTGTGGCGCGCATAGGCCCCCACGCAATCAGGGCACTTGCAAAATACGATGTGACCGCCTACGACATAGTTCTACCGATTGACGAGGCAATCTCAAAAATCAATGAATTCAGAAAAAAAATAAAAGAAAGGAAACAAAATTATAAAACTAACTAGACGCGGATGAACGCGGATAAACGCTGATAAAAAAATCTGCGTCCATCTGTGTGTATCTGCGTCAAATAAGAGGTATTGAGTATGGCGAAAATCTTAGACCAGCCGCGTTACAAGTGTGCGCTGGCTGCAATGCAGACCGTTCAGTCAATCACGGGGGCGATTCCAGTCCTTCATTCGGGACCGGGCTGCGCTTCAAAACTGAACGACAACAACGGAACCAGCGGCCGCTACAGCCCCAACATCTTCCCTTGTACTTCGATCTCGGAGAAGGAGGTTGTCTTTGGCGGTGCGGAAAAGTTGCGCTCTACGATTCACAACGCTCTCCGGGTAATCGACGCTGACTTGTTCGTGGTGCTTTCAGGCTGTACCGGCGAGATTATCGGCGACGACATCAAGGAAGTTGCCCAGGAATTTGAGGACGAGGAAAAGCCTGTAATCTGGGCGAAAACTCCGGGCTTCAAGGGCAACAACTACGTGGGTCACGACTGGATTTTAAAGTCAATCTTCGAGCAATACCTGAACCGCCCGGCAATCAAAGACGAGCGGGAAGAGGCCGGCGGAACGATTAAAGGTCTGGTCAACATTTTCGCAGGGCCTCCTCAGCAGGATCCTTACTGGCTTGGAAATTTGCGGGAAATTGAAAACCTTATCTCTGCCATCGGGTTAAAGCCAAACACAATCTTCGGCTTTGGCCGGGGAATCGAAAACATAAAGAATGTCGCCCGTGCCGAATTCACAATTTTGATTTCGCCTTGGGTCGGTTTGGAAAGCGCAAAATATATTGAGAGTAAATTCAAGATTCCCCTTTTGCATTATCCGATTCTTCCGATTGGCGCGAGCGAAACGACGAAATTCCTTCGTGCAGTTCAGGAATTTACCGGTGCTGACAAGGACTTGGTTGAAAAGGTCATCAACGAGAAGGAAGCTGAATTCTACTATTATATCGAGCGATTCGCAGATACTCTTCTTGAGACCCGAATCCTGGGGAAACGCTTTACCGTGGTCAGCGACAGCCAGTACACCATGGCGGTCACGAAATTCCTTGTAAACGACATGGGTCTTTTCCCGGAGAAAGTCTTTATCACCGATGACGCGCCGGAAGCCTTCCGTGACAAAATCGCAAACGAGATTTCAAACCTCAACTATGGCATTCAGGCTCAGGTTCAGTTCACTACGGACGGCCACGACATTCAGGAGCAGATTAAAAAGACTGACTTTGCGGGCACTCCCCTCATAATCGGCTCAAACTGGGAGAAAAAACTGGCCGCTGAAATCGGGGCGCATTATGTGAATGTAAGCTATCCGATGCTTGAAAAGCTCGTAATCAACGACCACATCGCTGGCTATTCGGGAGGCTTGCACCTCCTTGAACAGATTTTCACAGCCGCTTTGAGCAAATTGAAACTCTAGGAGACGTGATAAAAAGTACTTCCGTGTACTTTTTATCACAGGCAGATTTTGCCGTTGGCAAAACT
>DFEB01000079.1:0-3012 GCA_002368605.1 Treponema sp. UBA3813 | reverse complement strand
CGTTGGCAAAACTGCGATTCGTGCCATCCATGGCACGCCGCTAACGCGGAGTTTATAAGGAGATTTTTATGCCATATAATTTTAAAAACGCTAACCTGGCTGTCCGTGAAAACCGTCTTGGCTCAATCACGGGCTTTACCGGAGACCTTGAGACTCTTGTTTACCGCTCTGAATGCGGCTCACTCAAAAACCGGGAGCGATGCTTTTCCCAGTCAAGCTCCTGTCTTTCAGGCTGTGCCTTAAACGCCCTTGCCGCAATCAGAAATGTGGCCGTTGTCTATCACGCGCCGGCAGGCTGCACCGCAATGGCCAGTAACGACAGCGTAAAATTCGGTCAGATTGCAGCCAGAATCAACAAAACCACTAATTCTGTCTTTGTCTGCACGGACTTGAACGAAAAGGACACGGTTTTTGGAGCCATGAACGACCTTCGCAAAATCGTTCAGCACACTTACGACACTTACAAGCCGGACGCAATTTTTATCTCGACTTCCTGCGTTTCTGGCGTTATCGGCGAGGATGTTGACGGTCTTGCGGACGAAATCAACGAGGAGCTGCCGATTCCGGTAATCCCGGTTCACTGCGAGGGATTCAAATCAAGAATCTGGGCATCGGGATTTGACATTTCTGACCACGCGGTTTTACAGGGAATCGTAAAGCCTCCGAAAGAGAAGCGAAGAATCATCAACATCAAGAACTTTTACGAGAGCGCCCGCCCTCAAATCACGAAGATTTTCAACGAAGTCTTTGACGCCGAGCCTCAGTTCCTCTACTGTAACTCAACGATCGAAGAACTCAGCCACTTAAGCGAGGCTCTGGCAACGGTCTGTATCTGCGGAACGCTTGGAACTTATCTTGGAAATGCCCTTGAAGAGACTTACGGCGTGCCTTACGTCCGCACAATCAACCATTCGGGAGTCACAGGATTTGAAACCTGGCTCCGTGGAATCGGGGACGCAATCGGCCGCCGCGACCAGGTTGAGGCCTACATCAAAAAGCAGCGGGAGATTTTTATTCCTCAGATTGAAGAAGCCATCAAGCCGCTCCGTGGTCTTCGCGCCGTAATCGGCATGGGACCTGGTTTTACTTACGAGATTGCCCGCGTCTTGCAGGAATTCGGCATGACAATCGAATACGCCCTTGCATGGCACTACGACTACAAGTACGACAACGGCCAGGTTCCGCCGGCCCTTGAGCATTTGCTTAAAAACAGCCCCAAGGACATGAAGGTTGCCGTAGCCGACCAGCAGAACTACGAGGTCTTAAACATCTTGAACCGCTACAAGCCTGACGTTTACTTTAGCCGTCACCCTGGAACTACGGTCTGGGCAATCAAGCAGGGCTATGCGGCGGTCTTCGTTGCTGACGAGTACACGGTCTTCGGCTACGAGGGAACTTTGAGCTTTGCAAAACTGATTCGCGACACGGTAACGAACCGCTCTTTCGAGAAAAACCTTGCCGCCAGAATCAAGCTGCCCTACACAAAATGGTGGTACGAGCAGAGCAACGAAAAGTTCATCAACCCTGAAAGCAAAAAGTAAAAGAGGTACTAAAATGGCAAAAATATATGAATCATTGACCGAGCTTGTGGGACATACGCCCCTTGTCCGGCTTCATGGATACGAAAAACTCCACGGATTAAAGGCATATTTGCTTGCAAAAGTCGAATATTTTAATCCAATCGGATCAATAAAGGACAGAATCGTTCTCCGCATTATCGAGGATGCTGAAAAAGAAGGAAAAATCATTCCCGGAAAAACGACTCTTATCGAATACACCAGCGGCAACACTGGAATCGCAGTTTCGGCAATCGGAGCCATGAAAGGCTACAAGGTGCAGATTTTTCTTCAGGAAGGCGTGAGCCGCGAACGCTTGCAGGTTATGAAGGCTTTCGGAGCGAATGTCACAAAAATCGGCGATGTCCCGGAATTGCAGGATGCCCTCAAAGCCACAAACAACGACTTCGTTGCCGCCACGAATCTCTTAAAGCAGCATATCCGTGACCGTCAGGCAGCAGGAGACAGCATTTACTTTGTTGACCAGATGATAAATCCCCTGAATCCAAAGGCTCACCACGACACCACGGGAAAGGAAATCTGGGAGGACACTGACGGAAAATTGGCGGCCGTGGTGGCTTCTGTGGGAACGGCGGGAACAATCCGGGGAATCAGCGATTACATCCGCGAGCAGTCAAAAGAAGTGAAGATTTTTGCCGTTGAGCCGAGTGCAGACGATAAAGTCCTCACAGGAATCCACAATTTTACTGATGTTCCCATTGAGCGCGTTCCGCCCAGTCTCAAAAGCGACAATGAGCTTAAAAAAGGCGTTTACGATGAAGTTTTCGTAGGCGACCCGAAAGGTGCTTTTCAGGCGGCGCGGGATCTGGCAAAGACGGACGGCGTTCTTGTGGGAAATTCCAGCGGTGCGGCTCTCTGGGGAGCGACAAAAATCGCCCAGCGGCCGGAATTTGCGGGAAAAGACATTGTAGTCGTATTCCCCGACACAGGTTTGCGCTATTTAAGCACGGATTTGTTCAGCGAATGACACTGCAGCAGATCCGCTATATTCTTGGCGTTGCTGAAAATGCTTCTCTCAACAAGGCCTCGGAAAAGCTTTTTATTTCCCAGCCCGCTCTCAGTGCAAGCATTCACGACGCTGAGGGAGAGCTTGGCTTTCCTATTTTTACGCGAAACACGAGGGGAGTTAAGCTTACTGAAAAGGGAGAAGACTTTATAAAGGATGCCCGTTCCCTGTACAGGAACTACGAAGCCCTGCTTGAAAAATATTGCGGCAAAGTCAAAAAAACTTTCTCCGTCGCAACCCTTTACTATGCCTTTGCCCGAAAAGCATTCGTGGAAGTGGTAAAAAAATTTTCTGCCGAGGGCTATGATTTTGCTTTCCGTGAGATGAAAGCGGAAGACATAATTGAAGATGTACATAATCAGAAAAGCCAGCTGGGACTTCTCTATATGAGCGAGGCAAACAGGACTCAAATCCTTAAACTCCTTGAAG
>DFEB01000044.1 GCA_002368605.1 Treponema sp. UBA3813 | reverse complement strand
CGCAGCACGCCGCTACGGTTTCCACGGAACATCTTTCCTTTACACTGCAAAACGCGCTTCTGTCCTTCTCCACAAGGCTCCAAAAGACACAAATGTCATCATCGCTCATGTTGGTAATGGTGCCTCAATGTGCGCTGTTAAAAACGGCCAGTGTTTCGACACTTCAATGGGCATCACTCCTCTTGAAGGTCTCGTTATGGGAACTCGCTCAGGCGACATGGATCCGGCTCTTCCATTCTACATCATGCGAAAAACTGGCATGACTCCTGCCGAGATGGACAAAGCCATGAACAAAAAATCAGGTCTTCTTGGTCTCACAGGAAAGTCTGCTGACCGCCGCGATGTCGCTGAACTTGCTGAAAAGGGCGACAAAGACTGCCAGCTCGCAGTTGACATGGAATGTTACCGCCTCAAAAAATACTTTGGCGCTTACATGGCAGCAATCGGCCCTGTTGACGCTATCGTTTATACAGCAGGCGTTGGCGAGCACTCTGCTCTTATCCGTGGAAAGGCTCTCGAAGGCCTTGAGTGGATGGGCGTTAAAATCGACCCGAAAAAGAACGCTCTTGCAAACACAGGCAATGCCGAGACCTGCATTTCTGCTGACGACTCAAAAGTAAAGGTTTTCGTAATCCCGACAGACGAAGAGCTTGTCATGACAGAAGACGCTTTCGCAATCATGAACGGCACTTACGATGTTCACACAAACTTCACATATTCATTCCAGGACCCTGCATACCGCAACAAGGCTCGCGAAGAGGGCCTCAAAAAAGAGCTTGAGAAGCACCCTGAGCTTGAATCAATCATCGTTCGTCCGTAAGTAAAAGACGCGGATGAAATTATAAAAAAGCGGATGCACGCAGATAAAAACGGATTTTGACTTATCCGTGAGAGTCTGCGCCATCCGCGTTTTTTTTGCGTCTAATTTAGTATTGCTGTTTTACCTCTGGCAGCTTCCGTCGTGGATTTTCTTCGCGGTTTCGGCATCGGTGAGGATTTCTACGAATTTCATTGCGAATTGCTCCGATGTTCCGGGACCTCTTCCCGTAAGTACATTGTTATCAAACACAAAGGGAACATCCTTTATGTGATGAGAATGTTCCGTTAATTCATCTGCTTTTATTTTACTTCCACAATATTCTGCGAGATTTTCTTCCATACCTGGATAGCATGTCCATTTTCTGCTGGCAAGAATGCCTGTTTGTGCAAGCACTACCGCAGGTGAAGCGCAAATTGCTGCGACAAGTTTTCCTTTACGGTCCATTTTTGTAGCGAGTTGAAAAAGATACTGGTTTGCGGCAAGATTTTTGGCTCCCGGCATACCTCCTGGAAAATAAATTGCGTCTGGTTCCTTTCCGTTCATATTTTCGATGAAATCCCTGAGAGTAACATCTGCGATTATCGTGATACCGTGGCTTCCAACAACGACAATCTCATTCTTTGTGGAATTTTCTTCGGGAACTGAAACCATACGAACTTTTATATTCGCACGGCGTAAATAGTCAACGACGGTGAAAGCTTCGATTTCTTCAAAGCCTGGTGCTAAAAAAACTGCAACTTCTGCCATAAAAGACTCCTTGCATACAAGTATAGCACAGAATTTGATTTTTTGGAGATTTTAATCACTCTCTTCATTGAAAAAACACTAATATTCCAGTATTATTTATTTAATGAAAAGTGTTTTGGTCGTTGATGCGCCGCAATTGCTCCGTGACTTTTTAACAGAAAAACTTTCCTCAGAAAATGTTGCGATTGAACCTGCTGATGGTCAGCGCGATGCATTGCCAAAATTCCTTTCACTCCTTCCTGACTTGGTAATCATTTACATCGAAAATTCCGTCTCTGATATGATGGATTTTCTTTCAAAAAAACAGGCGGATCCCAACGGCAAAAAAACACCGATTATTATTGCTGGCCCGCTCATTGATCAGGATGAGGTTTCTGATCTTGTTCAGTATGGAGTCATAAAATATTTTACCAGGCCAATAAAATTCGATCTTTTCTTTGAGTCTATAGGTCGAGTCCTTCATTCTGATTTCTCAATCGATACAACTCCTTGCGTCATGGACATCCATTTAAACCACGACATTATTTTTATAGAGCTTGCTGTCGGATTAAATCGCGAAAAAATTACACTTCTCAAATACAAACTCACTGAAATCATAGAGAACAACAATCTTTCTTTACCAAAAATCATACTCATGATGTCCTCATTAAGTTTGAGCTATGTTGACGGACTTAATCTTGAGTTATTACTTTCAAATATCACTGAAGACAGGCGGATTCTCCGTAGAAACATAAAAATCCTCACCTTGGATCCATTTGTATCTGATTTTATCAGCGGCCACCCGACTTTTGACGGCATTCAGGTGGTGAGCAAACTTTCAGAGGTTCTTAATTCTTTGGTAGGCGCCCGCTCTGGCGGAACAGTGGAGGAACTTATTTCTGACAATTTGCTTTCTGCTTCTGACTCAGGGGACTCTGGTTTGATGGCAACTCGCTTTTTTTCCGATACAGGCAAGGTCAATGAAAACGAGGAACTCACTACAGGGCAGGTAAAAATCGCTGTTGTTGATAATGATCTTTCAGTTGCAAAATATTTAAAGCAAGTTTCCGAAGCAATTGGCGATGTTACGGTATTCACAAGTTGCAGGCAGTTCGTTTCAACGGTTCAGCAAAATCAGTTTAATCTTGCCATTATGGGAATGTACATGGCAGAACTTACCGGCCTTGATATTTTAAAGGCTCTCGTTGAAAAAAAAATCGACTTGCCTGTTATAATTTATTCTAATGTCGTTCAAAAAGAAGTGATTATGCAGGCGCTCAAACTTGGGGCTTCAAGTTACCTCATAAAACCTCAGCCTTTAGAGGTTATAACACAAAAAGCTCTGGAAATCATAAATGCAAAAAGACAGTTCTGAACTTAACGATACCACCCGTTTTTTGGCGAACACGCTGCATGAAATTCGCACACCGATTCAAACGATTATTGGTGCCGCAGAGCTCATGCAAAGCACTCTTCTCGACAAAGAGCAGAAGGAGTATATCCGTCAGATTTTGTTCAGTGCCGAAGGTTTGCTGGAACTTGCGAACAATATTCTCGATTTCGCGAAGATGAACCAGAATGGTTTTAAAATCGAAAACATCCCCTTTGATATCGCTTATGTCACTGAACATGTGGTGGATTCTGAGAGCGTAAAAGCTTTTAACCGTGGCGTGGAGCTTGTCCTTGACATTTCGCCGAATGTTCCTGCTCTTGTTACGGGCGATTCGATGCGTGTGCGTCAAATTATGCTCAATCTTATCAGCAATGCGGTAAAATTCACAAAAGAAGGTTACATCCATGTTGAGCTTGATTACAATAAGAAAGACGGCATTTGCTTTTCTGTAAAAGATTCCGGAATAGGAATCAGCACCGAGAAACAAGAAAAACTCTTTACCGATTACTTTCAGGCTGATATTTCGACTTATCGTCTTTTTGGCGGAACAGGGCTTGGTCTTTCCATCAGTAAAAATCTCGTGAACATTATGAAAGGAGAAATCGGAGTAAAAACAAATCCGACTGGTGGTTCGATTTTCTGGTTTACGCTTCCACTTCCCGTTGCCATCGGCAATCATGAAGAAATTAAATTCAGTAAGAATCCAGCAAAGCAGAGGATCCTTATCGTTGATGACAGTCAGCTTGCGGCCGACAGCTTAAAAAATAAACTGAACTCGCTGGGATTTACTCAAGTTCAAGTGTGTACTGATGCAGCTGAAGTCGTGTCAATTCTTGCAGAAGCGGAAGTCAGCGGAAATCCTTTTAAAATAGCTTTTATCGACATGGTAATGGAAGGCGGAATTGACGGATGGCATGTAGGTTTTGATATTCATCAGGTGGGGAGCATCAGCACATCGCTCTATCTTCTTGTTCCTGAGGGGCAGATGCACGAAGACGCTAAAATGAAATTCCTCGATTTGTATAGAGGTTATCTTTATAAGCCTATTAAAAAAAACATGCTGGTCTCTTTGCTCTCTGAGGAATTATATGAGATTGAACAACTTGAATCTGCAGACAAGGGCGAGAAAATTATTAAGATTGAAGAACTTATTCCACTTACTCCAGCCGAAGAAAAATCAGAGCGGGAAAAGGCTTCTGGAAATGTGAAAGTTTCTATTCCAAAAGAGAATGCTGCGGAAGGCCTCAAAATTCTCGTTGCAGAAGATCATCCGATGAATCGCAAACTGCTTGAGACTTTCCTCAAAAAATTCGGTGCAGAAGTTTATCTGGCAGAGAATGGTGTCGAGGCGCTTGAAATCATCGAGAGTATTCCCGAAATCAGCATGGTCTTCATGGATATTTATATGCCCGAAAAGAACGGAATCGAGGCGACGAAAGAATTGCGGGCTATGCACTACAATGAAATAATCATTGCCTGCACCGCAAACAACGATTCCAACGATTTTGATGAATACAAGCGGAGCGGAATCAACGACATTTTGGTCAAACCTTTCAAGAGTGAGACTTTAAAGGCAATGGTCGAAAAATGGAAGGCCGTAATGCAAACGCTTTCCGTTGAGCAGATTAACCTTATTAACGGTGGCGCTGTTTTTGATTACCCTTTTGAAGAGAGCGAGGATTCAAAATGACTTGTGAATATATAAAATCAAATCTTCACACTCATTCGACTTTCTGTGACGGAAAAAACACTCCCGAAGAGAATGTTCTTTCCGCAATCAAAAAAGGAATCAAGGTGCTTGGATTTACCAGCCACAGCATGTACCCCTTCTGGACAGAGACCTACATGCAGCCCGAAGATTTTTCCGTCTATTGCGCCGAAATCCGCCGTCTTCAGGAAAAATACGCTTCACAAATTAAAATTCGCCTGGGCTTTGAGGCAGATTTTATCCCCGGAGTGACTCTCCCCAAAATGGAAAATTATGCGGATTTTAGGCCCGATTATCTGATTGGCTCAATTCACTTTTTATTTCAGCGGGAAGGCCTTGTCGCCGTAGATCACAAGCCTGAAATTCTTCAGGAGGGAGCCAAGAATCATTATAAAAACGATATTCGCACCCTCATCGGCGATTATTTTACCCTGCAAAAAGAAATGCTGGAGAGGGGGGATTTTGCCCTTGTCGGTCACCCGGATTTAATCCGAAAATTCAACGAGAAATGGCCTTTTTTTAGTGAAAATGAAGAGTGGTACAAGGATGAACTGAAGGAAATGGCAAAGGCAATCGCCAGAAAAGGAATAGCCACCGAAATCAATTCTGGAGCAATTTCCCGTGGCTACCTTTCAAAGCCCTACCCAAGCGAGTATTTTTTAAGCCTGCTTCATGATGAGGGCGTTCCTGTCGCAATCACGGCTGACGCTCACTCAGCAGAAAACCTTGACTGTGCCTTTGACCAGTCAATCCAGCTGGCAAAAAAAATCGGCTATAGCGAAATCATTTACGACATCGATACAGCCGGATACAAATTTTGCAGGATTTAGATTTTGCCCTAGCGGTTGCGGCGTTCGTTCTCGCTTTGGCATGAAATGCACATAAATGCGTAAGGAATAGCCTCAAGCCGCTCCAGGGGAATTTCTTTGTGACACTTTAAGCAAATGCCGTATTTGCCCTGCTGAATGCGGTCGAGAGCGTTGTTAATCATTGTGAGGCGGTTTGCGTCCTGTGCGCCAAGAGACTCAAGCAATGCGCCGTCGATTACATCAGAAGCGATGTCAACTTCGTCTCCCGGTTCGCCGCTTTCAACCATCTTTTTATATTCAGAATGTTTGTCCGCTAATGATTTTAAGATTTGCTCTTTTTGCTCTTCGAGATGAGCCTGCATTTTGTCAATGAATGCTTGTTCCATGTTCCCTTTCTCCCATGTTGCAATTTTTTTGTTATTAGATAATAATAAGGGAGAAATCTTGAAAAGACAAGTAAAATTTTTGGAGGAATCGTGGCTAAAGAAGAAGCGATTGAAGTTGAAGGCATTGTAAAGGAAGCTTTGCCCAACACCCAGTTCCGCGTTGAACTTAAAAACGGCGGACATGTTGTTATGGCGCATTTGTCAGGCAAAATGCGAAAGCACTATATCAAAATCGTACCAGGCGACAGCGTAAAGGTTGCCTTGTCTCCCTACGACTTAAACCGCGGCCGAATCATTTTCCGCGAACGATAATTCGTGTAACTTGGTGTAAGTCGTGTTTTTATCTTAATAATCTTCGTAATCCCCTTGTGAGACCCGAAAATCCGTGCGTAATTGCGGCAAGCGAGAGAATTGGGCCGAAGGGAAGTAATATCCAAGAGAATCTGAACGAGAACAAGCCAATCAATAGAATTGCGAGTTTTTGCAAAATATAGATAAGCGCTTCGGTTTTTGTTTCAGGTTCTTTTGTTGTTCTGTAATAATAAGTATTCTGATTGTGACTCTGTTGGCTTCGCCCATAATTGAACCACTGGTTAAAGGCATCGTTAAAGTCTTCCTGAGTTTCGGCACGCCAGCTGCCATTTCTATTCCACTGGCCTTGCCAAGTGCCTTGCTGCCCCCAGCCGTAAGATCCATAGGGATTTGATGAAGAAGATGAGCCGTAGTCGCTTGTTGAGCCGTAAGAATCGTACTGGCGGCGTTTTGTTTCGTCGGAAAGGACATCGTAGGCGGCGGTAATTTTTTTGAATTTTTCTTCGGCGGCTTTGTCACCGGGATTTTTGTCGGGGTGATATTTGACCGCAAGCTTTCGGTAAGCGGATTTTATTTCGCTCTGAGACGCTGTTTTTGAAACTCCAAGGACTGCGTATAAATCTTCCAATCTTCTTCCTCGTTTATTCTTTACTCTTAAAATACTGATATTTCGTCAAAGATACAAGCAAAATCTGTAATTTAAATTTTAAAAGATGCTTTTCCTTTTTTGATTTTGCGGATGAACCAGATTGCCACGATGCCGGCTGTGATTCCGACCATGCCGTTTGAGATAAGCATAGCCATACCCACGGCAGGAATTCCTATGTTCGTAAAATGGAGCAGGATAAAAAGGGGCGGAATGCGGTAAACGAAGAGACGGACAAGATTTAAAATCATGGAGATTCGTGTTTTTCCGAAACCGTACAAAAGTCCCATAACCGAAGCGTTGATTGAGACCAAAACCGAATCCCAGCATTCATAAGTGTAAATCGCGTTGATTTGCTCGGCGAATGCGGCGTCTCCTTTTGCAAACATGAAGATAATGCTGTCTTTGAAAGTGAGCATAATCGCAAAGAAAAAGCTTGCGATTCCCAGATTGATGAAAAGAGTGCGGTAAAAAATCCCCAGGGCGCGCTTTAAATTTTGATTTCCCAGATTCTGACTGATAAGGCTGGACTCCGCTTCCTGAAATCCTGCCGGCGGATTTGTTGAAAATCCTCCCAGCCTGTTTGAAACGCCAAGGGCTCCTACCACAGTGCTTCCCATGCTGGCGCACATTGAATTGACGATGACTTTTCCGAAAGCGAAGATGAATTTCTCCAAAAAAATCGGAATACTGAGGTTTGCCAGGGGTTGGATAAAAGTCTGCTTAAAGAGACATTTTTTTATGCTGATTCTGAGAGGATTTTTTTTGTTGGTAAGGTTAAAGACAGCAATTGCCGTGAGCGAGGATTGGGCGAGAATCGTTGCCACCGGGAGAAGGAGCATTGCCGTGTTGAGGGAGACAAAACCGGCTTTCATAAGATTGATGGCGCAAAAGTTCAAAACGGTCTTAACCAGCATGACCAGCATATTGCAGTACATGATGACTTTTGTGTTTCCCCTGGATTTTTCGGTGGCCAGGTAAATTACATTGATAAACTGAAAGACTATGGCTCCGATTGCCAGCATAAAATAAATCGTTCCCTGACCGATTAAGTCTTGGGGCATACGAAGCAGTTTTAAGAAAGGATAGGCAAAAGGAATGGCCAGCAAGAGAATGAATGACGCGACGGCGATTCCTGTAAAAAAGAGGGTGCTGATTTGAGAGCGAACTTTTTCCATGTCACCTGAGCCGTAGCTTCGTGATATTATGATTGAGCCACCCACAGAAAGACCTGAGCCGACGGCATAGAGCATGGTTTCAATCTGGGAAACAAATGAAACCGTTGAGACAACTCCCGCACTCATGTTGGCCGCAATCAGGGTATCGATGAGCTGAAAAACCTGATGCAAACTGTTGTAGAAAACAAGGGGCAGGGCGATATAAAAAATCGTCTTCACCATGCCACCGTTGAGAATCATATCGCGGCGGCGGCTTTCCTTTTCGCTGAGAGAAATGCTTTCCTTTTGAGAGTCTGCTTGCGGCAGTGTTTTTGCCTTAGCAATTGCGGCCTTCATGTCTTTCATGATTTTATGATAAATCCTGCCGATACAAAAATCTGTACAATTTTTGCGAATTTTACTTTCTTTTGTGCATATTTTGAGTTATACTTTCCCAGATGTTTTTGATGAAAGAACCAGCCGACTACCGGCAAATCAAAACAGGCTGCGGGTTTTCTCTTATAAAAAAGTCCCATGCCATTACAAATCCAGTGAGGCATTTTCATCCCTGGTGGGAAATCCTCTATATCGAGAGCGGAGAGCGCACTTTCTTTTATGCGAACCGCACCCTTCACATTATGGCGGGAACTTTTTTGTGCATTGCGCCGGGAATCCTGCACCGGGCGGTAAATCCTGAGGGTGAAGTCTGCTCTCTCTACAATGTTTATTTTGCTGATGACGGCATTCCTTTAAGCGAGGATAATCCCCATTTTTCTTCCCTTATCCCAATTTTACAGAAGATTGACCCTTGTATCGCTCTTTTGCCGGAAGTTCAGTCGCGGGTGACGAGCCTTTTTTCAAAAATGGGACTTGAGATTCTTTCGGCTGAGGAAGGCTGGCAGGAAATGGTCTGGGCATATCTGTCCGAAATTTTAGTGACAGTGAGCCGGCAAAAGGCCCAGGCAGGAGTCGCCGTGCAGCCCAGCGCCGAAATGAACGGTCACATTGCCGCCGTAATTGATTTTTTGAACATGCACTACACTGAAAGCGTCAGCCTTGCTTCCGTGGCAGAGAGATTCGGCTTGAGCGCCAGCCATCTGAGCCGTTCTTTTAAAGAAGAAACCCATTTCGGTTTTGTGGAATATGTGAACAGCCTGCGGATTACGAAAGCCTGCCGAATGCTGGCCGATAAAAAACTCTCTGTGCTGGAAGTCGCCATGCAGTGCGGATTCGGCTCCCTTACCCAGTTTGGCCGCTGCTTCCGCTCCCTTACGGGAACAAATCCTTTGGATTACCGGAAATCTACTTTATAATCACCCAAGTTGCTCCGCTTCCTCCCATGCTTCGGTCGGGATGGCCTGAAGAGCCTAAGTTTTTGTTCTGCTCGATAAAGGTTTTTACCATTGGCCCCAAAACAGGGTCGCTTCCGTGGGAGTGATTGCCCTTTCCGTGAATAATCAGTATTTTCTTTAAGCCTCGGCGGATACAATCGTTTACAAAAGAAGTCAGCCGGCTCCATGCCTCGTCGCGGGTTAGTCCGTGCAGGTCGATTCTTGCTTCGGGGCGCATGGTGCGAAGATATTCCCGGCTTTCCATCTTTGCCCGCTCAGCGTATTCGTCCGCCGCCTTGTCCTTGTCTGTGACTCCGTATCGCCTGAGCCAGAGTTCCATAGGGTTGATTGTTTTTTTAGCATCTTCTTCCATCTGGGCTTCGTAAGTCCTGCCCTCTGCTATGAGTTTTGCCCGTTTCCGAGCCGCTTTTTCTTCAGGCGTGGGAGCATTTGCCATCTTGTGGGAAATCTGCGGTGTTTTTGATTTTTCTTTAGCCGCCTTTTTCTCGTTTTTCTGCATGTCTCCCCACTGATTCAAAATATCACCGAAATCCATAATTTCCTCACTCTGTATGTTTTATTTTATTTCTATTATATTTTCATTTTTTGTCCAGCCGGAGAATTCATCGCATTCGATGAAGGCCCATTCTCCCGCGCTTTCCGTGATTTTTACTTTTACGCCGCCCTCAAAATGATTTGCGCTCATCTTTTCTTCGGGAACGGAAGAGACAAGTCCGCCTGTAAAAATGGCAAATCTGCGGGAAAAAAGCTTGTCAAAAAAAGTGAGCCTTGATTTAGCCGCCCTTGCCTCACATTCTTCCCGCGTTGGAGCGGATTTTTTTTCTGCGCTCACTTCTTCGCTGGGTTTTTCAAATGCGCTTTCAAAAATGCCGGCCCCATCTTTTTGACTTTCATTATGCCTGTGGGATTTTCCTTTTACGATGACGCGGATAGATCCAGGAAGGGAAAGAATTTTTTTTGAGCCGTTGTAGGAAAGGGCCGCTACCGTGATTTCAGGGAGTGAATATTCTCCCTCTTTTAAGATTTGCCATTCAAAGCGGGCCAAATCCTGTTTTTCAGTGGTAAATTCCGTGATTTTTTGATTTCCGCTGGCAAATTCAAAGCGTTCCCTTTCGGAAAAAATCGAGTCTTTGGGAATATCCCATTTAAAATCGAGAATTTGCGTGCCGTAGCGAAGGTCAATCGTAAAGACAATTTTTTCGCCCTGAGAGACTGTCAGGATTTTCCTGCCGTCTTTTTCGCTGCGGATTTTTTGATTTTCAAAAGAGATTTCAAGGCTGGGAGAAATCAGGTTCGGGTTTTCGTAGACAAAAATGGGCTCAAACTCTATATAATGATTTTTCCCATTGATTTTTACAAGAAGTGGAGACAGTCGGCTTTCCCCTGAGTCAGAAAATGTAAACCAGAGTGAAATAAGTGTTCCCCGCTGACCATTCTGCGAGATAAATTCTTCTTTTTTGGAAGAAATAAAGCGGGTTCCCAGGGGCAATTCAGGAAGCTCCATCATCACCTGGGAGGGCGAAATCCCATCAATCTCCAGGGCATAGCAGTTTTCCATTTGAGTGAAAAAAATCTCCGACCGTGGCCTGACCTTCAAATCCCGAATTTCTTTGGCAGAAGGAAGGGCATAAAGTGAAAGTGAGAAAAAGAAAAAAAGAATGAGAAATGGGGATTTTAAGGGGCGAAGCTCCTTAGGAGAGGGGGTAGCGGAAAACGCGTTAGCGCTTGAAGCGAGGGGGAGACTTCCCCCTTTGTATTCTGCATTCATCATTTTGCATTCAGCATTTTTAATAATCCAAAACATCATCGTTTTTCTCCCCGCCATCGCTCATGTTCCGCCATTTTTTGCCTTCGTTTTCCCGAATCAAATTGAAAATTTCGTTTTTCATGTCGGGGTCGGTCTGTTTTTCTTCGTTCACGCCCTGCATTTCGGCTTGGGCTTCTTGCGCCTGCTTTTGCGTGATTTCCCGCTGGCAGAGTTCAAGGTTTATTTTTGCCCTTACATTTTTTGAGTCAGCGAGAATTGCCCGCTTAAAATTTTTTGCCGCTGTCTCGTAATCATTTTTTCGCGCCGAAATAAGTCCCAGATTGTAAAAGGCCGCCGTTCTCAAATCCGGGCTCAGGGCTTCGTCATCGAGGTTCAGTTGGGAAAGTCTTTTTAATGAAGCGTCAAGTTCTCCCATGGAAAAATAAGTCGCGCTCAAATCGAAAATTGCGTAACTTTTGGCAAGAGAGTCCTCGTCAGATTTGTGAGCCACAGTTAGAAAATCCGCCGTCGCCTGCGTGTATTTTCCTTCGTACCATTCCCATGCGCCTTCAAGAATTTGCCTTTTTTCTGATTTACAGGAAGCGAGGAAGAAAACCGCCGTAAAGATCAGGGATTTTTCCAGCAGGGAGAGGAATTTTTTGTTTTTGATGGCAGAAAATTTAAATTCCGCCGCCACAAATGAAAGAATCAGAAAAATCACTGTCCAGAAAATGAAAAACGCGTGACGGTTGACTTTTTTGACTTCGTAAGAGAGTGAATTTTCTTCGTTTTCGCCGGCCTTGCCCTTGATTTGAGACAAAAGTTGCCAGGCACTAGCCTTTGCCCTTGAATCGATGTAAGAGACTTGAGACTTGCGCCCGGAAAATGAAAAGGAAGAGTAGCCTTCGTTCACCGATTCTGTGATTTCCTGCATTTTTTTCGCCCTAAGGGCTGTTTTGACCTTGGTTTTTCCGTCTCCGGCCGTGATTTCGATTTCTTTTTCTGAGCCAAAGCCCACAATCGTGACCGGAACCAGAGATTTTGCCGCCTGCTCCAGTGATTTTTCCAGGCGGGAGTCGGTTTCATCTCCGTCCGTGAAGACCCATATATACTGGGATTTTGCGGAATTTTGGGGAATCGCGTTCAAGGCCGCCTCAATTCCCTTGCCCAGAGAAGAGCCGCCAGAAGACATGAGGCTTGGTGAAAGATTTTCCAGCAAATTGAGCATGGAAAGGACATCTTCAGTTTCTGGAATCGCCGTAAAGCCGTCGCCCTTTGCAAGAACCGCCGAAAAAGAAGTCTGGGAAAGATGCTCCAGCAGGCTTGAAGCGTAGATTTTTACCGCATCGAGGCGAGTCAGCCGGGAGGGAGCGTCTTTTGCCAGCATTGAGTAAGAAATATCAAAGACGAAAGAGACATTGCTCCCGCTTTTATGCACCGGGATTTTTTTTGAGCCGAAAGAAATTTCTGAAAGAGCCAGAAGGGCAGAAATCAATGCGAGGGCGCGGAATAAAGTCCGCAAAAAGAGAGAAATTTTTAGGGAAGAGAGATTTTTCTGATTCTGGGATGAGGCGAGCTTTTCCGTGATTTTTTTGAATTTCACGAAAAGAAAGAGCAAAACCGGCAGAATCAAAAATACGGCAAGAAGAATGCGGGGATTTTCGATTGAGAGAGTTGAAAATTCTGACATTAAAGCACCTCCGAAAGAAAAATCCGCCTGATTAGCCATGAAAGCAGGAATAAAAGCCCTGACAGAAGCAGAAAATTCCTGTAGCAGTTGGTATCGTTGGAGCGATAGTGAAAAGTCTGCACGGAATCTTCTCTTTGAGCGATTTCTGAAAGGGAGGCAGAAAGGGCTTGCATGGACTCTATGCCAAAATAAGAGCCGCCAGCGATTGAGGCTATTGTTTCAAGGGGTGTGGTGTCAAAGTCGGATTCGTAAAATCCCGAATGAATTTTTCCGCTTTTTTTGTCTACATATTCAATGGGAACCGAGCCTTTTGTGCCGATTCCGAAAGTGTAAAGGGAAATTCCGTTTTCTTTTGCAAGGCTTGCCGCCGTTTCCGGGTGAAGGGAGCCTGCGTTGTTTTCACCGTCCGTAATCAGGACGATGCATTTTTTTGGAGCGGAACTTGAAGAAAGATGATAAATCGCCGTGCTCAAGCCGATTCCCAGAGCCGTGCCCTCGCCGAATTCTCCGACTGAAAGGGAATCTATGCTTTTCAAGAACAATTCAATGTCGCTGGTGGGCGGGGCGATGCAGGCGGCTTCACTTGCCATTGCCACGAGACCGTAATTTGCCCCCCTTTCTGAGGATGCAAGCGTCTTGATTCCAAGTTTTGCCGCTTCCAGACGAGTGACCTGACCGTTCGCAAGGGAAATGTCCCTGGCGGCCATTGAAGGGCTGGTGTCTAGAACGAAGAGAATGTCAGTTCCCCGTGATGTGTAGATTTTTTCCTGATGACGGATAATGGGATTTGAAAGGGCGATGACTAGAGAAAGAAAACCTGCCAGGGCAAAAAGATGGGCAAAGAAAGAGCTGATTTTTGAAAAAGCGTCCGAATAAACGAAAGATTTTCCGCCCCAGTCTGAAATCGTGAGAGGAAATGAAATTTTTGAGAAAATGCCCAGTTTCCTAAGTACGGCAAAAAGCGGGAGTGAGAGAAGAAAGAAAAAGGCTTGTGGATACTCAAACTGAATCATGCCTCTTCCTCCTCAAAATCACTGTCATCATCAAATTCTTCTATTATGCGTATGGCATTTTCGCACAAAGATTCCCTCTCGCTTTTTCCGCCATTTTCACTGGCAGGGAGTAGGTTTCCATTTTCCGAAAAGCGCACGAAATCCAGACGGGAAAAAAGTGAAATCACTCCTTCCACGGCATTTCCCTGATGTTCGCCCAATTCCCCGCCGCTTAAATCCAGAAAAATCGGATAAAGAGCCTTAGTCGTAATCGAAGAAAAATCCCTGCCGAATCTTCTTTTCAAGAAATCCCGAAGAATATGCTGGACTTTTTCAGAAAAATCCTTGTCAGAGGAAATTTTTGGAGATTCTTTTTGAAGGGCAAGGAGTTTTTTTATGCTTTTTCTGGAATTCTTTTTAAGGGAATAGAGATAAGAAAAATTTTCGATAAGGCGGACTACTTTGGGAAGGTGGAGCAAAATATAAAGCAAGACCGCAAAGATGATGATGGCGAAAATCCCGAAAATGACTAGAAGCGCCGTCGTTCCTGGAAGAACAAGTGGATTTGCTTGAGGAAGAAAAGAGCGGTTTCCGGTTTTCTGAACTAGAGACTTAACTTCAATCGGGGAAAGATTTATCACAAAAGCCGGGGCGTTTTTTACACTGTC
Organism: Treponema sp. UBA3813; assembly: GCA_002368605.1. Taxonomy (GTDB): domain Bacteria; phylum Spirochaetota; class Spirochaetia; order Treponematales; family Treponemataceae; genus Treponema_D. Next base: position 682 of record DFEB01000044.1, on the reverse strand, counting down.
TTCATTTTGAGAAAAAGCCAGGAGAGAAGAAAGACTGAAGGGTGGAATCTGGCAAAAACCTGTTTTCCATGGAATCAGCCTGAGATTTAGAGTGTATTCGCTGTTGTGTTTTTCAATACTTGCCTGCGTGACCGTAAAATCTTCTTCCTGAGCTGCAAAAAGGCTGTAATCAGTGCGAAGGGGAATCTGTGCGACAGGGGAAGATTCACTTTCGCCGATAAAATTTGCGTCAGAATGAAAAATATAGTGGATTTCAACCGTGTCACCGATGTAAATGAGACGCGGCATGACGATTTGAAGGTTTTCCGCAAAAAGAGAAGAAGTTACCGTGAGAAAGAAAAGAAAAAATGAAAGGGCAGGGGCAAAAAATCTCTTCATTTTAAAACCTTGCCTTTTGCTTGAAGAATCTCTGCAAAGTGCTTACGGCGTCTTCCTGAGTGGAGATGGTTAATGGAAAAGCTCCGTGCTTGCTGCAAAAATCCTTCCATTGCTCGCTTCTTTTTTGGTTTGCCTCCCGCCATTGAGCCTTGAATCTTCTGGAGAGAGTGGGAAAAAGACTCTTTTTTTTGCTTTCCGCGTCGTAGAAGGGAATCGTTCCGATTTCGGGAAGCTCGCTGTCGCTGGGGTCGGTGATTCTGAGGGCGACCACATCATGCTTTTGAGCCAGCCGGGCAAAGGGCTT
>DFEB01000068.1 GCA_002368605.1 Treponema sp. UBA3813 | reverse complement strand
ATAGAAAACTTGGTACTGCTGATTTTATTCAGAGCGAAAATGAAAAGAAAATAATCCCTGTGCGGTTCAAAAATCAATTTGTTCCAGACACTGTTATTTTTGACTGGTCAAAAAATATCTGGGAAAAAGCGGGCTCAATTCCAGAAGAAAGTGAAGAAATTCTTCCGGCTGAATTCGTGGAATTTCCTATTAAGCCTGCAAAGCCTCGTTTTACCGGCAATGGCGTTCTTTCTGGTGATGACGGTCTTGCAATCGAAGACCTTTCTCCCTGTGAAATGGCTGATTATTGCGCATGGCAAAAAGAAGAAAGCCGTTATTTTTTTAACTCGCGGAATTTTAAGGACTCGAACAACAGCCAGAAAGATTATTTTGCTGCAGAAATTTGCGTTGATGAAGAAAATCTCACGCTCTCGTTGACTTTTAAAACATTTGCGCGAAAAGAGCTTGAAGGAAGAGATTACTTGAATCGGCATGTTGAATCTGCATTTCCTGTGTATTCTTCGAGTCTGCCGGAAGATTTGCAGGAAGCTTCAGGTTTTATTGCGGAAACGATTTTTTTTGACATGAAAAACGGCAAGATTTCCTTTTCTTTTGAATCAGGTGGAAATCCTGAGAAAAAAGAAGATTCTGAACCCTGGCGGCTGAATTCAAACAGCAAAAAAGAGCTTTTGCCTTTTGAACGGCATCAAAGAATCCTGCAGTTCCTCGGAAATCTGGAATTTTATTTTTATCCAGAGAGCGTGCTTTTTGAAGCGTACAAAAAACTCTCGGCCCTTGCGAAGAAATTCACAGGGCTTTCAGAAACTCCAACTACAAGCAGATATTTGAGCGAAGAGAATGCCAAGCCTTGTTATCTTTCTGAAATGTATGTGCTTACGATGCTTCCTTGTGAGCCAAAACTTTACGCAGTTCTTATGAGCCGTGAGTTGCATGAGTTAAAATTCTCCTTAAACTATGAGCGGACTGACACGGAAGTTTTCAACAAGTTTTTGAAAAAAGCTCACATTAAAAATCACCGGGTTTTGCGGAAAGTTTTTGTCGAGCATCCAACGATTCTTCTCTTGTGTATGCGGATGCATGATTCAGGCTTCCGCGACATCAATTTGTACAACCGCGTAATCGAAAGCGAAGAAAATCGGGAAGAAATCAGATACCTTGACCGAAAAGCCCTTATTTTCTTCTCAAAATACAGCATAAAAAAGCGGGGCGAGATTGCCACGATAAACACGCTTCTCAGAAAAAGCGAGGATGTAGATCCTTACATGAAGGACGATGCTCTCTGCATGTTCCAGGAATATTTTCGCCATGTGCCGGAAGAATTGCGAAAGGATATTCTTGAAGACGGATTCACCCGCTTCAATCATGATGCACTTGCAAAAATTTCTTACAGCGCGGAAAATCGCAACATCACTTTTAAATACACGGGCGAGCAGAAAAATCTTGAGGACGACATCGACGGCTATTCTTTCAGGCTTCCGAAATCGAACATACAGATGTGCGAAATCGGAACGGCACTTCACAACTGCGTGGCAAGCTATGCGGAAAGCGTTGAGCAAAAAGACTGTACGATTGTTTATGCCACCAAAGACGGGGAGTATAAAATCTGCATTGAGGTGTACAAAAACAAAATCGTGCAGGAACTGATTGACCGAAATTCTGAGCCCACCGGCGAAGAAAAAGCCGTTCTTTCAAAATGGCATGAGCGGCACGGTCTTAACGTTTCTTATAGAAATTATTATGATATTCCATTCTAGGAGGCAATGTGAAGATTTGATAGTGCCGATAAATGCTCTTGAAAAAGCATGTAAATCAAAAGTGACTGAAAGGCGGTTCTGGGATCTGTCTTGAATTTGCTTGCTACGCAATATATTATTTCTTTAGGAAGGGAAAACAAAAATGAACGGAAAAGATGCAGTTAAAAATATTATCTACGGAGTGGCTATTGGAGATGCTGCAGGATGTCCTGTGCAATTTTTTGAACGCGGGGACGTAAAAAAATTGTTGTTGAACATCACCGATATGGTGGGGCACGGCACATACAACAAACCGACAGGCACGTGGACGGATGACACAAGCATGACGCTTGCACTTGCGGACAGTCTTGCAGATACAATGGCTCTAGGAAAAGAAATTGACTATACGGACATTATGAAACGCTTTGAGTCCTGGCTTTTTGACAACAAATATACGCCGGAAAAACGAGCCTTTGACATGGGCCAGACCTGCTCTGTGGCCATCTTCAAGTTTAGAAAAGGAATTCCTGCCATTGAATGCGGTGGAAAAAGAATCAACCAAAACGGAAATGGCTCCCTTATGCGAATCAGCCCGATTGTATTATATCTTCAAAAAAAGTTCGGGGCGAATATGCTGGAAAATGAAGAGAGCTTGGACGCAGCCTTTGAGGTAATTCAAAATGTTTCTAGCCTGACCCATGCGCATCCTATTGCGAAACTTGGCTGCTGCATCTATTGTACCTTTCTTCTTGAAGTGCTAAATGGAAGGCAAAAATCTGATTTACGGGAA
>DFEB01000052.1 GCA_002368605.1 Treponema sp. UBA3813 | reverse complement strand
ATTTAAACCTTGGTTTGTTTTTCCATATAAAAAAAGGATGCATAAAAAAATTACCTCCGTGTAATTTTTTTATGGCCAAGTTTTTGGTGTTACCAAAAACTTGCAAATTCATGCGTCCTGCATGCCGCTAACGCGGAGTTAAAAAAGGAGGATTTTTTTATGAAAAAAATCGTAAGTGCAGTTGCTTTGGCTAGCGTTGCCTTTGGTGCTTTCGCTGCTGACTTGACTGTAAAATCAGAAATTAAGTATCAGCCAGTTGCGGCTGAGATTCATAGTGGTGAAGATGCTGACGAAAACATTTTCGCAACTCAGGCAACTACAAAGGATACTTTCCAAATTAACCTCAAACAAGACAATGTTAAAATCAACGGAAAGTTTGATGCCACAGCTTCTTCTACAGTTGTCAATACTGCTTCTGCGGCAGTTGCTTGGGGCAATGCAAACATTACGGCTGGTTACTTTGAATCTCGCTTCGCTAACCGTGTCACAAACGACCAGAACGACCTTTCTTTGATTGAGCAGAACTACGGTGCAAAGAGATATGCTATTGCTCCATCAAGTTATGTTCAGACTGCCGGTGCATACGATGGGGTCGATTATACTGCGGGTAAATATATTTACGGATGGGGTACATCACAGATTGGCGGCGCGAAGAAACTCGGTATCAACCCGAACCTCGGTTTGTGGTCAAAGGCTGGTGTCGATGCTGATCAGGTTGCTGGCTTACAGGGTTCAAAGGCAAACGCTTTCGCAATCGACTACACGATTGCAGATGTTCTCCCTGGAAAACTTCTCTTGAAAGCAGTCGCAAAAACAAGCGCCAAGGCATGGGAAGGCTCAAATGACGACGGCACAAAAACTACCACAACAAACTCAGGGTTCAGCTTTGAGGCAGCGTTCACACACGAGCAGTTCACGGCAGACTCTGTTGTAAACCTTGACAAAGACAATGTCGGTTCATTCGGTTTGTATGTAAGCCCGACCGCCGTTGACGGACTTACGGCAACTCTCGGCTTCACTTATGCGTGGGACAAATCAACATATACATCATCATCTCTCGCAAAAGCAGCTGCTACTAATGTGGACACTATAACCTATGATGAGAATACTGGCTGGACACAAACAACAATCCCCGGTAGTGGAGCGAAAGTTTCAAAAATCGTCACTTTGCTCGGTCTTCCTGTTGCAGGAAACGACTCCGCTGCCAATGCAGCAACACTTGATTATGCACAGGATGACACATACTGGGCAATCGATGCTCGTGCTCGCTATGCTGTGAACGATGCTCTTGCTTTCGGTATTTACTCTAACTTGACAAGCTACAAAGTTCAGTTCCTCAAAGACACTCTCGATAAAGGTGCTCAGATGGCTTTGGATGTCGTTGTCAACGCAAACTACAAACTCAACGATGTGGCTAAGTTCTTTGTTGAGGGTGAATTCGCACAGCAATCTTTCGACTCTGACTTGAGCAAGGTTCTCGGTGCTGATGTTGTCGCACAGGCTGGTGTTATCCTTACTCCTGCTAAGGGCGCGACAATCACAACTGGCGTACGCGGCGTATTCTCAGGAATCGGAGCTGGCAAAGTTGACCTTTATGACAGCGGTGAAGAAACGGATTACAGCAAGTTCTACGGAACAAACATCGTAATTCCAGTTTCTTTCAAATGCTCTCTCTAATTCTGAGTTAGGCTAAAGCAAAAGGCTCGTCCGTTTTGGGCGAGCCTTTTTTTTGCGTTTTTTGCCGGTGAGGGGCGTGGAATGCCGCTTTTCGGCATGTCTGCGCCGGAAGAGAAAGCGCTAATGGGCGAGTTCTTCCTTAAGCGCAAGCACTTCATCTAGGGGAAGTGATGTGATTTGTGAAGTCTGCTCGGCAGTGAGTCCCATAGAAAGGGCATTCCTTGCGTTCTCGCGGGAGGCTTCGATTTTGCCCTCCTCTTTTGCGTCAAAACGCTGAAACTTGATTTCCTGCTCCCAAGTCATATAGAACCTCCTCCAGTCTATGTTTCTCTTGGCGAAGGCCACTTTCTCCCCGATGCTTTTCGACAGCTGGGAAACCGCCGGCCTGCCCCTGAGGAACATGAAAAAGTCCCTCATATCCTCGCTCTCCATTTTATCACAGTCCTCCGCGTTGAAAAAGACTTTGTAGGCGCGGTCGTCCAGCTTCAGGCTCTGGTCCTGCTGGCAGGCGTTCTCGAAAAAATAAACGGGCAGCCCCTTGCCAAAGATGTCATCGAGACAGAGGAAGATGATATAGGAGTCTTTAAGCGTCCTGTAGCTCTCCCCCCTCTGCAGGTTGTCCATGTCTATGACGCTCTGGTAATAGCGCGCCCTTTTCGGCAGGTTGCTTGAGCTCGTGGTCTGCATCTCGATGTCAAAAATCCTGTCATCGTCCCTCGTGTAGACATCAAAGCGGACGCCCTTTGTCTCCGAGAACTCGCGCATCGTTTTCTCGGACTGGGGAACCTCAAGCCTGTTAATCTTTATGCCCAAGAGCAGTTCAAGAATCTGTCTGCACAGCTCCGGCTCGCTCTCAAGAATCTTGCAGAACAGGAAGTTGTCCGCAAATGTTAGTTCCTCCCATGTCTTTGTCTTTCTTCTTTCCATGCAAATTTTCCTCCTGCCCTCTTATTTGGAAAATTTGCGCCTTTTCGGCAACGCAGCAGGGAAATTTCTTTGATAAAGACAAAAAAAATCCCCGCCCTGCAGCGGCAAGGCGGGGAAAGTGCTTTACACTAAGCCAAATTACATCTTAACACGGAAGATAACCGGAACAGAGATTTTTCGGATTTCAGTAGTTGCTGTGTCTGCAATGTCTCCAGTGTTCAAAAGCTGTTTGTAGTTCAAAGCAGCAGTGATTTTAGCACCTTTGCCAGCCTTAATTCCTACGCTCGGTCGAATCTGGAAATAGTTCTCACCTTTGTCTGACTTGTCCTCATCATCAAGGTCGCACATATAGATACCAGCATCGAATCCGAGATCGATGAGGTCGCTGAGAGCGTATCCAATTTCACCAACAACATACAAACCTGTCTCAGCTTTGGCATCATCTGTTTTTGCTGTGAGAGACTCGTATTTGCCGTTCAAGACCAATGTAACTTTGTCGATTGACTTGTTGACGAATCGCCAGTCGATTGCATAAGCGTTATATGCTCCATTCACAGCCGTTGTTCCAGCGAGTGCTTTGCCATCGTTTTTCTTTGACTGTGAGCCATAAGTGAAGCCGAGAACTGCTGTTGTGTCAGGAATGAGCTTGCTTGCTGTGAAGTAAACGCCTGTTGCGATGTTGTAGTAGCCGGATGTTCTGACCATGCCCTCAACAGAGAAATCCTCTCTCTGCAAAGCAGCGTCGAATGCGAAGCCTGTTCCGACAGTCGTTGTTGTGTCGTCGGTTGTGTCGGTACGATATGCGTTCGTTGCCTCATTTTTTCCGCTTTTACCAGCAGCAGTTACCGAGTCAACTATGGCAGCCTTGAGAAGGAGCTTTCCGCCTGCAACATCAGCGAATGTGTAGTCGAAGATTCCAGACCATACGCGGTCACCACAGTTGGCACCGATATTGTTTGCGTCTACCATGAAAGAAGCGCCGCTTGCATTTGTTGCACCAGCACCGGTCGTGATTGCAAGAATCTTTGAGAGACCGTAGTTTTTGATGTTTCCATCATCGGTAAGACCTTCCTCATTGATTGTCGTGTTCTGTCTTTTTGTGAAGACACTCTCAAAAACACCGGCTGTCACTTTGGCATTACCAAAGTTCATCCAACCGTAGTATTTGGTATCAACTGCTACTGTTCCCTCTCCTCCATTAAGAGCCAAACCGATATGAGCACCTGCATAGTCGTTATTAATCTCGATGTCCATCGCGTCACTTGACTTAGCGAACTGAGAAATTTTCTGAGTGTCGTTTTCGGCAGTGCTATTATCTTTTACAAAAGACTTCTCATATGGTGTGTAGTGTGAACGAGCGTTCAATGTAATTTTTGCATCTGCAGCGAAAAGACTTCCAGCCATAACTGAAGCAACAATTGCTGCACTTACGATTTTTTTCATAAAAAAATCCTCCTTTTTTTATATGGAAAAACAAACCAAGGTTTAAATTTAATAGTACAATTCCGACATTTCTGGGGGGGCGGGAAACGGAAAAATGCGAAATTTCTATGAAAAAGATATAGATTTCGCTTTTTTTCATGCGAATTTTGCTTAAATTGTTTGCATTTTTTATATGAAAAATGTTAAACTTATTGCAAAATAAACACGAAAGAGGAATTTTTATGAAACGGAATGTCATTTCTTCGCTACTAAAATGGAAAAACAAGCCCAAACGCAAGCCTTTGGTCGTCACGGGGGTTCGCCAGTGCGGCAAGACATTTATCCTAAAATCGTTCGGCGCGGAGCATTTCGAGGACACGGCTTATTTCAATTTTGAGGAAACCGAGTCGCTTTCTTCACTCTTCGAGCATGATTTCAATGTGGAGCGAATCTTGGACGAACTCGGTTCAATCGTTCTCGGTCGCGAGATTGTCCCGGGTAAAACGCTTGTAATTTTTGATGAAATCCAGACTTGCCCCCGCGCGATTACGGCTTTAAAATATTTTTGCGAGAATCTTCCCGAGCTGCATGTGATTGCGGCAGGCTCACTTCTCGGCGTTGCTTTGGCGGGAATTTCGGAAGGCTTTTCGTTTCCGGTCGGCAAAGTCGACAGGCTCATGATGTATCCGATGACTTTCGATGAATTCGTTCAGGCGGATGGCGGCGAAAATCTCATAAAATCGGGGGCAAAATTCGATTTGAACCGAGAGCTTCCCGAAATCTACACGAGCCAAATGGAAAAATACCTCAAACTTTACTACATAATCGGGGGGATGCCCGAAGCCGTCCAGACTTGGTGTGACACGCACAGTTTTGAGGAGGTCGAGAAGGTTCAACAGAATATTCTTCGCGACTATGCCGATGATTTCGCCAAGCACGCACCTATCGCTGAAGTGCCGCGGATACGCCTTATCTGGCAGTCCGTGCCTGTTCAGCTTGCAAAAGAAAACAACAAATTCGTGTTCTCGCATGTTCGGGAGGGCGCTCGTTCCAAGGAACTTGAGGACTCTTTGGAATGGCTGATAAATTCTTCGCTGGTTTACAAGCTCCCGCTGGTCGAAAATCCCGAGCAGCCGCTTTCGTTCATGGCGAATGAGGCGCACTTCAAAATCTACATGGCGGATGTCGGATTGCTCCGAAAGCGGTCTGGCATTTACTATAAGATGATTCTTGACGGCGGCGACGACTTTATCCGGTTCAAGGGCGCACTCACAGAAAATTTCGTCATGAGCGAGCTGAGGGCGGCGGGATTTTTTCCGTATTTTTGGCGGTCGGGCAACACGGCAGAGCTGGATTTTCTTCTGGAGGCGGGAGGAAAAATCATCCCAATCGAAGTTAAATCCTCAGAAAACACACGGGCAAAAAGCCTGCGCCTGTTCTGCACAAAGCACAAGCCCGCACTTGCAGTCAAATTTTCCTTGAAGAATGTAGGCTGCACGGAGGAGAACGGCACGAGGATTCAGAGTTTGCCGCTGTACCAGATTTTCAGGCTGAAAGACTATTTGAATTAAAACCGCCGCAAAAAAAGGCTCGCCCAAAACGGACGAGCCTTTTGCCTTACGCTAAGCTTGGATTAGAGTGCAGTCTTGAAAGAAACTGGAATAAGAATGTTTGTTCCGTAGTTGTCTTTGATAGAGCTGTCAGCACCGATTCCACCGAACACGCCACGAACGCCAGTTGTGATTGTCGCACCCTTAGCAGGTGTGAGAATAACGCCAGCCTGTGCGGCAACACTTGTCGGCTGAATATATTTCTGGACATCTGAATCCAAAATTGAAGCATACTCGCCTTCAACGAAGACTTTAGCCAAGTCGTTGATTTTGTAGTTTGCGTTCAACACGATGTCAAGAGCATTGTAAGCGTCTGCTTTGCCTTCTTTGAAGTTTGTGACATTCGTGTAAATTCCAGCCGCAAATTCGTCTGTGAAAGCATAGCGGGCACGAGCATCGATTGCCCAATACTTAGATGGGTCGCCAGCATTCTCAGTATTTGCTTTGACTGCCGTTGTCTCATCCCAAGCATAGGTGAAGCCGAGCGTTGCAGTGAGAGCGTCAACAACTTTCGGGCTGATATACAAGCCCCATGAACCAACATTGTCATCATCAAGGTTTGTTACGAAGTCTGCAGTGAAGGCATCGTGTGTGAAAGCCGCCTCAAAAGAATAAGCCGAGTTGTTTCGAGTGCTTTTTTCCGCATCATCGCTGTCAGAAGCCCATGTTGCAATTTTTGACTTCACAACTGCTTTCAAAAGCAGTTTTCCAGGGAGTGACTCGGCGATTGTGTAGTCGAACGCAACGCTGTCAGTCTTGTTTCCCGAAACACAAGAGACATTGTCCGCATCGATACCGGCTATTGAGTTCAATCCGAGGTTCGGGTTGATACCGAGCTTTTTGTTACCAATAACCGCATCGTATCCCCATGTGTTCACCGTGATACCTTTGTCATTTGCATTTTTCTTTGAACCACCTTTATTCCACACTCCAGCATCGGTAGTGTAGTTCTGCTCAATCAGAGAGAGGTCGTTCTGATCTGTCGTGACTCGGTTAGCGAATCGTGATTCGAAGCGACCGAAAGTGATGTTCGCGTTGCCCAAAGTTACTACTGCGTTCGCCGTATTCACAGTGACTTTTTCTGCAGTCGCATCAAACTTACCATTGATTGCGACATTTTCTCCTTTCGCATTAATCTGGAAAGTGTCTTTTGTGCCGTAGTTTTTTTCGACATTTCCTTTAGCCACAGTTCCAGCATTCACACCGTTCTGCGTAGCAAAAGCCGTCAAAGTTCCATCTTTACCAGAAGCATACTCAAGAGCATTCATCTGATATTTGATTTCTGACTTGAATGTGAAATCAGCTGCAAATGCCCCGGCAACCAAAGAAGCCAAAGCAACTGCACTTACGATTTTTTTCATAAAAAAATCCTCCTTTTTTAACTCCGCGTTAGCGGCATGCAGGACGCATGAATTTGCAAGTTTTTGGTAACACCAAAAACTTGGCCATAAAAAAATTACACGGAGGTAATTTTTTTATGCATCCTTTTTTTATATG
>DFEB01000055.1 GCA_002368605.1 Treponema sp. UBA3813 | reverse complement strand
TTCCATATAAAAAAAGGATGCATAACAAAAATCACATCCATGTAATTTTTGTTATGGCCAAGTTTTTGGTGTTACCAAAAACTTGCAAATTCATGCGTCCTGCATGCCGCTAACGCGGAGTTAAAAAAGGAGGATTTTTTTATGAAAAAAATCGTAAGTGCAGTTGCTTTGGCTAGCGTTGCCTTTGGTGCTTTCGCTGCTGACTTGACTGTAAAATCAGAAATTAAGTATAAGCCGACAATCGCTCAGTTCAACAGCACGGAGGACTTTAATGACAAGTCTTATATGACACAGGGGTCGGGACTCACGAACGACGCTACCACTATCCAGCTCAACGAGGGTCCGGTCACGGTCTACGGAAAATATGACTTCAAGGACTCTGGTCTCTCAATGAACACTGCTTACGGCAAGCTCACTTGGGGCAACTTCAACATAACTGCGGGATATTTTGAGAGCCGATTCTCTGACCGAGTCACAACAGATCAGAACGACCTCTCTTTGATTGAGCAGAACCATGCGGTTAAATATCTCACTCAGGCACAGAATGCTGCAAAAACGGCATACAGTGTCAGAAAAGAAGTTGCTGTCGTTGGCAACAAGAAACTCGGTATCAACCCGAACGCGGGTATGCCAATCAAGGCTGGTCAGGATGCCGACAATGTTACGACCTATCAGGGGTCAAAACTTAACTCTTTCGTCATTGACTACACTTTCAAGGACTTGGGACCTGGCTCTCTCCTTTTGAAGGCTGTTGCAAAGACGAACGCCGGCGCATGGACTTCTGCAAACGATGACTACACTAGCACTACGACAAACAACTCTGGCTACTCTTTCGAGGCTGCTTACACTCACGAGGCTTTCAAGGGTGATTTCGTAGCAAACCTTGACGCTGACAACATCGGTTCTTGGGGCTTGTATGTCAGCCCGACGGCTGTTGACGGACTCAAGGCAACACTCGGCTTCACATACGCTTGGGCAAGCAAGGCAACTGTTTCATCTGCCTCTACATATAAAACAGTCGTTGGCGACGGTATAACAGAATCAGATGGAAAATATTATCTTGCAGGTACGAATACCGCAGTTGGTAGTGGTACTGTTTTGAGTGAAGGGGCAACCTATATTTACTACAAGAAGGGTTCTTCAGATGTCTATGATGTCAACGCATGGGCAATCGACGCTCGCGCTCGCTACGCAATCAACGACGCTTTGGCGGCTGGCGTTTATGCAAATGTCACATCTCTCACAAAATATGAGAAAAACGGTGCAAAACAGATTGATGGGGCAAACACAGCCCTCGATGTCGTGTTGAATGTAAACTACAAGCTCAACGACTTGGCTAAGTTCTTCGTCGAAGGTGAGTATGCCGCGAAGTCTATCTCTAACAAAGAGATAAAAGGCGACCAGAAATCTGCAGTCGGTTCAAAATACGGAACAACAGCACTCGTTGGACAGGCCGGTGTAGTCCTTACACCAGCAAAAGGTGCTACAATTACAGGTGCAGTTCGCTGTATCATGGGTGGCTTCGGTGCTGACTCTGACAACAAATACAGCAAAGGAACTACAATCGTAATTCCTCTCTCATTCAAGACTTCACTCTAATCCAAGCTTAGCGTAAAGCAAAAGGCTCGTCCGTTTTGGGCGAGCCTTTTTTTTGCGTTTTTTGCCGGTGAGGGGCGTGGAATGCCGCTTTTCGGCATGTCTGCGCCGGAAGAGAAAGCTCTAACGGGCGAGTTCTTCCTTAAGCGCAAGCACTTCATCTAGGGGAAGTGAACATGCCTGTGCAATTTGCTCATTAGTACCGAGATTCATCTTGAGAAGGTTCCTTGCGTTCTCGCGGGAGGCTTCGATTTTGCCCTCCTCTTTTGCGTAGTAAATATTTGCGGTCGCAAGCTTCTTGTCCGCTTCAATCTGCCCCTGAACAAGCCAGCGCCACCTGTCCGCACTGATATTGGCGAGTGTCGTCTCCGCGTTCATGATGCCCTCCTCACTTTCCGCAAGAATGTCGATTAAATCCTGCTCTGCGGGATTGTCCGCCTCTTTTAAGAATTTACACCATTTAACTATGCTTGGCAAGTTTCTAATGTCCGTCTCGTCCGTGAGCAATGGAAGTTTCGGCAACTCCATGAAAATCACATTGAGCGTACCCGACAGCCTCGCGCCGTCCCTCCCGTCCATCATCCTGTAGTGATGGAAGAAGTCCCCGTGCGTTTTGTCAAACTCGCAGTCAAGCACGGAAATCTGGTAGGTCTTCGGGATTTTCTCCCAGTTGTCGCCCACATCGAGGACGGAACTGAGCAGCCGGGCCGCGTGGTACTCAGCGCGCTTGCCGTAGATTTGGTGGCTGTCGCTGCCCTGCATCTCGACCTGAGCCAGCGTCCCGTCGTCAAACACACACTTGATGTCGTAGCGCAGCCCTCGCTGTGTGCCGTAATCCCTGACTTCCTCGTTTTTGATTACGGTGACCCCCTCGACCTTGAGCCCGATTGCAGCCGTCAGAAATGACCTCAGCGCTATCCTCGACTCCTCCGTGTCCTGCGTGAAGATTGCCTTGAAGTTCGCGTCTAGCCGTGGATTGAGCATTTGCCGCCGTTCTTTTTGTTCTGGCATGATTTCCCCCTGCTTTTGAGTGAATTTGCGGAAATCCTTTCCGCTCTCCTGTCCTCTTATTTGGAAAATTTGCGCCTTTTCGGCAACGCAGCCGGGAAATTTCTTTGACAAAGACAAAAAAAATCCCCGCCCTGCAGCGGCAAGGCGGGGAAAGTGCTTTACACTAAGCCAAATTACATCTTAACACGGAAGATACATGGGATAGAGATTGTCTTGTCGTTGAAGTCGTCTGCACAGTCGCCTGTGTTGAGAGCCTGCTTGTAGAGGAGAGCAGCAGTGAACTTAGCACCCTTACCAGCCTTGAACTCAACTGCCGGCTGAACCTGAATGTAGTTTTCACCCTGGTCTTTCTTGTCGTTGTCATCAAGGTCACAGTAGTAGATACCTGCTGAGAGAGCGAGGTTGATGAGGTCGCTCATCTCGTAGCCAACCTGACCAACGATGTACAAGCCAGTTTCATCTTTTGCATCATCATTATATTTTGCTTTTGCTGATTCATATTTACCGTTCAAGACCAATGTGACTTTATCAACTGATTTGTTTGTGATACGCCAGTCGATTGCCCATGCGTTGAAGGCCTTGCCAGTTGCAAGATCTTTGTCGGTGTTGTCTTTTGAGACGCTACCGTAAGTAAATCCGAATTTCATCGGTGTCTTGTCAACCATGTCGATAGAAGCGTAGATACCAGCAGCGATGTCGCTGTATGTAGTTGTGCGGAGCATACCCTCAATAGAGAAGTCCTCTCGCTGCAAAGCTGCGTCGAATACGAAACCTGTTCCTACAGTTCGTGTGCCACCGTTTCCGTCATAAGCAGCATCAACACGGTATTTTCCTGATGTGAGAGCGTCAACGGCACCAGCCTTCAAGAGCAATTTGCCGCCGGCGACATCAGCGAATGTGTAGTCAGCAATCATTGAAACAACGCGAGTTCCTGCATTTGCAGAGATTGTGTTTACATCATAAAGGAATGTTTTTCCGATTTCACTTCCGTCAACCTTAAGCATAGAAGAGAGACCGTAAGACTTTGCCGGGTCTTTATCTGTCAAGCCTTCCTCAACTACAGTCGTGTTTCCTTTCTTTGTGAAAAGAGACTCGAATTTACCAGCAGTAAGAGTGAGGTTGCCGAATTTCATCCAACCCCAGAATTTTGTGTCAAGACCGACTGACTGTCCACCGTCAGTTAGCTTAGCAGCAATAAGGGCTGTGCTATTTGCGGTTGTATCAGAAGCATTTTTCTTTGCAATTTTGTCAGCTGAGGCTGTCGTTGACAAACTATCTTTGTCAGTTGCAAAGTTGTTGTAAGCGATTCCTACATGGGCACCAGCGTAGTCGTTCTTGAGCTCGATATCCATAGAGTCTTTTGAAGCAGTAAATTTAGAGATTGTTTCATCCTCTGCCTGATCGCTGCCTTTTGCATACTTATGCTCATAAGCCGTATAGTGTGTTCGAGCGTTCAATTTAACAGAAATATCTGCAGCAAACAAACTTCCAGCAACAGCTGTGAGCAATGCTGCACTTACGATTTTTTTCATAAAAAAATCCTCCTTTTTTTATATGGAAAAACAAACCAACGGTTTTATTTCCACTTTTTGTTTAATGTTAGCACTCATATTTTTCAAAGTCAACAAAAAAATTTGGAAATTTCTGTTCTTTTTGTAACTATATCTGTTAAAAACTGTTACAAAGTCCGACCGTCCTTTCCGCGTTTTTCTGGAATTGAAAAAGGCGCATACCGCTTATTTCGGAAGGTTTTTCGCTAGAGTTTAGAGGAAGCTAGATTTTTTATCACATCAACGGGAAGGCCAGTCAGTTCTGAAATCTGCTCGATTGTTCCAAGGTTCATGGAAAGCGCGTTTTTCGCCACCTGAAGCTTTTCTTCATTCCGACCTTCTTTCATACCCTCTTTCATACCTTCTTTCTTGCCTTCTTTTATACCTTGCTTCATACCTTCTTTCTTGCCTTCCTTTATACCTTGCTTCATACCTTTTTTAAGTCCTTCTTTGAGTCCTTTTTCCAGACCTATTTTTTGGGCATACTGCATGTTTGAGTTATAGTCTCGTTTTGCTTTGAAGATTGAATTCTGAATAGCCCAGTTTATATCGTCTTGGCTGACCATATTAAGCGCGTTTGATGCTTTCATTAGCCCCTCCTCGGACTCAACCAGATTTTTGATGTAATCTTGATATTTAGGGTTCTCCGCATAAGATAGGAACAATCCCCATTTCTCAAGGCGCGTAAGTTTTTCCGGGGAAGTTCCAACTAACTTATGGATTTTTACCAAATCAAAGAACAGAACATTAAGCTTGCCTGCAAGATGTCCGCCTTTTTGATCCGTCATAGTATACCATGCAAGTGGCTGGTTGTCATCTTTATCAAACTGAAAGTTAAGCACGGAAATCTGATAGACAGACCTAGAAGTCCAGTTATCGCCTCTGTGCGAATTCATGTTCAATAGTCTTGCAGCTTGGATTTCTGCACGGGCGGCATAGTCATAATTCTGGCTCCGGCTCTGCATTTCGATATCAGCGCGTTCACCGTCATCAAAAGTCACGCTCACATCAAAAGTCATCTGCATCTCGTTGAGAGAGTCTACCGGTGGCTCGTTCGGAACCAGTGCGATTTTTCTGACTTCGCGTCCAATCAGCACGGAAATGAAATCCTGCAGCGCCGCATTGGATTCTTCTGTCTCCTGCGTAAACATCGCCTTGAACGAAGGGTCACAGCGTGGGTTTAAAAGGGCTGTAGGCGACGGCCTATAAGTGATTTTTTTTGCACACATTTTTTTCTCCTATGCCCTATTCATAGGAAATAAAAATGCATTTTCGGTAACAAAGAAAGGGGGAAATAAAAAACATTGATTTAATCTTAAAGAAATTCTCAAAAATTCAAAAAATCCTCTTTTGTCTCAGGCAAGCATGCACGGAAAAGTCC
>DFEB01000029.1 GCA_002368605.1 Treponema sp. UBA3813 | reverse complement strand
CAGTGCGGGCGTCCACATAACAATTTTTCTCCGTATCCATTTAATTCCACCCGCACTGCAAAATCGCCGTTTAATGTGCGAAGTGGAATCATCGGTATTTCTTCATAATATCACAAAATTCCTCAATTTTCAAAGAATTTAAACGGAAACCATTTAATGCCCCTTTCACCTCAAGCCCCCTTCCCCTTTCCCTACATTTTTTCCTATTCTGCGCCTCATTTTCAGTCTCCCATAATCCCATCCAAAGGGCTTATCACTTCCCTGGCGCCTTTGCTCAACACATGTGTGTAAATCATCGTTGTCCTTACATCACTGTGGCCTAAAAGCTCCTGGACTGTGCGTATGTCGTAGCCGTTTTCCAAAAGGTGGGTCGCAAATGAATGGCGGAAGGTGTGGCAGCTGGCATTTTTTGTGATTCCTGCATCCTGAACTGCTTTTTTTACGGCTTTCTGCAGAATGCTTTCATCGATATGATGGCGGCCTTCTTCTCCGGTCTTTTCGTTTTTCCAGCGGTTCTTTTGGGGAAAGAGCCACTGCCAGCGGAATTCTTTTGCTGACTCAGGTGAGCGTTTTGAAATGCTTGGCGGAAGGAGCACTTTTCCCCAGCCTTCGGCAAGGTCTTTTTCGTGGAGAAGTTTTACATCGACGATGTGCTCTTTTATTTTTTGGATTAGGCTTTTTGGAAGCATAACTCGTCTGTCTTTTCCGCCTTTCCCGCATCGGATGATAATTTCGTTTCTGTCAAAATCAATGTCGAGAATTCGAAGTCCAAGGAGTTCATTAAGTCTCATTCCTGTTCCGTATAAAATTTCGGCGGCGAGGCGTTTACTTCCTTCAAGGCGGGAAATCACTGCGCGGACTTCTTCTTTGCTCAGGACGCAGGGAATGTGTCGTTTGTTTTTTGCGTGAATTATATTTTTGAAATTTTCCGGGTCCTGGTTCCGCACAAAACGGAAGAAAAAGAGCAGGGCGGCCAGTGCCTGATTTTGTGTCGGGGCGCTTAAATTTTGTTTTACTGCAAGACCTGTCAGAAAACTGTTTATTTGTTCTTCTTCATTTAAGGATTGGTTTTTCTGGCTTCGTAAAAAATTTTTTGCCCAGTAAAGATAGTTTTCAATTGTCCGCTGGCTGTAATGTTTTGTGACCAGGATTTCCTTGAGTTTTTGAAGTTCCTGTGAATCAGACTCCCGATTTGAAAGTCTGAGCTCATTTTTTCTTTCGGGAGCTTTTTTTTCAAGAGGATTTTTTTGAGGAAAAACCTGTTCTTTTGCTATTGTTCCTTCTATATTAAAGTCACCAGTTCGATAAATGTTTTCAAGAAAAGTATCAAGTGACTTCTGATTATTTGGAATCAACCAGATTTTACACAGAGGATTATATGCCCTGTCTGGAACAGAGCGAACTGCATTGAGCATATCCTGGGTAAAACCGCCGTCAAATCGAATGCTGATTGTGTTTGCTTCGCGAGAGCATATATTAATTGTCATATCTAAAATATAACGATTTTCTATGGAAAGCGGCAATTTTTCGAACCGAAAATCATTCCGTGGATTTTCGGTTCGTTGCTTTTATGCAACTTCCTCTTGCGCATTCAGTTGCTCGCTCACAGTTTGTATCTCCTTGAGCTTTGCCAGTGTCTTTCCTGAATCGATTGCCTCAAGAGCCATGTTGTAGCCGTCTTTTAAGGTTCGAGTCTTTCCGCAAAGATAAAGCACTGCCCCGGCGTTCAGACCCACGGCATAGCGGATTGTCTTACGGCCAGCTCCGTTCAGGACTTCCATGGCCAGCTTGGCGTTATCGCTTCCGTTTCCGCCGTAAAGTTCGTTTTCGTCAGCGTCGGTGATTCCGAAGTTTTTCGGGTCAATCACATACTGATTTTCATTTCCCTTTTCGTCAATCTGATAGACATTCGTGAGGGCACATGGGGAAATCTCATCGTAGCCGTCCTCAGAATTGACCACCATGACCCTCTTCGCTCCCAGAGATTTTGCGGCATGGGCGTAATCTTTGAGAAGTTCCTTTGAATAAACTCCCAGAACTTCGTACTCAGCGTTGGCAGGATTCAAAAGGGGACCGAGCACGTTGAAAATCGTCTTGATTCCAAGGGCCTTTCGGATGGGAGCCGCAAAACGCATTGCCGAGTGATAGACCGGAGCCATTAAAAAACCGAAACCTGTTTTTTTGATAAGCTCGGCCGTCTTTTCAGGCTTTGCCATGATGTTGATTCCCAGAGCCTCGAAGAAATCCGCGGCTCCAGATTTTGAGGAGACAGCCCTGTTTCCGTGCTTTGCCATTACCTGACCGCAGCTTGAAGCCACGAGAGCCGACATCGAAGAAATATTGAAGCTGCCCTTTCCGTCGCCGCCAGTTCCCACGATTTCGGCCAGTCCGTGGTTTTCCAGCGGGAATTTTGTCTTCTTTTTGAGCATGACCTCAGCCGCCCCTCCCATTTCTTCTGCGGTGGGAAGTCCCCGGCTTGCCATAGCCGTGAGCACAGACGAGGCGATTTTTTCGTCCATTGTGCCGTCAGTCAGTTCTCCGATGAAACTTGCCGTCTGCTCCCTGGAAAGAGGCTCTTTTTTGTCAATGAGCTGATTCAAAATCAAAACATGGGAAATGTTCTCGCGGCTGTAGTTGAGGAAGGCCTTGAAAAGAGCGTCACCTTTTTCTGAGGCGATTGATTCTGGATGAAACTGAACGCCCTCAATCACAAGCTTTTTGTGGCGGATTCCCATGACATCTCCGTCTTTTGCCCTGGCAGAGACTTCAAATTCTTCAGGCAAAGAGCTTTCGTCAACCACGAGGGAATGATAGCGGGTGAAAGAGCCTTTAAGTCCGATTGTGCGGAAAATTCCCCGGCCGTCAGTCTTGATTTCCTCGACGATTCCGTGGCGGATGTATTTTGCACCCACGATTTTTGCCCCGAAAGCAGCCCCTATCGCCTGGTGGCCCAAACAGATACCAAGAATGGGTACTTTTCCGGCAAAATGGCGGATTGCTTCTATAGAAATGCCTGCTTCGGCTGGAGTTCCTGGCCCCGGCCCCACCACGATGTGACTGGGCTTTGCCGCCTCAATGTCAGCTATGCTGGCTTCCTCCGAGCGGAAAACGCAAACCTTGCTGCCAGAAACCCGCTCCAAACTCTGAACGATATTGAATGTAAAACTGTCTTTGTTATCGATAAATGCAATCATTTCTTTCCTCCTTCAAATACGCTTCTCAAGGCGCCAAGCTTCTCATTTGTCTCTTCCCACTCGCGGTCGGCGTTACTGTCGTAGACGATTCCGCCGCCAGCCTGAAGGCTCCAGACTTTTCCCTGCTTTAAGGCACAGCGGATTGCGATACAGAAATCCAAATCGCCGTTTGACTGAATGTAGCCCACGGCACCCGCGTAGAAACGGCGCTTTACTTTTTCGATTCGGCTTAAAATCTGAATTGCGCTGATTTTTGGTGCCCCGGAGACCGTTCCGGCCGGAAAGGCAGCCCGTAAAACCTGAATCGCCTTGTAAGCAGGATTTACCTTTCCCTGAACATCAGAGACGATGTGCATTACATGGCTGAAAAGTTCCACATCCATAAATCGGGCAACTTCCACGCTTCCGTTTGTGCAGACCCGCCCTAAATCGTTCCGTGCCAGATCCACCAGCATAAGGTGCTCTGCCCTCTCCTTGCCGTCATTCAAAAGCTCGGTTTTCAAAGCCTCGTCCTCGGCGGAATTTTTTCCGCGGCGGCGGGTTCCTGCAATCGGCCTGATTGAAGCCACACCATCGCGCACTCGCACCAGACTTTCAGGGCTTGAGCCAATCAGCTGTCTCTCGCCAAAATCTATGTAAAAAAGATAAGGGCTGGGGTTCACGGCGCGCAGCCTTCGGTAAATCTCCAAAGCAGAATTGTCGCACTCAAGCTGCAACCTTCGGCTTGGAACTGCCTGCAAAAGATTTCCCGCGATGATTTCCTTTTTAATTGCCTCGACTTTTTCCTTATATTCCCGCTCGCTCTGCTCAAGATTCGTAATCGTGCGTACAGGGCAAGGCTCTTCAGGAGCCGAAAGATAAGAGAAATCCATATCGCCCAGGCGTTTTTTTAAGTCAGAGACAGCCTTATCCAAATCAATCTGATGTTCGTTATAATTCAGGGCAAAAACATGGAGCTTTTCGGTAAAGTGATCAAAAACCACATAGATGTGACCGGCCACAAATTCACTTTCAGGGATATGAAGCTCGTCAGTCTGGGGGGCAAGCATGATTGTGTCACAGCGGGCAGAAAATTCGTAGCTTAAATAGCCCAGGCCGCTGGTCGGAACAGGAATTGCATTCGGGCTTTCAGAGCCGTCCTCGTTATGAACGACGCTCATATCATTCTGTCGGGCAACATACAAAAGGGCGTCAAGGATATCAGGCTCATGCAAGACCCGGCTTCCCGGAGCAATGGTCTCACCCGTGGTATTTTTTTCCTTGTAAGGCAGGCGGCGGCCGTCAATCAGGAATGCGACCCCCTCTTCGTCCTGCACGATGTGAAATGCCGGTTCCAGCAAAAGAATTGAATAGCGTTCCTTTCCCCTGGCAAAGCTGGCGCTCTCCAAAATTGCCGTAGCCCCGATTTTCCGCGCCAAAGAAAGCGGCGTGTAGCGGTCGCAGGGCAGTGAAAAATAAAGTGAATCTGTTCTGCTCATAAAATCCTCCAAAGGGGGAAGTCTCCCCCTCGCTCCAAAGCGTTGCTTTTACGCTACCCCCTCTGCGGGAGTCCCCGCAACGCCCCTGTGTTACTATCTAAAGAAACAGTAACATGAAGTTGTGTTACTGTCAATAGAAACAAAACAAAAAAATCATAGATTTTTCTGAGGCTAGCTTGCAGTTGATTGCGCCCTGAAAATTCCGCTATAATTTAGCCATGTCAAAACCTTTGATTTGTTTGTGCCTTACCGCGCCTACGGTGGCAGAAGACCTTGCCCTTATCGAAAAATACCGTCATTACATTGATTTAGTTGAATTGCGAGTTGATTTGCTTGCCGACGATGAGCGACTCGCTATCCGTGACTTTCCTTCTAAGGCTGGCTTGCCCTGTATCCTTACGATTCGACGAACTGTTGACGGCGGGCAATTTTCTGAGGGAGAGGCGGCTCGATCCATGCTTTTTGCCCGCGCCCTTGCCTTTGCCAGCGAGGATTCCAGCAAGAATTTCGCTTATGTCGATTTTGAGGAAGACTTTCACATTTCTTCTCTGCAGGACGCAGCTTTGGCTTACGGAACCAAAATCATTCGTTCCTTCCATGACATGAAAAATCCTCTTCCCAGCGTGGCAGAAAAGCTCCGCCAGATGCGAGTTTCCCGCTACGAGATTCCAAAAATCGCTTTCATGCCACATTCTCTTTCTGATGTCACAAAACTCTACACCGAAATGCAGCAGTTTAAAAACTCTGACCAGATTGTCTGCGCAATGGGAACTCTTGGATTACCCACAAGAATCCTCGCGGGAAAATTCCAGTCATATTTGAGTTACACTTCCCCGGAAGATTTGGAACTTGCTCTTTCTGACATAGGTCACACTGACCCGAAAACTCTTGAAGAAATCTATCACTTCCACGAACTTGACGAAAAAACAATGGTTTTCGGAATCACGGGCTATCCTCTCAAATACACTTCAAGTCCTGCCCTTCACAACACGAATTTCAAAAAAGAAAAAATGAACGCCGTTTACATCCCCTTCAAGGCCGAAAAAGCCAGCGAAGCCTTTGAATTTGCAAGCACTCTCGACATCAAGGGATTTTCGGTCACGATTCCCCACAAAGAAGATATAATCAAGCACTTGCAGAAAACCGACAAAAAAGTCGCTGAAATCGGAGCCTGCAACACGGTCATAAGCGAAGACGGAATCTGGGCCGGTTACAACACGGATTGCACTGGATTTTCAAAAGCCCTCTGCGAATTTACCGGCCTCAAAAATCTCAAAAAGAAAAAGGTCGCCATTATCGGTGCGGGCGGTGCAGCAAAAGCAATCGCCTACGCCATTAAGGAATTGGGCGGTAAAGCCTGCGTCTTCAACAGAACGCTCACAAAAGCGAAGATGCTGGCGGAACGATTTGGCTTCAAATACGCCTCATTGGGAATGGAGTCAATCGAAATCCTGCGGGAATATTCAGAAATCATCGTCCAGACCACTTCAAAAGGCATGGGCATGACCGGCGAATCAAACGAAGAGACCGACCCGCTTTGGTTCTATGACTTTTCGGGTGAAGAACTTCTCTACGACATAATTTACAAGCCCGAAATCACGCCAATCATGGCCAGAGCCGCAAAATCCGGCTGCAAAACCCAGAACGGCTTCACCATGCTTGAATATCAGGGCGAAGAACAATTCAGATTATTCAAAACAGCAAAATAAGAGGAAAATATGGCAATCACAAAAGACGAACAGAAAGTTCTGGCGGCAAAAACCGCAATCGACACGCTCATTGAGCAGAAAAAAATCTTCTCTTGTATGAAAATCGGCCTGGGAACCGGCAGCACGGCTCTTCCTGCCGTAAAAAGACTTTCAGAACGAATCGAAGACGGAACTTTGAAGGACATAAAGGCTGTCGTTACCAGCTTTCAGACAGAAAATTACTGCAAGGATTTAGGCATACCTGTTTACACACTCAACGACCGGGCAATTGACGGCGAACTTGACCTTGCCATTGACGGTGCTGACGAAATCGACCCGGAAAACAATTTGATTAAAGGCGGCGGAGCGGCTCTTTTGCTGGAAAAAATCGTCGCTTACAATTCAAAATCTTACGCAATCGTGGCTGACGAATCAAAATCAGTCGCAAACATGGGAACAAAATTTCCTCTTCCTGTTGAAATCATCGGTGGTGCCCGCCGTTCAGTGGAAAAAGAACTGAACAAAATGGGGGCAAAATGCGTCCTCCGTGAAGGCGTGCGAAAATGCGGGCCTGTCATCACTGACAACGGAAATCAGATTCTTGACTGCACATGGGAAAGTCCTGTAAATCCCGCCGAAATGGAAGAAAAAATCGCAAAAATCGTGGGCGTGGTTGAAGTGGGATTTTTTACAAAACTCCGTCCAACGGCATTCATCGCACACTCAGACGGAAGCGTGGAAATCAGGAATTAGGAATCAGAAATTCCCTGATTCTTGGCAACTTTTCCTGAGCCGCAAGGCGGCCTAAGTCATAGACCCGCTGGAGTTCGTCGGGATTATTCTCTGTCCGGCTGATCCCCAAAGATTCCGACGGGCAGATAACCATGGCTTTTCCCGCCGCTTCCTGAGCGAAGACATATTCTTTCTGGCTGTTATACATTTCGTGGCGGTGGAGCATGGCATCAAAAAGCCTTGGGTATTTTCGGAGAGAGAATTTCATAAATTTAAGGGCAGAAGAAGGCTCTTTTACAAAACACTTAGGCTGGGTGAGAATCACAAGGTTCTTTTCGTAGCCCATTTCCTCAAAAGCCTTTAGGGGAATTGAATCGGTCATGCCGCCGTCCAAAAGCTCGTAGCCGTCAATTTTTACCACGCGGGAAACGAGCGGCATACTGGCACTTGCCCGCATCCAGGTCAAATCAGATTCGTCACAAGTTTTAAGCTCTTTGTAAATCGGTTTTCCAGTCTTGCAATCGGAAACCACCGCGTAAAAGGCAAGGGGATTTGAGCGGTAAGTTTCATAATCAAACAAATCAAGTTTATTGGGAAGGACATTGTAGCAAAAATCCGCGCCGTAAAGATTGCCCGTCAAAAGAAGGGAGCGGAAAGAGCAATATCGCCAGTCGTGAGAAAAGCGCTTGTTGTAGCGGATAGCCCGCCCAATCTGCTTCGACTTAAAATTACAGCCAAAAGTCGCCCCCGCAGAAACGCCAATCGCTCCGTCAAAAGAAATTCCGTTTTCAAGAAGAACATCGCAGACACCAGCGGTAAACATTCCCCGCATGGCTCCGCCTTCCATTACAAGTCCTTTTTTCATTCCAATACTATTCCTATTTTAAGAGTTTATTCAGCGTCGCATCCCTCTGCCGCCAGTTCTTATCGACTTTAACCTGCAAGTCCAAATCAATTTTGTAGTCAAAAATCTTTCGAAGAGCTTTTATGCTTTCCACGCGTATTGTCTTAATCATCTGGGCACCTTTTCCGATGACGATTCCTTTCTGACTCTCCTTTTCGACGCAAAGGAAGGCGCGGCACCACATTTTTGTAGGAGAACGCATCTCCAAATCGGCAATCTGCACGTAAACCGCATGGGGAACTTCCTGGTCAAGACGGTTGATTGCCTGCTCGCGGATTACCTCTGCAATGCGGAAATCCACTTCCTGATCTGTGTACGCGTCGTCTGTGTACAAGTGGGGAGCCACCTTCGCCATATCGTAGAGAGCTTTCAGGACTTCATTGATTCCAACATCATTTTTTGCCGACATTTCAAGAATGCGGTTTTCTGGAACCAGGGGCAAATGAGCCTTTATGAATTTTCGTGCATGAACTAGTAAGGGATTTTTTTCATCCACTTTGTTCAGTGCGATTACAAGCTTATCCTGATGAGATTCCAGAATTTCTGCAATCATCCGCTCTTCTTCGGCGCAATTTCTTGTTGAATCGATTATGTAAAGCACGAGGTCGCTGGAATCAATCTGGTCTGCGACGATATTCCTCATGCGAAGGTTCATTTTCTTTTCTGAATCGTGATAGCCAGGAGTATCAACAAAAACGAGCTGACCGAGAGACGTATTTACGATGCCACGGATTGCATTCCGCGTGGTCTGAGGCATTGCGCTTACTATTGAGACAGGCTCTCCCGCCGCCGTATTCAAAAAAGTGGATTTTCCGGCTGAAGGACGACCAATAATCGTGACAAGGGCAGTTTTTTCGCCTACAGGCGGCTGCTGGGGGGCATTTCCGCCCGCTTCGTCATTCAATTTAGGTTCCTTCTTTTCTTCAATATTCTGATTCATATATTCAGTCTAATGGAAATCTGTTCTTTTTTAAAGGGTTGCATTCTTACTTACTGACAAAGGAAAAATCTGGTATTATAAAAATTTATCAATTTTGGCTATTCTCATATATTCAATAAAATTCTATACTCGCAACATCAAAAAAATCAGAGGTGCGTATGAAAAAAAACATTACCATCGTGTCGGTGGCTCTTGCCATCATTTCGTTTTCATTTTTTGGCTGCCAGAAAAAACAGGTTCAGAATTTGAAAGTTTATTCCATCATCCATGACGAAGAAACAGAGGCGCTCACTAAGCTTTTCACCGAAAAAACTGGAATTCCAGTAGATTACCTTCGAGCAACAACAGGCGAACTGGTAAATCGCGTCATTGCAGAAAAAGAAAACCCCTTGTCAGATATTCTTCTGGGAGGGGCTTCAAGCTATCACATTCAGGCGGCAAAAGAAGGGGCTCTTGAAAGCTATATCTCGCCGCTGGCAAAAAATCTTCCGGCTTATGCTGTCTCTTCTGACAACACCTGGACAGGATTCTGCGTCCTTACCCTGGGAATCGGCGTAAACGAAAAACGCTTTGCCGAAAAATTCCCCGGCACGCCTCTTCCTGCAACATGGGAAGATTTGCTCAACCCTGCTTTCAAAGGCGAAATCGTCATGACAAATCCGGCGGCCTCAAGCACAGGTTATCTTTTCGTCCAGAATCAGCTGCAGCGTCTGGGCGATGAAAAAGGCTGGGAATATCTTCTTTCCCTCACGAAAAATGTCGGCCAATTCCCTGATTCAGGCAGTGCTCCTGCAAAACTTTTGGGAAGCGGCGAATATGCAATAGGTGTCTCATATCTTCACGCCCTCTCAAAATACAACGCCCAGGGCTTCAATGTCCGCCCTATTGCTCCTCCCCAGTCCGTGGGTGACATAGACTGCGTTTCAATCATGAAAAACGCAAAAAATCTTCCTGCGGCAAAAAAATTCGTGGATTTCATTCTTTCGCCAGAGGCACAGAGTCTCATGAGTTCAATCACTTACACAACTCCTGTAAATCCAGAGGCAAAAGGCCCTGACGGCGGAATCGCGATTTCTGAAATCGATTTAATCGACTACGATGTGCAGAAAGCATCCGCTCAAAAATCGGAAGTTCTGGACAAATGGGTAAAATCAGTAAAATAAAAATCCTCTATTTCGCCGTGATCTTTATGGTCACGGCCTGCGTGGTCTTTCCTCTTCTCTCAGTCTTGCTCACTCCAAAGCTCAGGGATTTTTTCTCGGTGCTTTCTTCTAGCGTCTGGCACAGGGCTATGCTCAATACGCTTTTGGAGTGCGTCTCTTCCACCCTGCTTTCCGTTCTCGTGGGCTACATTTTCGCCTATGCCGTGGTGAAAGCCGACATTCCTTTCAAAAAAATCTTCGGCTTCATTCCGATTCTTCACTTGATGACTCCGCCTTTTGTCGGCGGTCTTTCCTTTATCCTTCTTTTCGGCCGTCAGGGATTTTTCACCAAGACTCTTCTGGGACTGGATGTAAGTCTCTACGGATTCTGGGGGCTTTTAATCGCTCAGGTTCTCTGCTTTTTCCCGATTTCTTTCTTGATGTGCGCCCAGGTTCTCAGACGAATCAATCCTTCTCTGGAGCAGGCGGCAAGGGCTATGGGCGCCTCAAAAGCCCGCATTGCCCTCACCGTTACAATTCCCCTTTGCGCCAACGGCATTCTTTCCGCCGCCCTTTTTATCGCCGTGTCGGTTTTAAGTGATTTCGGAAACCCCATGATTGTGGCAGGCAGATTCCGCGTTCTTGCCGTTGAAGTCTACACTCAGCTTACAGGCTGGGTCAGCGCGGGAACAAGTGCCGTCCTTGGAATCATTCTTGTCATTCCATCGGTGATTTTATTTATTCTTCAAAACCGTTTCATGAAAAAACAGGAGGCAAAATTCGCCACCATAGGGCAAAAAGGAAGCCCCCTGCCAGAAAAAAAATCTTCGCCCGCCACAAAGATTTTCCTCACTCTTTTCTGCTCAGTCATTTCACTTTTGGTTCTGGCCCAGTTCATCGCTATTCTCGCAGGCGCTTTCCAAAAAATCTGGGGAATCAACACGGCTTTTACCCTCGACCATATTAAAATGATTGGAAAATACGGCGTCGAATTGCGGAATTCAATTTTCTTCGCCTTTGTCGCAGCCCTTTTCAGCACGACTCTGGCCCTTTTAATCACATTTTTTGTCTCGCGGACAAGCCTGCCCTGGAAAAAATACCTGGACATCTGCGCCCAGATTCCGGCGGCAGTTCCAGGCTCTCTTTTCGGTCTCGCATTTTCACTGGCTTCAAACCGGCTGAACATTCACTTTTCAGCCCTCATGATTGTCATCGCCATGACCGTAGGCTTCATGCCATTTTCTTACAGGATTATCAGCACGGTCTTTTCTCAGATAAAAAACAGTCTGGACGACGGGGCGCGCTCGCTGGGAGCAGACAAAATACAAGTTCTCACGACGATTTTGGCTCCTTTAAGCAGCGGCGGCATTTTCTCTTCTTTTATTTACGATTTTGTCCGCGGAGTGGGAACAATCAGCGCGGTTATCTTCCTCGTTTCTTTCAACACGCCCCTCGCTTCAATCAAAATCCTCAATCTGGCTGAGCAGGGTGAATGGGGAAAATCAGCCGCTTTGGCCACAATCCTTACGGCACTCACATTCTCTGTCCTCTTGATTGGAAAGGCAGCCGGCAAAATGTTAGAATCAAAAAAGGGTGAAAAAAATGACTAAACTTGAACTGAAAAACATTTCTTTCTCATTCGGAAACAGTCTCGCAATCGACAATCTTTCCCTCACCGTGGAAGAAGGCAGCTTCACCACGCTTTTAGGGCCCAGCGGTTGCGGAAAAACCACTCTCCTGCGCCTCATTTCGGGATTTTTGGAGCCTTATTCAGGCGAAATCCTCATTGACGGCGTGAATCAGGCTGGAATCGAAGTGAACGAGCGAAAAGTCGGCATGGTTTTTCAGGATTACGCCCTTTTTCCCCATCTTTCAGTCTCTCAGAATATCGCTTACGGCCTTAAAATCCAGAAATTCTCAAAATCTGAAATTGAAAGCAAGATTTCTGAAATCGCCAAGGCTCTCGGCATCGAAGATTTGCTGGCCCGCTTTCCCAATGAGCTTTCCGGCGGACAGCAGCAGAGGGTCGCCCTTGCCCGGGCCCTTGTTTTAAAGCCAAAAATTCTTCTCATGGACGAGCCTCTTTCCTCTCTAGACACTAAACTCCGCACAAAAGTCCGTGAGGAACTTAAAGAAATCCAGCAGAAGCTTAAAATCACTACAGTTTATGTCACTCACGATCAGGAAGAAGCTCTCTCCCTTTCTACAAAAATTGCTGTCATTGATAACGGCAGACTACTTCAGGAAGGAAGCCCTAAAGAAATTTATTTTGAGCCGGAAAATTCTTTTGTAGCCGACTTCGTGGGAAAGGCTAATTTTGTAAAAAAGGGAGCGAAAAAGCTTATGATTCGCCCGGAATGGTTTGAAATCGCGCCCCAGTCTCCCGCCTACGAAAAAAATCTCCTGCCAGCCGACAAAATCCTGCTTTCAGGCACGGTCTTGTCCGAGGAATTTTTGGGAAGCAAAAGCCGTTTCGTGATTCAGAGCGACAGCAGCAGCGAAAAAGAAATCATCACCGCGGATTTTGACACGATTTCCTGCGAAAATGTGAGAATCGGCGACAGAATCATTCTTGCCGCGAAGAAATTCTGGGAAATGGCAGACGAATAAAATTCATTCCTCTTCAACCAAAGCGCAAACTTTGCAAAATTTCCCAAAAATATTCAAAAGTATTACATCATTTTCAAAAATCTGATAGTATAATCAATTACTATGGATATTACAGAAATCATCACGAATCTTGTTTTTCAGCTCGCTGTCATCATCTTTGCCGCACGGATTTTCGGAAAACTGGCATCTCGCGTGGGAATCCCCTCTGTATTGGGAGAGCTTATTTCCGGCATCATAATCGGGCCTTTTGCCTTGGGCGGTCTTTCTCTTCCAGGCTTTCCCCACGGTCTTTTCGGCGTAACAGAGTCTTTGGCAGGAGCAGTCTCCCCGGAATTGTACGCTTTCTCACAGATTGCCTCTATTATTCTGCTTTTTTCTTCCGGCCTGGAAACAGACCTTTCTCTTTTCATCAAATATTCGGTTTCAGGCGGAATCATCGGCTTGGGCGGAGTCGTCGTCTCCTTCTTCTTTGGTGCGGGCTGTGCCATGCTCATTCTTCCGGTTTTGGAAATCGAATGCTCAGGTCTTTTTGACATAAAATGTCTTTTTTTGGGAATCATGTCTACTGCGACTTCCGTGGGAATCACCGCCCGCATTCTCTCTGACAAAAAGAAAATGGATTCCCCGGAGGGAGTCACAATCCTTGCGGCGGCGGTCTTCGATGATGTTTTGGGAATCGTCCTTCTCGCCGTTGTCATGGGAATCGTATCGGCTCTGGGAAGCGGGGCAGCTCTTTCTGGCGGAAAAATCGGACTGATTGCTCTCAAAGCCTTCGGAATCTGGCTTGTGGCAACGGTCGTTTTCATCCTTCTTTCAAAAAAAATCGCCCGCTTTGTCCGTTTATTCGGCGGGGCTACGGATTTTTCAATCGCGGCCCTGGGCGTTGCCTTCCTTCTTGCGGGATTTTTTGAAAAAGAAAGCATAGCCATGATTATCGGAGCCTACACCACAGGTCTCGCTCTTTCTGGCACGGACATTGCCCCGGTTATTCAGGAAAAAATCCACTCCCTCTACAAATTCTTCGTTCCGATTTTCTTTGCGGTAACAGGCATGAGCGTGGACATCACCAAACTTTTCAGCCGAAATGTCCTGATTTGCGGCGGAATTTACACTCTTCTTGCTGTCTTTTCAAAGCTCTTGGGCTGCGGTCTTCCGGCTTTGGGCTTAGGTTTCAACATCAAAGGCGGATTTAGAATCGGATCGGGCATGATTCCCCGTGGAGAAGTCGCCCTCATCATCGCAGGAATCGGTCTTACGGCAAAAGATGCATCCGGGCTTCCTATCGTTAATCAGGATTTGTTCGGCGTTGTGATTTTGATGACCCTTGTGACCACCCTCGTCGCTCCGCCAATCCTCAATGTCTCCCTTTCAATCAAAGGCCGGGGAACCAAAAAAGAGGTCGCTTCATCAGAAAGTCAGATTTTTGAATGGGATTTTAAAAATCAGGAACTTACCCATCTGGTCATGGATATTCTGCACCGGGACTTGCGGGCGGAAGGTTTTTATGTTCAGATGATGAATATCACCGACGGAATCTGCACTGCCCGCCGGGGCGACACGGCAATTTCTCTCCGTGAAGAAGACACCAAACTTATTATCGAAACTGATGAAAAGGACATGGGCTTCGTCAAGGGAGAGCTTTACGAAATCATGCTGCGGCTGAATAAATCCATGCAGTCACTTTCTGCCCTTAAAAATACGGCTTCCCTTCAGTACGGCTTTGCAAGTCCCGAAAACCGCGTTACAAATTCCATTACGCGCTACCTCAATCCAGCCTGCATTTCCGTCAATCTCAAAGGAAACACAAAAGAAGAAATTTTTGAAGAACTGCTCACCCTGCTCTGCCAGTCGGGAAATGTGAAAAACCGCGAGATGGTCAAACTTTCCCTCATGGAAAGAGAAAAATCAATGAGCACTGGCCTTGAAAAAGGAATCGCCATCCCCCACGCCAAAACAGACGGCGTAAAAGAAACCTGCGTTGCCATCGGAATCAAAGCGGACGGCGTGGATTTCAACTCCATGGACGGAAAGCCTGCGCAAATTTTCGTCATGCTGGTTTCTCCGATTAACGGCGCAAATCCACTTATGCGGGCAATGGCGGCCTTTAGCGGCGCCCTTATGCACGAAGAAATACGGACTGCCCTTCTGCAAGCAAAAACTCCAGAGGGCGTGATTGATGTCCTTAAAGACTCGAAAAAGCTTTAGCTTTCTGATATAATTTCCTCATGGGTACAGGGGAATTACAATCACCGCTTTTGGAGCGATTTTTACGCTATGTTCAGATTTGGACGACTTCGGATTCCGCTTCTGCTGATTCTGGAGTCCAGCCGTCCACTGACCGCCAGTTTGATTTGGCGCATCTTTTGGAATCAGAATTAAAATCACTGGGCTTAGAAAATGTTCAGGTCACAGAAAAATGCTATGTCTACGCTCTACTTCCCGCCACGGCTGGCTGTAAAGAAGAGCCTTTCTGTCTGCTCGCCCACATCGACACCGTTGAGGAAGTCAGCGGCCAGCATGTAAATCCTCAGATTCACAAGAATTACGACGGCTCAAAAATCACTTTGGCTTTTGGTCATATCCTAAATCCCGAAAATGATTCCGCCCTTGCCCTTGCCGCAAAAAATCACGAGACAATAATCACCAGCGACGGAAACACCCTTTTGGGAGCAGACGACAAGGCCGGGGTAGCCGAAATCATGACGGCACTGGAATATCTCGTGCAAAAAAAGATTCCTCACGGTCAGATTGAAGTCTGCTTTTCTCCAGACGAAGAGACCGGTCACGGCATGGACAATGTTCCACTTAATCTCATCAAGTCGAAATACGCCTACACCGTTGACGGCGGCCATATCGGCGAGCTTGAAACCGAATGCTTTAATGCCTTTAAAAGCGAAATTGAATTCACGGGAGTCTCAACCCACACTGGCACTGCTAGGGGAAAGCTGGTAAACGCAATCACCATGGCTTCAAATTTCGTCACAAATCTTCCACGGCAGCAAGCTCCCGAAACCACTATGGGCTACGAGGGATTTTACGCCCCCATGAACATTGAAGGCTCAATCGAAAGGGCGAAAGTCACTCTCTTTTTGCGGGATTTTGAAGAAGCAGGAATGGAAAATCGAAAATCTCTGGTAGAAAGCCTTGCCCTTTCCACGGCGGAATCTTTCGGCGGAAAGGCAAAGGTCACCCACACTCAGCAATACCTTAACATGAAAAAGGGCTTTGAAAAGCGGCCTGATGTAATCGAAAAACTGGTCGCCTCATACAAGGCGGCTGGCGTGGAGCCTGTCTTTACGCCAATTCGCGGCGGCACGGACGGCTCCCGCCTTACGGAAATGGGAATCCCCACACCCAACATCTTCACCGGCGGCCACAATTACCATTCACGGACAGAATGGGCAAGTCTGGAGCAAATGACTAAAGCAGCAGAAGTTTTGATATACTTATGTCGAAATAAATAAAAAGGAAAGATTATGCACAAATACAGAATTGAAGGCGGCATTCCCATTCGCGGAACAATCGCTGCCAGCGGAAACAAAAACGCGGCTCTCCCATGCATTGCGGCAACTCTTTTGAGCGAAGAGCCTGTCATCTTGCGGAATATTCCCGAAATCGAAGACACTGGCGTCATGCTCCTGATTTTACAGGCATTGGGCGCGTCAGTCGAAAAAATCGGCGGGCACGAGTGGAAAATCGACGCTTCCTTAATCCGCTCTTCTGACATTCCAGCCACACTGAGCAAAAAAATCCGGGCGTCAATTTTGTTCGCAGGCCCCCTCGTTGCCCGCACGGGAAAGGCCGTTCTGCCGCCACCGGGAGGCGATGTTATCGGTCGTCGCCGCGTTGACACTCACTTCCTTGCCCTGCAAGAACTTGGAGCACGCATCTCTGTCGAAGGACCTTTCACTTTTATGGCAAACAAACTCGTTGGAGCCGACATCTTCCTTGACGAAACTTCCGTCACTGCCACAGAAAATGCAATCATGGCGGCGGTTTTGGCAGAAGGACACACGATTATCAACAATGCGGCCAGCGAGCCTCATGTTCAGGATTTATGCAACATGCTCGTTTCTATGGGAGCAAAAATCAACGGAATCGGAAGTAATATTCTGAATATTGACGGAGTTAAAAAACTTCACGGCACTGATTTCGCCATCGGTCCTGACTTCATGGAAATCGGCTCCTACATAGGACTTGCCGCCGCTACAAGAGGCTCAATCACTATTACGGGCGTAAATCCCAAAGACATGCGCCCACTTAGGGTAGCCTTCGGCAAACTCGGTATTCGCTGGACAATCGAAGGCGATGAACTCACAGTCTCACTTGGTCAGGAAATGAAGGTCAATACAGACTTGGGTGGCATGATTCCAAAAATTGATGACTCGCCATGGCCGGGCTTCCCGCCAGATTTGACTTCAATCATGACGGTCGTTGCAACACAAGTTGAGGGAACAGTCCTGATTTTTGAGAAAATGTTTGAAAGCCGAATGTTCTTCGTTGATAAGTTGATTTCAATGGGAGCCAGAATCACTCTCTGCGACCCACACAGGGCTGTCGTAAGCGGGCCATGCACCCTCCACGGTGACAAACTGGTTTCCCCGGATGTTCGGGCAGGCATGGCAATGGTCATCGCCGCTCTCATCGCCCACGGCGAAAGCGAAATCAGCAATGTCTATCAGGTTGAGAGGGGCTACGAGAATTTAGTCGGAAAGCTCAAATCTCTAGGCGCCCGAATCGAAATCGTAGAAATCGAAGACTAGAATAAAAATTGCATAAGCAGTTTTTATTCAGCCCTTCTTGAAACAAAAATAAAACAGACAATAAACAAAATCAGCACGAGCAGGATAAGACTGACATAAACAGCACCTGCTCCAAGCATGATTACAAGCGCATAATTCAGCATTTTGTAAATGTACAAAGTGAATTCAAGAACAAAATACGAAATCGTTGTGAGAACCGGCATGAGGAAAATCCACTTAAATTTGAACAATTGGGCCTCTTTCAGCCGATAATTCCATGCCATACAAGCCATAAAAATACAGCAAATCAGAATAATCAAAGGGTATGTGGCTCTGTACAAGAAGTCAGAAGTGAATATTTCATAAGAATAACCGTATTCTCTTGATTTAGACATAAAACGCATAAGTGCAATAAGATTCATATTTTCAGAGCCAACCGTTGCGTCACACAAAAGATTAAAATCCGACAAGGGCATTCCAAAGACGAAATAATTATTCAAATAAGGAACATGCTCTTGAACATAATCAACATCATATTCATACACAGGAGAAATTCGCCCGCTCCTGTCTGTACGAGATATGCTCTCAAGCATAAGATAAGGAACGGTTTTATATGAATCCTTAATTCCAAAACGGGCTTTCTCTGCATCATCAAAAATCGAAGTCTTTTCTGCAAGCATTTTCGCATAAGGAACATAAACAGAACGCATAAAATGGCCGTCCGCAGAATAAGTAAACAAAGAAAGTCCCCGCAAGTACTGAATCAATCTTCCAGAATTTTTTACAGGTGTGATTCCACGGATATACACAACATCGCGAGTTCCATCATCATGGGAAATTGCAAAATAAACATCGTTATAAGATTCAAAACGACGAAGATCCTCAACTTCCTCAATAAAGAAGCATTGGTCTTCAACACGCTGCGAAACAATAGGAAGGAATTTTGCAACATCTGGATCACGAGCCGCCACATCAGAAACCGAGGCAATTTCCAGGAATTGGTAATAGGCTTCTATATTATCACCGCGAATAAAGGTTTTGTATGCCTCAAGTTTTTTTCGGAAGAGAACCTGCTCATCGCTCTCTTTGATTACGGTAGGATCAAAAAGATGATTCCATGCCTCACTTGCAATCCGATTCGCCTCTTCAAAGTTTATGTCTTTTTTTGTTCCGACTTCGACGGCAAGATATGCATAATAATGAGCATCAAACCACTTCTCTTTTTCCATCGCTTCTTTTGCCTTTGTTAGAAGCGTAGTAATTGTCTCGCCTTTTGTTTCTTTGGCCGGAGTAAATACCATTTTTGGCAAATCTACAGGTCGGTCAAGAATCAGTTTGAGAGAATTCAATTCAGCTTCAGAATGTTCTTTTATATCAAGAGCTTCCTTATCTTTTGGATTCAACAAAAGCGCATTGTAAGAATATTCAAATGCAAGATTCATGTTTCCTTTTTCGTAATATTCACGGCTCAAATTCATGAATTCAGAAAAAAGAACCGGCTTGATTTTTGCGCGAGACTGATGTATTTCAAAATAAGGAACAAAGACTTCTGTAATGAGCGAAACAACGAGAACGATAATTATAGAAGAAATCATCGTCTTTCGGAAATGCTCCATAATAAGGGGAGAATACTTGATTTTTGCCCTTTCAGAATTTTTCCCATAGGAAATAGCACAACCAATCAAAAAAGCGCTGAATACCAGAGATGGCAAGATTTTACAGAAAAACAAGAATCCACGAATAAACACATACGAAGTTTCCTCGCCAGGAAGCAAAACTGGAATCTGCTTCATAAGATGCGAAACAAGAAGGCAGACCCCCAGTGCAAAAACAGCGTAAATTAAAACAATAAGTCCAGTGCGTCTCATTCATCACTCTCCAAAATTGAACTTCCTTTGAGGCGGTAAATCCCCATAAAAGTGCCGGTCACAATAAAAACAAATGCAATGATAATATTCGCAAAAATAATCATAGCATCTGTCAGTCCGAGGAATTGCGAAAGCCTTGCGTTCATATTTTTGATTGAAGATGGCAGAATGTTCATATAGTAGAGATAATTTACAAACACAACCAGAGCGGCTGCCGTCAAAACCACTGAAACATTCGCCATTTTCCATGAACTAAGGAATTGAAATCCATAAATTGACAAAAGGGCAAGCCCCAGTGTAGCAAAGCCAAGCCATGTCAAAAATCCAACAGAAGCACAATAAGTACCTGCTGTTAAAAGTGCGTTATAGACAGAAAGTGGATAAACCACTAAAGGAGATGGCTCAAGGGAATTTTTTATAAGGATATCAGAATAGGGAAAAGCAGATTCATTTTTTACAGGAACATTAAACAAAGGCAGAACTGCGCCTTCCTGACCGAAACTTCCTGTCGTATCAAGGAAAAGGCCGTCGGCAGTGCCGTCACTCTCAATTCGGGAATAATAGAAAACACCACTCTCTTCTTTTCGGAAAAATCCGGCTGAAGTCGTATTTACACGGGAAATAATTGTGTCAGACTCATATTTTTCGATAAGGCGCATGTCAGCGGGAATAAGAAGAAGCCATGCAAAAAGTCCAAAAACAACATACAAAACGAAAGAAATCAGCTGACACTTAGGATGGCGGATAAGATAAAGAATAAGCAGGATCTGAATCACAACACAAACAAGAGGAACCGAAAGAAGAACTCCATGAAGGAAGAAATCCAGCGAGAAAAATGAACCAGGCAAACCTGTAACGAACATTGTAAGATTACAACTGAACATAAAGAGCGTTGCAAACACTAAAGTTCCAATAAGAAAAGATACCGCATAAATTACGGCAAAATAAAGCACGCGTTTCATCGTAATAATAAGAATAACACGAATAAATAAAAAAAACCACTTCTTTAGTGAAGTGGCTGAAAATATTCTAAAGATTTAGCCCAAGAAAACCTGACCGTGCTGATCAATGGCAAGAATCGACTTACACTCAGAGCAGCGGAATCGGCCTGCACGAGTCGCTTTAAGACGCTTTGAACAAACCGGGCAACTGAAGATTTTTGGGAAGATGCTTTCTGCAACAGGAGCCCCCTGCTTGAAGAAGCTGATTGTATCTGCCAAAGAATCTTTGATATTGAAGAATTGAGAGAATCCCAAAAGCTGAAAAACCTCGTAAACCTTAGGCTGGATTTCAAGAAGAACAATATCGCCGCCTTTTGGCTTGATAAGCTTGAGAAATGCAGTGAATGAACCGATGCCTGTTGAAGAAACATAGTTGAGGGCTGAACAATTGAAAATCAAATTGACAAACCCCGCTTCAACAACCTTTGAAATTCTCTTTTGGAAAAAACTTGAATTATATGTATCGATATAGCCATTTAAATAAATAACAAGACCGTTATCAACATCATTAATTTTTTCAAGTGTGATTTTAAGACTATCATCTTTTTCGTCGTTAAAACCAGGAACTAGACTATTGTTGTTGTTGCTCATGCTATATACCTCAATTTTTAAACTCTTTTCAAGATTATATAATAATACACCATAATTCACTATTTAGTCTAGCTTTTTATTCTGCAAAGACTTCGTTGGCGACCAGCCGGCATCAAGACGGAAAGTCGCACCATTTATATCGGCATTTTTAAGAAGAAATAAAGCAGATTCCGCAACAGATGAAGGCGAAATCATCCGGCCGAGGGGCATTTTTGCCTTCAGTTCGGTCTTTTGCGATTCAGAAAGATACTCCGTCTCGACAAAACCGGGGCAAATTGCATTGCATGTGATTCCATATATTCCATATTCCGAGGCAACTGAGGAAACAAGCACATTCAGTCCGGATTTTGCCCCTGCGTAAGCCGCATTCGTGGAAAACTCCTTGCGATAAGAAGTTCCCGTGCCGCCAAAAAGCAAAATTCGCCCGAAGTGATTTTTCATCATATTGGGAAGGGCTGCCGAAAGAAGAAGACCGGGAAGGGCATAATCGTAGAGGGCGACTTTTTCCCAGTCAGAAAGATTTGTCTCATGGAGGGATTTTTGCACGAATGGCCCGAAAGAGACACAGAGAATGTCGCATTTTCTAGCGGATTCAAGGACTTCCGAAGACTCCAGTTCAGAAAAGGAAGAAGAAAGAAGATTCTGCGCGATGATTTTTGGCTTTTCCCCGCTGATTTTAAGAATTTCTTCCGCCAGAGAATCCGCCTTTTTCCCCGCCTTTGAGCCGTGAATAAAAAGACTTGCGCCGCTTTTTGCCAGTGCAAGAGAAAGAGTCCGCCCGATTCCGCCAGTGCCCCCCACAATCAGAGCCTTTTTTCCGCTAAAAAAATTTTCTGTCACTTCGTTCATAAAAATGATTTTAATGGTAAAAGGATTCCGAAACAAGTTGAGAATGACAAATCAAGTTGGAAATGATAAAACGCCCTTGACCCAAGATTCTTTTTCGCTAAACTTATTTCATGAATCTTTCAAATGTCGTGATTATTTTGTGCCGCCCGGAAGAAAGCCGCAATGTGGGAGCAGTCTGCCGTGCCATGGCCAATAACGGTCTTAAAAATCTCCGTATCGTCGGAAAAAAGCAGGACTTTGACGAAGAGCGGGTAAGAATTCTTGCCATTCACGCCGCACCCATCTGGGAAAAGGCAGAATTTTTTGACTCAATCACTGACGCGTCCAAAGATTGCGTTCTATGCGCGGGAACGACCCGCCGCCGGGGTAAAAAGCGGGGAAAATTGCTGCTCCCGGAAGAGCTTTCTGAAACAGTCTCGCCAATAACGAATGACGGAAAAATCGCCGTAGTCTTCGGGAACGAACGCACCGGCCTTGAAGAAGAAGAGCTGGACGAATGTACCATGGGCGTTACGATTCCTTCCAGCGCGGAATTCGGATCCCTCAATCTTTCTCATGCGGTTCAGATTATTTCATATCACTTGTTCCGAAAAAGCCTTGAAGAAGGCAAAAAGATTTCCAGAGGCTCGGTTCCCGTTTCTCT
The DNA here is from genome assembly GCA_002368605.1 of Treponema sp. UBA3813. GTDB lineage: Bacteria > Spirochaetota > Spirochaetia > Treponematales > Treponemataceae > Treponema_D. Next base: position 28,525 of record DFEB01000029.1, on the reverse strand, counting down.
GGAGCGATTGGACAAAACTGTCAGAGAAATCGCCGACTCCCTGCAAAAAATCGGTTTCTTTAAAGTCACAGGCAGGCCCGACATGGAAAAATTCTGGACAGACCTTCTTTCCAGGGCGGCAATAAGCGAAAGCGAAGCGGCCTACATCGAAAAAGTATTTGACAAGGCGGCCGGACTTGCGGGCAAAGCAAAAACTGAAAACTGAAAATTTTTCTTTTACAGGCGGATATCTTTTGGCTCGATTGTGTCACCGTCACAGTACAAGAGGGCGGCGTTTTTCAGCACTTTTTCCAGCTGGCGGACATTTCCCTTCCATGAGAAAGTCTGCAAGGCCGCAAGCGCGCTGTCTGAAATCTTCTTGTTGATTTTTTTTCTGCGCAAATAAGCCTCTGCCAGCTTAGGAATGTCTTCCAGCCGCTCCCGCAAAGGCGGAATCCGAATCGTCACATCATTTATTCGATAAAACAAGTCTTCACGGAAAGTTCCCTGACGGATTTTCGCCTCTAAATTCGCGTTGGTTGCAAAAATCATACGGTTATCAACGGGTATTTTTTTATTTGATCCAATTCTACTGATGAGACCTTCGCTTAAAACATGAAGCAATTTCGTCTGAATATTCGGACTTATCTCCCCGATTTCATCCAGAAAAAGAGTTCCACCATCGGCTTCTTCAAACACCCCCTTCCCCGCTACAGCTCCTGTAAAAGCACCCGAACTTACGCCAAATAATTTTGACTCAATAACAGATTCGTTCGAATTTGAAATAACTTCATGCAGGAAAGGCTTGGTTCTTCGCCCAGAAACTTCATGAATTGCACGGGCTACAGTCGTTTTTCCTGTTCCTGTCTCACCAAGAATCAAAACAGAGACATCAAAAGAGGCAATCCTGACGATATCATTTCGAAGTTTTTGCATGGCGGCTGATTTTCCAACAATAGAAGCAAATGTAGGGCTTTGCAGACAGATTTTTTTATATTTTTCGGCGGGTGTTTTTTGGTTTAAAGATTCTGATTTATTCAGGATATTTCCCAGTTCTTGAATCGAAGAATATTTACAATAATTATCTTGATTCGTTTTTGCAAGGGAGCCGCAGCCCTCTGAATAAAGCAGGGGCTGGGCAAGGACAAAACAGGACGAGAACCTTTCAAAAATCTGCTTAAGCATTGATGCATCTGAGGCATAACGAATAGACTTGCAGATATTTTCACGGACGAAAACTAGATCTTCGAGGCTCTCTGTAAAAAGAACTGAATTATCGACCATTTTCACCCCGAAGATATTTGCTAATTTATATTATTTGATGTCTGTTCTTCTTTTTTATTTTTATCAAGGCTCTCTACATGATAAATCCCGCTTTCATTATTTTTTTTGCCTCGTCTGAACAATTTGTAAAACAATAAAAGGATTTTATAACGCATGTAGGGAAAAATCAGGAAAATCCTTAGAGGACTGTGACCGATTTCATTCCAAATTTCTTTTCCAGCGTCAAAAGTTTTTTCACTTACACGACGAATACGCCCAGCGAAAATTCCAAGGCAGTCTTTATAGTACAAGAATATGCTTGAAGAGAATTTATCCCGACGATGATAAGCCCAAAGATTTTTTTCTTTGATTCCATCACTGACAATTACCAGCGAAGGCGATGCCTTAAAAATTGCCTGTACGACATTTTCTTCGGCATTTTTGGGAAAATAACCGACATAACGGCCGACAATTCGCAAATTTCGGAATGTGTCGTGAACATTGTGCTCTGCTTTTTGAAGCGTTTTTTTTCTGGCGCCCAACATATAGAGCGTTTTATAATGATGATCCAGCGTGTTGAGAATCTGAATGACAGCATTGAAAGGATTATAGCGAACCGGAACATCAAGTCTGAGGAATCGCGCACCTTTTAGAATGCTTTTTGAAATAGGAAGAATCAAATCAGCGTTTCTAAGACAGTCACCGAAATCCTTTTTTTTATTGCGGGCTTTGAGCAAATCCCAAACCGAAAGGAAAACAATCTGCTTTGCACCAGGTTTTTCGAGGATTTTCATGATTTCTTCTTCGAGATTTTCTGGACGGCACACATCAACCGGCACGCCGAGCAATTCGATTCGCGTCATTGAAACGACTCCATTTTATTCCTATTCATAGAATAACACAGTGATAAAAAATTAGCAATTCATTATTAGCAATGCATAATTATCAGTCAGAAAGGCAACTTTGCAGGGCGGAAATGCCGTAAAGAGCCGCGGTTTCACAGCGAAGAATATTTGTCTTTAAGTGAACCGGGAGAAAACCTGATTTTTGAAGGATTTCGATTTCTGATGGGGAAAGGCCGCCTTCGCTTCCGCAAAAAAGGGCGATTTTTTTGAGACTTGAAGAATTTCCTGATTTTTCTTGGGCGCGGACTTGTTCACAGGCCTGACGAATGCTCACCGTAGATTCGTTCCGCTCATAAAGGACGATGGCGATTTTTTCGGATTCGGAAAGATTTTCGCTCTCGTCCTTCCAAAGTTCACAGACTCCGGCAAGGCTTTTGCAATCAGAGATTTTTGTGTCTACCGGGCTTCCGCTCTGCTGCCGGGCTTCTTTTATGATCCGCTCGAATCGCTCCGAACGGAAATTGATTTTTTCGCTGCCCTGCTGGGAAAATTCTGTCTGAACGGGAACAATTCTCGCCACTCCGCACTCAGTCGCCTGACGCACAATCAAGTCAAATTTTGAAGATTTAGGAAGAGCCATAAAAAGAGTGAATTCTCTTGATTCGATTGAATCAGTTTCTGACGGCTGATTCTCGCCAATCTGCGTGTCAGCAAGATCACAAAGCTGCAAGATGATTTTTTTGCCTTTTTCGTCAATCTGGCAAACTGTCATAGACTGCAAATTGCCATTTGGCAAGCGAACATAAATCATGTCGCCGCTTTTGAGACGGAGAACATTGTGCAAATAGCGAAAATCCTTGCCGATTATTGAGAGAAGTCCGTCAGAATCAAGATTTTTTTGTGAAATGTACTGACGCACTATTTTTTCTCGGACTTTTCTTCTTCCAAAACCGCCATTTCCTGCAATTCTTTGAGAGTTTTTGTGCTCTTAATCAGATTTGTGAAATTCTCTTTTTGCAGAATTGAAATGGCCTCGTTGAGCTGAATGTCGTAGTCCAAATCGTAGAGCATAGTGCCTTTTGTTTTGTTGGCTTCGTTTCGCACCAGTTTGCGCAAACTTGACTCATCGATTTCAGAATATTTTTTCTTGAGAGTCTTTGCGAAGTCTGAAATCTGTTTTTCGGTCAAATCAGTGCGGCCGTCTACGAAATCAGAAATTTCCGTTGATTTGTACAATTCGAGATACTGCTTTTCGCCCTCTTCGCTTAAAACCGGGAACAAAATCTCGCGGTCTGGGGGAATGCCGATTTTATCGATGTTGACATCGCTGGGAGTGTAGTAGCGGGCCATGGTGATTTTAAGGCCGTCCGTTGCTGAAAGGGGCAAAACCTGCTGAACGGAGCCTTTGCCGTAAGTGCGCTGACCTACAAGATATGCCAAATGATTGTCTTTGAGGGCGCCACTCACGATTTCTGAGGCAGAAGCGCTTCCCTTGTTAATCAAAACGACAATGGGCATATTTCGCATAACCGTTTTTTTGGCGGTTGCCGTGAAGACTGAGTTCTCGAAAGAGAGACGGCTTTTAGTGGTGACAATGGGGCCGTTATCAATGAATTTATCAGCGATGTCAGCCGCACTTGTGATGAGTCCGCCCGGATTGTTGCGCAAGTCGAAAATCATACCGACAGCGTTGTTCTTTTTGAATGAATCAAGGGCTTCCTGAAAGCGTTCAACTGCCTGGGGAGTGAATTCGATAAGACGGACATAACCTATTTTTGTGCCCTCAATCATGCCGTATTTGACAGTCGGAACTTCGATAATGGCGCGTACAAGAGTGACCGGGAATTCCATGTTCTTTCCGCGGCGGATAACAAGATCAACGCTTTCCCCAACCTTGCCACGGAGCATATCCAAAACCTGCTCCATAGTAATTGTTGAAGTGTCAGTGCCATTGATTGAGATTATTAAATCTCCTGCAAGAATTCCAGCCTTGAATCCAGGAGTGTCCTCAACTGGAGAAGCGACTTCGACATAGGCGGGTTTTTCTTTGCTTGTCTCAACAGGTTTTGAAATCTGAAGGCCAACGCCACCGAATGAGCCGGAAGTTGTATCGCTGATACTTCGGAAACTTGTTTTGTCAAGGTAAACAGTGTAAGGGTCTTTGAGCGACTCCAGCATGCCTTTGAGTGCGCCCTCATACAAAACCTGCGGGTCAATTTCGTCTACATAATTCTTTTGAACAAAATCAAAAACACCGTTCATCAGTTCCATGTACTGACGAGATTTATTTGTTTTTTCGTTAGCCGATGGAGAAGCGGATTGTGCGAAACACTGTGAAGCAAAAAAAGCGACAACAAAAATAAGAAGAATAGAGTTAATCCGTTTTATCATTAAATCAATTTTTTTCATATTATTTCTATTTTAAGATTCTATAAGATAAAAATCAATCAGAAATCTTTATAAAGCTTTAAACTTATGCTATAATCAATTTTATGCAAATTATTCCAGTAGCAAGTGGTAAAGGTGGCGTTGGAAAAAGCCTTCTTTCCGCAAATTTAGCAATCGCCCTGGGGCAGGCAGGTAAAAAAGTTGTGCTCGCAGATTTGGACTTAGGTGCTTCAAATCTTCATCTCGTTATCGGGCATAATTCCCCAAAAAAAGGAATCGGAACTTTTCTCACAGGAGAGTCAAAATTCGAAGACATAATCACGCCCACTGACTACAAAAATGTCAGTTTCATCGCTGGCGACTCAGAGATTCCGGGCTTGAGCGCACTCAAAGTCGCGCAAAAAAATGCCCTCATCAAAAAATTCCATTCAGTTGACGCTGATTATCTCATCGTGGATTTGGGCGCAGGCACTCACCTCACTATTTTGGACTTGTTTCTAATTTCGCCACAGGGAATCATAGTCACAGCCCCCACGGTCACGGCAACTCTCAACGGATACCTTTTCTTAAAGAACGCAGTTTTCAGATTGATGGCGGCAACTTTCAAAAAGAATTCAAAGGCGGCGGAATTCATCAACAAACTCCGCAATGATTCAGCCTCACTCCAGCGATTATACATTCCTAAGTTAATCGAAAAAATCACTGAAATAGACCCTGAGAACGGCGAGAAATTCAAAAGACGGCTCTCCCAATTCCGGCCTCGGCTCATTATGAACATGATTGACGAACCAAAGGATGCTGACAAGGCTCAGAAAATCCGCCGTTCTTGCCAGCAATATCTTGGTCTCGAAGTCGAATCCCTTGGCGTAATGTACCGGGACTCAATGCAGGACAAGGCTCTTTCTTCAAGTCTGCCGGTTACCGTCTACAAGCCGAATTCTGTTCTGGCTCAGGCAATTTTCCGCATCGCTGAAAAAATCATGCAGACGGAATCTCTTTCGTTTGATGAAAGTTTCGAGCAGGCAAGCGAAGAAGCCAGCGACGATTATTCAGCAAAACTTTCTTATGTCGAAGATTTAATCGGAACAGGCGCATTGAATGTAAGCGAACTTGCAGAAATGATTAAAACTCAGAATTACGAAATCACCCAGCTCAAAAACGAAAATATCATGCTCAAGAACCGCTTGGTCAAGGCAGCTCAACAAGGATTTAAAGTATGATTTTGCCTTTATACATCAATTATCCAAGTTGGATTCATCCTGAGATTTTCCCCGGACTGCCGGTTTTGAGCTTGCTCCGCTGGTACGGGCTCATGTACATTTTCGCCTTTGGAACGGCATTTTTCATTCTCAAAAAATTGCTCCAAGAAGGCGCATTGGACTCAACAAACGCTGACGGAAGTCTCCGAAAGGCCACCGAAGACGACATTTTCAGTTTTATCGCCACAGGAATCGTCTTTTTGCTGATTGGCGCGCGAGTTTTCTCAACTCTTGTTTACAATCAATATGACCCTAAAAATCCCCTGTCCATCAACTATTGGACTCATCCATGGCTCATTTTCTGGCCGTTCCAGAATGGTCATTTTACAGGCTTGGCAGGCATGAGTTACCACGGAGGTTTCATCGGTGGCTTATTGGGAATGATTTTCTGGTGCTGGCGGCACAAGGTTCCCTTCTTCAAATGGGCAGACGCAATGGTCACGGCTATTCCTTTGGGTTATACTTTTGGGCGCATCGGAAATTTTATGAACGGCGAGCTTTTCGGGCGCATAACCACGGCTCCATGGGGCATGGTCTTTCCACACGCCGAAAAATTCTCTGTATCGATTCCATGGGTTCAAGGAATTGTTGATAAAATAGGAATGAAAGTCAGCACAAACCTTGTGAATCTTCCCCGTCATCCAAGTCAGCTTTATGAGGCTCTTTTTGAAGGTCTCATTTTATTCTCGATTATCTGGATTTTGCACAAAAAAAAGCCTTTCGATGGATTTTCTGGCGCTCTCTACACCGGCGGATACGGTTTCTTCCGTTTCTTCCTTGAATATTTCCGCGCTCCTGATGCAGATATCGGTTATGTACTTTGTCTTCATCCTTTCACAAGCAGCAAAGAAATTCTTAAAAAAGTTTCTGTTGATTTATTCACTTCCCCTCTTTACATTTCTAAAGGGCAAATTCTCTGTTTCCTGATGATTCTAGGTGGAATAGGAGTGGCGGTCACAGGCTATTTACTTAACAAAAGAAAATCTGCATAAAAAAAGGGGATGACCAATAAGTTCAAAAAGTGTCATTTTCGGGCTTGACCCGAAAATCCATTTAATTGCAATACAAGAGATTGCCGTGTCGAGCACGGCAATGACTCGTACTTATTGTACATTCCCTTTTTCGCGCTATTTTTTTATGCGTTAATCAGTTCAGCAAGTTTATCTGCCGTGAAACCGAAATGCTCGGCAACTTTTTTAGCAGGACCTGATTCTCCAAAGCGATCGATTGTGAACAAATCTTTTTTGCTTGAGACATAGCCTTCCCAACCAGTTTTCACGCCAGCTTCAGCAACGATAACACGCTTTGCTCCGCCCAAAATCTGATTCTGGAATTCTTCGCTCTGAGATTCAAAGAGATTTTTATCAAGAACAGAAACGACTCGCACGCTCTTTTCGCTTACTTTTGCAGCCGCTTCGAGAGCCATGTTGACTTCTGAACCTGTGGCGACGATTGTGACATCAGGAGTTGCATCCCCATTTTTGACGACGTATGCGCCTTTTTTGATTGTCTCGCGCCAGTCAGCGTTTTCTTTTGCGTAAACAGGAACATTCTGCCGTGTGAGGGCGAAAAGAACTGGATGATCTTTTGCTTCCATTGCGATATGCCAAGCCTCAACTGTTTCTTCGGCATCACCCGGTCGCAGAACCTGCAAATTGGGGATTGAACGCAAAGAAGAAAGCTGTTCAATTGGCTGGTGTGTGGGGCCGTCTTCGCCAAGATAGATTGAATCGTGGGTGAGGTCGTAAATGACAGGAACGCCCATGAGAGCTGCCAGGCGGATTGACGGCCGCATGTAGTCAGAGAAGACAAGGTATGTGGCGCAGAATGGACGAAGTCCGCCGTGCAAAGCCATACCAGCGGCCTCGCTTGCCATGCCGAATTCACGGATACCGAACTCGATTGAGCGGCCAGCCCGGTTTTCCGGTGTGTAAGTGCCGCCATCGCATTTCATTCCTGATTTGTTTGAGCCTTTAAGGTCAGCAGAGCCGCCCACGAGGTAAGAATAGCGTGCTCCCATTGCAGAAATCATGTCGCCAGAGGCAGTGCGTGTCGCGACAGACTTTCCGACTTCGTAAACCGGGTCATCGGCATTTCCGTCTGGGCTGCCTTCGTAAGAAGCCTTCCATTCTTTTGCAAGTTCCGGGTTTTCTTTTGCCCAAACTTCAAATTCGGCATTCCAGTCTGCCTGACGCTTTGCAAATTCTGCTTTTTTATCTGCGAAATATTTTACGGCATCCTCGTCAATCTGGAAGAATTTTTCCGGATCAAGGCCGAGATTTTTCTTTGTCTGGGCAACGGCTTCTTCTCCCAATGGTTCACCGTGAACTGCGGGAGTTCCCTCTTTTGGAGAGCACTTTCCGATTACAGATTTGAGCATGATGAGAGTCGGCTTATTTGTTTCTTTTTTAGCCTTTTCTACGAGAGAGAGGATTTTTTTAATATCGTACATGCTTCCTTTGAGAACCTGCCAGCCGTAAGCTTCGTAGCGTTTAGCTATGTCCTCTGTGAAAGTGATATTTGTTGAACCGTCAATTGAGATGCGGTTTTCATCATAGAAAACGATGAGTTTGCCTAATTTATTGTGACCAGCGAATGAACATGCTTCTGAAGAAACGCCCTCTTCAAGACAGCCTTCTCCAACAAGAGCGTAAGTGTAGTGGTCAACGATTTTGTGTGATGGAGTGTTGTATTTTGCCTCAAGCATTGACTCAGCAAGAGCCATGCCGACAGCCAAAGCCACGCCCTGACCGAGAGGGCCAGATGTATTTTCTACGCCGTCAGTGATGCCGTATTCTGGGTGACCACAGCAAACTGAGCCGACCTGACGGAAATTTTTAATGTCATCAAGGGTGATTTTGTAACCAGCCAAGTGAAGCACTGAGTACAAAAGCATAGAGCCGTGTCCGGCTGAAAGAACGAAACGATCACGGTCTGCCCACTTTGAATCAGCCGGATTGTGTTTTAAAATTTCTCCGTACAAAAGAGCAGCGAGTTCTGCACATCCAAGCGGAAGTCCAGGGTGGCCTGAATTAGCTTTCTGGATGGCATCGATTGACAAACTGCGGATAGTTTTTGCAACGGCAGCAATTCCTTTAGAGTTCATAAAAAACCTAACCTTGTAATGAATTTATATTTAAGCCATTGTAGGACATAATCCTTTAAATGACATTAAATCGGTTTTTCTTTACCTTATCTAAGGCCGAAAGAAGCAGCGGTTTTATATCCTCAAAGTTGAGCTCCATTCCTTCGAGTGAAAGCTCCATGGCGCAAGCTTCTTCTTCTTCACATCCAGAATCATCAGAAAGGATTTCGAGAATCCGTGAAATGTGCGTGTACAACTGTGAAAGCGTGACCAATTCCTGCTGAGGAAGCTGATCCAATTCTTTGTTGTCACAATCAAGTTCACAAACAAGAGAGCCAACTTCGGAAAAAAGTGTCAGTGCCCTGTGCCGAATAGCTCCGTTCGCAAAATCCGCAAACCAATTATAATTTTTGCGAAGTATAGCATTTCTGTTATGAATTTGCAATGTAAGCATTTCTTTCTCTTTTTTAGAGATAGCAAGGTGCTTGGGAATTATTTTATCGATAAGTTCACTCACATCGTCTTTTTTTTCATACATCTGGTCTTTAAGGTAACAGTCGATGACGAAGTCGGGAAGGGCAAAGAATGGAATAGCCCTCTCCTCAGCCTCATACAAATCCTCGTTCCATTTGCCCACTGCAGGCACATCCTTTCCTTTGAACCAAAGGCGCGTCTCGACACCGAAAAGCTCAAGTCCGACTTTTTTTGAATTATCGATAAATTCGTGAATCGAGCCGCAATCGGGAACACAAAGCTCTTTTCGATGCTCATAGAAGACATTGGCAAGCTGTTCTTCGATGCTGGAACATGGTCCCATACGGTCAAAGCTTTCAAGGAGAGCGTTTTCAAGAACTTCGTACCATTTTTGCCTTTCCATATCCTCAGCGGAAATTTGAAATGGATTAAGTTTGTGAGAAAGAATCGGGATAATTTCGATGATTCCCTTATCCCAATCGTATACACGGCACAAAATTCTGTCACCGTATTTAAAATCAACTTTATCAAAAACAGGCTCAAGGGATACGCCTGTCAAACTCATTTTAAGGGGAAGTTCAAAATTATTCTCGGCGATATGCAAATCTGCGCAAGCAGGATCAGAACTAATGTACTGGGCAGAAAATTCGTCACCGTATAAGCAGAACATATCACGGGCAGTGTTGCAGTCAGTGTTGAATTTTTTTTTGGGAAGCTCCTGTCCTAAAAATTCAAAGGTAAATGAATACGAAAGGACATCTAAATCAACGAAAGGCATACATCTGTCACCGGGAACAAAAACCTTCTGTTCGACCTCTCTTTGAGTCGGAACAAAGCTGAAAATCTGATTCGTAAAAGCCCCGGCTCTCGTAATATACATTCGTTTCTGGAGAGCAAAAGCCCGCCCGTCATTGTCAAGGAAATCCATGAGTTCTTCAAGGGAAATTTTATGCCCAAGTCCGCAAAGCATGGCAAGCAATTCCTTTGCAGAAAACGGCATGGGGTAAGTCCGGAGGAAGTTAGTCAAAAAATTTTCGATAGAAACACTCACACTATAAAGATAACGAAATTTTTGTAAAATGCAAAGATTAGTATATGAAAATCATGAATTAAGAATTGTGAATTATCAATTAAAAAAAGAGACAATGTGGCCGTAATTTTTATTCCAAATAGAGATTACTGGGTAAATTTGACACAGATTTAAAAGAAAATTTGACACAGTGGGTAAATTTTCTCTGAGTTAGGGGCTGTAGTGGCGTAAGTTGCCGAAGGCAATGGAGCGCTTTTAGCGCGGAACCACGAAAGACCCGACGGCAAAGCCGGAACTCCCTTAAATTTTCCCGACTTTTACCTTTTCATTTTCAATTTTTAAAAGTTGGCACGGATTCTGCTTTATCTCTAGTGTCAGAAACAAAAGACTGACAAAAAAAATTAAATTACAAATAATACCTAGCTCAGCTAGGAAGGAGATTTTTATGAACGCACTTTCACTTTTTAACGACTGGCTCAACAATGATTTTTATGGTTCAGAGGGACTTTGTGGCACAAGCGCCGCTGTTCCTGATGTTGATGTCACTGAGAACAAAGACTCTTATGTTCTTGACATGGATTTGCCGGGCCGAACAGAGAAGGATGTAAACCTTGAGATTAACGAAGGCGTACTGACAATTTCTTCTGCAAAGACCGAGACAAAAGCTATCGAAGATAAGAACAACAAAAAAGAGAAGGACGAGGCTGAAAAACCACAGTTCCTGCTTCGTGAACGCCGCCGCACTGAGTTCCGCCGCAGCTTCACACTGCCAAAAGACATTGACGCAGATGGTGTAACCGCCGGATTCAAGAACGGTGTCCTTACCATTAAGATTCCGCGAAAAGCTGAGGTAGCGCCGCGAAAGATTCAGATTTCTGCAGCTTAATGCGACATCCTTGTCGTGACAAGAATTTCCTTCGGAAATTCTTGCGGTCAACGGTCTTTGCGCCGCGTCCTTGCGGCAGTTTTATTGGAACTCTATCGAGAAGCCTGCACCGTGGGGAACCATGTTGCGGGCTTTTATTTTTGCTCCCAGTGCCGTGCAGAGGGTTTGGGCGATTGCAAGGCCCAGTCCTGAGCCGGCAATTTTTCGGGAATGGGCTTCGTCGGCACGGTAGAATCGCTCGAAAAGATGGGGCAAGGATTCCTGGCTAAAGCCCGGCCCGTCATCGCTTTGTTCGATGACAACACGGTTTCCTTCTTTTTGGGCAGACATGCGGATTGTGCAGGAGCCGCCGGCGTATTTTACGCTGTTTGTGATAAGAACCGTGAGAATTTGGTGGAGCATTTCCGAGTCCGTGTTAAGAATAATGCCATTGTCTTCCGTGAAAATCTGTAATTTTGGCGCAAATGCCGCCGCTTCTTCCCGAATCCAGGAAAACAGAGCGCTGACAGCGACTTCTGAAATCTGGGGTTTGATTCTGCCGCTTTCAATGCGGGAAATTTGGAGCAAATTCGCGATGATTGCCTGCATGGTTTTGGCTTCGGTTTTGATGGCGTTAAGGGATTTTTCAAGCTGTTCGGGATTGTCCTTTCCCCAGCGGAGAAGAAGGCCAGTCTGACCGGAAATTACCGTAAGTGGCGTGTTCAGTTCGTGGGAAACATCGCTGGAGAATTGCCGCTCCCGCTCAAAGTCCTTTTTTATGCGTGCGAACAGTTCATTGAATGTTTTTGAAAGCTCATCAAGTTCATCACCGTAAGAGCTTATTGGAAGTTCCGAAAGATTTTCAATCGTTATTGACTGCGCTTTTTGTGTAATTTCTCTGACTGGCTTAATCGTATTTCTTATAATGAAGAAAGAAACAAAAAAAGAAAGAATGAGGATTGGAATCACCATAAAAAGCACGGCAAGCGGCAGGGTGGCAAAAATTGACGCCGTTTCATTCATCTCCATATCCTTTGCAAGGGCCACAACTACGAGGGAATTTTTTATCGAATGTGTTTTCGCAAAATAAATGATGTTTAAATCGCCGTCAAAAAAATAATCTTTTTCAAAAAAATGTTTAACTTTCCCCTTTGAATCAGGCAAAAACGGCAAAAAGGGATCATTTGTCGCAATGAGATTTTGATTTTTTGCATCGTAAACAATGTATGTAAGATAATATGGAATTTCTGAAATCGCCCCCAACTTTCCTGCAAGATTACGGCTTGCATTTTTCCCTTTATAAAAATCTTCGAGCGCAAAGAATACAGCCGATTCAGCCTTTTTGAGTTCAAGCCCCTGAGCCTTGTCAACGAGTGAACGGGTGAAAAATAAGAAACCCAGAGACAGAAGCATGATGGCGGCAGTCAGAGTGAACATAAAACGCAGGGCAAGCCGCGCTGAAAAAGACTTGAAGAAACGATTCGCCATTTGTTAGACCATCATATAGCCGACGCCACGCACTGTTTTTATGAATTCCTCTTTCGTATGCTCAGCAATTTTTGCTCGGAGATAGCCGACATAGACATCGACCGTGTTTTCATCGATATAATGACCCTCGCCCCAGATTTCGTCAATTATAGCCGAACGGGAAAGAGCCTTGTTCTGATGATCGATAAAACACTTCAGCATAAGGAATTCTGTTTTTGACAGCTGGATTTCCGCATTTTCGACAGAACAACTCATGCGGTCAGTGTTGAGAGAAAGATTTCGGACAGAAATCGCCCCTGCCGCCCCTTTTATCGCATTGATTCTTCGGAAAAGCGCATTTATACGGGCAAGTAATTCTTCGATTTCAAAAGGCTTGGCTATATAATCATCAGCTCCTGCATTCAATCCTGTAATTTTATCGACAGTTTCACCACGAGCCGTCTCAAGGATAACGGGCACATTTGAAACCGCACGAATCCGACGGAGAACTTCAAGTCCGTTTAATTCAGGAAGCATAATATCAAGGAGAACTAAATCTGGCTTCTCTGACTCAAACATTTCCAGTGCCTGCCGACCAGTTTGGGCAAGCAATGTTTTAAATCCCTCATGCTCTAGTTCGGGAAGAATAAAATCCGCGATACCTTTGTCATCCTCAACAATCAGAACTTTAATTCCCTGTAATTTTTCATTTTCCATTATTTACCCCCGGAATTATGAAAAAGATTTTTGACTTCAACTGTTTCCAGTTTTGTACCGTCAAAAGCCTCAACATTTTGAATTGTCAAAGAAAAAAATTTCTCTTTCACAGGAAGAGTGAGCCTTATCGTATCACCTTTTTTGTTGAAAGAAAGTTTTACGCTCTCTGAAATAGGACTACCATCAAGTAAAAAGGAAGAAGCAGAAAATGAGAGAGGATTGACGCTCTGGTTAAAGGCAATTTCGACAATTACCTGAGAATCCGAAATCCGCTCTGTTTTTATATTTTCCAAAAGAAAATCACCGTTTTCAGAAAGCATTCTGTTGCCACGATAGTAAATGATTTCCGGCTCGGAAGGTTTCTCGTTATCGATTTCCTCGATGTTTTTAGATTCACTATTTTTATTTTCGCTGAGACTACGGCCTGAAACTGATGTCCCCCTACCCTTTTTCAAGGTTGAATTTGAAGGCGCTTTTTTTGCAGGAGGATTGCGTTTTGGCTCTGGAGAAGGACGCCGCCCCCCGCTCGGACTGCCATGACCGCCGCCAGCTCCACCACTAGGGGCTGCAAAAACACAAAGTGAAAAAACTGAAAATATAAGAATCAGAACAGTTTTTTTCCAATTTCCCATAAAAGAGATTATATGACAGAGGAGGCAAAAAATAAACATAACTTTTCATAAGCCTTTTCTTAATTTTTTCTTAGCATTTTTTAAGGATTCTATATTGCCGCAATGTTAAATTTAAGAAAAAAGGGGCACTATATGAAATCAAAATTTTTCGTCACTATTTTTGCTATTGTTTTTTTTACGAGTTGCGCCAATTCTGTTGATGAAACAAAAAACAGTGCGGCAGCTGTCATTATCTCAAGTTCATCGCTTATAACAGATGACGGAAGCAGCACGAACTATACTGATGAAACAGAAGCCGAGGCAGGCGGATATGTTTCGGAAGACTTGTACGAGAATTTTACGGCAGATGGAACAGTTTTTGTTAATTTTTTAGGAACAAGCGTAAATGCATACATTGGCAGTGATTCAGATTCAGTCGTAACGGCAAAAACCGAAGAAACAAGTATCGGAAAAATCTCTGGCACAAAAGTAACAATACTTCTTTCTGAGAACACCGAAGAAGATGAGGACAATGACATTGATGCGGCATCAAATGGAGTAATCTTACAGTACAAGGGAACAGGTAAGGTTAAATATGTGCTTTCAGGCGACTATACGGGTACAGTTTTTATCAAGAATAAAAAAGCTGACGCAGCCGTCGTATTAAACAATGCAAATATTACTAGTGAATCAGGCGCAGGTCCCGCACTTAGATTCAGTTCAGAAGTCCGTACATTCATAGTAATTCCAGAGGGAACGACAAATTCAATCACAGATACGAGACTATTAAACCAAAGCGCGACAATATACGACACGAAAAAAGGCTCTCTTTATGCGAAAGGTGCGCTTATCTTTACAGGGGAAGGTTCAACCGTCAGCGGCGGAAATCTATCCGTCGAAAACAAAGGCTACAAACACGCCATTTATTCAAAAGATTATGTCAGAATCGAAAATGTCACGCTTGATGTAAGCGTTTCTGGAACGACTGGCCGAGATTGTATCAGGGCATTGAATGCGGTAATCATTGATAACGGCAGGATTTCACTTACAGGCAATGGAACAATCACTGACGATGAAAGCGTTGGAATCAAAGTTGAGGGCGAGGATGCCGATGAAGACGATTTAACCCTTGAATATACTTCCGGGGCAGGATTTGTCATCATTAACGGCGGCACAATCGAAATCAAGACTGTGGCAAAGGGAATCACAGCCCACTGGAAGTCAAGTGAAAGCCTTATCGGAGATGAAAGCTACACTGAGACGGCAAATTCTTCAATTCTTTACTCGACATTCTTAAGCGGAACAAGCTATACATGCCCAAATCCTTATGTAGAAATCAACGGCGGTACTATTTCAATCACAACAAGCGGAACGCCATACGAAAACACAAGCACTGGAGAAAAATGCTCGCCTGAAGGAATCGAGGCAAAATCTGACCTCATAATAAACGCGGGAACGATTACGCTCAACTGTACAGATGATGCTCTCAATGCCGGCGGTGCAATCTACATTAATGGCGGGGCTCTTTACGCATATAGTTCAGAAAATGACGCAATAGACGCAAATGGAAGCAATGGAATTACGATAACAGGCGGCAAGATTGTTGCAATAGGCATTAACACTCCTGAATGTGCCTTCGACTGTGACAGTAATCCTTTGAAAATCACAGGCGGACTTCTCGTTGGTCTGGGAACAAACAATTACACTGAACCGAAAAATTGCTCTCAAAGCGTAGGAGTGATTTCTAATTCTTATTATGGAAGCGCAAACACGACTATGGCAATCACTGACTCAAGCGGAAATCCAGTTTTTGTATATACATTGCCTTCAAGCGTCGGCACAATCATGATTCTCTCATCACCAGAAATAAAGACTGGAACAACTTATACAGTAAAAAGCGGCGTGACAGCAAGCGGAGGTACTAAATTCCACAATTTGTACACTGACTTACCAAGTATTTCTGGCGGAACAAGCACGCTGAGCACATTTAAAACCACAAGTTCAAGTTTTGTGTACACAGCCTCAAGTGCAGGCAGCAACACAGGGGCAAAAGAAGGCGACAGACCCAGCGGCCGATAAAACGCTACTCTTCCTGGAGATTTTCCTTCATGGTGTAATCTTTGTCTTCATCAATCATTTTGAGCATTATGTCTGCGATGTCTGGATCAAAGTGAGTGCCTTTGCTTTTTTCAATGATGTCGCGGACAACCGCTTGCGGGCGGATTTCTGAATAAGAGCGTTTGCTCGTGAGCGCATCGTAAACATCTGCAACGGCGATAATGCGGGCTTCTTCTGGAATCTGGTAGCCTTTGAGATGGTCTGGGTATCCGCTTCCGTCAAAATGCTCGTGATGCCATCTGGCTCCAACAGCAAGGCTCGGCAAAGCCGTAATGTTTTTGAGGATTTGAAATCCTGCCATAGGATGCTCTTTTATTTCCTCAAATTCGTCAGCTGTGAGGCGGGAATTTTTACGAATTATGCTTCCTGCGACACCAATTTTACCGATATCATGAAGCAGCCCCATGTAGTAAATCTCTTCCTGCTCTTTTTCGGATTTTCCCATGCGGCGGGCAATTTCGGCAGAATATTTTGCGACACGGGCCGAATGACCACGCGTATAATGATCTTTCGCGTCTACAGTGCTTGAAAGCGCCTGCATAATTTCCCGCGTCAGTTTTTTGATTTGCCGAGTCTGTTTGTCAACTTCCAACTGAAGATTTTTTTGCAAAAGCGTAAGCTCAATTGTGTTCTTTACCCGCTGAAGAAGGACACCTGGAACAAGCGGATTTTTTGAAATAAAGTCGATAGCACCGTCATGCAAGCTTTTAATTTCTGTTTCATTATGCTCGTCACCAGTCAAAAAAATCACCGGTATGTGATGAGTCAGAAGGTTTGCCTTCAGGCGGTGCAATGTCTCAAGTCCGTCGATTCCAGTCATGTGAAAATCAAGTAGAATAAGATTTGGCGTGTGAGTTTTTACGAATTCAAGACATTCTTCACCGGAAGAAACCGTATGAACACTGTAGGAATTTTCGAGGATCCGCCGGGTCATTGAAAGAATCATTCGTGAATCATCAACAACCAGAACTTCCGATTTTCCCGAAAAAGAAATTTCTGCCTGATTTTCCATTTTTCTCTCCTATAGGCCTGCAGCCGAAAGCAATTTTTTTGTATAAGAATGCTCAGGGTTCTTCAGTAAATCGTCAGTTGATTTTTCCTCAACGATTTTTCCTTTATACATTACGCCTATGCGGTCTGCCATATATGCCACAACATTGAGATTATGAGAAATAAAGAAATATGTCAATTTGAGAGACTTTTGCATTCCCTTCAAAAGATTAAGAATCTGCGCCTGAATCAGCACATCAAGGGAACTCACACACTCATCGCATACGACAAATTCCGGACTCAAAATCATCGCGCTGGCAATGGCAACTCTCTGCCGCTGACCGCCACTCAATTCCGAGGGATATTTTTCAAGGGAGTCAAATGGCAGGCCGACGAGCGTTCTAATTTCGTTCACCAGCCTTTTTCTCTCTTCTTTTGCCTTTGCTGTTTTGTGAATTTTAAGCCCTTCTTCGATAATTGAGCCGATTTTGTGCTTGGGATTAAGGGAAGCGTAGGGGTCTTGGAAGACAATCTGCATTTTTTTTCGGAAATCGAGAAGATTTTTGCCCCTGAGCGAAGAAAGTTCCTCACCATTAAAAAAGATTTCCCCGGAAGTCGGCTTTTCAAGCGCGCAAATCATGTTGGCCAGAGTAGATTTTCCTGAGCCGGACTCGCCTACAAGTCCGTAAGTTTCTCCTTTTTTAATTGAAAGGGAAAGAGAATCAACCGCCTTAAGAGAAGAAGTCTTTCCGTAAGAGAAAATTTTCGTCAGATTTCTGCATTCAAGTATTTTTTCGCTCATAAAATCACCGTCCCTCCGAATTCAGCTGGGAATCTCTGATAAATGCGTCGAAAACAGGCAGTTTTTTATCCCTTTTTTGCAGGCTGGGAATGGCTTCAATCAGGGCACGGGTGTATTCATGTTTGGGATTCTTGAAAATTTCCTCAGTGGACGCGCTTTCTACGATTTTTCCCTTGTACATGATGTAAACGCGGGAACACAATTTCCGCACTACAGAAAAATCATGGGTTATCAAAAGCATGGAGATTTTTTTCTCGGCGCGGAGATTTTTAAGGATTGAGATAATTTCTTCTTGGGTAAGAACATCAAGGGCTGTGGTAGGCTCATCGGCAATCAAAAGCCGGGGATTGTTCATAAGGGCGCTTGCAATCATAACGCGCTGCTTCATGCCGCCAGAAAGCTCGTGGGGAAAACTCTGGAAAATCCGCTCAGTATCCTTTAATCCCGTGAGGCGGGCAAGTTCTTCTGAGCGAAGGCGGGCTTCTTCTTTTGAAAGACCGTGAACAAGTCCGCTTTCTTCGATTTGCCTTCCGATTTTTATCAAAGGATTTAGGGAAGTCATCGGCTCCTGAAAAATCATGGAAATCTCTTTGCCAGAAATTTTTCGGAAATCATCGTCGCTCAGTTTTGAAATCTTCCGCCCGCCAAAAAAGATTTCCCCGCCAGTGATTTTGATTTGCTCAGGCAGAAGATGCATGGCAGACAGAGAAGTCATGGTCTTTCCAGAGCCAGACTCGCCTACAAGAGCGACAAATTCTCCCTCGTCAACTGAAAGAGAGACATCATTAAGAATGGGAATCTTTTTTTTCCGCGAAGAAAATTCTGCTGACAGATGATTGATTTGAAAGAGCATGATTACTTTCCCCCCGATTCTGAAATGCCGTCAGCCAGCAGATTAAAACCCGTGACCAGAGCAGAAAGAAAAATCGCGGGAATGAGAACGCCTTTGGGGTCGCTGAAAATAAAACGCTGGGCATCGTTCAGCATCCGACCGAAACTTGGAGCTGGCGGTTGTATTCCCAAGCCAAGATAGCTCAAGCCCGATTCGCTTAAAATAGCGAGGGCAAAGGAAAGAGAGCAAGTCACCAGCAATTCCGGGAGAATATTCGGCAAAATGTGAGCCAGCATGATTCTGAGATTACCAGCTCCCCTAGCCCGTGCCGCCTTTACGAAGAGGGAATTTTTGTATTTGAGGAAACTTGCCCGCGTAATTCTGGTAAAGCGCGGAAGACTCATAAGGCAGAGGGCAAAAACCGTGATTTTCATGTCGCTTCCGAAAACGGCAATCATCATAAGGGCGAGTAAAATTCCCGGAAAAGACATTTGCACGGAAACCAGCTTTTGAATAATCAAATCAAGCCAGCCGCCAAAATAGCCAGAAAGCGAGCCGAGCAAAAGTCCTGAAAGCCCTCCAAAAATCATTACGACCAAACCGATTCCAAAAGAAATGCGGATTCCGGTTAAGATTCGGGAAAAAGTGTCCCGTCCGAGATGGTCTGTTCCAAAAATGTGCTGTGTCGAACAGGGGGCAAAACGCGCCGCCGAATCAGTGGCGTTGGGATCATAAGGAAGGAAGAAAAAGCCTGAAATCATGAGAAAAAAGAAAAAAGCGACAAGACAGAATCCGAGCAAAAATGACTTGTTGGAAAAATATTTTTTCATGCCCCAGCTCCTTGAGGATTTTCCTCCCTGTGAATCCTAAGGCTGATGCGCGGGTCAATCAGAGAATAAAGAAAATCCACCGCAAGATTACAGAAAAGCGTAATCAGGGCAAGATAGAGGACAAGCCCCTGAATTAAGGGAAAATCCCGTGTTTGAATCGATGAAGCAATAAGACGCCCGATTCCCGGAAGAGAAAAGACATTCTCAATGATAATACTTCCACCCAAAATCTCAACCATAATGAGTCCCAGCGTAGTAACTGAGGGAAGAAGGGCATTACGGAGAATATGCCGTCGGATGACCAAAGCCTCGCTCAATCCCTTGCTCCGTGCAGTACGAACATAATCCTGCTTTGCCTCACCGAGAATGCTGGTCGTCGTGTAGCGGGCAAGAATGGCGCCAGAACCGAGGGCAAGTGAAAGTGCTGGAAGTGCAAGAGAATGAAGCCATGAAAAAAAATCTTCCGAAATAGGCACATAGCCCATAGTCGGAAAAAGACCAAGATTCACTGAAAAAACAAGAATCAGGAGCAAGGCCGTACAAAAAGAAGGAACTGAAAACCAGATTTGCTGAATCGACATAAGAGGCTTACACAGAGCAGACTTTCGGATGTAGGCATAAAAGAATCCGAAAAAATACCCGATAAAGACCGTAAAAATAAGCGTAACGAGGGCAAGGCTCAGGGTGACAGAAAAACTTCCGCCAATCAGTTTGGAAACGCTCTGATTGTATTGATAGGAAACTCCCAAATCACCACGAATTGCGCCGCCAATCCAGGAAAGATAGCGTTGGCCTATGCTCTTGTTCAAGCCCATTTTTGATTCCAGAGCCTGCACTTGGGCAGAGTCAGCTTCGGGGCCCAAAATGGCAAGGGCAGGATTTCCCGGAAGCAACTGAAAAACGAAAAAAGTGAGAAGTGAAATCAAGAAAAGCGTCGTTATAAAATCAAGAGCCTTCTTTATATAAAACTTCATTTACTCAAAATACATTTTCGCAAAATTGTAGAAAAGCACGGGATAGGTCTCATAGCCCCGTACATCTTTTCGGAGCAGAACCGTGTTATTCGGATCGGCAATAAAAACGGCAGGTGCTGATTTCGTAAGCAACTCCTGACAGTATTTGTAATATTTCACACGCTTGGCATTATCCGTTTCAAGTTCAGCTTTGTCAAAAGTTTCATCGAAAACAGGATTGTTGTAGCGGGTAAAATTGCGCTTGTAAGAAGAATAGTATCGGCGGAGCACTTCGGAAGGCTCCAGTTTTCCGGCAAAAGCTATTACCGTCGCCTGATAATCAAATTTTGTGTAAACCTGATCAAGCCATGTCGTCCATTCAACTGTTTTAATTTTACAGCGGATGCCGATTTGTTCCAGCTGTTTTGCAATGATTTGAGCCGTATCGACATGAATGCGGTAGTTCCCTGGCACAGTGATTTCAAGGTCAAAGCCATTACCATATCCTGCTGAAGCAAGAAGAGATTTAGCCTGATTTATATCATTTTTGTAGACTTCAGAAAGACGATCGTTATAGTAGGCACCCAAAATCGGGGAAAAATTACTGTAAAGTTTGGTTCCAAAGCCGCCCATTGCACCGTCAATAATTTCATCCTTGTTTACAGCCATTGTGATTGCCTGCCGAACAAGGGGATTGTCCAGAGGTTTGACAGAATTATTCAAGCCCAAAACCTGAACCATATTCTGCGGGGCAGAGAAAAGTTGGAATTTTTTTTCGAGCGTTCTCGCATTTTCCGCAGAGAGCATCTGTCCGATATCAAGTTGTTTTGACTGTAATGCGGAGAGAATGGCGTTTTCGTCTGACATGACATAGATTTCAATCCGGGGAATTTTCGGCTCATTCTCTTTGTTCCAGTAATTCTCGTTCTTTTCAAGCACAACTTTTTGGTGAAGCTGATATTCCACGAATTTGTATGCGCCAGTACCGATTGGCTGCTCTGCGTGATTCGTGTAGCCCACTGGAAGAATCGGGCAAATATTCAAAGCCAAAAAACCACCGTTCTGGTACTTCAATGTAATAGTGAATGTTTTTTCGTCTGGAGCGGAAAGGCTTTCGATTGAGCGCATCATCATGTCAGAGCGAACTGAATTTCCGTTCAAACCGGCAAGGTTCTCGTAAGTGTAAAGGCAGTCCGCGCTTGAAAAATCAGCACCGTTGTGGAATTTTACGCCCTGCCGCAAATGGAATGTATAAGTAAGTTTGTCGTCAGAAATTTCATACGACTCAGCAAGGGCAGGATGAAGGGCGCCCTTTTCGTCAAAGGAAAGAAGACCGTCAAAAATATTGTAATAAATCGCAGCCGTGTCCGCCGCAGCCGATTCCCATGGGAAGAAAGAATCTGGTTCAGAAGCAACATTGACTCGGAGAACATTTTTTGAATTCTTCCCGAAACAAGACATAAAAAAGAAGGCTGAAAAAAGCGCAAGCGCAAAAAGTATTCTCTTCATAGTCTGTCTATAATAACATGTGGCGAAAAAATTAACAACACAGTACAATATAGGCAATGAAAATCGTAATCGTTGGCGCAGGATTCACTGGCACTCAGCTTGCGAAACGCCTTATCAATGGAAAAAATGATGTCGTTCTCATCGACAATGACGAAGATGTTGTCCGTCACGCTTCAAACCGCCTTGACTGCAATGTGATTCAGGCGGACGGAAACAACCTTGACACTCTGGAAGAGGCCGGAATCGAAACGGCAGATGCCCTTGTCTGCGTAACTTCCAACGATGAAGTCAACATGATTACCTGCTCTCTGGTGGATTCAGTCTACCCCAATATCTTAAAAATTGCCCGTGTGCGAAATTACGCCTACTATGTGAACACCAGCACGGCAACGCAAAAACACGCCAGCAAACTCTCCAGCGAAAACCGCCATCTTTACGGAATCGATTACATGATTCACCCTGATGTTGAGGCGGCTGAGGCAATCGTGGCGGCTGTCGAGCACGGAGCGATTACAGATTCCCTTCAATTTGAAAATTCCACTTTTGAGCTTATCCGGGTCACCGTTGAGCCGGGCAGCCGTCTTGACGGAATCGCCCTGCAAAATATGAGAAAACTCACCGAAAAAAAATTCGTCGTGGGTTATGTCGAAAGCGAGGGAGAAACTTCCCTGCCCAGCGGTGGCACAATCCTGCACGGGGGAGATTGTCTTGGTATCCTCATGCACAGGGTTGACTTGCCCGAAATGCTTGCTCTCTGTGGATCAAAAGTTAAGGATGTCAAAAAAATCGCTCTGGTTGGAGCAAACCGTATCGGCACAATCGTAGCAGAAAGGCTGATTCGCAAAAAGGTAAGTAAATTCGCAAAATTCTTCGGATTAAAATCAAAAGCCTCACAGGATTTCGTAATAGTTGACTCAAACGAAGCCAATGCAAAGGCGGCCAGCGAAAAATTCCCCGGCACACGCGTTTTCTGCGCTGATGTCACGGAAGAAGGCTTTGTGGAAGAAGAAGGAATCGACAAATTCGACCTGGTAATCTGCGCCACTCAAAATTACGAGCTGAATATGGTCATGGCGGCCTACATTGAGTCCCTTGGCGTGGAAAACAGCATCGTCTTGGTGGCGAATTCTGCCTTCGGGGAAGTGGCCCGCAAAATCGGAATAGAAGTTCCAGTTCCAATCCGGGATTCAGTTGTTGACAGCATAATGAGCCACCTCAGGGGCGATAGCGTAACCGGAATCCACTCAGTAAACGGAGGCTCCCTTGAAATCGCCGAAATCACGATTCCAGAAAACAGCGAAGTCAAAGGCAAGGCCCTGAAAGACATAGCCGAAAACGGAAAATTCCTTCTTTTACAGGTGCAAAAAAAAGGCGAGGAAAGCTATTCGATTCCAGTGGGAAGCACAGTTTTGGACGAAGGCGACAAAATCATTTTGATTATCAACGCCAGCGAAAACGAGACCGTCATGAAGAAATTCGGCACGGAACTGTAGGAAAGGGAAAATGGCACAAATCTTTGTTTTTGCTCGGCTGATTTTTATCGTTCTCTCCATTGTGGGACTTTCCCTTATCGTTCCCATTCTCACGGCCCTTTCTTGCGGCGAATTTTCCGTCATTCCGAGTTTTGCGCTTCCTCTGGCATTTTCGCTTGCCGTAGGCTTGATTTTTTTCTTCGCGGGAAAAAAGACCACGATAAAATTCTCGATTCGGAGCGTTTTCGCCTTTGTCGCCCTCGCATGGATTTCAATCAGCGTCTTCGGCACGATTCCTCTTTTGGCAAGCGGCAGTCTTCCCACTTTTCACGACGCGCTTTTTGAGAGCGTTTCCGCCTTTTCCACCACCGGAGCCACGGTTCTTTCTGATGTGGAAGCCCTTCCCCGCTCAATCAATTTGTGGAGATGCCAAATGCACTGGCTGGGCGGCATGGGAATCATCGCCCTTACCGTTGCCCTTCTTCCCCTCCTGGGTGTGGGAAGTTTTCAGCTCATAAAAGCCGAGAGCACAGGCCCCGAAAAAGGAAAAATCACGCCAAAAATGGCCAGCACGGCAAAGACCCTCTGGTTTTTGTACACAGGATTCACTCTGGCTCAGTTCATCGCCCTTAAAATCTGCGGTCTTGATGTAATCGACTCCCTTTCCTACGCATTTTCCACGCTGGGAACGGGCGGTTTTGCCACAAAAAACGCCAGCATCGGAGCATACAATTCTCTGGCGGTGGAAATCGTCTGCACGGTCTTCATGTTCCTCGCGGGAATTAACTTCAGCCTCTATTTTTATGTGATTACCGGCAAATTCGATGAAGTCAGAAAAAATTCCGAATTAAAGGCATATCTCTCGCTTTTTGCCCTCTGCGTGATTGTAATCGCCATCGTCCTGATTCCCCATTACGGCTCCTTTGCCCGCGCCCTCCGCTATTCAAGTTTTCAGGTGGCAAGCGTTATGACCACCACGGGATACGCCACGGCTGATTTCACGACATGGCCTCCCGCCGCCCAGTATTTTATCTTCCTGCTCTTTTTTACAGGCGGCTGCTCCGGCTCAACTTCCGGCGGCTTTAAAATCATCCGCTGGGTCGTCCTTAAAAAGCAGGCCTGGAACGAAATGCTCCGAATGTTGCACCCCCACGGCGTTTTTACAGTGAGCCTGAATCAAAAAGCCGGACGCAAAGATTTGGTTTTCAATGTTGCGGCATTCACTTTCGTCTATTTTATGCTGGTTTTCGCCACCACGATGATCAGCACTTTCTGCGGTCTGGACATTTTCACCAGTTTTACGGCAAGCCTCTCTATGGTGGGAAATGTAGGCCCCGCTTTCGGAAGTCTGGGCCCCAGCGAAAATTACGGTATAATCTGCCCCTTCCTCAAATACTGGTATTCTTTCGCCATGATTGCAGGCCGCTTAGAGCTTTATAATCTGATAATTTTCCTTTTCCCGGATTACTGGAAGAAATAACTAAAACCAGCCGTATAAAATCGTTATGCTGCACTGGAAGCATTCATATTAATGCTTTTGACAATAGCAAAAATTCTGTTCTGAGCCGCACTGCCAAATAAAGTGAAAAACTTAGGTCGGTCAAAGGGGGCTCGTCCTTTCATAAGGGCTTCCATGTTGATTTCGCCCTGTTCCACAATAATATCAATAAGGCGTTGAACGAATTCAATCTGCAAGGCATTCATGTTTGCGTCATTGATGAAGTCTGCAAAATAATCATTTATTGCGTCTTTATCCATTTTTGTCGCCCGGCGGATGAATACACCAAGTGTTTTTCCTTCTGCAAGCTGGTCAA
Source organism: Treponema sp. UBA3813 (assembly GCA_002368605.1). GTDB lineage: Bacteria > Spirochaetota > Spirochaetia > Treponematales > Treponemataceae > Treponema_D. The sequence continues at coordinate 3,222 of DFEB01000029.1, read as the reverse complement.
ACATTTTTTCGTCGCCCAGTTCTTCTTTGAAAATGTGATTGAGGCTTTCAAAGTCGTCTTTTGTAAGAGGCTGGTTTGTGCGTAGCTTATTGATTGCGCCGTCTTTCATGTGCTCGCAAAGGTAGGCGTCAACCTTCTTCTTGTACTCTTCAAAATTGTCTGCGGGACTTGGATTTTGACTTCCTTCAGGTATGTCAACGAGCTTTATGTTATCATCATAATCAACAAAAATCGGGTCGGCATGAGTATTATCTACAGAGAACTGTGCCAGTTCCCGAATCTCTTTGCGGATTTCCTCGTAATCAAGAACATGTAATTCATCGTAATATGAACTGAGGGAAAGACGCTGTAATCTAGGCAAATGGTCGCGCACTGCCTTGATTGAAGTTTTCTGCAAAAGTTTTTCGGCAACAGTCTTGATTTTTGAACGGTAAAGATTTATCGGCTGGGCGGATAATTGGGCTTCCATTATTCCGTAGCAGAAATTGTCAAAACCTTTAGCATAACTGTCTGCTTCTTCGTTAAAAACCAGAGGCGCAATGTGCTTTGAAAGATTGAGTACATCTTCATCAGACAGGCATTCAAAACTTTTTTCATTCTGGAATTTCGTCACATGCTTTAGCACAAGGTGGACAGGAGTGAGTTTTGTGTTTAATGCAGAAATCTGTGCGTGAACTTCTTTTACAAGTTGCTCCCGGTAAGTAAGAAAGAGATTTTGAGATTCCGAATCAAGTTCGGAATGACATAAATTTTTTGAGTCCTGCAGAAGTTTGATAACCGCACATTTATGAGCAAAAATACGCTCGCTTACAGATTTTCCAGAAGCACCTTCAATGCCGTTCTTTTCCTCGCGGAAGAATTCAAAGTTTCTCAGGTAATCAAAAATGTAGAAATATTTCTTTCCTACATAAGAACCGGTTTCATCTGTGCAGACAAGATTTGGAGCAAGGCGGGTGCCGCGGCCAATCATCTGCCAGAACTTAATCTTACTTCGAATCTTTTTATAGAAAACAAGATTTACAACTTCAGGAATATCAACGCCGGTATCAAGCATATCAACACTTACAGCAATTTGTAACTGAGAATCGGATTTCTTGAATTCTTTGATTGTCGATTTTACTTTTGAATCGTCACAGACAATTCGCTGACACATCTTGCCCTTATACTGCGGCCAGAATTTATCAAAAGTATCTACAATGTGCTGGGCATGATTTTTGTTATAGGCAAAAATGATTGTCTTACCAAGCCTGTCACCGCCTCCGGTTTTAATACCTTTTGTCATTAAGTCTTCAAGAACCTGGCGAGTTGTATCTTCATTGAATACATATTCGTTAATTGCCTTTGGGGGAATCTCCTCAAAAGGTTCTTCGCTTTCTTCTTCCTGGCGGCGGACCTTTTCTAAATCTTCTTCGCTAAGATTATCTTTGTTGATTCCTTCGTCAAGGAATGTTGAAGTCTTTTCAATTGCGTGGTATGGCACAAGGAAGCCAGCATTAACGGCAGTTTCGTATTCGTAAACATCTGTGGGGACGTCATCCTGCAATTCAAAGAATTCAAAAGTTGATTTGTCTACATCACGGCGGGGAGTTGCGGTAAGACCGACAAGATACGCATCAAAGTATTCGAATATTGCTCGGTATTTCTTAAAGATGGAACGGTGGGCTTCGTCAACAATAATCAAATCAAAATGGGCGGGCGTAAATGTTCTGTTTCCGTCTTTGTTTTTCTCGGTGTCGATGGCATTTAAAATCGTGGGGTAGGTGCTGAAGACGATGCGTGCGCCTTTGTTCTCGGCCTTGTCCTTTGGGTCAAGAAGATTGCAGACAGTTACATCAGGGCAGTTCTCCCGGAAGGCATCATAGGCCTGTTCCACAAGCTGGATTCGGTCTGCAAGGAAGAGCACATTTGAAACATAATGTCCGCGGCTTAAAACATCTACAATGCTGATTGCAGTTCTGGTCTTTCCGGTTCCTGTTGCCATGACAAGGAGAAATTTTCGGATGCGCTTTTCCATCTCGGAGCAAATGGAACGGATAGCCTTCATCTGGTAAGGCCGGCCTGAAATTGACCTGTTGATTTGCACATGATTCAAATCTACAAGAAGACTGCGCCTGTCCATGAGCTTCTGCAAGTCGACCATTGCAAAAATCATGCTCACTGAGCGGGGAGCATATTGAGTGTCGTCCCAGAAAAAAGTTTCAAAACCGTTGGTGTAGAAGATGAATGGGCGGCGTCCGAATTTCCGTTCAAGGCAGTCGGCATACAGGACTGCCTGTTGTTTTCCCACATTCGCATCCTTCGTTGTCTTTTTCGCCTCCACAACGGCAAGGGGCGAACCGTCTTTTCCAAAGAGAGCGTAATCAATAAAGCCTATCTTTCCCTTAATGCCTTCCATATCATCGACTTTGTATTCTTCCACAACCTGAACGCCGTCAATCCGCCAGCCCAGAGTTTTTAGGTCTTCGTCAATGAACATCTTTCGTGTCTGGAACTCGCTAAGGTCTTCAACTTTAAGCTCCGGTTTTGCAGAAGGATTTTCTTTATTGCTCTGGATGGAAGAAAGAGCCTGAGCAAGCTGCTTTTTCAATTCTTCGATTGTATTGTCTTTTGCCTCGATTTCTTTTTTGAACGCTTCAAGAGATGCTGAATCTTTTTCAGCATGACGCTCCTGCGGCTTTTTTACGGCAACCACTACCTTGTTCTTTGGAATTGCCTCTTCGCTGAAAGTGCGCTGCTGGTAGGCAGAGCCGTAAGTATAATCAAGCCAGTTCAGAAAATTAAAAAGTGCCTTTAAGGAAAGAAGCACATATTTCTTTTCCACCGCCAGCGTGTCATGAACGCCGCTGTTTCCCACTTTGATGACAAGCTGCATGTCGTGGCGGATATTTGAAGGAACGGCATTTACAAAACTTGATTCGTGAACAAGAACTTGAATAGAATCGTCATAAGGCTTATGTAGGTCCGAATCAACTGAATACATCCATTTTACAGCCTGCTCCAAAGACTTACGGGCGGCAAATGCGGCAAAAACGGTATTTTTATTGTATTGAAGCTCCGCCTGAACTGCCATCTGGCTAAAGGCAGAATAGTTCGTATCATAAGTTAAGAAATCAAAGTTCGCCATAAACTGCTTTCCTTTTGTTAAGATAACACCCATTTATTATACAACCTTTTCAGGCTATTTGCTATTTCAAATTTTGATTTGTCGATTTGTTGGACGAA
>DFEB01000010.1 GCA_002368605.1 Treponema sp. UBA3813 | reverse complement strand
GCCTACGACAAATACGCCGACGAGACAGGCTGGGCGGATGTGAGCGCGGCCGGTTCCTTCTTCAAGCGGCAGGATCCTGGCTTTGACACAGTGGATTACGGATTCCGAAAGCTTACGGACTTAATCGAATATTTCGACGATGACTTTGAGATGAAAAAAGAAGCGGGAAGCAGCCGCCGTCATGTGACTTTCTATTACCGCCCGGTGGAAAAATAATACCCTTTAGAATTTTATCGTCGCTCCCAGAGTTGCCGTCGCTGTGAGAGTGGCGATTTTTTCCCAGAGAGCGTAATAACTCAGCCCCACATCCGTGTTGAGCGAGACATATTTTGACACTTGAGTTTCTGTGGCGTGGCTGTAGGCGATTGTGTATTTTCTTACAGGCTTTCCTGTGGATGAAGATGGACTTGCGCAGCTCGCCGATAAATTCAAACTGTCGGTTTTTGTTATTTTAGAAGTGTTTTCCGCCGCTCCGCCTTTAAAGATTCCTGCAATTCCCTGGGCCAGTGAAGATGATGCATTTCGTTTCCAGATTAGGGTATATTTTGTCTTCCAGTCTGTTTTTCCTTCGATGCTTCCCTCAAATCCGTTTTTTAGGTAATTTTGGCTCGTGAAATAAAGAGTCGCCTGCACATAGCCTGAGACTAAGTAGCTGTAGTTTGAAGAATTTTCCCGCGGAATTTTTACGGCAGCGGTGAGGGAAGAGGCGTATTCATCGTTTGAGAAAAAAGAGAAAATCGGGAGATTACCACTTCGTCCGAAAATGTTCAGGGCTGTATAGTTCACCGTGTTTTTAATCTGATAGAAGTCGGCAGTGCTGCTTCCTGTGCGAATGTCCCTCGTCGCTTCGACTTTTGCCGATTGGGGAATGAAAAAATCGTATTTGTTGGCGAAAAATGCCCTTTTCCATGTGAAGGCGTAAGCTCCCGTGTAAAAATTTGATTCTCTTTCAGTCTCGTAAACTTCTTTTGCGAGATGAGCGCTTGCAAGGTCATAAATTGGAGCGGCTTTCAGAAAATAGTTTTTTTCATTCAGGGCTTTTGAAAGTTCCTCTGTGTCGTGCTGGTAGTCACCGCCTTTTTCGATTTCTGCCGAACTTCCGGCGGATTTTTTCCATGAGAATGCGAAATTGTTTTTTGAAATCGCGAAGGGAATTTCAAAACCGGCTTTTGATGAATCGGTGAAAGTGTTTTTTGAGGCTGATTTGTAATTTCCTTCTGTCTCAAAGAAAATGGCAGGTTTGACTTTTGCATGCTCGAAAGCATAGCTTGCGCTTGAAGACAGACCGACGCTTCGTTTTGAGGCTTTTTCATCTCCTGTGTCAAAAGTGAATTCCGTGATTTCTTTCCATGCTGAGGCGTAATTTTCTGTGGCGAATTTTTCCTTTCCCTTGCTGCTTGAGGAGAGTGCTGAATCCGTGAGGATTTTCTGACTGGCTTTTGCAGAAGCTGAGAGGGAGAAATTTTTCCCTTTGAAAGCTGCTTTTGTCTCGGAATTTTGTGACAGCGACCATGAATCTGAACTTGCTTTTGTTATTCCTTCCATTGAAATCGGTAAAAAATATTCAGAAAAATCGATTTTTGCGAAATTTGCCTTTTCGAGGGAGCCGTCATTGGCGCTGTAGTTGTATTTTTCGGAGAAGGAGAGCATTTTTAAAAGTGGTTTTTCCGTTTCAAGGGAGTGATTTGCCGCGGCAAGGGTATTTTTTTGAGTTAAGTCACTTGATTTTGTCTTTTTGCTCTTGTCGTAGGCATTTGAAAGGCTTGCACCTGCGGAGATTTTTATGTTCGTGAGGGTAAAAGCGAGATTTCCCGTGCCTTGCAGGGATTTTTCCTTAGTCTTTCCATGCTCGCTTTCGATTGATGAAGCTCCGTCTGCCGTCGCTGAGATCGAAAAATCTTTTAGGATTTCATGATTTTCGCTGGCAAGAATGCTTCCTTTGATTTTATAGCCCGCTTCCATTTTATCCTGCAGGACGATGAAGGGCGTGTTTTCACTGAGATAAAGCTCATCGAATGAGAGCTTGCCATCGGATTTTGCCTCAAGGGTGATTGTGAGTTTTGTGGGAACGATGTCTGTGTCAAGAATTGTGAGGGATGAGTCCGTGCTGCCGCTTAAATCGATTGTATATTCCTTCCATTCGTTTGAGGGATTTTCTATCTTGTAGATGATGGCCTTTTCTTCGGAGGAAGATTTCGGACGGGAAAGCGTGACTGTGACGGAAGATGCATTTTCTGCCTTTATGAAGAATGAGAGTTTTTTGTACTCGCTTAAATCGACTTGGGGAAATGTGCGGGTAAAAATAAGCTCTTTGTCCTCGCTGGGGCTGCTTCCAAAAGTCCATTCGAAGAATTGAACGGTGTTTGTCTGTGATTTGTTGAATTTCTTGATTTTTGAAGAAGATAGTTCCGTGTCTTTTGTCTGATAGTTTGTGCTTGTCACATCAGCTTCGCTTGAAAATGTGAATGTAAGCCCGCCTGCTTCATAAGGACCTGCAAAAATCGTGCCTGTTTGGGGAATAGCGGCCGTGTCCTTGCTGGTGATGATGAGTCGGGCGTTGGCCATTCCCAATGATGAGATGACAGCTCGGTCTTCGTCCGAGAGGGAGATTTTGACAATCTGCCAGCCTGATTTCGAGAAGTCAAAGGAATTTTTTATCTGTCCGCTTGCAGAATCAGAAATCTTCCATGTGGGAATTTTATCTGATTCTTCTACCGAAAAGTCATCGTCTGCCGAAACTCCCAGCTGAAGGTAGAGGGAGCAATTTGTCGTGTCAAAAGTTTGTGAATAAGAGGCATTTTTCAGCGCGATGGAGAAGGTGCTGGCGTTTGCCAGGGATGAGGCGACTCCTGGCGTGTAGATTGACTGGGCTGCCCAGATTTGATTTTCACCGCTTCCCGCTGTAAGACTTGAAAAATCCCACTCAAAGGGAAGGGCATAGCCTGAAATCTCTGAGTCCGATTTTCCCTCGCTCACCTCGACAGAGCCGTTTTTTGTAGATTTTAATTCTGTGTTTGATATTCCGCCTGTCTCTTTTTCGTTGATTGTGGGGGCAAAGCCGCCGGGAAGATTGACGCCTGCTTTTTTTGAAAGATAATAGCTTTCCGAACTTGAGTCATTGTTGCCTAAAATCAGGTAATTTCCTGTGGTGTTGGTGTTTTCATAAGTGGCGGCCACCGTGTTTTTCGCGTAAAATTTCTCTCCTTTGTAGGAAATACTGCTGGCGGCGGTGGCAAATCCCTTGGAAGCGTAAGATGAATCGGCAAATTCCCGGTCAGGAGAATAACTCCACCTGCTTGAAGCCGAAATATCTGCTGAAAGCTTTTCAGTAAAGTCATATTTGAATCCCCCTGCCGATGCAAGGGCTCCGGAAGTTGAATCTTCACTTTCTTCGTACCAACGGGCCGTAATGTGGTCGCTTGCCGAAACTGCCGAAGAGAGAGTAATACTGCCTGATTCTTCGTCATAAGATGCTGTCGGATCTATGATTCCGTTTTTGTAGACGGTGATTGTTCCGCTGACGGCTTTTGTTCCTATGTCCAGCCGATTTACCGGCGTAAAAGTGCGCACTTGAAGTGTCAGGTCTTCTTTTTGACCCGTCAAAAGATAGATTTTGGGATGTTCCTTTGCGAGAGGAAAGGCGGCGTGAATGAGACGCTCAACTTCGTCACTGCTTTCATCATCCTCTGACCGGGAAAGATCAGCGTACAAATGATTTGAATAGAAAAAATCCGTGCTGGCAAAGCGAAGATTGTCCTCATCGATGACAGCCGTATAGGTCGTGTCGGCGCTGCCCGTACTGGAATAGGCGACTTGGGCATCTGAAGCGGAAGAAGAGCCGCAATCGTAGCGGGAAGCCACGGCGAAAGGCGAGAAGCCCGACGGATGCTGCAAAAACAAAGAGTTTTCGCCGTCGATGGAGTTTATTATGGAATAAAAATAATTTTCGATTTTAAAATTAGAGTTTTCGCTTTGTGAGAACCAATCCTTTATTTTTGATAGATAGTCGGTAAAATCGCTTTCGCTTACGGAAGAATAGAAAGTCACTGCCACCGCAGGCAAGACACCGCCCTGACGATAGGCCTTTGCGTCCTTTGAGAGCAAAATCTGATTCTGACTTGCCATAAGGAGATATTGGCTTTCATCGAGTTTTTTGTATTTCCTGCCCTTTGAGTCACGGTAATTTCCTGAAGAGCTTTCAACATAAACTGCCTTGACGCTTTGCACCATGGAAGATTTTGGCAAAATGTACTGATTTCCGCTGTTGTAGTTCGACAGGGAAATTTCGTTTATGCTCACGGCATTCTTTCCGTACCAGGTTTTTTCATGGGCTTCAATAAAATCGTATCTTACCGCCGCATCTGCCCGCCATTTTTCTCCCTTCCAGTTGAATGAAAGACCCGGAGCCTGATTGTCGCCGCCACCGATTCCCCTGTTCACTGCGTCAACGGAATAAAGCGATGGAAAAATAATCTTTCGGTTTGAGATTCGCGCTGATTTTAGGTATCCGTCTCCGATGTAGCCTGCCGCCACAGTGTTTTTAGTAAACTCATCGGCAAAGGCCGCCTCAAAATACCAGTGGTGGTTGAGCATAAAATAGAGAGATAAATCTACATTCTG
>DFEB01000073.1 GCA_002368605.1 Treponema sp. UBA3813 | reverse complement strand
TTTGCATTTGCTGAACAGTGCAAAAACAAGCGTAGGCGGGGTTATGGCACGAATCCACTTTGTGCGAGCGAGCGAAGCGAGTCTAATTTCCAATTTCGCACAACCGTGGATTCCAGTGCCATGTTCCCGCCGAGAGCTTGTTTTTGTGATTATCCAATAATTTGCAAAACTCGACATTTGACCAAGTAAAAAATTTTGCTAATCTGTGGAAATCTCTGCTAATCTGTGGAAATCTCTGCTTATCTGTGGATAAACTTCTTTCTTTTCGCTAAAATATCCAATTATGGCAGAACTCATTCAACCCAGAGTCCTTAAGGGATTCAGAGACATTTTACCCCAGGCGGAAATCGTCCGCACAAATTTGCAAGAAAAAATCACCAAAGTTTATCGCTCATACGGCTTCGTTCCAATCGACACGCCGGTTCTTGAATATTCAGAAATTTTACTCAGAAAATCAAACGGCGAGACAGAAAAACAGGTTTTCCGCTTTATGGACAACGGCAAGCGAGATGTTGCCCTCCGTTTTGACCTTACAGTTCCCTTTGCCCGCTTTACGGCAGAGCACGAAAGCGAGCTTTACTTCCCTTTCAAGCGCTACCACATAGCAAAAGTATGGCGTGGCGAAAAACCTCAGGCAGGCCGCTACCGTGAGTTCGTGCAGTGCGATATTGACACGGTTGGAAGTGACAGTGCGGCAAGTGACTTTGAGATTCTTTCTATTATGAAGGCGGCCCTGGCAGAAATCGGCGTCACCGACATCACGATTCATGTAAATCACAGGGGAATCTTTAACCGCTTCCTTTCAAAACTCGGTGTATCAGAAAAAAGTGAGGACATTCTCCGCTCTGTTGATAAGCTTGCAAAGGTAGGTCAGGAAGAAGTAAAAAAAGAGCTGATTGAATACACTTCTTCCCAAGAAAAAGCAGAAGAAATCTTAAAATACATTGCAGGCTCCAAAGATTTTGAATCAACCCTCAAGATGATTACTGAAATGGCCGGAGGCGAAAGCGAAGACTCAAAGCGAATGAGGGACATTTACGAGATGATGAAAGCAGCCGGAATCGAATCAAGTTATGTACTCGACCCTTCAATCACCCGCGGACTTGACTACTACACCGGAGTCGTTTACGAAACTTTCCTCAACGAGCTTCCTTCAATCGGTTCAGTCTGTTCAGGCGGCCGCTATGACAACTTGGCAGGCCTTTACACAAAGACAAAATTGCCGGGAGTTGGTGCCTCAATCGGCCTAGACCGCCTTATCGCAGGCCTTGAGCAGCTTGGCAAACTTGAATCAAAAGGAAGCTACCTTGACGCAGAGATTTTCTGCATGGACGCAAGCCTCGTAGTTCTCTACCAGCGCGTCGCCGCAGAACTCCGCTCAAAGGGAGTTAAAGTCGAAGTCTTCCCAGAAGCAAAGTCGATGAAGGCGCAATATGCCGTCACAGATGCAAAGGGCATTAAATGGGGAATCTTGATCGGCTCAAACGAAGCGACAAAAAATGCCGTCACATTGAAGAATTTGCAGACTCGCGAGCAGTTTGTAGAAATCTCTGTGGAAGAAGCTGCAAAGATAATTCTCAAAAAATAGACGCAGATTAACGCCGATAAACGCGGATAATAAAAATTGTTCATCTGTGTGTATCTGCGTCTCTATTATTTTATTGATTTTTTCGCCTGCTCAGCTTTTAGTTTGTTGGAGTAGACTTTTACCGCGCTTGAGGGAATCCAGCCGTCTTCAAGCGCGTACCACAATTCTTTTTTTTCGTCCTTTTCGCCCTTGTCAATGACAACCGTGCAATTTCCCTTAATTTCGTAAATTTCCCCCTTTCTGAAGGATGCGATTGTCTCACTCTCATAGCTCGCATCTTTACGACAGGCGGCATAAGGATCTTTGATTAAAGCCCATTCAATCCGCGGAGAAAGGTCTTGTGGCGCAAGGCTCTGCATTTCAAGCTGGCCGTCATTTTTCGTGCAAGAAACAAAATAAAGACAGAAAAAAAAGCCAACAAATACGAGGATTCTTTTAATCACAAAGCAGACGATTCGCATCATTTTTTGCTTGCGACCCATTTCATTACATCTGGATAGATGAGCATATCTGAATCTACAAAATTTAAAGTAGGAATTTCGGCAGGAAGAGCCCACTTGTATTCAGTGTGTTCCGTAAGAACATATTTTTGAGCAATACCGTCATGAGGAACGGTAATCTCATAGGCGTGCAAGGCAACCTGCTGGTCATTATGGACAAAGAATGTCTCGGTGATTTTTTCGCCTACAATCACCTTTACGCCGAATTCCTCTTCAAATTCACGGACGATTGCAGTTTCATCACTCTCGCCCTCTTCTACTTTGCCGCCTGGAAATTCCCAGCGATTTCCCATCTGCCCGGTGGGATTGCGATGTGCGACCAATATTTTTTCGCCGTCAAAGGCAATACATGCGATTGATGTTTTCATAATCTCCTCTTATATATTTAACCACAGATTAACACAGATGTACACATATTATGCAGAAGTTTACTTCTGAAAAAAAAGCTCCACACCCTCCAGCAGACCTCTTGCCCTTTTTTTAAGCTCTTCGGTATTGGTATCCGTATGCTGATTTCCCAGTTCTATGTCCACGCTGGGAATCGTGCTGTAAGAAGTCTGAGTCAAATCTATATCCATTTTTCCGCCACCAAAGACTTTCAAATCCTGAGAAGCAAGCCCTTGAACAAGACATTCTCCCAGTCGCTCGCTCTCCTTCCAATGCTTTTTTACATTTGGAAGATACTTGATACCCTCCGGGACAGAGCAATAGAAAACGCCCTTATCTTCACTTGTATTGTCTGAGTCATAATGAATGGAAATGTGGATTTTCGCATTGTTGTTGGCCATGACCGTCCTGGCGACATTATCAAGCTGAACATCCTCATAATCACGAATCATAAGAACATCATAGCCGGCATCCAGTAGCATTCCGCAGAGAAGGTGGGCCGTCCGTAAATTAACCTCAGATTCCCTTCTTCCGTTTTTAAAGACCATGCCATCACTTATCGCAATCGATTCCAAAGCTCCTGCAAGGGTAGTTCCTCCGGTGACTTTGGGAGACTTGTCTGGGTGAGAAAATGTTTTTACGAGAGCACCACCTTTAGTACCGTGCCCGGCATTTACCGCAACTGTGATATTTTTCCGCTTCTTTTTTGCCTTGTAGAAAAATGCCTTACCAGAGTTAATTTTCGAAAATTCCGCAAATTGCCATTTTAAATCAAAGTAAATTCTGTCATCAATCCAGCTTCCGTCATCTTTGAATTTTTTTACCTGGGTCAGCATTTCAAGCCAGGACTTTCCGTTTTTTCTTATGACCGAAAGAGTATTGATATTCACAGAATTCGCTGGAATTTCAGCAAGGGCATCCTCTGTTTCAGGATTTTCTGAATCAAAATAATAGAAACCCAGCGCACTGATGACATAATTTTTACCGTCTACTTTGCCGAGATACATGAAGACATGCCCCGGAAAGCCCATGAGAGTTCCTTCCTCAAGGGATGACAGGGCAGATTTCCTTGAAGAAAGAGATTTTCCGTCAAAATTAACGGATTTTCCCGCAACTGAAAGTTGGGCGCGGCTGTTGCGAGGAAGAGAAAAACCGAAGCAACGGTAAATGTCTTTTAAATATTCAGAGCAATCCCTTGCATTCTCCATGCCGCCCCACCCATAACGGATTCCCAAAGGCTTAAATGCAAGCGTAAGAACATTTGCACTCGTGTAATCAAGGAGACCGAGGCTACAGCGGCCAGCCGGGATCGTGGCATAAGCCAGCGAAAGATTTCCAGCTGAATTTCGATAAGGAATCTCCACCATGTAACTGGCATAAGGCAGTCGTGGATGAAGGGCACTTTCAAAGCGTTTGTCATTCCAGTCAGCCGTAAAGAGATAGGTTCCCATAAAAAATTCACTCACCCCAGAAAAATCATCACTCTCACAGGGAAGCACATATTCATCGGGGAGAATAAAGCGGTCATCTGTAATCGTAACGAAAGTATCCTGGGGCTTTTCGGCATAGTCAAAATAACGGTTGAATTCCTCACCAGAGCAAAAAGCAACATCTTCGGCATGAACCCAGCCAGTACAATAAGAAGTTCTCACATAAAGCCAGTTTTTTTCCTTGCTTTCCCAAAGCACAAGAAGAGGCTCTCCCAGCAACATGCCTGAATTTTGGGCCACATCGTCATACCAGTTTTTTTCGTCATCAGTATAAAATCCGTCATCAGGAATAAGGCGCATATTTGTACGGCGGACACAAATCGCCTTTCGGACAGGAAAATCTTTTTTATATGAAGCTGAATCGCTGACCTTTCCCCCAGAAAAGTAAGAATAGCTTTCCAAAGAAGAATAATTCATCGCCTCAAAAATCAAGCGCCACTCTTTTTGGGTGACTTCGTGCACTTCCTCACCATTTTTTGTTTTTACTTTTTTCAGCCAGGGATTTTTTGAGGAGTGCCGAAACATACCGTCACGAATCTCTGCCGCCGAAATATGAGAGTCGATTTTCCGCAAATCAGTAAGTAGAGGCAGAGAAACAGAGCCAGGATAAAGAAGATTAGAATTTTCCCTGTTCCATGCGGCAATTTCAGAAAGGGACATTCTGACTTTGAAAGGATTTTTTGACCGCTTAATCCAATAATCCGCCGTAAGCATGTCGCTGTTAACATCAGGAGCAAGGCGCACAGGAAGGGATGCTGATTCAGCAAAAGAGCGGCGGGAGGTAGAAGCACAGGAAAGGAAAATAATGAGCAGTGAGAAGCAAGCAATGACTAATGCAATTTTTTTCATCACCATGCTCCTTTCGTTAAAAAGTCAGCCGCCTCTTTCAAATTCTTGAAGATTTTCCAGGCTTTTTCTCTCATTTCGTCATCGGCTGGAATCAAATCGGGAACCATAATGCATTTTATGCCCGCGTTAAAGGCCGAGCGCACACCGTTGGGGCTGTCTTCGATTGCGACACATTCAGAAGGAGAGAGAACAAGGGAAGAAGCCGCCTTTAAGTAAATTTCAGGGTCTGGCTTTGAGTGGGTCACCATGTCGCCAGTGGTGATGCTTTCAAAATAATCGAAGATGCCAGCCTCTTTTAACTGGGGGAAAACCCGCACTTTTCGGGTAGAGCTTGCCACCGCCAGGCGGAAGCCGGCTTTTTTGAGAGAGTCAAGGCATTCTGAAACGAAAGGCATTTTCCCTAGGCCCTGCTCTTTCCAGACCACATCAAAAAGCTCGCTGGTTCTCTCACGGAAGGCAGCGGCAGATTCCGCGCCCGGAAGATACTTTTCCAGGAGGCGGGTCGTATCAGCCCGGCTTCGCCCCACGCACTGCAAGAAGATTTCATCTATGTTTTTAAGCTTATATTCGCCCGCCGCCCGCGCCCAGCAGACCTTACAGACAGATTCAGTATCAAGCAGAACCCCGTCCATATCAAACAAAAGGGCCTTAATTTTTTCCATAAGGAAATTATATCAGAAATCCCCAAAAATTGCACGAATTAGAAAAAATCACAAGCGCTCAAACGAGATGCCAGAAAATGCAAAAAAGGGGCGGAAGTGAGGTTCTGGCAAAAAGTCGCTTGAACTTGTTCACCGCGACTTTTCTGACAGGTTCTCACTGGAAGCCCCTTTTTTGTTTTATCAGATAATTTTCGTTTGAACGCTTTTTATTTACCGTTTGTCAAGAAATCCGTCGTAAAGAAGCGGTCTGCAAGCGGCTGGTCAATCTTCAGATTTCCAAGTTTCATGATTGAGGCATGCTTTTTCTGAACATTGGTCATGACATTCTCTGTAGGAATATTGTAAACATGTCCACCGTTGCCAGTCATCTGCGTAATAGATTTGATTTCGTTGACTTTGAGCAAGTTGCCCTTTTTGTCGTACAACTCGATGTAAGTCGGAATCCATGAATCTTTTGTGACCCAGGAAATTCGTTTTGAATACTGGCTAGATTTCGGGTCTTTCGGGATTGACTCAACCACATACAAATCCTTGAAGTTGCCCTTATCCTCGCTCTCCTTGAGCAATTTATGAGTATCCTCGTCAACCTCACGGCTGCTCATATCGTCATAAGAAAAATCAGTTCCCACGAAAGACTTTTCACCATCGCTTGCGGCAATTCGGCGTGTGCTTTTAAGGTCTGGAAGATAAATCCACTTGTCATCGTCCTTACCTTCATTTTCTTTTACCAAAAAGCGGGTGTTCGCAACTTTTGCAGGTGAAAGGAAAACCATGGTCATGTCAGTAAGACCATCCTTGCAGCGTCCGTATTCACCGACTTTACGGGTCTCCTCCACCTTTCCGTCTTTTGTGAGAGTGAGAAGAACCGCCGCCTGAGTGAAGTCCGGCTTCTTGCGGTCAAAGACTTTCTGCATGATTTCAGTTCCGTCGATTGCAAATGCAGAGGCTCCCATCAAAAGGGCGACTGCCACAGCTGTAAGTTTTTTTGTCATTTTCATTCAGATACCTCCTGTTCTATATCCGTTCAAATAATTAAACCATTAAACCTTATTCAGGTTACAACTTTTACTTTTTTTCTGCTTCGATTTTTGCCTTATATGCTTCTTTTTCGTCCTTTGACCACATGAATTTCGGATCGAAGGCGTTCAGAAGCCCCGGAATAACCGTCATTGCCAGCATTGAGCTTGTGAACATGACGACGGCAACCAGAATTCCGATATAGCGTAAGATGATGAACTTAGAGAAGACCAGGACAAGGAAGCCCAAGCCAACGGCAATCGCGTTCGTGACGATTCCCTTTCCGCTGGACTTGAAAGTCGCTTTTGTAACGCTCTCAGAATCGTTGGACTTTTCCCTTTCATGCTGATATGTTTCCATAAAGTGAATCGTATAGTCAATTCCGACACCGATTGCGATTGAAGAAACAATGCTGGTACAGAGGTCAAGGCGGATTCCCATAAAGCCCATAACCATAAAGTTAAGCAGGATTACAAGGCCAAGGGGAATAGCTCCGATGAGGCCAGCCCAGCCGCTCTTAAATGAAAGGGCGATGATGATGAATACCATGACAAGGGAGAATACGATTGAAACCATCTGGCTGTCGATGACAAGGTGGCTCATGGTGTTTTCCAGGGCGGCGCTGCCAGTGGTCTCCACGGTGTACTTGTCCGTGGGGAAATATTTGGCAACATAGTCATTGATATCGTTGATAAGCAAGCCCGTGTCCACAGTTGAGTGAGTGCGAAGCTGCACCTGAGTTCGGATTGCCTTAGGATTCGTCATATCGTCGGCAAAACGAGTGATTGCATCACTGGAAAGAAGATAGAGATACTGAGTGACCAAGTTAGAAAGATTCTCCCGGCGATCAACTGAGTATTTTTCAATGTCATAAGGAATTTCATAATATGCAAGGCCGTTGTAGTTCAGCTCACGCTCAAGCTCCCTCACCACAGCATTAGTGCTTGCCTTCTCACCTCCGGCAGCGGCATAAGCACGGTTCATCATCTCAAGGATGTCCTTGACCTTTGCCGGTGAATCGAGGATATCAGCACTCTCCGACTCAACGCCGCTTGTACCAGCGACAGGAACATGCATAACCTGATTCATTCGCTTGATAAATGTGGTGAAAGATACTACCTTGCCGATTTCCGGGTGCTTTGCCGCAAGATAATTCTGCAAGTCATCAACGGCACGCAAAATCTCCGGGTCAGTGAGGGAATAATACTGTTTGACAGGCTCTGCGTCAGCGGTATTCTCTGAAGAAGAGGCGGGCTCATCAAAAGAAGAAAAATCAAAGTCACCGAAATCAGAATCAGAAGAAGATTCAGTTACAGACTCAAGTTCAGTCCCCAGGGCAGGCTCTTCAAATTCAGAGAAATCGAATTCACCCAAATCAAGAGCCTCTTCCTCACTTTGGGCAGAATTCTCAATCTCCTTGCCCTTTATGACAATGTACATGCTGTTCGAGCCGGAAAGAGTCTCGTCCACATAGGCCAAATCCTGGCGGAATTTGCTTGTACGGGGGAAATAGTTGACCATAGCCGTATCGACCACCAGCAGCTTCAATCCGATAGAAGAAAGGAACAAGATGACGAGAACGAGAATCACCAGACGGGGTTTTGTTCCCGCGAAGAAGTGATAAATAGAATACAAAGTGCTTGCATTTGCCTCGTCCTTAGACTTTCCTCCCCGGCGGGCAAGCTCATGCTCCAGGCGGCGGCGGATTTTAGTTGAAAGCCGGTTATTGTTCTTCCAGTGTTTTCCAACGACTTTAACCGGAGTTACATAAAGAAGGGCCGGAATCAAAGTGATTGAAAGAATCAGCGCGAAAGCAACGCCTGACGCCGCAAAAATCGAGAATGAGCGCAAGGGGCGCAAGGGACTTGATACATTAGAGATAAAGCCCGCGACAGTGGTGACAGCCGCAAGAAGAACCGCAATCCAAACATCCTTAAGGGCGAATTCAATTGCCCCGGCGTGATTTTCCTTGGTGATTTCGCCTTCAATTTTGTCCAGTCCGATGTAATAGTGAGTCATGACATGGATTCCGTAAGCCGAGCCGCAGGCAATGAGACAAACCGGAATCATGCTGCCGATAATCGTAAAGCTGAAATCAAGGAGACAGAGCAGCCCCACTGACCAGACAGTGCTGATTAAGACCGTGATAAGAGGCAGGAGAGTTCCGCTCCATGTGTGGAATGAGAAGTAAAGAGAAAAGAGAACGATAAGGGCTACGAAAGGAATCAAGTTGATGAGGTCGCTCATGAGGAATTCCCGCGCATCGTGGGACATAACCGGGTCTCCGAAATAACGCACCTCAAGGTCAGAGCCGTCAAGCTCCTCCTCGCAGATTCCCTTGATTTCGGCAAGAATCTTGTTCTGAATGTCAGAAGGAAGCTCCTCTCCGTCCTCGGTTGAGGCGGTGATTGTAACCATCATCTGGGTGGCCTTAAAATCATCGTTTACAATGACGCGGTTGTACATTTCCTGCCAGTCTATGATTTCCTGCTTTATGGTTTTCATTCCATCAGCCGTGAAAGAATAGGCATCATCATCACCCAAAAGGCTTGAGGCTTTGAGAGTGCCCTCCCCGTCCTCGGAAATCTCGCCGTGAATAAAGTCAATGTTGGAGATTGAGTCAATATTCTCAACATAATTCACGCTCTCAATCCGGTCAGTAATTTTTTTTACGACATTAATGTATTCCGGAGTGAGAATCGTTGCCCCCTTTGTCTCAAGGGAAATGCCCAGCATGAGCATTGAGCCGAAAGTATCCTCGGTTTTGAGCATGAGCTTGTAGGAATCGTCATCCTTGGGCATGAAAGTGCGGCTCGTATTCTCAATTTTGATTGTACGAAGCTGCCAGCCAAAAAACACCGTAATGGCCGCGCAAAGCGCAATGATAAGCCACGAGCATTTCAGCATTTTCTTAATCATTTCTGCTTCTCCTAATAGAAATATTTTAAAGAACCTCTTGCAATTCCACGGTGAATGGTGTAAGATTGGTTCGAATAATTAAACGAATAAACCAAATATAGCGACATCAGACAAAAGTGTCAAGGGGATTTTAAGAAAAATGATTAATCCACAAAAACTTTTACAGGCACAAGAGGATTTTAAAAAATGCGTTCCCATCTTCACGGCATTGGGTGACACCACCAGGCAAAAACTCTGCCTGGATCTGGCCGCCGCCGGAGTAGAAGGAATCAATGTGGCAGACCTGTCAGGGAAAACCACACTCTCCCGCCCCGCAATCTCCCACCACCTCAAAGTCCTCAAGGATTCGGGCATAGTCGAGCCAATCAAAAAAGGCACTCAAATCTTTTATAAACTTAAACTCCGTGATGCCTTGGTTCCGATGAAAACCCTAATCGAAGCGGTGGAAGAAATCCTTGATGATGACAAATCTCTGACCTAACAATTTTGGACATTTTCACTGTATTTTTATGACATTTTTTTAAATTTTGTCACAAAAACTCCTCAAAAAAGTTGAAATATGCTTAATCCTACATTATAATTGGAATAGCATTGTGTGCACTTGCATAATGCAGTAGGAGAAAAACATGAAACTTTCAAAATCGCTTGCCATCGCATCTATTGCTTTGGCTCTTGGAACAATGGCTTTTGCTGACGAAGCTTATGATGTCATCAAAAAATCATCTACACTGGAGGCACCAG
This sequence comes from Treponema sp. UBA3813, assembly GCA_002368605.1. GTDB lineage: Bacteria > Spirochaetota > Spirochaetia > Treponematales > Treponemataceae > Treponema_D. The sequence goes on along the minus strand of DFEB01000073.1, from coordinate 19,322 downwards.
ACACATCTCAGGCTATCATGGTAATTACGGACATCGAAAAAAACGGTTCCACATCAGTTCAGGAAATGTACCAGTTCGGTCGCAAGCATAACGGTCTTATCAATACCGTTTTTGACTTCCGTACTCCAAAAACAGTAAAGGACACCCGTGTTCTCCAGCTCGAAAAAGAAACTGGAGAGGATGACCGCTGGATTTACCAGCCAAACCTGAAACAGGTCCGCCGAATTCCTATGGGCGAGCGATACAAGAAGTTCGTAGGTCACGAATTCACATACAACGACATGGGTATCCGCAAAGTTGACGAAGACAAACATGAATTGCTGGAAAAAAACGTAAAAGTCACGGTTCCTGGCGGAAAATCTTACACATGCTGGAAGATTAAGTCAGTTCCTCTCAAAAAATCAGAGGTTGAGTATTCATACAGAATCCAGTACATCGACACAGAGACTTATCTCCCTGCAAAAATCGAATATTTCGACAAACGGGACCAGTCAAAACTCCTCAAGACATACACCACAGAAGACTGGATTTACCTCACTTCAAAAACCGGCAAAAAATACACCATGCGCATGAAGGCTCGCATCGTAACAGCTGCAACAGGTCGTCAGACCACCCTCGACATCAAAAACCCGGTTATGGACGCAGGTATCTCAGCGGCATATTTCACGCAGCAGTACCTCTCAACAGGAAAAGCAAAATAACAGGAGATTTTTATCACTATGAAAAAGATTTTATTTACGATGGCCGCCCTTTCGCTCACATCCTTCACATTCGCACAGAACTACGGTTTCGGTGACAGCGATTTTGGAAGCGGCAGCGGCGACTCTTACGAAGAATCAGCGCCAGCAGTAACAATCTCAGGCGAAGTCGGAACAGAAGTCCGAGGCTGGATTGGAACTACTCCGTCAGAAGAAGACCTTGCAAAAGACTCTTCCCTCAAGTACGACTCGCAGGGCTACAAAAAATTCTACGATATCAGCAAGTCTGAGGTCGAAGGAAGCGTATACTCAAACATCGAACTCAACTACGACGGCGACTACACGAACGCAAACATCAAGCTCAAACTTGACGAGGACACTTTCAAGAACTATCAGGAAGACATCATCGACGAGGCAAGCGTAAGCGGCAACTTCATCGAGAACCGCATTCAGCTCAAAGCAGGCAAAATGAAGGAAGTATGGGGCAAGGGCGACAAAGTCCATGTCCTTGACAACTTCAATGCCAACGACTACCGCGACTTCATCTTCCCGGACTACATTGACCGCCGAATCGGCGAAGTAATGTTCAAGACTACGGCAAACATCTCTTGGGACTACAACCTCAAAATCGAAGGAATCTACGCCCCAACCATGACAGCAGACCGCTTCGCAAGCGACGGTCACCTCGTGCCATACGCACAGACAAAGCTCACGAATACGGTGAAAGCAGTTTTGAAGAACAACTACGCGCTTGCGGCCTCTTCTGCCATCAATGATAAAAATGGTCTTTCATTGGTAAACGGTGTAATGGAACTCTCTGACTTCTCAACCGACAGCCTTTACGAAGACAATATCCGAAGCCTCAAATACGGTCAGGCGGGACTCCGTCTCACGGGTACTTTGGGAGGAATCGACTGGGGAACGAGCTACTACTACGGTCATTACAAGCAGCCAAGCGCAAACTTGGAAAAGATGATTACATCGTTAAAAACCGCAGCAACTACTGATTTAACAACCAACAGCACCACCAAAGGTCTTGGAAAATATATTGTTCAAAATCACTCTGCAGAACTAACCAAATTAGCAACAACAAAATATGCAGCATTGGGTGCAGCAGCAGCAAATGCTGCTATGGCAGAATTAGCAAATAAGTATACACTTGATTACATGACCTCTAAAGATTTTGAAGGTTTCTCTTCAAAAATTGAAACACCATCCCTCAACTACGATCAGGTTCAAGTCTTCGGTCTTGAGGCGGCTTTCGTCCTCTGGAAGCTCAACACCCGTTGGGAAGCGGCATATAACATGACAGAAGACTTTGAGGGAACAAACCCATGGATTAAAAACCATTCTGTGGCATGGGTCGCAGGCTTTGACATTGACCTTCCAATCCACAACCTCAACCTCAATGTTCAGGAAACCGGCTCATACATTCTTCAGAAAGACAAGATTAAAGACGGCATATTTGCAAAGTATGATGTTGACTACAACTCAGACGACAAATACACCCGCAACAAAATCATCGTCCTTCTTTCTGACAAGTGGCTCAACGAAAAGCTTACCACAGAAGTTCAGGGTATCTATGGAATCGAATACAAGGAATTCATGGTTGCTCCAAAAATCGAGTACAATGTTGTGGAAGGGCTCACATTCGCTCTCCGCGGCGTTTACCTCTATTGTAAAGAAGAAAACGGTGAATTCTACAACTTCACGAAAGATTCAGTTCACCACGACAAAGCATTCGTGCAGTTGACAGCAAAGTATCAATTCTAGAAAATAGAAGGGGTCAAAATGAAACAGATTTTCCGAATAATTCCAGTTATTTTTCTCTTTCTTTTTGTTCCCCTTTTATTTTCCTGCGGCACAGGAGACGAAAGCTACGAAGAATTGGTTTTGAAAAAAACTGGAAATTATTGGTATAAATATAATATCGAGTCTGCTTCTAAGCCAACGACAGCCGATTCGCAAACATTAGCGAATATCTACATAAAATACGACACCGGAAACGAAAAATTAATTCTTACGGCCGTGGGTACGAACATTTACGCAAAAAAAGAAAACAATCTCTCAAGCGGAAAATGGGTCGCAAACATCACAAGTTTAACTTTCTTAGGAAAGGTTTCAAAATCTGCCACCGACCCGACAAGCGGCAAAACAGAAATAACAAGCGTTCAAAACTGGGGCGACTTTACCCTTGAAGCAATAATCAATGCTTTGTTTGAATAGTTAATGCTCTCATACATTCACGCCTACCACGCGGGCAATCACGCCGACATTTTAAAGCACCTCACCCTTTCGCTGATTCTTGAGCATTTGTGCAAGAAAGAAAAGCCCTTCACCGTAATCGACACCCACGCAGGAAGCGGAATCTACGACCTGCACGACGAGCGCGCCCAAAAGACCGGTGAAGCAAGTTCTGGAATTGAGAAAATTTTGACGCAGACAAAGGCAGACGAAGTCGGATTCAACTCAAAATTCAGCCGTCTCATAAAGGATTTTTACGAACGCGGCCAATACCCTGGCTCTCCTTTGATTGAGAATGCTTTTTTGCGCCCTGGCGACCAGCAGATTCTTTCAGAGCTGCATCCCCGCGCCTATGAGGAGCTTCGGGAGTGCTTTTATAATAGAAGAAAAGAATGCAACGAGGGGGAAAAGATTTTTGTGGAGCCAGCCCTTCACAGGCGGGACGGCTACGAGCTTTTAAAGGCCGTAACTCCGCCAAAAATCAAGCGGGGGCTGGCCGTAATCGACCCTTCCTTTGAGGACGCCAGCGACTTTTTTAAATGCGGCGAGGTGATTTCTGCCGTGCACAAAAAATGGAGCGCGGGAATAATCGCCCTCTGGTACCCCTTAGTCGCCCACCGCACCGCCGAAATCTCCATGATGAAAGAGCGAATCGCAGGAGCCGTGGAATCAAGCGAGCCTAAAATTCATGAACCGAAGGTTCTAGACATACAAATGGAAATAAAGCGCAAGGAAGACATGACGGGCCTTGCCTCCCTCTACGGAAGCGGAATGTTCATCGTAAACTTCCCCTACCAGCTGGACGAAGAAATGAAAGAAATCATGCCAGCATTGACAGAGATTCTCGGCGAAACAGCCCGTGTCTGGAGCGTGGAGAAAATCTCTTGACAGGGAGAAATTCCTTTGTTATATTCTAATTGTCGGGAGTGCCCTTGATAAAACCCATTGGGCTGCCTGCAAGGACTTTAAGCATGAGGGACTTAAAGATTTCGACATCATGGCTGTTTTGGTTTTTGCCACAACAGCCTTATTTTTTCCTTCGCAAGTTTGTTTTCAATTGATTTTCTTCGACTTATCAAGCCTGTTATCACATCATAAAATTCACCGTCATCAAGAGGCTTTAATTCTATAACACATGTGTACCCTCCATCTGTTTTTGTAAGCATGAGTCTTTTTCCGCTCGAATAGATTTCATCAAAATTCTTGCATGTATACGAAATAAAATCGCGGGCATTATCAAAACCAGACATTTTTAATTGATTAAGCCGTTCTGGTCGCTCAATATGTTTTTCGCCGTAATCACCAATGTTATTATTCTGAACACCAATTCTCAACCGAATTTTTCCAGACTGTCGTTTTATCACCTCAGCAATTTCAGAAGAAATCTCTCCAAAATCCTTGCTTCCGTCCGCAGTCAGAACATATTCTCCATCATATTTTACATCGCTCATCGCTTTATTATCACATAAAGGAAAAAACTTTTAAACTCTCATTTTTCCGCTTTTCAGTTTTATTGACCTTATTACCAGTTTTCGATTATCATATCTCCCAGTCAGTTCGAAATCCATCCTGACTTAAAACAAAACTAGGAGGTCTGCATGAAAAAATTACATCCATGTAATTTTTTCATGGCCAAATATTTCTGACAAGCAGAAATATTTGCGATTTGTTGCCTCCTGCAACCCCGCTACCGCGGAGGTTAAGGAGAAAAAATGCGTACACAATCAGAACTTGAGGGCGTAACTTTGCTGGGAAACACTGCCACAAAGTACCCTTCAGACTACTCGCCGGAAATCTTAGAAAAATTTTCAAACAAACATCCCGGCAACGACTACATGGTCACATTCAACTGCCCGGAATTCACTTCTCTCTGCCCAAAAACAGGTCAGCCGGACTTTGCTTCAATTACAATCAACTACATTCCTGACGGCTTTTTGGTGGAGTCAAAATCCTTAAAGCTCTATCTCTTCTCTTTCCGCAATCACGGTGACTTTCATGAAGACTGCGTGAACATCATCATGAAGGATCTGGTGCGTCTTTTGGAGCCGAAATACCTTGAGGTCGAAGGAATCTTCACTCCCAGGGGCGGCATTTCCATTTACCCCTTTGCAAACTACGGCAAGGCAGGCACGGAATACGAGAAAATCGCAAAATCACGATTATTTTCAGCAATAGACAGAAGATAGGAGATAATTATGGCTTTTCAGAATGAGATTGTTTTATTTTTGTCGGTGTTCGCTTTTTTTGGCGGACTCGTTGCTTTTTTCCGTCTTTTCGGAAAGAACGGAATCTTCGCCTGGACGGTAATCTGCACTATTGCCGCCAACATTGAGGTTTTGATTCTGGTTCACGCTTACGGCATGGACACAACCCTGGGAAACGTGATTTTCGCATCTTCCTTCCTTGCAACGGACATTATGAGCGAAATCTACGGCAAAAAAGAGGCCAACAAGTGCGTTAAAATCGGTATTGCAGCCAACATCACTTTCATCTTGATTTCACAAAGCTGGTTTCTCTATGTTCCGGCGGAGGCGGACACCATGGCTTCTCCAATCCGCACCGTATTCGCGAACACTCCCCGTGTCATGCTCTCAAGCCTTTTTGCCTACGCGGTCTGCGAATTATACGATGTGTGGGCTTATCACCACATCTGGGAATGGAGCGAGAAGAAATTCGGCGACAAGAAGGCTTTTTTGTGGCTTCGAAACAACGGCTCAACCATGGTCAGTCAGCTGATTAATGTGCTTGTCTTTAACCTTTTGGCCTTTGCAGGAGTCTTTCCCGCAAATGTCATCGTTCAGATTCTGATTTTCGGCTACGGAATCTTTTTGGTCACTTCGATTTTGGACACGCCCTTCCTCTACTGGGCACGGCGAATCGCAGAAAAACACCCAGACCTGTGAAAATCTTAAATCTGTGTTATAATATATTGCGTCTCCTTGTGAGGCGCAATTTTTTTAAAAGGAGATTCAAAATGGAATCTTTCAAAAAGTATGTGGCTGAATTCATCGGCACTTGTGTTTTGGTTCTGTTCGCTTGCGGTGCGGCAGTTGTCTCTGGCTGTGCGGCAGGAAATGCAGGCCACTTGATTACGGCTCTTGCTTTCGGTCTCGTTATCGTGGCAATGGCTTACTCAATCGGAAATGTCTCAGGCTGCCACATCAATCCGGCTGTCTCAATGGGTATGCTGGTCGCTGGTAAAATGAGCGTCAAAGATTTTATCGGCTATATCGTCGCTCAGTTCTTGGGTGCAATCGCAGGAGCCGCACTTCTCGCAGTCTTCGTAGGCGTTGACTCAGGCTTGGGAACAAACAATGTTCATTTGGGAATCGGAGTTTCTTTCCTCGCTGAAATTCTGCTCACTTTCGTTTTCGTATTCGCTATTTTGGGCGTTACTTCAAAAGAAGAGAACGGCTCTGTGGCAGGACTGGTAATCGGTCTTTCCCTCGTACTCGTTCACCTTTTTGGAATTCCTCTCACAGGCACTTCTGTAAACCCTGCCCGCTCATTCGGTCCTGCCCTCCTGGTTGGCGGCGAGGCTCTCAAATGCGTTTGGGTCTTTATTCTCGCCCCGCTCGTCGGTGGCGCACTTGCGGCTCTCGTCCACAAATGCCTGAATAAGTAAGGATTTATTATTTTCTTAAAATAAAGTATAATAGTCTCACTATTTTTTGTGAGGCTATTATATGAAAAAATCCGCACTTTTCGCACTTTCTTTACTTTTTATTTTCACGCTTTTTTCTTGCAAAGAAAAAAAATCATATACAATCGAATATTCTGAGCCAGCTCCACAAGCGGCCATTGACGAGGCGACTGGCGAGCGGGTCTTTACCGTGGGAAATTTCTTCACGCCTGACTACACTCCATACGAGCCGGAGCCTGAGAGCGTGGCTGGAAGGGTAAATCTCTCTTCTCCCAAAAGCGGCGGCAAGGCGGAGAGCATAGTTCCGGGCTTACGGAAACTTTCTGACTACAAAACTTCTTACAACACAAAAAAATCGGACTTCAAAATCCCGGAAGTCACAAAAATGGCAGAGGATTCAGGCAAAAGCGGTGAGATGCCGAAAAACCTTCGGCATGACAAAGAAAAAGACCAGCCTTTTACGGTGAGTGACTGGGGGCCAAAGGAGCCAATTCCCGCCGAAGTGCGCTATCCTTCTTTTTATGTGCTTTTCTCTGAGCCAGTCGTTTCCCTTGCGGCCTTGAATCAGGAAAGCGACGCAAGCGAATTCATGAAAATCGAGCCCCCTGTAAAGGGAACTTTCCGATGGAACGGAACAAGCCTGCTTTCATTTGACACAAGTGAAGCCGTAAATCCCCTGCAAGTCTACACGATTACCCTTTCAGACGGCGTAAAATCCCTGAGCGGAAAGGCTCTTTCTGGGGAAAAAGTTTTCAAAACGGAGGCTGCCCCCTTAAAAATCATCTGGTCGGCTCCCGGCTACTCAAAAAGCAAGTGGGTGGACAGAAATGAAGTTCCCCCAGAATGCGCAAAAGAATTCCGGGTTCAGTTCAATTATCCTGTAAATGCAGATGAAATCAAAAATCTTTCAAAAATCCAAGCCGGAAGCAAGGAGCTTTCATTCACCGTTAAACAGGAAATGATTGATACGGTGACTTACAACTGGAACGAGGCTCCCGACTTTGGCACGCAAGTCCTTCTTACAGTAAGGCAGACGATTTCAGGCAAAGAGAGCGAAACTAAAGCCTCATTCACTACCCTTTCGCCCTTCAGCTACGAATACAACGATACGAGCTATTCTTACGGAAAATACACGAATCCAGTGCGGATTTATTTTTCTCACCCTCTGGACGAAAAATCTGTCTTGGACGCGCTTTCGGCAAAATCCGACAAGGGCGAGAAAATGCCTGTCACAAAAGAAAATATCGAAGTCTCAGGCTCTACCCTCAGAGTCTACGGACTTCCAATTACTTTCCACTCAAAATACAATCTTGAAATCAGCAAAAATCTCAAAGATATTTATGGAAGAAATCTTTCAATTTTCGGCGACGACAAAATTTCGATTCAAATTGAAGTTCCGGGGGCAGAAAGCAAGGCGCTTTTCACTGATTCCGGCACGAAAATCCTTGAAGCAGAATTTCCTCACAAAATGGTCTTTGAATATCAGAATATTGACGAGGGAGCCTACACGCTGGACAAAACAGAACAGCCATTCGATGTTCTCAAGGCCCAAAAAATCTACGGTCTCGTAAATGACGAGGCAAGCACGCCAATCCGAACGACGCTCAAAACAGAGCCGCGTGACGAGAGGATTTTTGAAATCGTAAACCTTGAGGACAAACTTGTGAACGGCAAGGGCTGGGTCGAATTCTACTCGGCAATCAAACTCCCCAGAAAGCCTACGAAATGGGATCCTTCAACTTATTACTGGACGACAAATGCAACCAGTGTTCAGGTCACAAATCTTGGCGTTACGGTTCGCTACGGAATGAACAAAGTGATTGCTCTTGTCACGAATCTTTCGGACGGAAAGGCTGTGGAGGGAGCGAATGTCTATGCGATTAAATACGACAGAGACAATTATTACTCTCCTGAAAGCGTCTCTTCAAGCGCGCCGAGCGCAAAAACTGACAAAAAAGGCATGGCGGTCATCAATCTTTCTGGAAGCGATGTTAAAAAAGTCATTTCGGGAAACTACTGGGACGCACCACTGATTTATGTTGAAAAAGACGGCGACAAAGTTATGTTCCGGCCAGACGACCATTCTCCCTGGCGGAGCGGCGTTTACTCATATTCAAGCGTGCCCAACGAAGTCAAGGCAGAAAAACGAATCTTCATGTTCAGTGACAGGGGGCTTTACAAGCCGGGCGAAAAAGTTTCCTTCCGAGGAATCGACCGCGACCAGATTTTGGGAACTTTCGTGCCTTATCAGGGAAATTATGTCATCACCCTCAAAGAAGACAGCTGGCGAAACGCAAAGGAATACGGTGCTTTGACGGGAAATACCAGCGAGTCAGGAGGATTTTACGGCTCATTCGACATTCCAGAGGACATTGAGCCAGGAATCTACAAAATCACTTACAGCCGTGGAAACGGAAGCAAGCGGGCGGACGAAGAAATGCGAATCAATGTGGCTTTCTTTGAGCGGCTTAAATTCCAGTCGGCAGTCTCAATGCCAAAAACTCCGGTTATCGCAGGGGAAAAGATTCAGGCTCAGGTGAGCGCAAGCTATCTTGCGGGAGGAGCTTTGGCCAGCGCCCAATACGAAAGCAACTGGTTCCGCGAGCCATGGTATTTTACGAGCAGCGAGCCTGAGTTCAAACAGTTCAAATTCGGCCCTGAAAACTCAAACGACGGTCGAAATCATATCCGGGAGGACTCTGGCAGCCTTGACGCAAAGGGAAGCGCAACGCTCTCATGCGAAACAAGCGGATCTTCTATAAAAGGCGCGCCCTACCGCTACCGGGTGAGCGCGGATGTCACTGATGTCTCAAATCAGCTTGTCTCGGCCTCGGCAGCTACGGTGGTTCATCCGGCTTCATTCTATGTTGGTCTTTCAAAACCAGAGACGGCTTCTTCATTCGCCAAAAAAGGCGAAAAAGTCACCTTCAGTTATAAACTTGCCATGACGGACGGAAAGGCGGTGGCAAACGAAAAGACGGCAAATCTTCTTGCGGGAAGCGGAAAAAAACTCTCGGTCAAACTCACCCGCGAAGAATGGAATTTAGTCCAGCAGCAGGGAATCAGCGATATTTACAGCCGCTACGAAAAAAGCGATGTGACCGAAAGCGAAGAGAGCATTTCTCTTTCTGCTGACGGAAAAATCACCGTGACTCCAAAAGAGCCGGGCTATCACACCATTCATGTTTCAACCAGTGACAAGCAGGGGCGGGAAATCATCACGGAATACGAATTCTTTGTCACTGGTTCGGGAAGAGTCTCATGGTATCAGGACGATGCCACATCATTAAAGCTCACTCCTGACAAAAACATGTACAATCCGGGAGAAACGGCTCACATTCTCATGGAAAGTTCCCTCCCCGAAGGAAATTACCTGATTACGGTTGAGCGGGAAGGCATTTTCACAGAGGAAGTGCGTCACTTGGACGGCTCAATTCATGTCCTCGACATTCCTGTAGCCCGAAATTATGTTCCTGTCTTCTATGTCTCGGTCTCTTCTTATTCTGTGCGACAGGGAGAGCCAAAACACGAGTACGGCGAGGCAGATTTGGATAAGCCCAAGGGATTCTATGGAGCGGCGACGGTTTTTGTAAATCCCAGAGTAAAATCATTCTCCGTGGCGGTGGAAAGCGCGAAACCTTCTTACAGGCCGGGCGAAGAGGCAGAAATCACCCTCAGGGCCACAAAGGGAGGAAAGCCTTTGGCAAACGCAGAACTTACCCTTATGGCAGTTGACCGGGGAGTCTTGGACTTAATCAATTATCATGTTCCAGACCCCATTGCCTTCTATTACAACGCAAGCCACTTCCCTCTCCGCGTAAAGGGCGGCGACTCGCGGGAATATCTCATGGATCCGGTCACTTACGAAGTCAAAAATCTTAAAGGCGGCGACAGTGACGAAGACGAAAAAATGAACGAGCGCAGCGACTTCAATCCGACTGCGATTTTTGAGCCCATGCTTAAAACTGACGAAAAGGGGCTGGTCACGGCTCGCTTCAAGCTGCCGGACACACTCACCACTTACCGGGTCACGGTTTTCGGCGTAAACGGAGAATTGCTTGCCCTGCAGGAAGATGAAATCGCGGTTCAGAACCCCATTAATGTCCAGCAAGTTCTTTCAAGGGAACTCAGGGAGCGGGACACCAGCGAGGTGGGACTTCTCTTAACCAACCTTGACGACAAAGCCCACGATGTTACGGTCTCGCTTGCTTTGCGGGAAACGGACAAGGCAAAGACTGAAGAAAATGGCGTTAGTGCAAAGGCTGGAAAGGCAATCGTTGACGGAAAAGATGAGCATACGATAAAAGTGCCCAGCGGAGCCAATGTCACGGTCTATTTTGATCTGGCGGCTCAAAAAGCGGGCAGCATCAGCCTTGAATTTACGATAAAGAGCGATATTTTAAACGAAAGGCTCGTCACTCCTCTCAAAATCGAAAAGCCCTATATTTTCGAGACCGTCACGACTACAGGCCAGCTGGGCGAAAAAGAAGATTCTGGAAAGGAGCGGGTCGTAATTCCTTCTTATACAGCAGATATGAATGGCTCACTTTCAGTCACTTTGGACGCAACTCGTCTTGGACTTTTGGGTGAGAGCGTCAAATATCTCTTCGAATATCCTTATGGCTGTTTGGAGCAGCAGTCTTCACGAGTTCTTCCTCTGGTGATTTTTGAGGATTACATCGATGTATTCAATCTTGACAGCCAGGTGACAGACATCCATAAGTGCGTAAAATCATATTTCTCTGAATGGAAAAAGAGTCAGCATGAAGACGGCGGCTTTGGCTACTGGCCCACATCCCGCTATTCAAATCTCTTCGTCTCAAGCCGAATCGCCCACATTTACGCCCTTGCCCTCCAGAGAGGCTACAAGGCAAAAGAACTTGGAATCGACATCGAAAAACTCTGCGACTACATTTACAAAGAGGCGACATCCCTTGAAAAAAAGGCAGAGCTTAGAATCCGAAGTGAAAATGAATACGAGAGGATTGCCCTCTTCTACAACGACTATTGCCGCGCTTACAACTACTATGTTCTCGCCTTGAACGGAAAGAGCGTAAACGAAAATAAGCTTTCTGAAATCATAGGACGGGACGGACAGGACACGGCGGCTCTGGCTCTGGCAGGCTTGGCTTCAATCGAAAGCGGAAATGCGACTTCAAATGCAAAAGACGCGGCGAAAAAACTCCGCACATACATGAGGCCGACCACGCGGGGAGTTGACATCACAAATCCAAAGGCTCCCCACTGGGCTTTTGCCTACTACGGAGACCAAGCCGAAAATCTTGCCCTTGCCTTGCAGCTTTTCACTTTGCTCGACAAAGATGACGAGATGAACACACGGCTTATCTACTCGCTTATGTCTAATCAGAGGGCGGGTTACTGGAAGAACACTGCAACCACGGCGAGAGTCCTTGAGGCAATCTACACAGTGATTAAGACCAACAATTTGGATAAGACAAACCTTACCGCCACGGCATTCTTTAACAAAGAAGAATTCGCAAAGGGAGAATTCAAGGGAGCGGGAGCAAAACCTGTCACCGTGACTCTTCCATTCTCGGACGAAAAAATCGCAAAGGCCGAGAAAGACGCCGAGCTTGCCCTGGACTTCCAAAAAAAGGGAAAAGGCTCGCTCTACTACACTGCCACCATGCGTTACGCCATCCCAGAAGAATTGCAGAGTCCAAAAGACGCCGGACTGGGGCTTGTCATGCACCTTTACGACAATGCCACAGGCGAGGAAATCAAAGTGAAGGACGAAAGTCCTCTCGTAGAGCTTGAAAACGGAAGGACATACAAAGTCGTCCTCACCCTCTCTTCAAGCTACGACCGGGATTTCATCGCATTAAGAGCGCCTGTTCCAAGCGGAGCGGAAATCTTAGACGCTACATTCGTAACAAGCCCGGACTCGGCTGCTTCCGAAAGCGGCAGGGGCGGCTACGGAGATGACTACGATGATTACTCAGGCTACTTCTACGGAGGCGACCACTACATGAGCAATCAGGCCATTTACAACTCAGAGATTCAGTATTTCTGGGACAGTTTCGGCAAGGGAAAAACCACCGCGGAATTCAAATTCCGGGCCGTGCGCCGGGGCGTGTTCCCAACCCCGCCAGCAAGCGCGGAATGTATGTACGAGCCGGAAGTCTTCGGACGCACAGGCGGCATTTTGTACACGATTAAGTAAAAGGAAGATTATGGCAAAAAAACTTGATGTAAAACTCATCGCCCTTGACCTTGACGACACTCTTTTGAACGACCAGCGGCAAATTTCTGACGGCAATGTCGCCGCCCTCAGGGAATGTGCCGACAGGGGGATTTATGTAGTCCTTTGCTCTGGCCGGGCAGAAGACGCAATTCTTCCCTTTGTGCGCCGCCTTGAAATCGCCGGAAAAGAGTCAGGAAAATTCATCATTGCCATCAACGGCTGCTCGATTTTTGACATGCACAAGCGGCAGCAGGTTTTTTGCCGAAAAGTCGAAAGTGACATTCTCCTCCGCACCAATGAAATCGCCGAAAGCTACGGACTCCGCAGCGAAGTCTACACGCCCAGCACGATTTACTACCGCGAAGAGACAAAATGGACCCGCCTCGATGTGGAGCTTTGCGGTCTCAAAGGCGAATCAGTCAAAAATTACGAGGAATTCATCAAACAGGGCTTCACAAAAATGCTGGTTCCCGGCGAGCCAGAGGAATTGCAAAAGTTACAGAAGATTCTCCGCGCCGAATTCGGAGAGCGGGCGGTCATTTTTACCAGTAAGCCCTTTTTCCTTGAAATTCTGCCTCCAAATTGCGGAAAGGGAGAGGCCGTTCAATGGCTTTCAAGCGAACTTGGATTCGGTCTTGAAAAAACAATGGGATTCGGCGACAGCATGAACGACGAAAGCCTCATCAGAATGTGCCGCTACGGAGTTTCCATGTGCAACGGACTGGAAGAAATCAAAAAAATCGCTGACTTCGTAACGGATTGCGACAACAACCACGACGGCGTTGCGGACTTTTTGAGAAAATGGGTGTTATAATTTGACGCGAATAAACGCAGATGGACGCAGATTTTTAAAAAAGAAAGTCCTTTTTCTGATTTTTATTTTTTCACTTTTTCTCTTTTTCTTTCTTTTTCTTCGTTTTTCGCCCTATCCTGCCCTTACGGAATTCAAGGCCCGGCCCATTTCAACAAGGATTTATGACGCTGAGGGAAAATTTCTTCAAATCACTGCCCTTGAAAACGGCGTGCGTCGGGAATTTTTACCATTAGAGGAAATTCCGCCCTTTGTGCAAAAGACTTTCATTGAGGCTGAGGACAGGCATTTTTATTCCCATCACGGACTGGATTTTGCCGCCATTGCCCGCGCTGCCTTTCAAAATGCCAGCGAAGGCCGGACTGTAAGCGGGGCATCCACAATCACCATGCAGCTCGCCCGAATCATAAAGCCCAATCAGAAACGAAATCTTCTGGTAAAAATCACTGAGGCCCTTGACGCCCTCCGCCTCGAAGCCCGCCTGTCCAAATCTGAAATCTTAGAGCTTTATCTTAACAATCTGCCATTCGGCTTTAACACGGAAGGCGTTGCCAGCGCAGGACGGACATTTTTCTCAAAAGAAATCAAGGATTTAAATGAACTTGAAGCCGCCTGCCTCGCTGTAATTCCCCGCCGCCCTTCCCTTTACAATCCCCTCACTAATCCAGAAAATTGCGCCAAGGCAGCCTTTGAGCTTTTGCAAAATGAAGAAAATACAGGCCTCACAATAGAAGAACTTGAAAAAGCCGCCGCTAAAGCACGACTTTACCGCTATCCTTTTGAAGCCCCCCATTTCATTCGCTATCTTTCAAATCAAAGCGACTCCCCAATAGGAAAAGCCTCTGACATTCACACCACCCTCATTCTCAGCCTTCAGCACCGTGCCGAAGACATGCTTTCACGAGCCGTGGAGCGATATGCCGAAAACAGGCTTTCAAACGGCGCGATTTTAGTCTGTGACAGCCAGACCGGGGCAATCCGCACATGGGTGGGAAGCGCGGATTTTTTTGACGAGCCTCACCAAGGTCAGGTGGACGGAGTTCTTTCATTCCAGCAGCCTGGAAGCAGCATGAAGCCATTTTTGTACGCCCTTGCCCTTGAGTCAGGATTTTCTCCCTCTTCGGTCTTGCCCGACATTCCCATGGAATTCGGCTTTGAAAATCTTTATGTTCCACAGAATTTCAACAATCGCTTTAACGGCCCTGTCCGTTTCCGAGTTGCCCTGGCTTCAAGCCTCAACATTCCGGCCGTCTATCTTTTAAACGAAATCGGAACGGAAAAATATCTCAAAAAACTCCGGGATTTAGGCTTTGCTTCCCTTGAAAAAGCGGACGCAGGCCTTTCTTTGGCTTTGGGTGGGGCCGATGTGTCGATTTTTGAAATGACTCAGGCATTTTCGGTTTTCGTCCGTGACGGATTATTCTTGCCCCTTTACGGAATTGAAGAAGAGAGATTTTGCGACAGGAGAAAATCCAGCCATGCCGAACGCCTTTCCACCTCTCCCAAACGCATCTTTGACATGAACACAGCCCGCCTAATCTCGGACATTCTCTCTGACAAGGAAGCCCGCGCCCTGGGATTCGGCTACAGCCAGACTTTCAACACGCCATTTCCAGCCATGTTCAAGACAGGAACGGCCAACCAGTACCAGAATATCACGGCTTTGGCGGCGACTCCCCACTACACCGTGGGAGTCTGGATGGGAAATTTTTCCGGCGAAACCGTCGTTGGAAAGACAGGCAGCTCTATCCCTGCAAAAATCGCCCGTGATTTGCTGGTAGACTTACAGGGAATAAGCGGAAAAGGCTTTCAAAAGCCCGCCCAGTTCAAAAAAGAGCGGGTCTGTGCCCTCTCCGGCATGAAAGCCTCATCCTTCTGCCCCGACACGGTAAGCGAATATGTCGCAAATGAAGGAAGCGCAAGCCAAAAAGAAAAATGCAGCTGGCACACCGAGAAAGGTACGGTCTATCCCGCAGAATACGCGACCTGGTTCCGCCTGAAAAATCGCTCAGGAATTGTGGACGACAAAGGAAGCCCCCTTAAAATCATCTCGCCCCGAAACGGCAGCACCTTCTATTACGACCAGTCAATCCGCAAGGATCAGCAAAAGCTCATTGTGGAAGCAAGCGGCGGAAGCGCAGACATCGCAAGATTTTTTGTAGACGGGAAATTTTTTTGCGAAAGCAGACGGCCTTTCATCGCACAAGTGCCGCTTAAACGCGGAAAACAAAAAATCTCCGTGCAATGCGGAGAGGAAAGCACGGAGATTGAAATCACGGTGAAGTGAGATGCTGAGGGCAAGTGAAATCAAGAGAGTTTTATTTTTCAATAATTTGCACCGATGTTTTTTTATTTACACCGAAAATTTCTACATTTTGCACCGAAGCTTTTTGGTTATCGCCGAACTTTTTTTCTTTTATCGCTAAGATTTCACGGATACTGACTGAAACCATATCTGCTTCTTCGGTATCGTCTTCATCTTCTGTTCTTCCCTGTCGAGTTTCGTAATAGGAGTCAATGAGCTGCTTGGCTTCTTCAATAGTGATTTCGCCATCAATATTCCGCCTGGCTGTCTCGTAAAGATATTTAGATGGAGTAAGACCATCCACCTGCTGCAAGCCGATAGCAGTCTGCCAGAGCTTTCCGTTTTCCTGTTTTTCCGGTTTGCAATGGAGTATATATGAGTCAAAGTCGATTTCAAATGGGGTAAATTATTGTTTTTCATGTTCTTGCTTTACTCACTTTAGCGAATATGTCCTGTTCTTATTAGCACCATTGGCAACAATCTTGCCATCTTCAACGAGTTCAGAAAGATAGTCTTTTGTGCGTGATTGTTTCAAGCCGATAAACAAAGCAATATCCTGTGAGCGGGCTTCGGAATGTTTAGAAAGATATTCCAGAATTTTGTCTTTGTAGTTTATTGCCGATTTTTTGATTTATCGCCGATTTTTCGGATTTATCACCAGTTTTATCGCCGTTTTTCTTATACGAAGGGCGATAAAAGTTCACTCGGAGCATATCACCAATTTCAAGGTACGGCTTTCACCATTCTGGATTTCTTCTTGTAAGGTCATTTAGTAGCCTCTTTAAAATCTGATATAACTCTGCTAATTTACCCCTTCAACCCAATGACATTCTTCAATTGCTCAAAGCTGTCAACATGGTCATACTTTACGCCGCTTGTAGAAACTACATTAAACAGCTTCTTAGCACATTCAATCTTGTTAGATTCAATCTTATTAAGCTGCATATCTTCCATAGTTCCCTTAGTTTCAGCAATAAAGAAAACATGTTTTACTTTATCCTTATCAAAAGCAATAGCCCAGTCAGGTGCGTAATTTCCTACAGGAGTTGGTATCTGGAATGAACGAGGCAAACGTGCATAAACAACAACTTCCGATGCTCCATCCAAATCCTCAGCAAACTTCCATTCAACTGTACTGTCAGTAAATACCAAATCCTGAATACATTTTTTTGCAATGAAAGGTTCCTTATCCGGCAGTTTTGGAGAAGTAAAAATACTTGAATCATAAGTATCTTCAAGCTCATGGTATTCAATATGCTCAACAATCTTGGTAGATTTCTGAGCGTTGATGATATTGATTACATCACGAATAAACTTCTCAGGATTAAATCCAAACTGTTCCATTTCTTTTATAGTTAGTTTACTCAAAATTGTTGCAACAGTTTTGCGGGTCAGCTTACAGCCCTTAGCAATATCACCAACAAGGTCATACTTTACAGAGCTGGCAACAGCACGGCTCAAAGATTTAGTTTCAGAATCAGCATTTCCAAAAGCAGTTCCAGAACGGATCTGACTTTCATCAATTTTATCCTTCTGCTTACCAATTTCCAGAGTGTAGCGCATAGGTACAACTTTTAAATCGCTCTTAATAGCCTGAACTGCATTTGTAATCAATTCTTCGCTATTAAAGTGGCAGCTGTAAGTGTACTTATGATTAATCTTCTTCCAGAGTTCCTGGAATATATCCTTTTCAAAGTTTTTATTAAGAGGATTTCCGTTTTCCCACTGAGGTTTCTGACCGTTTTCAATCATGCCAGTAAGAACAGAAGGATTATAAACAGCCTGTATCAACTTCTGAACCTGATCAAAAATCTCTGTCGTTGCATTTGCATTCTGGAATAATTCTTCCGGCAATGTCTGATGAAGTGTAGCAGGAAGGTTTTGGATAGATTGTTCTTCAACTGCAGTCTTATAAATGTCTGTAGGCTTATCTTCATCATCTATGTAATTATTTCTAACCAGATAGTTATGAATGATATTTGCCTGTTTTGAATCAATTTCAAATGTCTGTCCACAAACTGTGATAGTTTTTCCTTCAAAGTAATTTGTATTAGCAATCTTTGGTCTAGAATCACTAAGCTCAGCTGTAATATCTTTCTGAAGTCCATCAACAAAGTCACGGTAGCTTTCACTTGCAATTACAGTCAGTGTGTTTACATCATGAATAGCATCTGCCAGAACTTCTTTATCCTGTCGAGCCCCATCTTCATTTACACAAAGACGCATACCACGTCCAACTTCCTGGCGGCGGCTTATATTGTTATCAGAATGTTTAAGTGTACAAATCTGGAATACATTCGGATTATCCCAACCTTCGCGCAAAGCAGAGTGAGAGAAGATAAATCGAATCGGCATATCAAAATCCAAAAGCAAATCTTTTCGCTTCAGAATTAAATCGTATGTTGTTATATCTTCATCACTGTCACCAGTTGAATCTGTAAGCTTTCCTTTTTTATCACGGCTAAAATATCCTTCATGACAAGGACCAATATCATTTGAACTTGGAAGCAAAACTTTCTGATAATAACTATTAGGATTAATATCCACAAAGTCATTCAAAACAGTTTTATATTCCTCTTCAAACATTTTGCCGTATTCACCAAGAGTCTCGTTTCCGTCTTCATCATAGGCTCGATATTTTGCAACTTCATCAATAAAGAAAAGGGAAAGAACTTTAATCCTAAGTCCTGCGTCATAAAACTCTTTTTCTTTCTTAAAATGACTGCGGATAGTTTCTCGAATCTGAACACGTCGAATATCTTTTTCAGCAACATTTCCAGTCATCTCACCTACTTTTAGAACAGTAGGATCTGTATTGTCGCTTACAGCCTTATTAAAACGAATTAGGTTTTCCTGTGGTAAGATTTCAGCAATGTAAAGGCCTTTATATTCAGGTAGTCCTTTACTTGCTTCGTCTAGTTTATCCCCCTGATTAAGTTTTACATATTGTCGTTTAATTCCGTTTCCTTGTTTTACTTCAATTTCAAGCTTCACCATAGGAGCAGCGTTTTTTGAAAGAATAATAGAATCTGCGTAGATATAAGTATTTGTTCCGGCAATATTTTCAAGCTTAAAGCCTTTTACTTCAATCTTTTTTACAAGCTTTTGATTATATGCATCCAAAGCATCCAGACGGTAAACAAGATTGTGCTGTATCTTATGAGTAGCAGAATAGTTAATTACAAACAAAGGCTTAAACTGAGTTAAAGCTTTCTGTGTAGCAGATTTTTCATCTCCCATTCGCTGAGGTTCATCAAGAATCAAAATTGGTCTGTTGGCTGCAATAACATCAATAGGTCGGCGGCTTGCAAACTCATCACGCTTTGTGTAAATAATGCGGGCAGCCTCGTTTCCTTTACGACCTTCAACATTCTTATCTTTATTCAAAGATGTATTAAAAGCCTGGGTGTTGATAA
>DFEB01000017.1 GCA_002368605.1 Treponema sp. UBA3813 | reverse complement strand
AATATCCTGCGACATTGTAAAAAAAATTAAAAAGAAGAGGCAAATAAAATGGGAAAAATTTATCACTCAATCGTAGAGCTGGTGGGAAACACACCGCTTCTGGAACTCGACAATTACGAGAAAAAACTGGGGCTTGAGGCACATATTCTTGCAAAGCTGGAATATTACAATCCTGCAGGCAGCGTAAAAGACAGAATCGCACTGGGCATGATTGAAGCGGCGGAAGAATCTGGAAAACTGAATGAAAACTCCATTCTTGTGGAAATGACCACGGGAAACACTGGAATTGGAATTGCGGCGCTTGCAGCTGCAAAAGGCTATAAATCACGCATTTACATGACAGACGGCGTAAGTGTTGAACGCACTCAGACAATCGAAGCCTATGGCGGTGACGTGATTTTCCAGAGTACTGTTCCAGAACTTACAGAAACTTTAAAGGCGACAAACAACGACTTCTTCGCAGCTCAGGACGAGCTTAAAAAGAAACTGGACAAGGAACCGAATGTATTCTTTGTGAATCAGACTTCAAACAAGGCAAATCCTGGTTCCCATTATAAAACGACAGGTCCTGAAATCTGGCGGGACACGGATGGAAAAGTTGACATTTTTGTTTCTGGTGCGGGTACTGGCGGCACAATCAGCGGAACCGGACGATATTTGAAGGAAAAAAATAAAAATGTTCACATTGTTGCCATTCAGCCAAAAATCGAGGAGACAGGAATCACTGGAATCCATCCGATTGAAGGCCTTCCGAAAACTCAGCTTCCTGGAAATCTTGATTATTCCGTGATTGACGAGCGGCTTACGATTGAACTTCAGGATTCTTACGATGCGGCACGGCTTCTTGCAAAAACTGAAGGCGTCCTGATTGGAATTTCAAGTGGAGCTGCCCTTCATGCAGCGACAGAAATTGCCAGGCGGCCGGAGAACAAGGGAAAGACAATTGTCGTCATCTTCCCTGACACAGGATTGAGATATTTAAGTACACCGTTGTTTTCAAGAGAGTCATAACAAAAGTTAAAACTTTTTACAAGCTTAACACTGGACTGAGAATTTGCGAATCTACGGATTCGCGTATTTGCGGTCCAGTTTTTTTTGCCCTGAGAATGTTTATCCATAAAAATTGCAGTTTTCAGAGGTCCTATAATCTTTAGCTATAGATTCAATCAAATTTATTTATATATATTTTTTTTTGATAACCTCCATAGAAAAGTTGTATTTCTCAAAGTTTTTCTTTTTCGGTATAAAAAGAGCATCATTTAATACACAAGGAGAAATCAGCCTATGAAAAAAAAATTGAAGGTAATAAAATTTTTGTTGGGAATTGAGATTACATCGCTTTTCCTTTCGTCTTGTCTTTTCGTCTCTTGCAGCAAAAAAAAAGATGCTGATATTCCGGCGCTTAAGTTTATTGATGCGATAACATCAAATTATTCTCCGATTACCCATATAGCCGCTGAAAATAAAATCGCTGATAAATACGGCGTGCATCCTCAAATCGAGTTTTCAGATACGATTGAGCCACTTCTGACGGGAAAAGCTGACGGTCGGCTGAATGGACTTCCTCCTTCTGTCCTTAATGCAGCAAATGGCGCGGACATCTTCATCTTCGCCGGAACCATGAGCGGCGGCCACATTATTTTTGCAAACAAAAAAGTAGCAGGGGAACTTTCCGACCCTAGGAATTACAGGGGACATTCGATAGGCGTCCGACCTCAGGTAACGAATCAGTTTGTCCTTCCTGCGGCCTTGAAAGAAAAATTCGGATATACGGAGAAAGATTATACGCTCAAATATTATGACAGCGATAACGCGGCGCTTGCGGCCTGTGCCAAAGGTGATGTTGACATTGCACCCGTGTACTATGCGGAACGTGAAACTGCATTGTCGCTCGGCCTTGTTCAAATTGCAGAACTTGTTGATCTTTTCCCGGATTACGCATGCTGCCGCCAGACTGCAAATGGACAAAAACTTCGTTCAGACAGAAATTTGTTTGTTTCCTGGACAAAATCATTGATTGTCGCATGGAAAGTGTATGTCCAGAACCATGATGAAGCCCTTCGAGTCGTTCAAAAAATCACGAAGCAGGATGAAAACTGGGCCTACGACCACATCTACAATGACGAGATTACGGCGCATATTTCCTTTCATCCGGATCCTGATTATAACGGAGTCCTTGCGCAGTACGGCATCTACAAGGATTTGGGATATGTAAGCGAGAATCCACGCCCGCTTGTGGAGTTTTTCGACATTTCGATTTACGCCGATGCGCTGCAGTCGGTCATCGGGGAAAATCCGGAGGACAGCTTTTATAAGGACATGTGGGCATATTTTGTAAGGCACAATGATAAATATCCTGATTTTTATAAAAATTATCCGCGGGAAATATAAAAATAAGCGGGGAGGTACTAAATGAGTGTAAACATCAATAATCCAGAAGTGCAGAACCGGGATCACAGGCTTGGGACAGTCATTACATTCCATGGCTCGGCACAACAGCTCGTTGAACAGTCAAATGAGCGGAAAGTCAAGGACTTGGGGCGTGCGTTCAGCCAGTGCAGCGACTGTTCGCAGCGTGTGTGTGAAAGTCAGCTTTATGCGATTCGTGGGGCTGCTGTCATCGTTCATGCTCCAATCGGATGCTGCTCTCCGGAGGTGATTCAGTCAAGCACGGCTTCATTTGCAAAGAACAGGAATCTGAAGCCTGCAGATGTCCATGTCCTCTGCTCAAACATTTCCGTAAAAGATACCGTTTACGGCGGACTTGAAAAGCTGCGTACTGCAATTGATGAGGCCAGCCGACGCTTTTCTCCGACGGCAATTTTCATTCAGTCATCATGTGCGGCAGGAATCGTCGGTGATGATATTGAAAGTGTCGCTGATGAAAAGGAAGATGAACTTGGAATCCCGATAATTCCCATCTATTGCGAGGGATTCAAGTCAAAAACATGGTCTTCTGGATTTGACGCGGCCTTTCATGGAATCCTGCGGAAAATCGTAAAGCCCTGTGCCAAAAAAGATGAAAATATGGTCAATGTACTTAATTTTAACGGCGTAGATACATTCAATCCATTGTTGGAAAAACTTCATCTTCATGGAAATCTCTTTTTGCCGCACTCAACTGTTGAGCAGCTTTCCCATATATCCGAGGCCCTGTGCACGACGCAGATTTGTGAAACCCTCGGCTCATATATTGGTGAGGCACTTGAGGAAAAATTCGGTGTGCCTCAGCTGAAATCGAATTCTCCCTACGGCCTGGCATGGACGGATGAATGGGTCCGGGCACTTGCAAAAATTTCAAACCGCGTGGATTTGGGTGAAGAGGTCATTGCCTCGGAGCATAAGCGGATTCAAAAGGAATTGGATGCAATAAAGTCAAAGCTTTCAGGGAAAAAGGCCTATATTTTTGCAGGCGATTCATTCTCGCATATTTTCGGTGTCATGGCAAAAGAACTCGGCCTTGAAATCTGCGGAATTGCCTCTCTTCATCATGACCAGGTTCGTGATTCAGCGGCTGAGGAACTTAATTCCCTTCAGCGGATGATTGATGAAATAGGTGACGTTACGAATTTTACTGTCTGTAACAAGCAGCCTTACCTGATGATAAAAATCCTGAAAAAATACGACATTGACATTCTGATTTCACGGCACTTCAACGCCGGAGTCATTGGAACAAGGCTTGGAATCCCTTCATTCAGAATTACAGATCCAAATGCAATCATGGGATACGATGGTTTCCTGAATTTTGCCAAAGAAATTCTGAGCGTCATTGAGACTAAGAATTTTTACAAGACGATTGGAGAGCATACTGTTCTGCCGTACAGCAAATGGTGGCTTGAACACAATAACCCATATTATTTTGATAAATAAAGGAAGTGAATATATGAATTCAATTATTGAACAACCCCGATTTACCTGTGCACTTGGTGCTCAACAGACTGTTCTTGCCATTCCCAGGGCTTTTCCCATTGTTCATGCCGGTCCAGGCTGTGCTTCCCGCCTGTTTCGCTTTATGTCCGATGAGTGTGGAAATCAGGGAGAAACATACAATGGCGGCGGTCATATTACTTCAACGAATACAACGGAAACTGAAGTCGTTTTTGGCGGAGAAAAGAAACTGCATGAAACAGTCGAAAGCGCGCTGAAAATTCTGGACGGTGATTTGTTTGTCATTCTTTCCGGATGCACAACGGGAATTATCGGAGATGACATTGATTCAATCGCATCTGAATTCCGGGATGAGGGATACCCTGTCATCGCCGCGGAAACATCAGGATTTAAGGGAAACAATTATTTTGGACATGATCTGGTTTTAAAATCAATCATCAATCAGTTTGTCGGTCAGGTCAGGCCAAACGTAAAGAAAGGCCTGGTGAATGTGTTTTCTGTCGTCCCGAATCAGGATCCTTTCTGGCGCGGTGACCTTGAAGAAATCAAGCGGATTCTGACTGGAATCGGGCTTGAAGTTCAGATTCTGTTCGGAAATGAATCAGCCGGAATCTCAGAATGGAAAAATATTCCGAACGCAGAATTCAATCTGCTCCTTTCTCCCTGGGTCGGAAAAGAGACCGTTGAGCTTCTCAAGGAAAAATACGGAACTCCTTATCTGCATTATCCGATTCTTCCAGTTGGCGGAGCAGCGACCGGGAAATTCCTTCGGGAGGTTGGAAAATTTGCAAGACTGGATTCAGAAATCGTTGAGGCATTCATAAAAAAGGAAGAGAAACGCTTTTACAATTATTTCGGGGGGCTTGCTGATTTCATAACTTATTCCCACGGAAAGCTTCCGTTTGATTTGTATACGGTCGGGGACTGCGAATATGCATTTGGCGTGATTGATTTTCTTGTAAATGAGCTTGGCTTTACCCACAGGAAGACATTCATTACTGATGCCCCACAGTCTGACGCGGCCAGAAAAAATATTGCAGAGAATGCCGCTCGAATTGTTCCTGCGACAAAAGACTTGCTGGTCTTTGAGGATGACGGCGGAAAAATCACCAGACAGCTTTATGATTCAATCGACAGTTCAAGAAAATGCGTAATTTTCGGAAGCACATGGGAAGAAATTGTTGCTGACCGAAGTGAAAATTACAGCGTATTGTTTTCCATGCCGCTTTCCAGGGATGTCATACTCGGAAAGAGTTTTGCCGGCTATAATGGAGGTCTTCGCCTGGTGGAAGAACTGTATTCCGGCATGTTCAAGTCAAAAAAACTGGAAAAAGCGGTATAGGGATTTCTCTACAGGGGCTGCGCCCCCGTACCCCACACACATTATCAGATACGACTATTCTGCCCGGACTTCACCAGGGGTTTTCTGATATTTCTGTTTAAAAAGTCTTTCAAGATGAGTCGAATCAGCGAATCCGGTTTGCTCTGCAATGCGCTCTACTGGAAGGTCAGTATCTTTGAGAAGGGAACGTGCAATGGTCAGTCGAAGATCAATAAGATACTGAATGACTGTCATCCCCGTCTCTTCCTTAAAACGGCGGTTAAAGTCAGTCCTGTTTGTTCCGAACTGACTGCACAGCGATGAAAGAGTAATTTTTTTATCGTAAGAGCGGGCAAGATAATCGAGAACAGGCTTTAAAAACGAAGAAACAGCCGTTACATTCACGGCTTTGTTTTCGTCCTGCCTGAGCTCAAACAACTGTGCCAGGAAAAAAAGAATTTCTGTCAGAAAAGAGCGTGTCTTGCAGGGCCACCACCCAGAATCTTGTTTTTCGAGCTGAAACTGAGCCTTGTCCATCAGTTCAAGGATGTGCTGCCTGTCTTCAGGATTGATAAAACGCACATAGTTCAGTGTACTGCTGTTTACAAAGGCCTTTAAAATCATCCGGTTTTCGATGACTTCGCTTTCAGCATCCATCCCACGCTGGCGTATGTTTTCAAAATCAAGTTTTTTATTTAAAAATCGGGGATTAAAAAGAAAAATCCGGCATTTTATTCCGTCCTGCACTTCCGGCGGAATTTTTATGGAGTCTTTTTCGCTCAAACAAAGAACAGATGGCGAGATTATCTGAACAATCCGTTCGTTTATCTCCGAAGAAAAATTCCCTTCCGTAAAAAGAATGATTCTGAACCTGTCGCCAATTTTTTCTTCAATTTGCGAGCCTGTAAACTCAGCGGTGACATACACCGGCTCAATCCGAAGTTTAGATGAATTGATTGCTGTCGTTGAATACTCCATCGCCTTTCCCTATGGCTCAATTAAAACATAAAACCCGCAGTAAGTTAAGGAGGGAACCTCACTGCGGGAAAGAATTATTTTTATTTTGAGAATCTTGCAAGGAAGGCCTCAGCTGCTTTCCAGCTTGCGGCATTTCCTTCGGTTGCTTCGTAGAGAGCCTGAGAACCGTGCTTGCTGTCTGTTTCAGGCACGAAATAGGTCTTGTCGCTCTGAGCGATTGCATCAAAAATCGGCTGTGCATCTTTCTTTTCTGACGGACGGGAAGTAACGAATACCGGAACTTTCACATCTTTTGCTTCAGTTGCAATCCAGTCAGCAGCTTTTCCAAGGTCTGCAAAATATTCTCCCGGTGAGAATGCAAGATATGCAGCAATTTTATCTGAATTAGACTTTACCAGTGTAAAACCGAGGCTTGAAGAATATGATGATCCCCAAAGAATAATTTTCTTTTCTGAAAGTTTTGAAGCAAAATCAATTGCACTCTGAATATCTTGAACGGCATCAAGATAGGTAGTTCCCTTTCCGGCACTTTCGGCAGCAAGTTTTGTCGCATTATCAACATTGTTCTTTGTTTTTCCAGAACGCTGGTCAATTGCGACTGCGTTGAATCCGAGAAGATTAAGTTTTGGTGCGATTTCAAGATATTCTCCTCGTGACCAGTTGGCCCGATGGCACAAAAGGATTAAAGGCGCATCATTTCCATACGGCATGTACATATCTGCCGTTACAGGAAGTCCATCCTGTGAAGGAAATGAAACTGTGACCGGCGCATCAACTTTTTTAGGCTCTGCTTTTTCTACGGATGCACATGAACTGAATACGCTTCCGATAAGAAAAGATACAGCGATAACATTTAACATTTTTTTCATAAATACTCCTTGCAACCTCGTGGTATTTCCCCGTGTGCAGGAGTATATTCGCATATTTTTAATTCGCAAATAATTGCAGAAATGCAGAAGAAATCGGCAAATATGCAGGAAAAATCTTTTTAGCCTTAATTTCGAGTTTTTAATTTGCAGTGAGTTTTAACAAAAAAGTTGTCATTGTCGGGATTGCCCCTACAATCTTTTGCAAATTTTTCGCCTATTGACTAGATAGGTTGTTATCAATAGAATGTCACTTATTAAAACCTACTAATTTAATAGGTTTTAATAAAATGCTCCCAAAGGGGTGACTATGAGCGACAACACAATCATTGAACTAAAAGACATCACGAAAACCTTCGTTCAGGACGGAAAGACTTTCAATGCCGTCGAAAATGCTTCGGTGACGGTAGAGAAGGGCGACATCTTCGGAATCATCGGCTTTTCCGGGGCGGGAAAGTCAACTTTAGTGCGGACGATTAATTTGCTCGGCCGCCCGACTTCCGGAAGCGTCATCGTCAAGGGCAAGGATTTTCTTTCTCTGAGTCAGAAAGACCTTCGTGAAGAAAGAAAAAAAATCGGAATGATTTTTCAGCACTTCAACTTGATGAAAAGCCGCAATGTTTTTGACAATGTGGCTTTTCCCCTGAAACGGAGCGGCCTGACTAAGAGCGAGATTTCAGAAAAAGTCCATTCGCTTTTGAAGCTGGTGGAAATTGACGAAAAGGCGGCGAATTTCCCAAGCCAGCTTTCCGGCGGGCAAAAGCAGCGGGTCGCCATTGCCCGCGCTCTTGCCAACGAGCCGGACATCCTTTTGTGTGACGAGGCAACGAGCGCGCTTGATCCAACAACGACAAAATCAATCCTTAAACTGCTGAAAAAGCTCAAAGACCAGCTTTCACTTACAATCGTAATCATCACCCACCAGATGGAAGTAATCAAGGAAATCTGCGACAAGGTTGCGGTCATGGAAAAAGGCCGCATCGTAGAGCAGGGGGATGTCTTTACGATTTTCGCAAATCCTCAGAATGAAGTGACCAAACGCTTTATCCGCTCCACATCAAATCTCTCAAAAGTGGAGGAGCTGATTGCCCAAGATTCGCCGGTGGTTCGCCTGGAAAAGGACGAAAAGCTGGTGCGATTCACTTATATAAAGAAGAATGTTTCCGAGCCGCTGATTTCGGCAATTTCAAGGCTTTATGAGGTGACGATTAACATCATCTTCGCGGAAATTGAAATCGTGCAGGATGCCCCAATCGGCGGAACGGTGGCGATTGTGAGCGGAGAGGCAGGCACGATAGACAGGGCGTTAAAGCATATTGCGGCTATGGATGTCGGGGTCGAGGTACTGAAGACAGGAACGGAGTAATTTTGACGCAGATGGACGCAGATTAACGCGGATTTTTTTTCACATATATCTGCGTTTATCTTTGTTTATCCGCGTCTAATACTTGGGGGCGTTGCGGGGTACGGTTCAGGCACAGCCTTCACCGAGACTCGACTAAAAACTTGCCTCGCAAGTTTTTTCGCTTTAAGCGACCGTCTCCCTACCCCGCAGAGAGGGTAGCGGAAAACGCGAAGCGGTTGGAGCGAGGGGGAGACTTCCCCCTTCAAGGAGGATTTTATGACTGATTTTATTGAGACGATTCTGCCCAATGTGGCAAAACACCCGGAGAGATTTTTTAACGGGCTTCTGGAAACTTTTATCATGACACTCTGGTCGGGGGCGATTAGTTTTGTGCTGGGGCTTTTGATTGGAATCATCATTACCGTGACAAAAAAAGGCGCTATCTTAGAGAACAGGCCTGTCTATCAGATTTTTGACAAGCTGATTAACCTTTTCCGCTCGATTCCCTTCATTATTCTGCTGACCGGTGTTATGCCTCTGAGCCGTGCGATTATGGGAACGGCCATTGGAGTGCGGGGTGCGATTGTACCTCTGATTTTCGGTACGGTGCCCTTTTTCAGCCGTCAGATTGAGAGTGCCCTTGCCGAAGTTGACGACGGACTGATTGAGGCCGCTGAAAGCATGGGACTTTCACCCTTTGATATTATTTTCCGAGTGTATCTGAAAGAAAGCGTTGGTCCGATTGTGCGGGGAACGACGATAACCACGGTGAGCCTGATTGGTCTTACCGCTATGGCTGGTGCCGTCGGAGCGGGCGGCCTGGGAAATTACGCCATTATGTACGGCCACGACAGAAATCAGCTGGATGTGACCTGGCTTACCATTGTGGTCCTCGTGATTGTGGTGAACTTGATTCAGCTTGGGGGAAACAGGATTATCAAGAGGAACAGGCATTAGGGAAAGGAAAAGTGGTGCCAAAAGGTGTAAAAATTTTGGAAAATTATGTGTCAAAAAGTGTGAAATTTCTATTGAAAATTACACTTTTTGGCATATAAACTCTTAAAGCCTTGCATGAAAAAACACTTTTCGCGCTTTCCTTTATGGAGAATGAGTAGCTTGACAAATCCAAGAATTTCCATAGAATACAAATTATAGGCACAAAAGAGCCAAAGTAGCATTTCTAAAATTATTTTGCTTGTCATGTCTTGATGCAAGTTGAGCGTAGCAATCAGAGTTTTCTTAGTTTTTCTATTCCCTGATTCTTTTTCCTAAGCCAGACATTTTAATTTTCTCATTTTGTTTGTTAGGATTATTGTGCCTAAATTTAATTTTAGGAGCATTTTATGACACGTCCAGACATTGATTTTGTACAAAGCGGAATCAACTACACATTCAAAAACTTGCAGCTTTTGGAGCAAGCTTTCACTCGCAAATCTTATTCATCGGAACACCCGAAAGTTCAGAATAATGAAGTTCTTGAGTTTTACGGTGATGAAATTCTCGACTTCTTTGTTACAAAGCAACTTTACGAACGATTCTCAAAAATCGTAAACAAAGAGCTTATTTCTGAAAAAACTGAGGGAGAGCTGACAAAATTAAAATCAATTCTCGTCAGCAAAGATAGTCTTGCCCGCTGTATGTACAATTTTGGTTTCTCTGAGTTCCTATATCTCGGAAAAAGTGATGAGGAAAATGATGTCAGAAAGTCTGCTTCCGTAAACGAAGATTTGTTTGAGGCAATTATCGGGGCTGTTGCGGCAGATTGCAATTGGGATTATCCGCAACTGGAAAAAGTCTGCAAGACCATGCTTCAAATGGAAACTGTAAACAATTATCTGACAGTTCTCGTTAAGGAAAAATCTCATGCACTTGGCTTTGGAGAGCCTGGATACCATCCAATGTATTGGCAAATCGAAAATGGAAAAGATATAGAACCTCATAACTTTTTTAATAACGGTTACTTAGGAGTGCATGAATATTGTACTTCAAAAAATCCAAAAACAGGTCTGCATGAATATTTTGTAGCAATTGGCGGATACAACTTTAAGGGAACTGGAGACGGTACTTTTCAGGCAAAACTTGATGCGGATAAAAAAGCATATCACTTTTTATGTCAGGAAGAAATAAAAAGAAATTTCCAAAATCTTGATTTCTCAAATCCTGCAAGCACACTACATGAATTGATTCAAAAGAAAGTCATCATGGAAGTTCGCTATGAGTTTACAGAATACCATGACGAAAATGGAAATCCAATCTGGAACTGCAAGGCTTTTTTGGAAGGTTACGGACAATTTTCAGCGGAAAACATCTCAAAAAAACAAGTGAAACAAGATGTATCACTAAAATTGTTGCGTTTCATCACGGACACCGTTATTGAGAAATCTGACAAATGGAATATAGCGGTAAGGTATTCAGGACTTATGGAACTGGAAAAGAGGGGAATAGATTGGAGAAGAGGACAGAATAATGACTAATACCACAAATATAAATGATTACACACAAGAAAAAACTTGCAGATATAAAGATGAAATTTATTCAGTTCGTGATAATGGTGCTGTTATGCGACATTCGCGAGATTCTGGAAGAAAACGACCGCTTGATAACGAATGGACTTTTGGAAATCCAGATAAAAGCAATGGATACTTATTTATTGCCAGAATCCAAATTCATAGAATTGTTGCGACGGCTTTTCACGGAGAAGCACCTTCCAAAGAAC
This sequence comes from Treponema sp. UBA3813, assembly GCA_002368605.1. Lineage (GTDB taxonomy): Bacteria > Spirochaetota > Spirochaetia > Treponematales > Treponemataceae > Treponema_D. The sequence continues at coordinate 856 of DFEB01000017.1, read as the reverse complement.
ATGTCGTAGACCATAAAAATACAAATAAACAGGATAACAGACCTGAAAATCTACGCTGGGTAACAAAACTTGAGAATATAATTCTAAACCCCATTACATGCAAAAAAATTATGTATTTAACAGGCAAGCCAATTGACTATGTTCTTCATCACATAGAAATATTGCACAAAATAGATTTGCCTTCCGATATATCCTGGATGCGTAGGGTAACAGAACAGGAAGGTAAAAATTGCTATGAAAATCTTCTTCATTGGGCAAATGAAGATACAATCCGACCAACAGAAAAACGAGGAAAAATTGGAGAATGGATTTATCAAAGAAGATTTTTTGCAGAAATCAATAAGAATAATCATTTGATTTATACCAAAACAGAAAATGCAGTACATGATAGAAATCGAATGAAACTTCCGTCTGAATATCCAAGTTGCCCAACTGGAGAGCATGAACACACCTTAGATGAATATCTTGCGAATTTAAAACATGGTGACTTGTTCTTTAAAACAGCATATTCAAAGTCTTTAGTTGAAGAAGCTGTTATTCATAAAAATAAAATAATTGTAAGGTCTAGAGCGGCTGATTTAAATGCAATTAAAAAATTTCATGTATCAACAGTTTCTTTGGTAAACAACACTTTTGTTCATGAACTTTATAAATCTTGCTTTCATGAAGACAGTTCGCAAAAGTATTTTACTATTCTTCAGGGCAAAGAATGGACTGGAGGAGCTGTTTTCGATGATTTCTGCTAAAAGACATGGTATAATTAAAATCAACTTGAGTAATAAAAGAGGTCGAATTGAGTTTATCATGGCGAACGCTGACATAATTTCTGAAACAAACTATGCACCTGCGGTGTATA
>DFEB01000009.1 GCA_002368605.1 Treponema sp. UBA3813 | reverse complement strand
GTTTTTTTTGAGCAGCCTATAAATGAAAAAGAAAGCATAACGACAATCAGAGTACAGTAAATGAACTGGTTCCCATGTATATAGTTGTAATTATGGCCCATTGCCATTGCCTCAATAAAATTACTGAGTTTTTCTTTCAGTGATTTTACCAAGAAGCGAAGCTCACCTTGTCCGTTTTCTCTCTTTACATGATTTATCATACTTATTTCTCCTTGTTCGTGTATTTTTCCCTCAAAAAAAGAAGGTAGAAAAATTTATACAGAAAAATGACAGGTTTGAGAAATACAAGTTTTCTATAATAGCTATAAGGAAAAAATATGTATATGAAAATTTTATTGAGGTTATCGGAAAAAAGTATTTGTACAGAATCGGAAATTATTTTATAACTGCGTTCGGTAAGTTCGATTTTCTTTTTTGTGAAGAATTTTGTGCCTCTTCCAGAATTCAAAACAAAGAAAATCGCGCAGACAACCAAAAGCACTGAGTTCTTACCATACCGCCTCGGCTCAGTGCTTTTTTTGTTTTTAAAGGAGATGCTTTATTAAATTTTTTAGAATGCAAGCCTCAGCTGGTGGAAAGCAGAGGGATTCAACCTCGCTCAGTTTTTCAAGGTCATTTAGACTCGCGTGTCGGATTTTTGTCATATTCGCTCCCTTAAATTATTCCAGTGAAATCTATAGCAGCATATCATGGCAATGGAAGTGAAAATCCAGACCACGGGATATGCGATTGAAACCACATAAAAGCTGGAAGTCAGGCGGGTGGACACAAAAAGGAAAGTCTGCCGCAAGAGCACGAAGCCCGCGAAGGTGATGACCGTTGGAGCCAGTGAAATTCCAAGCCCCCGAAGAACCTGGGCAAAAAACATGCACACGGCGCAGAGGATGTAGAAGGGAGCCGTGCATCTGATGAAAATCGCCCCGTAACGGATGGATTCTGCATCATCAATAAAAATCGAAGTCAGAAGCTCTGCAAAAATGAAAAAAATAATCGCAAAGAAAGCCACAAGCGCAAGCTTCATGGAAAGGGCTGATTTGATTCCCTGCCTGATACGCATGATTTTTCCGGCACCGAAATTTTGCCCCGCAAGAGTCATAGCCGCAAAAGCAATGCTCTGCATCACGCCCTGCATGAGCTGATCCAGCCGAACGAAGACAGCCCAGCCCGCCGCACAGGAAGAAGTAAAGGCGTTCACATACTTCTGGATGAAAGTGTTGGAAAAGGCCGTAATTGAGGAAGCGATTGCTCCGGGAAGCCCGATTCGAAGTATTTCCTTCAAAATCTTGAAGTCAATTCTGAGTCTTCTGACTTGGACTTTAAAAACATCGTCGCTTTTCATCAGGACGAAAAACACAGGAAGAATCGAAAGACCTTCTGAAATCACCGTGGCCCAAGCCGCACCCTTTATTCCCCATTTGAAGCCCAGAACAAAAATAAAATCAAGGGCGATGTTCACGAGCGAAGAAAAGAAGAGGAAATAAAGCGGACGCCGTGAGTCTCCCAGAGCACGAAGAATTCCTGAGCCAATGTTGTAGAGAATTAGGAAGCTGATTCCGGCAAAATAAATCCTGAGGTAAGACAGAGCTGGCTCAAAAACGCTTTCTGGAACTGAAATCAGGCGCAGCACAAAAGGAGACAGGGCAATTCCCGCCACCGTCATAATCAGGCTGATGAAGAACGAACTGAGAATTGCCGTGTGAATCGCATTCTGCAGGCGGCCGATATCTTTTGCCCCAAAGGCCTGGGAAATCACGACCTGAGCTCCAGTGGAAAATCCCGCGAAAAAGCCTATTACGGTGAAGACGAACTGGGAGGAAGCCCCGATGGCCGCAAGTGCGTCCTTCCCTAAGAATTTTCCCACGACAAAACAGTCCATCGTGTTGTAGAACTGCTGGAACATGTTTCCGGCAAAGAGAGGAAGGGCAAAAGCTGCAATCTGAGGAAGGATGGCTCCTTCAGTCATGTCGAGGATTCTTGACTTATTCATCTGAATCAAAATCTAACTCTAAAAATGATTGTACAAATCTTCCATCAATGAGACTGCACCGCGGCTTCCGATGTGGGAGCGGTTTAAAATCTCCTTGTCCAGACAGGGATTTGATGTGATTGCAAAAAAGGCGTTCAGTTTCTGGGCGATTTTTTTCTCATAAGAACTTCCCATAAAAAGAGTTGCCCGGCCGTCGTATTTGAGCGCAATCTGCTCGATTTCATAGACATCATTCTCAAAATAGACATCTGCCTTGCGGGAACAATCAAGATTCTGAATCTCAGTGCGGATTTTCTCCTTGTCTTTTTCGTATACCGAATCTGTCAGAATCACAGCAAGGGGAATGTGTCCATGAACATTGACCAAAAATCTGGCGATTCCAAGTGACTTTGCGCTTTCACCCACCAGAATGAAGCGGTGCCGCTCAAAGTTTCCGAAAAGAGAGTCCAAATATTCGTAGACATACAGCTCTTCTTCATGCACGGCTTTTTCAACAAGCTCCTTTTCGATTCCGAGTTTTTCCCCCACCATTCGAAGGAAAGAAGCCGTGTCTTTGGGACCGACAGGCCAGCCCTTTAAGCTGAGCGTTTCAATGCCGAATTCATGCTTGTAGTACGCGTCCACATTTTTTGCAAGCCAGGGAGAAAGGTTTATGTTGAGGGCGGCATTTCCTGAATTCTTGAACTGCTGGATTCCGTCCCGGCGGATAAAGAATGTGTTATGTGGACGCCCGCTACTTGAGGCGCTTTTTTAATACAGAATTTTACCCAAATTTAACATTTTTTTCATTATAATCTAACATTCATAAACTACACTCGGATGCAAACGAGGTGTTTATGAATACAAATGTGAAAATTATTTTCGGGCTTTTGGGTGGCCTTGCTATGTTCCTGTTCGGAATGAACATGATGAGCGAAAGCCTGAAAAAAGCGGCTGGTTCTAGAATCAAAAATGTCATGTCCCTAATCGGAAAAAATCCTCTGCTGGGCGTTCTGGTCGGGGCCTTTTCAACCGCAATTTTGCAAAGCTCCAGTGCGACAACCGTAATGGTCATCGGATTTGTTTCGGCGGGAGTGATGAGCCTTCCTGTCGCAATCGCAATCATTTTTGGTGCAAACATCGGTACGACGATTACGGCTCAAATCATTGCATTCAAGCTTTCAAATTATATCTATGTTTTTATTTTCATCGGATTTTTACTGTCATTCATAGTAAAAAATCAAAAGTGGAAAAATATAGGAATAAGCATTTTTGCTTTTGGCCTTTTGTTTTTGGGAATTGAAACAATGGGCGGCGTTATGAAACCGCTTGCAAAAAGCCCCTTGTTCATTCAGATGATGGAAAAAGTTTCCGACATTCCGATTCTCGGAGTTCTGACCGGCACGCTGATGACTGTAATCGTTCAAAGTTCCAGTGCAACGATTGCAGTCCTTCAAAATTTTGCTTCCCAGAACACAGGTGACGGAATGACAAGCGTAATCGGACTTTCCGGTGCAATCCCGATTCTTCTCGGCGACAACATCGGAACGACAATAACGGCAATCCTCGCCTCAATCGGACAGTCGAAAAATGCAAAGCGAAGCGCAGTCGCCCACAGCCTTTTCAATATTTCCGGCGCACTGATTTTCATCTGGATAATTCCGATTTTTGCGAAATTCGTTCAAGCTGTCAGCCCGAAAGGAATCGAGATTTCCGCAATTTCAAGGCAGATTGCAAACGCCCACACAATTTTTAATGTCGCCATGACAATCATCTGGATTCCGCTTTTGAAAGTGATGGTAAAAATCGTAAAC
>DFEB01000042.1:20710-35408 GCA_002368605.1 Treponema sp. UBA3813 | reverse complement strand
TTTCAAAACTCGACATTTGACTTATATGTAATTTTCTGTTGACTTTTAATTATTCTCCATTAGAATGGATACAATATATTTTCCGGAGGTACTAAAGAATGGAAAACATTAAGGGAACGCAGACCGAAAAGAACTTGCAGACAGCTTTCGCTGGTGAATCTCAGGCTCGCAACAAATACACTTACTATGCAAGCAAAGCACGCAAAGACGGATTCGAGCAGATTGCCGACATTTTTGAGGAAACAGCCCGCAACGAAAAAGAACACGCAAAAATCTGGTTCAAATTGCTTCACGACGGCGAAGTTCCATCAACAATCCAGAATTTAAAGGATGCCGCTGACGGCGAAAACTACGAATGGACTGATATGTACGACGGTTTCGCAAAGACAGCAAAAGAAGAAGGATTTCCACGTATCGCAAAACTATTTGAAATGGTCGGTGCAATCGAAAAGGAGCACGAAGAGCGATACCGCAAATTGCTGGACAATGTAACAGGCGAAAAAGTCTTCTCAAAAGACGGCGATGTTATCTGGCAGTGCGCAAATTGCGGTCACATCGTTGTTGGCAAAAAGGCTCCGGGAGCTTGTCCAGTTTGCAATCACCCCCAGAGCTTCTTCGAAGTCAAAAAGAATAACTACTAGAATAAATCCTTCATTCCGTAGAGTTTTCCAGCCGCAAGCTCGCCAGATTTGAGTTTTGCGGCCAATTTTTCAAGGGCAGTCACGCTTCCACGGGCAAATCCCTCACGGCTTCGGGCACGGTGAGTGAGTTCGATTTCATCTGCGGGAGAGTCAAAGAAGACAGTGTGAGTTCCAGGCACAAAGCCCACGCGGGTTGAAGAGACATGAAGCTGGTTGGCCTTTGGCTTTTCGTGGAAGGCGTCAAAAACCATCTCTGTTTTTGTTTTGTTTCCAATCATGACACGGCGGGCAACTTCAAGAGCCGTTCCGCTGGGAGAATCTGCCTTCTGATTATGGTGGGCTTCCCAGACAGCAACATCATATTCAGAATAGTCAGCCATGATTTTCGCCGCTTCCTCAACGATTTTATAGAACATATTCACGCCGATTGAAAAATTAGAAGAGCGCATACAAGTTCCCTTTGACGAGGCGCAGAGACCTTCGATTTCGTCCTCTGATTTTGCCCAGCCCGTAGTTCCGCAAACCACAGGAAGACCAAGGGGAATGAGAGCCTTTAAGTTTCCGATAACAGCCGTCGGGTGGCTGAATTCAATGACACCCTCTGCCCCGCTCTTTTTGACTGCCTGGGCGACGGCATTTCCGTCTCCGGCAGGAACGAGAGCCGTTGCGTCTTTTGCGGAGACATCAATCGTAGCGACGACATCATGCCCCATTGCTTTTGCGCAGGCCTCAATCATGTGGCCCATTTTTCCGTATCCGACAAGTGCGATTTTCATAATTTCTCCTGTTAAAACAAAGCCTTGTGCAAGATGCTTACGACATCATTAGCCTGATTAGAATCTACCAGCATGGAAATATTTACCTTGCTGGCTCCCTGAGAAATCATCTGAACATTGATATTCTCTTTATGCAGGGCAGTAAATGCGTCCTCAAGGATTGAGCTTGAATGGCTTGCGTCACAGATAAGGGTGACAATTGCCTTTTCTTTTGTAGCTTTGACTTCTGCAACTCTGGCCAAATCTTCAAGCAGTCCTGTAAGGTCAGCCTTTGTGTTCACCGTGAGGGAAACAGAGACTTCAGAAGTTGCGATTACATCGATTGAAATGTTCCATTTGAGGAACTGATTGAAAATATGAGCAAGGAAACCGGCCGCTCCAAGCATTCGGCTGGACTGAATATCAATCAAAGTGACATTTTTAACACTAGTGATTGCGGTAACGCGAGGAGTTGCCCCGGAATGTTTTTCGACGATGACAGAACCTGCGCTTTTAATGTTGTAGCTGTTCTTTACACGGACAGGAGTTCCAGTTTTGCGACATGGAATCATGCTTCGCGGATGAAGAACCTGAGCGCCAAACATGGCAAGCTCCTGAGCTTCCTCATAAGTGACTTCAGGAACAGTATGGGCTTCTTTTACGATTCTTGGATCAGTGGTGAGAATGCCGTCAACATCCTTCCAAGTCTGGATTTCGTCAGCCCTCATGGCAGCGCCAATCATAGTTGCGCTCAAATCCGAGCCACCGCGGCCGAGAGTTGTAATAACTCCGTTTTTGTCTTTTGCGATAAAGCCCGTGACGATAGGAATTTCTGTCTGCTTGCCGTTTTTGTAGTCATTCAAGTGTTTGGGAATATTTTCCCAGACCTCATCAAGCAATTCCGCGCTCATGTAGTTGGAATCGGAAACCATGCCGATATCCCATGCGTCGTAGAATTTTGCAGGCGTGCCTTGTTTTTGAAGATAAGCGGCCATCATGCGCACGCTCATTCGCTCACCGAAAGAAACAAGGTAATCCCGTGTGCGTTTCGTAAGCTCGTGAAGCATGGAAATACCAGTGAGCAAGAATTTAAGCTCTTCAAGGAGTTCTTTAATGGCAGGAACATCGATTTCAAGTTCCCTGGCAGTGTCTAAGTGAAGCTGCTCGACCTTGGCAATATCAACAGTGCCATTTACGGCCATATCTGCCGCGTCAAGAAGATGGTCAGTAGTATCGCCCATTGCGCTCAAAACAACGACAGGGCGGCTTTCTTTATAGGCCTGAATAATAGAAGCAACATGGCGGATTCGCTCCGCATTGGCGACAGAAGAGCCGCCGAATTTCATAACTATCATAATGGTCTATTTTACTGAAAGTGCTCCAGCTCTTCAAGCGAGGGCAATTTCTTCAAAAAAGTCCAATCAGTTTCTCGTAAGTCAAATCTGCCGTTGAAGACAAGCGTAAATCAGCTTCTGGAAGTTCAACGGAAGACTCTATTCCAACGGCTTTTATCCCGGCTCTTTTCAGGGCTGTAACCCCAGAGACAGCATCTTCTATTCCCACACAATCCGTGCACAAGACTCCAACCTTTTCGGCGGCAGAAAGGAACAGATCTGGCTCAGGCTTTGCATTTTTCACAGTAGCAGCATCGGCGATTGCAGCAAAATATTCCTTCAGCCCCAGACGCTCCAAAATCGCAGGCGCATTTTTGCTGCTGGAGGCAAGAGAAGAGACAAGTCCATGAGACTTCAGGTCTTCCAGAAGTTTTTTTATACCAGGGAGGATGTCTTTTTCAGAAAGACTTTCTATGGATTTTTTATAGATTTCGTTTTTCTTGGCGCACCATTCCGCCTTTTTTTCTGCCGGCCACTCAACGCAGTTTTCCTTAAGGATCACATCAAGAGAAGCCTCACGAGAAAGTCCCAGCAGTTTTTTATTGATGTTTTCGTCAAGATACAAGCCCTCTTCTTCTGCCATAGTCTTCCATGCCTTGTAATGAAGGGGAGCTGTATCGGTAACAACGCCGTCCAAATCAAAAAGTACGGCGCGAAGCTTGCCTAATGAAGTTTTGGGGAATTCCGCGTCATTATGCAATTTTGAATAACTTCTCGATATTCGGCTCTCGCACCACAAGGACATTACAGCTGGCACTTCCGATAATCTCCGCGTTTGTGGCAGAAATTTTATCATGGCGGATAGAATTCTGAGCCGTGTCATTCGGATGCTCTTTTCCGCCCAGAAGAATCAAATTAGCTCCGAAATCCTCGGCAGCCTTTATAAGCTCTGACCAGATTGCGCCTTTCTTAAGTTCGGTTTCAATTTTCACGCCTTTTTCTTTGGCAAGTTTTTCAAGATAAGAAAGATACCGGCTTCCGTCATCACAAAGCCTCTTCTCATAATTCCTGCTTTCTTCTTCAAGAAAAATCCTGCTCATAGTCAGCTGTCTGAGAGTTGAAGTGTCCACGACATAAATCGCCTTTAACTCACATTTGTACTGTTTTGAGAGAAGAATTCCGTACATCGCCGCATGAATCGACTGCTCCGAGCCGTTCACCGCAACCACAACTTTTTGAATCAGGGGTTTTATCATTTTATGCTCCGTTTTCGGACGCTCCGGCTTCGCCGTCGGGCTTTCCGTGCTTCCGCTAACGCTTCATTCGTCCGCACTGTCATTGCCGTGCCTGACACGGCAATCCCATTGCTTCCGAACGCCTTCGGCGGCACTCCAATCCCTAGCGCTAACTGGACTTTCTGTTTTTCAAACTCTTCAAGACGAAGGTGTTCTCCCTCTCCCTCTCTTCCAGGACGCTCTCGATGTAAGTTTTCGTCTCCCGGTTCTGGGGGATAATCATCTTATCAAGAGCGTTTACCCGCCTCTGGGTCTTTTTGACCTCGGTAGCAAGGCGCCATGCAATCGTTCGGATTGAAGCCATCTCTGTAAGAAGAGAAAGCAATTTGAAAAACTCCGTCATTACTTTATCGGAATCAGCGTAGGTTCCCATGAATGAATAAAAAAGCTGCTGCTTGGGAAGCTGGACTTCCACCGAATTGAAAGTCATGCCGCCAGCCACCACGGATTTTTCTTTTATGTCGTACTCATAATGGACAGATTTTGCGATTCGCTCGGTCTGGTCACCACCCACGGTCATAAGCATGTTGCGAAGGGCTGGATATGCGCTGGAAATCGCCTTGTCCAGCTCACGCTCCAAAAGCTTAACCTTCTCCACCATGCGCATAAGCTCCATGACGAGAATTTCCCGCTTCTGCTCCAAGAGGTCATAGCCGTCCTCAGCCACGGCAAGCTGTTCTTTTATAGCGAGAAGATTAGATTTCGTAGGTGCAATGTTTAATTTCATAATTAGTAATTAATAATTCATAATGCATAATTATTAAAGCGGGACAAGGGAGCGATAGCGACCGATGTCCAGTTGCAATTATGCATTGTGCATTTTGCATTATACATTATCCTTAGGATAATATTTCTCAATCAATTCCGGTTTGATTCGGTAGAGCTCGTTCTTGGGCAGGATTGTCAAGAGCTTCCAGCCAAGATTCAGAGTGTCTTCGATTGAGCGGTCTTCGTACTCTCCTTGAGTGAAGAACTGACTTTCAAGAGCCTCGCCGAATTTTAGGTACATTCGGTCAACCTCGCCCAATTCTTCCTCACCGATGATTGCCGCAAGATTTCGGATAGACTTTACCTTTGAGTAGGCCGCAAAAAGCTGGCTCGAAACGGCAGCATGGTCGTCGCGGGTCATGCCCTCGCCGATACCGTCTTTCATAAGTCGCGAAAGCGACGGCAAGCCTGAAACCGGCGGATAAACGCCTTTCTGGCTCAGTTCCCTGTCAAGAACAATCTGCCCCTCGGTGATGTAGCCCGTAAGATCAGGAATCGGATGGGAAATATCATCGTTAGGCATGGTGAGAATCGGAATCTGGGTGATAGAGCCTGTGCTTCCCTTGATTTTTCCTGCCCGCTCGTAAAGCTCGGCAAGGTCAGAATAGAGGTAGCCCGGATATCCCTTTCGGCCGGGAACCTCGCCGCGGGTCGTTGAAATTTCCCGCAGAGCCTCGCAGTAGTTTGTCATATCGGTCATCACGACCAGAACATGCATATTCTTTTCGTAGGCAAGATATTCCGCCGCCGTAAGAGCACAGCGGGGTGTGATGATTCGCTCGATGGAAGGAGCGTCTGCCAGTGACTGGAACATGACGACCTTTGAGAGAACGCCCGATTCCTCAAAAGAATGAATGAAGAACTGAGCCTGATCATATTTTATACCCATACCAGCAAAAACCATTACAAAGTTCTCGTCTGAATTACGGATTTTTGCCTGACGGATAATCTGAGCCGCAAGGCGGTTGTGGGGAAGACCGTTTCCGGAAAAAATCGGCAACTTCTGGCCACGAATCAGCGTATTCATGCCGTCAATCGAAGAAATTCCCGTCTGGATAAAGTCTCGCGGATAAACGCGGGCATAGGGATTAATCGGCATTCCGTTTACATCAACCTTTTTACTAGAGACAATGGGCGGAAGGCCGTCAATAGGCTCTCCCAGACCATTAAAGATTCGCCCAAGTAGCCCCTCGCCGACACGCAATTCCATGGGCTCCTCAAGGAATTCAACGCTGGTCTCGTTAAGGTCAAGCCCCGTGGTAGAGCCGAAAACCTGCACGATTGCCGTCGTATCATTCAAATCGATAACCCGGCCGGTCTTTTTTTCGCCATTTCTGTCTCGTACCGCGACAATTTCATTATAAAAAATATTCTCGCTGCGTTTTACGACAATAATCGGTCCGTCAACGCTGGAAACGCCTTTATATTCAACACCTTTCATACAGTAAGCTCCACTATCTTATTTAAGCAACGGAAAAATCATAGATTTTTCCGAGACTCGCTCAAAACTTGCCTCGCAAGTTTTGCCGGCTAAAGCCGTCGCTCCCTATATATTCAATTCCCTTCATACGCTAATTTTCCTTACCTCTTGTACTGTCTTTCCAAGTTTCCGAACTGCTCGTCAAGACGGCCTTCAACTTCCTTCATCTGCTCCAGCTGGTCATTGGGAACCTGCGACTTTAAGCGCACGATTTCGTCTTTGACCGGAAGGGAAACGACTGTGGGAAGAGGAGCTCCCGCCTTGATTACGGCAAGTGAGCGCTGATAGAAAGTCATAATCAGCATGAGGATTGCAATCTGCTTTTCAGGAATGGAATAGACATCCACCGCATCGAAGGCGCTCTGCTGCAAGAAGCCGTTTTTAATCATGTCGGCCACAGTAAGAACGATTCGCTTTTCGTCTGGGAGGGCGTCAGGACCAATCAAGCGGACAATCTGCTGCAGTCTCTGCTCGTCTTTCAAAAGTTCCAAAGCTGAAAGGCGGACTTCTGCCCAGCGCGGGTCAAGTTTGTCCCACCATTCCCGGACTTCCTCTGCGTATTCAGAATAGCTTTCAATCCAGCCGATAGCAGGATAGTGTCGGGCGTTTGCAAGTTCCCGGTCAAGAGCCCAGAAACAGCGGATAAATCGCTTGGTGTGCTGGGTGACAGGCTCAGAAAAGTCGCCGCCCGGAGGAGAAACCGCACCGATTACAGAAACGCTTCCTTCCTGCCCGCAAAGAGCGTTTACTCGGCCAGCCCGCTCGTAGAATTCTGCAAGTCGGGTCGGTAAATAAGCCGGGAAGCCTTCTTCGGCAGGCATTTCTTCCATTCGGCCAGAAAGCTCTCGCAAAGCCTCAGCCCAGCGTGAAGTAGAATCAGCCATGATAGCCACATGCATTCCCATGTCCCGGTAATATTCTGCCAGAGTGATTCCCGAATAAAGGGAAACTTCGCGAGCCGCAACCGGCATGTTTGAGGTGTTGGCAATCAAAATCGTTCGTTCCATAAGGGAGCGGCCTGTTCGAGGGTCAATCAATGTGGGGAATTCAGTGAGAACATCGGTCATTTCGTTACCGCGCTCACCACAACCAATGTAAACGATTAAGTCCGCGTCACACCATTTTGCGATTGCGTGCTGGGTCATGGTTTTCCCGGTACCAAAGCCGCCAGGAATAGCCGCCGTTCCGCCCTTTGAAAGGGGGAAGAAAACATCGATAACGCGCTGACCGGTAACAAGAGGCTGACTGACTTCAAGTTTCTGTGCGTAAGGACGGGGATTTCGGAGCGGCCAATAGTGAGAAAGTTTGATTTCTTCGTCTAAATCAGTGATGCCTATTACATCATCAACCGTGTATTCGCCCTCACCCTTAAAAGATTTGAGGATTTTACCCTTAACAGTAGGCGGAACCATGATTTTATGGCAGATAGACTCGGTTTCCTGGACATAGCCCAAGACCTTTCCGGCAAAGATTTCACAACCTTCGCTTACGCCCTCAGCCACAGTCATCTTCCATTTTTTTTCGGTGTCGATTGGCTCAGTGCGCTCGCCCGGAACGAGGAAAGCCCCCGAATGCTCGAACATATTTTTAAGAGGTCGCTGGATTCCGTCGTAAATCGTTCCAACCAAGCCAGGCCCAAGTTTTAAAGAGAGAGGACGGCCACTAGAGACGACTTCCTCACCGATTTTCATGCCAGTGTCGTCTTCGTAAACCTGAATCGTGGCTTTGCCTTCGTTCTGGCGGATAATCTCGCCGATGATTTTCTTTTCGCCCACATCGACTACATCATAAAGACCGCAGCCTTCCAATCCCTCGGCATAAACGATTGGTCCTGAAATTCGTGTGATTTTTCCTTTGATGATGCTCATTCAGGTAACCTCCCGCCAAAAAGAGCCAGTGCAAGTTCTTCGCTGTATTTGTCTTTGATTTCCCGCACAATCTGGTCAATCGTAAGCCGCACTCTGATAAATCCGTCTTCGCTGGAAAGAATTATTCCTTCGTGGAAGGAGTTTCCCAGAGCCCCTTCTTCGCCAGACTTCTCAAAGGAAATTTCCTCGACTTTCGCAAGATTTTTTGCAAGGGCTTTTTCAAGGATTTTTTTTGCATCAGCGGCCTTAAAACCGAAGACAGACGCATTTATTTTTTTCTCAAAACATGTCTGAGGTAAATTGTTGAGTCGTTTTTCAATGAGGGCAAGCCGTTTTTCCCCGCCCAAATTCTCTAAATAGTCATTGAAGGCTTTTGAAACCGCATCGCTGTAAAAAGAAACGAGGTATCTGCCTTTTTCAAGTGGCAGGGCTTCAGCAATCGCCTTTTCGTACTGAGCCAATTTTTCGCTATAGAAAGTAGTTTTCTGACTGCGAGCCTCTTCAACCCGGCGAGAAACATCGGCAAGAACAGCCTGAGCCTCTTTATCGGCGCGGGCAAGAATCTTCTCGGCCTTTTTGCGGGCATCAGCCTCAATCTCTTTATCAAGAATCTCTGTAGATCTAAGTTCTTCCATAATGAATTCCTAATTTAATAATTATATTATATGTAAAAATAATTGTCCATTAAAGGAAAAAGCCTGATGACTGGACAAGAAAATCATTTGGTAGCAAATGCAATCGCGCCGTCCCAGTTTTCGGGAGGGTTTTCGCTGAATTCGGTGCAACGGGAGAGCATGAGTTTTGCCGCCTTGTCGTCAGGAGCTTCTGCAAGGGCTTTTTCGAAATATTCCTTTGCAAGATTCCACACACCTTTTTTGTAAAGGGCAAAACCTTTTCCATACGAATCGCGGTAATCGGCCGAAAAATCATCTTCACCTTTATCAACTGCGTAGATTCCCACAGCGTTAGCCTTGCCTTTGACTTTCACATCATCAAGATAGCGGAAAACAAAACCGTCTGTATTATCTTTAATATCATCTTTTACGGCCTCACTTACTAAAACCATGGTGCCGTAGGTTTTAGTAAGACCTTCCAGTCTGCTTGCAAGATTTACGCTGTCCCCGATGACAGAATAATCAGTTTTATCGTCAGAACCTATTGAGCCAACAATTACATCCCCGTAGTGAATTCCGATTCCAATGTTAAAATTCATTCCGTCGGGGAGCACCAAATCATCAAGGGGAACAGAAGAAAGAGCCTCGCGCATCTCATAGGCCGCAGCCACTGCCCGTCTCGCATTGTCTTCATAGCTCACAGGAGCACCAAACAAAGCCATAATAGCGTCACCAATGAATTTGTCGATTGTGCCGCCGTGCTTTTTGATAATCGTACACATAATCGTAAAATATCGGTTTAGGAAAGCAACGATTGTCTCTGGCTTGTTCTTCTCACTGATGTTTGTAAAACTCCTAATATCACTGAAGAGAATCGCCACATCTCGTTTTTCGCCCACGCCAACTTTAGCTTCCTTTTCAGCCCCCTCAACAAGCTCATCAATAATCTGTTCTGGCACGAAACGGCTGAAGGCTTTTCTGATGTTCCTCTCGAATTTAATTTTCTTTTTGACGAGAACAGCGATTTTTAAAAGAATACTCAGAGTCTTAACAGAATAAGCGAACAAATCTAGTTGCTTTGTCGTAAAGCCCCCGCTCCGAACCGCGTGAACCGTTCCAAAAATCTCGCCGTTTTCGTCAGTAATTGGTGAAAGATGGTAGGCAGAAAGCGGCAGGTCATCGGAATTGTATTTATCAAGTTGGATTTCGGAGTCAAGTTTTTGCGGAACAATATCCGTACTATTCAGATTGGAAAATCGCTCCTCAAAATCCGTTGCACAGACTTTGAGAAAGTCATTTTTCTGCTCGTCGGTGAAATTATCGGCACACACATAAAATCCGAGTGGTTCATCGTCTGTTTTCATAAAAAGCGAGGCAATTGGCAACTCGCAAGTTTCGGCAAGAAGGCTTAAAAATGAAGATATAATTTTCGGAAGCGACTCCAAATTCTTTATCATTGAGAAGATTTTTTCGGTAATGGCGGCTTTCACTATGTCGTTTTCCTGTGGAAGAGCGAGAGTCGTGCCTTTTTTTGCGCAAAGACTCTCAATATCTTCTTGAATTGTTTCGCCGTCAAAATTGATAAAAGAATCTGCACCACAAACTGCCTTAAATTCATCGGAGAACAAAAAATCGCTAGTCGCATAAACGCCAATCGGGACAGAGTCAAAACGGGTAATACTTTTCACCAGACGACAAAGTTCCGTACAAAAAGGATTCATATTCCTTGCGTTAATTAAAATCGCATCGGGAAGCGAATTATAGAGCATGACGAGGAAGCGGATTCCATTCGCGTTGAATTTTATCTCAATATCTGATTTTCGCAGACTTTTTCTGAAAATCGACTGCATTGTCAAAGACGGCTCTAAAATTAAGATTTTTTTACTCATTTTATTCTCCTGCCTTACATTTTTTCCTTTATTTTCTGAATCAATTCGTCGCGCTTAAAGTCACTCTTGGCGATAAAATCGTCTGATTTTGGAATTTTTGTGTTCGACACAGAAATCACGGGGACAGAGGCATATTTTTCCATTCGACGCACATTGTCCAAAAAAATCTCACCGTTCATTCTAGGCATCTCATCGTCACACAAAATCAAGTCAAAGTGAATTTCCTTGATTTTTGTCATTGCCTCGATTCCGTCCGCAGCCTCAGAAACCACGAAGCCGTTATCCTCAAGAATCATTCTTTCTATCATTCGCGTGGTTTCAGAATCCTCGACGATAAGGGCATGGCTCGCGCGTTTTTTGATTACCGACTCAAATTTCTTGACATCATAAGGACGCATTGCACGGAATCTTTTTAAAATTCCAGGAATATTGAGAATCGGAATCAAATCGTATTTTTCGTCAAAGGCAAGTCCCTTTAGTACTGGAAAATTCTTGAAAGCTGGAGGCATGGGCTTTTGAATCAGAGAGACAAATTTGTGCATTGAATCGACTATAATTCCAATTTTCTGCGACTGAAACTGAACGATGATGATTGAGTCCAAAACAGATTTTACCTTTGCAGGCTGCCCAGAGAGAACTGAAGAAAGAGAATAGACGGGGATCTCCTCGCGATTTTTCTCACTTCCCGATTCGTTTTCCTGAATATACACCAAAAATTTCTGGCTCTGTTTCTCCTCATAGTTCAAAGGGCTTTCTGTAACGACATCAACGACAAATTCCGATGGAATGAGATATTTCCGACCGTTCGCAAACACAAAAAATCCCTGAAAATCCTGATGCTGTGCCAAAAAAGCATCATCTTGAATAAGATTCATTAATTGGTCGTGCGAAAGAAGGAGCGAGCCTTGCAGATTCTGGGAATCCGCTGCAATCTGCTTGTAGGAATCCCGGACAGTCCGCATGTCGCCGTCGCGAAGGGCATTTTTTAAAAGCTCAACTTGATTCATAATGATGTAGGAGCGGGCAAGCATCTCCTCGTGGGCATTTACGAGTTGGGCGATTTTTGACAAGTGAATTTGAACAAGCGAATCCTCTTTTGATGAGTGCGAGAAATCTTTCTGAGTAATGTGCTTTTCCTCAGTTTTAGTACCGAGATGTTCCGCATTGAATATTTCTCCAGCCATCGCCTTATCAAGATACAAAAGATAGGAGCGAATTTCTGTCTCAAAAAGCTCGTCTGTCTCGTTTTTTTCAATCAAATCGCACATTTCGAAAATCTTTTTAGAGACTTTTTCAAGCAGAACCAAAATATTATCAGTGAAGAGAGTTTTTTCATCAACAATTGACTTGTACAAATCCTCGACAGCCTTGTAAATCTTATAAATCGGTGTAAATCCAAGGATTTTTGAATTGTCTTTCGTTATACTCAAAACACGGAGAATTTCATCCGCAAAATCAGGCTTTTCTTTGAGTGCCTCTGCAAGCCATCGAGTTTCTGCAAGATAATTTTTTATAACAGCACCAGAATCATTGAGAGTCAGGGCTTTGTCTTCAGCAGAGGAGAAGTTTTGTACTGATGATTTTTTTCGTTTTTCTGTCATATTTTCTTAAAATAAAACACCTTGCCGTCACAGACTTTTTCAAGATTTTTCGGTAGAACCGAGGAATCCAGGGCTGGAAGCTCGCTCATCGAAACGAAAAGATAGCCACCGTCAGTCAGAGACTCGTCCACTATTTTTTTCAAAATCTGTCGCCTCATTTCAACTGTAAAATATATGAATACATTACGGATGAAAATCAAGTTCACATTACGAGGAAAAGATTCTGCCACAAAAGAGAGATTTATCTGTCGCCGTTCAATTTGATTGCAAATTTCCTCCGGGAAAACAACTGACTTGTCCGTTTTCTGATATTTTGCGAGAAGATGCTGAAATTTCGCCCCGTCTACGCTTTTTACGGAATTTGGCGTATACTCACCTTTCGCACATTTTTCAAGAACCGCAGTGTTTATGTCGCTTGCCACACATTCCGTTTTAATGGAAAGTGATTGCGCAAGAAGATACAGTGAATAGATTTCTTCACCGCTCGAAGAAGCTGCGCTCCAAATTCGCAAGGGCTTTGAGCCAAGTTTTGCCCTGAATTCAGGGAAGATTTTATCTTTAAGAAGAGAAAACTGAGATTCCTCCCTGAAAAAATAGGTTTCGTTCACGGTCGCCGCATTCAGAAGAATGTTCATTTCTCCTTTGTTAAGTCTCAGATACGCAGAATAGGGCAAACCGTTCAAGCTAATTTCTTTCTTCCGCTTTTCGATGAAATTCATAATTCCCGCCCTGTGGCTTTCTCGCGGAATAATTCCCGTCTGCTGACTTATAAGCGCTATGATTTCAGAAAATTCCTTTTCGTCCATAAACTTCTCCGTGTGCTTACTTCACTAACTTCAAAATTGCGCCGGCAATTTCACCGCGTGGCAGAACTTTGCTCGCCGCGTTCATTTTGATTGCGGCTGCAGGCATTCCGAAGACTTTGCAAGTCGATTCATCCTCGCAGATTGTGTAGCCACCTGCGCCGACTATTTCTTTACAGCCTTCAGCACCGTCTGCCCCCATTCCAGTCATAAGAACGGCAAGGCATTCCGTTTTGTAGTTTTTTGCCGCCGAACGGAAAAGTTTGTTCACGGCAGGCCGCAAAAAGTGTTCTGGCTCTTCGTCCGAAAGATGCATAACCGGCTTTCCGCCCTTAACATAATCGATTACAAGATGTTTTTCGGCAGGCGCAAGATAGACATGTCCTGCTTCGGCAACTTCCCCTTCTTGAGCCAGTGTCATCGGAATGTTTGGGCAAGTGTCACTGAACCATTTGGCCATTTTGTCGTCAGATCCGACATCAAGATGCTGCGTGTACAAAACTGGAAGCGGAAAATTATCCCCCAACCCCTTTAAAACTTCCTGAACCGCCGAGGGTCCGCCAGTCGAAGCCCCGATGCAAAGAATCGTGAATTTTCTGTCACAAGGAAGATCGTTTTCGCCTGATTTTTGAGTTTTGTCGTTATTTCTAAGTCTTGTTGAAAAATCCTTACCTGAAGCTATTCCCTGTGATTGTTTTAGTTCCGCTAGAAGTTCTTTTATTTTGTCGCTCATTCTTCATTCTCCCTTAAATCATTTATCATTCTCTCTTCCACAGAATTCGCATCGAAAAACGGAATCACATTCATCTTGTAGCGGATTCCATCATCGAGAATATCCTGCTCTTCCACCTCAAAAAAAACTTCTATGTTTGAAATGTGAATCGCAAAATTGTCATCCTCACGCTTAAAAAGAAGCACGGTCCCCCCCTCTATCTCCTTTTCCTCTGAGTCCAATATTTTAAGAGGATTTACCACCGTAAAAGGAGTACCGTGGCAGTTCACCACGCCCTCAATGTAATCTGGCACAAAGGGAAGCGGATGGATTTTCGCAGAGTGCAGGATTTCTTTTACGAGCAAGGTTTGAATCGAAAAGAATTTCTTCCCCACCGAAAAAATCAGATAAGTCATATTTTTATCCGCTGACTCGTAAAGCGAGTTGATTTCATCGGTGGGAACAAGCGTTGATTGTTCAATTACCTTTTCAGGCTCATTCTTGTTCTGCATTATTCAACTCCTCACTGATTTTTCGAACATTTTCCGCCGCGCCAGAAATATTGTCCGTCGCCACAGTGAAATTCTCCACGCCAGACGCTATTTCCTTGATTGCAATGAGAATCTGTTCGCTCGCACTCGCCTGTTGCTGGATTATGTCGGCTATATCGTCCGCGCTCTTCGCCGTGATTTCCGCCGATTTCTTTATGCTCTCAAATTTTTCGCTAAGAGAGCGCGCATTTTCATAACCAGAGTTGATTTTTTCGGTGCTGCTCTCCGAAGCGAGAATGAGCGAGTCGGAAGAATGCTGAATCTCGTTGATTTTTTCCTTGATTTCGTGCGTTCCGTCGATGATTCCGTCAGAAAGCCGACGGATTTCGTTCGCCACGATGCGGAAAGATTTTCCAGCCTCGCCCGCCGTGGAAGCCTCTAATTCCG
>DFEB01000042.1:0-20521 GCA_002368605.1 Treponema sp. UBA3813 | reverse complement strand
GCTCGATTTGCGCTACTCCGTCCACGACATCTGATGAAGTCGTGTTAGCCACGCTGGAGACATCCTTGATTTTTCGCGAGATGTTTTCTGAAAGATCGTTCGTGTCTTCCATCGTAGCGACGATTTCCTTTACCGCCGCCGCCGAGTCTTGGCTTGTCGCCGCAGTTTCTTTTGTCGCAACGGCAAGATTCTGGGTTTCCTCAAAAAGACGGTTTCCCATTTCGCGCTCTTTTTTCTGCAATGTAAGTTCCTTTTCACGCGCGCTGTTGATTTTTTCCATCATCTCCTTTTCTTTTTCATGTGCCAGACGAACTTTTTTCATTGTAGTCTGCATTTTTGAGATAAAGAGAATAATAAAGATAAAAACAAGCCACAAAAAGATTGTAGTAATTAAGAGTGCCGATATACCTTTTTCCTTACCAGCAGATACAGGTGCGGTGGCAAGGAAATACCAGTCATAGCTAGGAAGATAACAGATTGCACCGCGTTCTTTTGCATTCACCGTAAAAAGATAGACCTCAGAATTCTTCTCCCTGGCACAGGCTTTCGCCTCTTGCATGATTTTTTCAAACGGAATGTTCTTACCGTACACATCCTCTACAAGAGTCCTTGTATCCAGCAAGCTCTTGTCAATCGCACCGGTAACTTCCTTATTCTCATTGAACAAACAGCAAGTAAATGATTCATCGAGGCCCAAAAAGCACTTTTCGACAAATGTATTCAGCGTGATTCCCGTTCCCGTAATTCCCACTGGAACAGTGCCGTTTTTAACGATGGCGTTAATCCACAGCTGCATCTTTTTTATTCCGATATCATAACTCATGTTGAAAGAAAGATCTTTTTCTCCGTTAAGAGCTTGCCCGTACCAAGCGCTTTCTGGAATTGTCGGATCCAGTGTATACACATATTCGCCATTGTAATAGTATTGCTTGTCTACATCAGAAAGCCAAAATATATTATTTGAAGAAAAAGCGGACTGATAGCTGTTCAATTCTTCAAGGGCTGTCGGCCGAAAAACAGTGTCTGACGGATTTTGAAAAAAATTAATGATAAGCGGAGATGTTATCAGTTTTTTTGCGATAGCAATATCAGTCTGAATGTCATTTTCCAGTGTTATGCCACGAACAGAAATCTCTTTTCGAAGAATCTGCGATATATTACGCTTTGCATTCTGATTCGAGATGATGTTATAGCCGATACAAAGAAATGCTAAAACGAGAATAATCGAAAGAACAGAAATAAAGAGATTTTTTTTATAACTCATTGCTTGCATTATTCAACTCCTCACTGATTTTTCGAACATTTTCCGCCGCGCCGGAAATATTGTCCGTCGCCACAGTGAAATTCTCCACGCCAGACGCTATTTCCTTGATTGCAATGAGAATCTGTTCGCTCGCACTCGCCTGTTGCTGGATTATGTCGGCTATATCGTCCGCGCTCTTCGCCGTGATTTCCGCCGATTTCTTTATGCTCTCAAATTTTTCGCTAAGTCCGCGCGCATTCTCATAACCAGAGTTGATTTTTTCGGTGCTGCTCTCCGAAGCGAGAATGAGCGAGTCGGAAGAATGCTGAATCTCGTTGATTTTTTCCTTGATTTCGTGCGTTCCGTCGATGATTCCGTCAGAAAGCCGGCGGATTTCGTTCGCCACGATGCGGAAAGATTTTCCTGCCTCTCCCGCCGTGGAAGCCTCTAATTCCGCATTGAAAGCGATGATTTTTGCCTGGTCGGCGACATTGTTAATCAGCGTTACGATATCCCAGATGCTCTCGATTTTCTCGCTCAGTGTCTTGATTCCATCTATCGTCTGCTGGTTTGCGTCAAAAATCTCGTGCAGCTGCTTCACATTCAGCTCGATTTGCGCTACTCCGTCCACTACATCTGATGAAGTCGTGTTAGCCACGCTGGAGACATCCTTGATTTTTCGCGAGATGTTTTCTGAAAGATCGTTCGTGTCTTCCATCGTAGCGACGATTTCCTTTACCGCCGCCGCCGAGTCTTGGCTTGTCGCCGCGGTTTCTTTTGTCGCAACGGCAAGACTCTGGGTTTCCTCAAAAAGACGGTTTCCTATTTCGTGGTCTTTTTCCTGCGCCATGTGGATTTTACTCATCGTTTCACAGAGTTTTTCACTAAATATGTTGAATCCATCTGCCACATCACCAATTTCGTTGCGACTTTTTATGTTGATTTTCTTCATTTGCCCGCTACTTCTAGCCGCAATTTCATTTGTATTTGTGCGTACAGTGTTTAACACTTCGGTAATCGGCTTCGTGATTTTCCGTGTGAGTATAATTACGATGACAATGGATACGACAAGCACTATCGTTGCGATTATAAGCATTATGCTGACAATCTTGCGCATCATCGAAAAAGCAGATTTTGCGCCCTGAACCGTGATGACGCCCCAGCTCGCCGAGTCGCCTTTAAGTTTTACTGGAGACCATGCAAGGAAAGCCTCTGTACCGTCCATGCTCGCAAGCGCAGTTCCGTTTTTTCCAGAGAGCAGGCTCTCAATCGCCTCGGTAAGTCGTGAATCTGCCTCAAAAGGCTCTTCCTTCGTAACTATGTTATTACCTTCGCGCACGACATTCCCATTCGAGTCTTTTACAGAAACCGTGTGTGTAAGAGACTTGTAATTGTATAGCTCCTCTATATATTGATTATTTGGATGGGCCATAACCACGCCTGCACCATCAATGATGAAAGAATACCTGTTCCCTTCGTTATCCGTGTATTTTCCAACGAGCGACTGCAAATAATCAAGTTTCAAGTCCACGCCGATATTTCCGATGATTTCGCTGCCATTCTTAATCGGAAAGAAAATCGAGGCACAGGGCATATTCGTTGCGATTGAATAATATGAATTTGAAACGAAAGGTTTCTTCGTCTCCAAAAGTTGCTTGAACCACCATCTATCCCGCCTGTTTCCCAAGTTTCCTGAAGAACGCCCTGTTTGAACTCCGTCCATTTGCTGGGCATAAATCGTTTCCATATACGGATTTCGTTCGACAACCGAAGCAAGAACTAAATGCTGTTTGTCCGTCTCCATAGAAATTATATCTGAGTTATAAACAAGCTCCTCAGTCAAATTATATGCGCCATCCATAAAATTCGATACGGCCTCTGCAATATAAGAAGCTGTCGCCGAATTTTCTGCATTTATCTTTGCCGTATAAGAAGAGGTGAAAGTATAAATCACGCTTCCAATAATCAGCGCCGTAAGACACACCAAAATCACAACAATCGGCAAGAGAAACTGCCACAAAATAGACCCTTTCCGTCTCATACTTTTATTACGCCTCCTTTTCATACAGACGCTTAATGTTTATCTAAATTATATCAGATAATTTTAAAATTGAAAAACAAAAAAGACAATCTCCTTTTTTGATATAAAAAAAAGCTGTCCTTTTTTTGGACAGCCCCCGAATCAATAACTTTAGCTTCAATTTTCTATACAGAAATTCCTACGGCTTCACGGATTGCGTCTGTGAGGGATTTTTTGCCCTCAAGGTGACCGTGAATGCCCGGAATCTCGACAATCAGCGGATACTGACTGCTTTTCTGCCATGCGAGAACTTCATCCTCAATCATGGCAGAAATATCCTCTGTCAAAATCAGAATTTTCGGTCGTTCATCCACAGGAACGCTCTCAGCACCGCCACTTCCCGTGACACGGTGGAATGCGTCCAAAGCCTCAGGGCGGTTAAGAGCAACTGCCCCGTCCACGCCCACGAGCTTAAATCCGAGAATAATTTCCCTTTCTGCGATGACGAAATATTCCATACCGAATTACAAAATGATAAGCAATGCTACGAGGAAGCCCCAGAGACATATACCTTCAGCAAGACCTACGAATGGAAGAGCCTTACCAGAAAGCTCTGCGTTTTCGCTCATTGCACCCATTGCGGCAGCACCGATTTTTCCTACAGCCATACCGCCTGCGATACAAGCCAAGCCAACTGCAAGACCAGCGGCGATGTACTTGAATGCAGAAGAATCAGTTTTTTCTGCAGGAGAGGCCTCAGCATTGTTCTGAGCAACCTGAGTCGTCTGAGAGACCGGCTGAGCCTCATTTGCATCCTGAGCGATTGCGCCAAAAAGAGCGAATCCTGTAAGAAGGGCTGCGACCAACATAATTTTTTTGTTCATAACAAAACCTCACTTATATAATGTCATGCTGAACTTGATTCAGCATCTATTTATAATCAAACGAGAAAGGCTTAAACTCCCTGCCCGTTTCATTGAAGAATTTAGAGAAGAACTCATAGTATTGCAATCGGATAACCTGAATCGCAACAATCATGCCCTCAAGGACGACGACAATTCCGTTTCCGATAATCATAACCAAAAGATAAGCCGGTCCCGCCATCTCAGAAAGAGTGAGGATGATGAAGCCCAAGACCGCGTGAGCCAAACCAAAGGCACCCACACGGATGAAACTGATTGAGTTGGACATATAGCTGATAAGAGTTTCCAGAAGCTCTACCACAGCCTCGATGATTCCAGCAAAAAGTCCGTTCTCAAAAATCGGTTTTTCGTGTTCCAAGGCCCGGTGAATCGGCTCACAGAAAATCGTAAGCAGAAGGGTAACGGCAATGACCGTGATGTCCGCGCTGTCGATGGCGTGACCTGCGACAATCATCCTGATGACCATAACCACCACATACCAGAAGAAAAGGGCACCGGAAAGCGCGTTCTTTCCAAACAAAGCCTTTCCCACCCTATGCAAGAGCAGATTATTGATGATATTGATTACAAGGCCGATTGAATTGATGATAAAGCCCACGCCCACAGTAACGCCGAAGAACATGAACATGGTTTTGATTGAAGAAGCGCTTCCGTCGGGCATAAGTTTCAGGATTGGCGCATGGGGATTTCCAAAAAGACCTGTAATTGCCTCAGCCACCGGCTCCAAAACCTTCTCCGTGCCGAAGAATTCACCGGTGAGAATACCCATAATCATGCTGGAACAGCCGATTGCCATGAAAATTGGCGCGAATTTATTCCAACCGCCGACTTTGACCACTTTGAGGCTCATTAAGATTCCAACCAAAAGGAAGATAAAGCCCTGTCCCGCGTCACCGAACATGATTCCAAAGAGAAGAGTAAAGAAAAGGGCGACGAAAGGAGTAGGATCAATGGCTCCGTAAACCGGCGAGCCGTAGCTGAAAATCATGCGCTCAAAGGCACCAACCAATTTTCCGTGCTTGAGCCGGACAGGTACCTGCTCCGTGCCGTTTAAAACAGAAGGAACTTCATGAGGATTGTAAACCCGGATTGCAATTCTGCCCTCGGTGAGTTTGTCCATTTCCTTCATCATTGAGTGACAATCACTGCCTGGAATCCAGCCCGTGATTCGGTAAACAAGACTGGTAGACTCAAGGCTGTTCTGTACATCAACGATTTGAGCAGCAATTGCAAAAGAAGCCAGTAATGAGCGGAGCAAGTCTTCATGAGTGCTTGCCATGTTCTTTTTTTCTTCTTCTATATAATCAATTGCCTTTTGACTTTCTGCTAATTTTGATTCAAGACCACTCAGCACATCATCGGGAACGCCCTTAAAATCAGCGGGAATCTCAAAGGGAACGAAACCGAATTTCTTAAGCTCAGTGTCTAATGAAAAACGCGCCTTTTTAGAACTTGCCGCCATGATTTTTGATTTATCATCGCCAAGAGGAACGACAATGGCGCGGTTTCCCACAGCAATTGAAAGCTCATCAAAGGAAGCCGGGTCGATTTTACCGATTTTAAGAGAAAGAAATGAAAGATGATCAAGTTCAGAGAAAGGAACTTTGAGATTTTTGAAAGACTCGGCCTCTTCTTTTGACTCTTTGACCCGGCGAAGTTCATCGGCAGCCTGTGTCTGTCTTTTTTTGAGTTCTTCCACATCAGCAAGGAATTTTTCTGCAAGTTCCCTTTCTTTTTCGCCGGCACAAGAAGCCGATTTTAAGTCAGCGGAGTCAATGTCATTTATATTGAGGAAAGAGCGGGCATCCTGCAATTTGACGAACAAATCACGCTCAGGATTTTCATTTTTTGAGTCAGAATCACCGCCTTTTTTGTTCTGAAACTGAAATGTGCCTTTTTTTCCTAAAAATTCAAGCACAGAGCGGATGTCATCCTTCATGACCATCAGCTCAACTAAGTTCATGGGTGTCGTTCTTGCCATAACCTACTCCTTAACGCCTTGCGCTGACGCATATCCGGCAACGCTCATCACATGCTCAGATTCAACGCCAAGTCGCAGCCCTTCTGCCACCGCACGAATGCAATCAAGCTCGTACTGCTTTATTCTAAACCAAGAAACCAAACTTGTCACACTCATAGGGTCCTTATGGAAAAATCGTTTGTAAGACTTCGCAAGATAATTTTTAAGGCTGCGCTCAATCCATGTGGGATCGATTTCCCAGACGACGCCTTCTTCATGGGGATTCAAAAATTCCGCGTACTTCCAGCTTTTCCAGTCATCGTAAGAAGAGATGTCTTTATTGAGGATTGCCACCGCCTCACGAACCAGAACATCACCCTTATTCTTGTGGCTCGTGCTGTAAACAAGATGATCCAGAATCTCCTCGTTTGAAAAATGATAGTAAACCTTGAGACGAAGCACCCAGAGGATATTTTTAAAAGAAATTTCTGTTTTGTAGAGCCGGGCCAGATATGTGCGGTCATTTCCTTTGAGTGAGGAAACCGCATTCCACAAAGCCATTATTCGCTGCCGGTCAGAAGCCGGATTTGAGCTTTCGGAATTCTCGTATTCGTAAAAAGAAAGAATTTCAGAAAGGATTGGCGAAGGCTTGTCATATTCAGAAAGAAGATTTTTATAGAGAGAAATGAAATTTTCCGCCGCCTTAGTTTCGATTTCCTTTGAGAGCAGCACTTCCGGAACAGGAGGAATGTCATCATCAAACAAAAGTGTGTAAAGCTCACGCAAAGACTGCACCGAAAAGAGTTTTGCAGCCCGTTCGCCGGTGAAAGATTTTGAGAGAAGCGCACTTGCCTTTGCATAGACAAAACTAGAAGCTGCCGAAGTATCCAAACTGCCCATAGCGCGACCTATTTTGCAAGAACCGAGTCAAGGAATGAATTGAAAGCTTTGACATCAAGCGCACTCTCTGAAATCCGCTTTTTATAAGAAGAGATTTCTTCCTGATTTTTATCGTCCAGGGAAGCCGTTCTTTGAGCGTAGTTCTGCTCGCACTCAGCGACGATTTTTTCGTATTCTGATTTAAACTGGGAATCAGCCTGAGCCTTTGCCTGAGCAATTTTTTTGTCGGCATCAAGTTGTGCCTGCGAAGTCAATTCCGTTGCTTTTTGCTCAACTTCCAAAAGATGGCTGATTGTATTAACTTCTTTTTCAGACATGATTCACCTCAAATAAACAGTGAATCTAGTTTAACAAAGATTCCTCTGAATTGCAAATAAAATTGTATATTTCTGAAGACGATTTTAAGGAAAGAAGATTTTTTACAAAATCGGGAATTTGGAGGACTGTTGCCAGTTGTTTTAAAATCTGAATATGATGCTCAGTTTCATTTTCGCCGCCGATAATCATGAAAACAACATGAACAGGAGCTTTGTCGAGAGAATCATAATCGATTCCTTCCTGACTGATTCCGATTGCGCCCACAGCACCATGCATAGAGGGAATAAGAGCGTGAGGAATGGCAACCGAATGCATGATTCCGGTGGTCATTTTAGACTCACGCTCGTTAAGGCAATCCAATGCCTCTTGTTTATTGAATTTCGGATGATGGGAATGAATGGTTTCGACAAGTTCTTCAAAAAGTTCGTCTTTTTCTGTGCTTGAAAGATTGAGCACAATCGTGTCTTTCGGAAAAATTTCTCGTAAAACCACAAATTCCCTCGATTACTTTTTATTACTGTGCGGCAGCTTCTGTAACAGGAGCGCTTGTTTCTGCAGGAGCAGTTTCTTCTGTCTTTGAAGAATCATCCCACCATTTGCCTTCTGAAGCCTGCGGCAATACAGTTTCAGCGCTTGTCTCTTCGACCTTTCCGGCAGCCTCGGCAGCAGCACGCAAATCAGCGTCTGTAGAATCAGCCTGAGACGGAAGAGCTTTTGCGATTGCAAAAGTAACGATAAAGAACAAGACGACGAACACGACAGTAGCTTTTGTAAGAACCGAAGCTGAATGTGAACCGAATGCGGCAGAATTTCCGCCACCAAGCAAACCGCCCATTCCGCTGTTATCCTGATCCTGAACAAGAATAAGCAAGACGAGAAGAACACAAAGAATTACAAATGCAACGATGAGCACGCCTCTAATAATATCCATTTTTTTCTCCAAAGAATGAAAACAATTATAAATAGTAGAAAACATTTTATAGAAATCCGTGCTTGTAGTCAATAACAGAAACCCGTGCTTTTTGTAATCATAGGGAATTTACCGGCATATCAGTGCAGATTAATTACATTCTTTTTGACATATATTGAATTCAGGCTTAAAATAATAGAGTAATAAAAATACAAATCAGGAGAAAATTCATGCGGTCTAAATATGTGGCTGGAAACTGGAAAATGAATATGGACAAAGCGAGTGCCATTGAGCTCGCAAAAGGATTGGTAGAATCCGTAAAAGGATTGAATGCAAAATACATGATAGCCCCACCATTCGTTTACCTTGACGCAGTATATCAGGTCATTAAGGGCTCAAATATTATCCTTGGTGCTCAAGACATGGCTGCCACAAAGAACGGAGCGCACACTGGAGCGGTTTCTGGCGAAATGCTCAAAGACATCGGTGTCGAAACGGTCATTCTCGGTCACTCAGAACGGCGCTACGAATTCTACGAAAACGATGCTCTCATCAACAAAAAAATCCATCTTGCTTTGGAATCAGGTCTTGATGTAGTTCTTTGTATCGGAGAACTTTCTTCTCACCGAATCGTCGGCGTCACAGAGAGAATCTGCGAGCTTCAGATTCGCGAAGGTCTCAAAGATGTAAGCGAGGAGCAGCTTTCTCACATTTCAATCGCTTACGAACCGGTCTGGGCTATCGGTACAGGTAAAACAGCAACACCTGAGGAAGCGCAGGCAGTTCACGCTTCTGTCCGCTCAGTTATCACCCGCCTTTACAGTCCAAAAGCCGCAGAAGAAATCAAAATCCTCTACGGTGGCTCAATGAACGATGCTAATGCAGAGGAATTGCTCGCCCAGCCAGACATTGACGGCGGCTTAATTGGCGGCGCCTCCCTTAAAGTCGACAAATTCACGACAATCTGTAAATTCGCAAGCAAGTAAGCTGTAACTTACGATACATAAAAAAATCCTGCTCAATCGAGCAGGATTTTTTGTTTTAACTTCCTGAATTATTTCGTAGCCAAGATTGCAATGCCTGGGAGTGTTTTGCCTTCGAGGAATTCGAGGGAAGCGCCGCCGCCAGTTGAAACATGGCTCATTTTGTCTGCCAGGTGGAATTTATTTACAGCTGCGACTGAGTCACCGCCACCAACGACAGTCATTGCGCCTCGGCCTGTAGCGTCTGCAACCAGCTGGGCCACAGTAGCAGTTCCCTTTGCGAAGGCATCAAATTCAAATACGCCCACCGGTCCGTTCCATACAACAGACTTGGCTGTAGAAAGAACTTCCTTGTAAAGCTCAATTGTCTTTGGGCCGACATCCATAGCCATGAGATTGTCAGGAATGTCTACGCCGTCAACTGCCACTGGAGTTGCGTTAGCGTCGAATTTGTCTGCGGCAACATGGTCAACCGGGAGAACGATTTTAACGCCTTTTGCTTCTGCGTCAGCGAGCAATTTTTTTGCTGTATCGATGAAGTCATCCTCAACCAAAGAGATACCGACTTTGTGTCCCTGTGCTTTGAGGAAGGTGTAAGCCATACCGCCGCCGATAACGAGGGCAGAAGCATTTTTCAAGAGAGACTCCAAAACAGCAATTTTTGAAGAAACCTTTGCACCACCGATGATAGCAACCTGTGGTTTTGGTGGGTTCTCAACCATTGGCTGGATGTATTTAACTTCTTTTTCCATAAGGAAGCCGCCAACAGATGGAACCGGCATGAATTTTGCGATAGAAGCTGTAGAAGCCTGGTCGCGGTGAGCTGTACCGAATGCGTCGTTTACGAAAATGTCACCGTAAGTAGCAAGCTCTTTTGCCATTACGTCGCGCTCAGCTGCGTCTTTTGAAGTCTCTTCTTTGTGGAAGCGGACATTCTCAAGCATTGCGACAGCACCCTCTGGGAGAGCGTCGATTGCAGCCTTCTGGCCGAGAGCATCTGGCAAGAATGTGACATCTTTGCCGAGTTTTTTTGCGAAATACTCAACGACCGGCTTCATGCGGTTTTTGCCGTTGATGAATTTTTCTGCATCTTCAGAAGTCCATGTTTTTCCGGCTTTTTCTGCCTTTTCCTGAGCCTTTTTAACATCCTTTTTCGGATCGCCCAAGTGGCTCATAAGAACGAGCGAACGGGGATTCTGCTCAAGAATATACTTAATGGTAGGAAGTGCTGCCATAATTCGAGTGTCATCCTGAACGACACCGTCTTTCATAGGAACATTGAAATCAACGCGCATGATAATGCGTTTGCCTTTGAGGTCAACATCTTTTACTGTCTTAATCATCTGTAAAAACTCCTTTTATAAAAGTCAGAATTTAGTTTACACCGTTTTTAATACAAATTCAATCGAAATTCCTCACAGACAGGGAGCGTTAAAAAATTGCACGGTAATTTCAGCGATTCTCCGAGGCAACTATCTTGCGCAGGCTTAAGACTTCACAGAGAGTTTTTCCATTATTTTTTCCCTGTGGTCTCTGTGCCCTCTGTGAGAAATTTACTATAATATTTCCATGTTCAATCCTACGGAAATCATTTTTGCCACCACTACGGCTTGTAACTTGCACTGCCCCCACTGCTTTATCAAACGGGCTCCTTCTTCTCTCAAGGCGGAACAAGCCCTTTCTTTTTTGCAGAGCGTCCGCGAGTCCGAGAATTCTCAGATTGAGCGAATCGGTTTTTCTGGCGGCGAGCCTTTTTTGTGCTTAGATTTTCTCTGCCAAGTGATTAAAGCGTCAGTGGACTATGATTTCATGTTCGACCGTATCATGACTAACGGCGACTGGTGGAAAAGCGAGGAAGATTTGCGCTCCAGCCTGCAAAAAGTCTATGACTCAGGCTACGACGGCAAAATCTGTCTCAGCTACGACACTTTCCACGGCCAGAGCGAAGAGCGGGCCGCCACATTCATTCAAAGTGCTTGGGAAATTTTCGGCGGAGATTCAGTGGAAATCCAAAGCGTGAAAAATGAGGGGGACGGTTCGGGCACAGCCCTCTCCGAGACTCGCTCAAAACCTACCTCGCAGGTTTTGCCGGCTATGCCGTCGCTCCCTACCCCCGTAACGCCCCCGAATGTCCCGCAAATGCTTCGCTTTCTTGCAAACCGTTTGAATCTTGATTACGTAGAAAATCTCTCAAAATCCGGACGGGGAATAGCCACACTCACAGACGAAGAGCATTTTCTCCCGGCCTACATCCAGACAGAGTGCTATCAATCTTCGGATGCAAGGGCTTTTAAAGACAAGGAATGGTTTGAGGACGACTTCTGCGAGTCCATGGGTCAGATTCTCTTCGTTCATGCCACAGGCGACATCGCTCCCTGCTGCGGCTTTGCCAACGAGAACACAAAACTCTTAATCGGAAAAATCACGGATACTTTCGACACTGTGCTCCAAAAATCCAGGGAAAACAAAATGGTCTCGATTTGCTTTGAGAAAGGGCTTTCAAGCCTGATTAAAACTCTTCAAAAAAAAGGAAAACTCCCCCAAGGGAAAACAAGCGACATCTGTACTTTCTGCGATTTTGTAATGCAGAATTTGTAATGATGAATTACTTTATTTTTCTTACGCTTTCATCGAATTCGGCCCCGCTCACTTCCTTTTCGGCTCCAAAGTCAATTCCGTCTTCCAGGTGCATGATTTCGTTCTCGACGCAGCCCAGCACTGCGTCAAAGTCAGGGGAACCAAGTTTTACATCCCCCACAGGGCTTCTCATTCTTCTTGCTTTATACACATCCGAATACTTTGTGAGATTTTGGGGACTATTCTTCCGCTGATTATAGAGATTCCACAAAAAACGGGCGGCAATAAGACGGGTCACGACTGTATTTTTAGAAACAGCATTATCGGCGTCCAAGGGCTGAGAGACAGGATTTAAAAGCCCGCCTCCCGCGACCTTGTTGTAAAGTTCCTTGTCAGAAACCTGCTTTCCCACCGTGTAATTATAGAGAAGATCCGGGCTTTGGTTGGCAAGCAAAAGCATCTGCATGACAGTGAGATTTTTAAGCGCAAGCAACTGGGCAGAGCGAGAATCTTTGTCACCAGAAAGATTTCTTAAATTCCAGCTTGTGTCACGGAGAGAGCCGTAAGCCGAGCGATAAAAAGAATCAAGGGAAAGAAAAGCCTCGTCAAAGGAAGCCAAGGCCGAAGCGTAATTCTGGGACGCATAATTCATAAGGGCAAGTTCAAGATTAAGCAGGGATTTATCCGAGAAAAGTTTCATTTTTTCGGTTAAATCCTTTTCAAGGCCGAGCCTGCTCGCAAGAATCAGAGCGCGCGCGTCTCCCTTAAAGCTTTGAAGAGAAGATTCATAATATTTTTTTGACTGGCCTTTGTTTCCTAGATCAAAGGCGGCGCATCCTGCAATGGCATACAAGCGGGCGACAATGGCTTTTTTAAGAGAAAGATCCTTTAAATTTGTCTCGATGTCAGAAATCAATTTTTCGCCAGATTTTTGCCATTCTTTTGCATGGGAAGATTCCGTGCCCTCGTAAAACTGAGCGTCAAAAAGAGCGAAGCGACTCTCGAAGGCAGAAATTTCCGCACTTGAAGAAACTGCATCAATATAAACATCATCCTGCATGGAGGCACAGGATGCGAAAAGCAGGAGAAGAAGCCCTGCAAAGAAAAAAGCCTTGAGGGGGCGTTGCGGGGGAAAGTCCGCAGAGGGGGTAGCGTAAAACGCGCCAGCGTTTGAAGCGAGGGGGAGACTTCCCCCTTTTAATTTCACATTTTTCATTTCCAACTCCTCATTCTGCATCATAAATTACCGAACTTTCCATGCAACCAGTTTTTTATCGATAGTAAGGGCGATACATTCGCCGATTTTGTCTCCGTTTACATCTGCAAAGACAGGTTTTCCCCAGCCAGTAAGCGGATACCCCGAAAGAAGCTCCAGATTTTCGTTAAATCCGTAAATCACATTCGCGTCCGCGCAGACAAAAACGCTTATCTTTCCGTTACGCTCGCTGTCGCGCACACAAAGATAGCCTTCTTTTGCCCTTGAATTCGGAATTTGAACAGTGAGCATAGAGCCGTCAAGGGAAATCCTGTACAAAAGGGCATCGCTTGAAAGAGCATAGAAGTATTTTTCGCTCGCAACGACATTTGTCATAAAAACTCCGCCGATTCGTTTTGGGAAGCCTTCGATTTGTGAGCCATCGCTTGAATCAGCGCGCCAGACATTCATTTCGCCAGCCTGGGTCACAAAGCCGATGTAGGTTTTTCCGCCAGATTTCAAAAGAGCAGGAGAACCAAGGGCAATTCCCGGAATCTCAAAGGGAGCGTCCGCGTTGAGACATTTGTCGCCTTCAAAATAGTAGATTTTTCCTAAAAAGCCTTTGCTGTAAAGTGCGAAACTCTTTCCGCCAGCAAGTGCGACTGGCTCAGACTTTGCAGACAGACCGGGGATTTCAATCGTGATGAGAGAGGCGTCCGGCTTTACGATAAGAACCGAGCCCCGTTCCGAAATGACTACGAGATTCTCGCCAACAGCACAGGGACGGCAGGTCACAGTCTCACCGAGCATAATGGGGAATTTCTGCACTGGCTCCAAAGAGGCGTTTAAGAGAGAGACCATGCCATGTGATGTCACTGACCACAAGAAACCACCGTTCTTTGATTTTTCGCTGGCAACA
Source organism: Treponema sp. UBA3813 (assembly GCA_002368605.1). Taxonomy (GTDB): domain Bacteria; phylum Spirochaetota; class Spirochaetia; order Treponematales; family Treponemataceae; genus Treponema_D. The sequence continues at coordinate 6,573 of DFEB01000042.1, read as the reverse complement.
ATGCTTATGCTGTCGGAATCGGCCTTTGAGGAAATTTGCATACTTGAGACATCGAGGGATTTAATCGTGTTTGCGTTTTCGACCCAATAGACATGCTGGGGGCTTTTTCCAGAATCTACTTGCAGGTTTCCAGAGTCAAGTCGGCCCTCCAGCAAGATGGGGAATCCCGGAACCGCGTATAAACTGCCGCTCTTTCGGGCACAAGCATGGAGTGAAAGCTCAAGCACACTTTTTTCTGTGCGGGCATCAAAGCGACCCATGGTGTAAAGCTGCAATACTTTTGAGAAAGAGGCATTTGAGCGCAGGAAGAAAGGAATGCTGCGCTCCAGATTGTAAAAAAGGGAAAGGGAGGCTTCGTTTTTCTGCCCTTCGGAAATTGCCTGATAATTTTTGCTTTTGACCAGAGATTTTCCTGAATGAGCGTTTGTGTAGACAGCTGAAAGACATTCAGGGCTCTCGGAGAAATAAATCGTTCCGTCAAGAACCATAAAATAAGGAGTCGGCAAATCAATACCGACGACCGAAAGCATCCAGTTCAAAAAAGCAGGAAATTGCAGGCGCGGAAGACGAACCCCGCCCAAAATAAGGGAATTATCATCTTTAATCAAAACAGAAGAAGTTAGTTTATTAAAGACCTGCTGTCTTTGTTTTTCGTCCCTGACCTGAAGGGCAAAAACCGGGTCGTTCTGATTTTCGATACCAAGAACTGCGAATTCACTCCCTGTCCAAGAGAAAAGGAATTCGTTCAAATCCATATTGAGGAGAGTTTTTGACCAGTCATCACAATCTTTCCAGAATTCTTCGGGATTTTTCACGCTGGGAATAAAGGGAAGAACAGCTTCTTTGAGTTCTTCAAGAGTACCTGCATTTAAAATCGTGTAATATTGGGTGATGTCAGAAAGGCGCGTGAGGAAAGACGGTGCGGTAGATTTTTTCGCGAGAATCGGAGCGAGGGAGCGGGAATCTTCCTCGGCAGAAGAAACAGGAAGCCGGCATTTTAGGAAAACATCTGAATCAGAAATTGAAAAAGAGATGACGCTCAAAGAATCCGAGGAAATAATAGCCGACATTGACGAGAGGATTTCGTTTCCTTCGGTAAAAGTGTTCATCAGAGAATGGGCATCCGCGACAATTCTAAGTTCTCCTTTTGAGTTTCCTTTGAAGAGTTTTTTCTGCTCGTCGGTATATGTCGTGTCATTGGCAACCAGGCTTGCCGTCAGCAAATGCTCAAAGGAATCAGAGGCAATCACAAGATTTTTGACCGCCTTGAAGTAAATTTTTAGTGAGTTTTGAAGAAGCCTGCCCTTTTCGTCTCGTTTTGCGGGAATTTCATAGACAAAGTAAGAAGTCTGTTCGTTCGTATCATAAGAAAGATTCTCGACAGTCAGATTCAACTTGGGATACATAAAAGCACCCGTGCGGGTAAGCAGGGAGAACATGCCGAGATTAACGACCGCGACAAAATGAGAGTCCTCGCCGATTTTTGTTCCTGAGCCATACAGAGCAAAATCCACCGGCCGGGAAGCCACAAATTGAAAAAAGGGATTTTCACGCAAGGGAGATGAGCGAAAATCCATGAAAGTCTTACGAACAGAAGAAAATTCCGGAGAAGAAAGAAAAACATCCGCCGCCTGCAAGTCAAAAAAAGGATTCACCGTGTCAAAGGCAGAATCAGTGCGTACATAAATAGAATAATTCCGCGGAATTGAGGCAAGCGAAGACCGGCGGTCAAAAGCCGAAAAAGCAAGCGCAGCGGCAAGAAGCACGACCAGCGTGAGAATAATCGTTACAATAGAAAAGAAAAAACGAACAAAGGGATTCCGTTTTTTGGGGGCTTGATTTTCAGGCGCATTTTCAGCGGCGGGATTACTTTCTGCAGGAGTTTCTATTTCATTTAATGCAGTGACATTTTCTGATTCAGTACGATTTTCTTCCATTCTTCAATTTTTAAATAATAAGCAGATTTTGTCAATGTAAAAAAAAGCCCCGCCCACAGAAGATGCAGGCGGGGAAGGTTAAACAGATGATGATTTACTCGCTTAGTGCAATAGCAAAGAGATAGGTTTCACCTTTTCCTTTTGCTATGGTATGAGAACCCGCAGCAATGGTTGTCGTGTAATAATACTGCTCTGTTGTAGCACTCGATGAAGAAGCAACTGTAGAACCACCAATCAATGTATATTTTGTTCCGTCTATCGAAACCTGAATCTCACTTGTCTTCTTTACCTTCATATAAACCGTAAGTGTAAGTTTCTTGGCAGTCGTGAAACTTACGCTTCCACCAGAATCAAGCTTTACACATGCGCTGTAAGGGATTGAACCTATAGTATATGAGCCTTTGTCAGTTGCAATACTTCCTGCAACAGTGAAGGCAGAGTCACTTGCACCGTCTTTTGTGAATGAACAGAAACTACTTCCGACATTTCCGCCTTCTTCTGCTTCGCTGTATTTGCTTACCACAGTCGTAATTTTTCCGCTTCCGCTCACCGTTACGGAAATAGTCGCCGCATTGCCTTCGGCATTCGTACAGGTGATTGTCGCCGAACCCGCTGCATTAGATGTGATGACAATCCCCTCATCTGTGATTTCTGCACTTGCGATTGCATTAGAACTGTTGGTTACATTTGACGCGATCAAACCAAGCTCAGAGTCGGTGTTTGCAATCGTTACGGTCTGACCTATAAAATTGTTTTCCACGAAAGTCAGACTTGAAATCTTTGCGGCAGAGCTTGCACTTCCAACAATCTTATACATTCCTGCCGCAATCTCAAGGGAAACAGAACCGCTCTTATTGACGAGAGCCGTTCCAGATTCACTTCCGTTCTTCGAGACCGTAAAAACAGCAGCAGCATTGCTTCCAGTCTCAAACGAAAGCATATAACTTTTTTCCGTACGGAAATAAATCGCTCCAGATGAAGAATCCTGTTTTACATTCGCACCGTTTCCGTCAATTTTACAAGTCACCATAATTCCGGATTTTGTCTGAAGAATTCCAGCCTCTTGCTTTTCAAAGAGATTTCCAGAAACAAGGTTATAAGTCTTCTCTTCAATTGCGGTCAATGCGGACACATCGATTACCACAGCTTTTTTAATCGTATTTGTAAGAGAACCGTCCGCAGCAACAGTGACCGTAAGCGTCGCTGCATTACCATCAGAGTCGGCACAAGTAATCGTTGCGCTCCCCTTTGCGACAGATGTTATTTTAATACAATCCTCGTCACAACTCGCTGTCGCAACAGACTCAGAGCCACTTTTCACGCTCACGGCAACAAGGCCGAGTGTATCAACCGTATTTTCTACTATGATGGTTTTAGGCTCAAAGGTAACGGCTGGCGTCTCCTCCCCGCTTGAAGATGAACTTGCAATATTTCCCTGCACGGAAACAAGTTTTCCTTCATACGCAACTACAGCAGCTTTCAAATCCTTGTCGATAGCATAACTTGCGTCTGCCTTCGTATTATCAAAAGTCCATTTAAAATCAGGATTGTGACGGCCGGAATAAGCGACAGTTTTTGCTTTTGCCGTATCAGGAGAATCAATTTCTGCCGCAGTTACGCCAAGATTTACGCTAGTATCAAAATTATCGTATGACTTTCCGCCGCTTACGGTTTTTACGGATGAAGGAAGAGTTTGCTCGCGACTTGAAACAATGTAAGCGTCAAAATCATTGTCGTCTGTATCTTCATTAGTAATAAACTGGAACTTTACGCCATTCGTATTGCATTCAGTGAATTTATTGTTGTAAGCCTTAATGATTCCGCCGTTTTCTCCAGAGAATGTTCCGTCTCCTGTTGCATCAGTTCCCTGTTTTGAAGACAACATCGGATCGTGAGCATTTCTGAAGAAGTTCCCCTCGGCAAAAATGCTTGAGTCCATTGCAGCACCGATTCCATACTTCGCATTTCCGTCAAAGTAGTTGTTATAAACATGAACGCTCATTGAACGGACACGAGGATGGCGAGAATCAGAATGGTCAAACCAGTTATGATGATAAGAAATGTAATTCGGACCAGTCTCGTCCTTCATACCGCAAAGAGAAGATTTTCCGTTATCCCAGAAATGGTTATAACTGTAAGTTTGGTATTTTGAGTCACCCTTAACATCAATTGTTCCATCGCCTTTGGCTTGATCGCCATCGCTTCCTGCATTTCCATAAAACAAATCAAGGTTGTGAACCCATGTGTACAAGTTGTCAGTATCAAGAGAAATGCTGTCATCTTTGCAGCACATAACGGCGAAATTCCTAAGCTCCACATAGCGCGAATTTCGACATAAAACGCCGAATCCGTACAATGTCGCGTCATCGCCAACACCTTCGAGTGTCAGCACAGTATCAACCTTTCCCGATCCCTTAATCTGCAAACCTTCTTCCGATGAGCCCCAGCTTGACGACGGGAAGCCGTTTGTGTCAATTTTACCGAGAATTCGAATGACAAGCGGCGCATTATTGTTGAATTCCGCATATTTCCAATATCCGCTCGTATCAACAATTTTCTGAACACCTGTAAGCTCGATAGTCTCGCCCTTATTGTTTTTATTCACCGTGAGAACGACAGAATCAAAAGTATCATTCGTAACATAAACGATAATTGCACCATCTTTAAGCCTACCATCCTTATTGTAAGCTCCTGGAACAATAGAATCAGTAAAGGCAAATCCAGTTCTTTCATGAGCAAGGACTTTCATTGTTGCGCTTGACTCTGCACTCACAGTCCCGTCCTCAAGATTTGCAGAAACGGTCATCGTATGCTCCCCTGCACTCAGACCGATTGCATCAGCCCGAATATACTCAGGATAAGTACGGATGAGCGCATCATCAATTTTAACGCCGTCAACCTTAACAGTGTATGATTTTGCGTTTGATAGCGGAGAAAATTTAATATAGGCAGTTTCAAGCCACCCTTCTGCCTCGGTAATTTGAACAGCTACATTTGAAGTTTCCGCACTCGTATCATCCAGATTCACAGAAGAACTTTCATCAGAGTCATTATACTTATCTCCTGTGTCAGTGCTTTTTGAGGTAACAGTCTTTGTTGTCTCCTTAATCCACTCTGTCGGAGCATAAACTTTGACCGCAATTATGTTTAAAGAAGCCTCAGAATCTGAGTTATAAATGATGATTGTCTTTGAGTTGAGTTCACTTCCTTCATCATCGGTAGTTTTCGTGAATGAAGGATTGAATTCGTAATCTTTTTCTGCATTTTTTAACACCCCATTAGAATCTTCTTTCCGGTAAGAAACAGAGAAAGATGTTTTCCAATCAGCCTCCGAAGAAGTAATCACTGCGTTTGCAGAAGTTTTGTCAGAAGAACCGACTTTTGCCGTCACGATGATTTTGCTCGTATTCAGCGGGACAAGGAATTTCACCCCTTTACTTTCGCTTCCGTTTTTTGAAAGCTGGATATAACCCGCATTTTTCTTTGACTTTCCAGAAAGAACGGCAACATCGCCAAATGTTCCAGAGACATCAGCAGAGGAGTCGCTTTCCGTAAATGCATAATCGGAAGCATTCCAATCAAGAATCAACCAAGAGCCATCCTCCTGCTCTTCGCCGACAGAACTTGTCCCAGTGACAATGCTCTGTGGATTACTTACCGGAGCCGTAACCGAAGAAGCATCTCCGTCAGAGCCAGAAACAGAACAGCCTAACACTAGAAGAGAAATCAACGCAGAGAGGAAGGCTGTTCTTTTTTTCAAAACTTTTTTCATTCTTTCCCCCTTTAAAAAATGAACTTTTTTATTTTCGTCACATCTTAATATATCTGAAAAATAATAAATATACCACATTTTGGACTATTAAGACTTATTTTAAAGAAAGAAATAGGAAAAAGTAAGAAAACTGCGCAATAGAGCCTTTTTTTTGCAAAAGGTATTTGATAGTGCGAACCCACATTCCGAGCAGTAGCGCAGAAATGTGCGGGAGCTTTTTGCGTAGCAATAACGCGACCTGTAGGATAAAAAGAACAATCAAATACTTCGGAAACAAAAAAAAGCACCAGCCATGGAAGACCAGTGCTTTTAATCTAATCAATCTAAGACTTAGCAGTTCTCGCTGAAGTATTTGATTGTTCTTACCATACGTCGCTGACGCGCCGTTTGCCACTAAGGAAGTTATTGACGTTTGCGCTCTCGCGCATGGGCATCTGTGAAGTGTAGCTATTTTCGTTGTCGTACCCGCGGTCGTAGCAAGCGTGCGACCGCGCGGAGCGAAAACGCGCAGCGTATTTCGCGACAGTTGAATCAAATGATAATGAAAACTCATAAAAAAAAAACCGCCGAAGCGGGTTTTTTAATCAGATAATCCTAAAATAGCTTAGCAGTTCATGGAAGCAAAGCTTCCTAACGAGAAGTATTTGATAGTGCGAACCCACAAGGCGAGCAGTGGCGCAGCCTTGTGCGGGAACGTTTTGCGTAGCAACAACGCGACCAGTAGAATAAAAAGAACAATCAAATACTTCATAAAACAAAAAAGCACCACCAAAACGGTGATGCCTTTTTATCAAATCAATCTAAAAATTAACAATTCTCGCTGAAGTATTTGATTGTGCGAACCATCTGAGATGTGTATGAGTT
>DFEB01000059.1 GCA_002368605.1 Treponema sp. UBA3813 | reverse complement strand
ACACTCAATCCTGAGAAATATGCTTACAAAATCAAGCAGGGGCTTTTGGAGCACGGCTACACGGTTCATTCTGTTGGAAAAGAGCTTGCAAGCTTTAATGATATTCCGGGCGATATTGACATCATCGACTTTTGCATAAACCCGGTGAAAGGTCTGGCTCTCATCAAGGAATGTAAAAAGTCATTTAAGTGCATCGTGATTCAGCCTGGTGCGGAGAGTGAGGAGCTTCTTTCTTATCTCAACGAGAAAAATCTTCCGTATATCGAAGGCTGCGTGCTTGTTGGGCTGAGCGTTTATGCTAAGGATAAGGTGAAAAATGACAAATAATCCACAAATTTCTGAGGCTTTGAGTCTCATTGATCGTTTAATTCCTCTCGTTGAAGAGGCAGAAGACAAGCTTAAGAGTGCACGCAACTGGAGTGTCCTTGACATGCTGGGAGGAGGATTAATCACTGACCTGATTAAGCACCATAAACTCAACGGTGCGGCCAATCTTATGAATGAGGCGAACATGCTTCTGCAAAGATTGCAGCAGGTTCTCGGCTCTGTGAGCATTCCTCCAGATTACCGCATGACGATTGGCGGTTTTTTGACTTTTGCTGATTTCCTTTTTGACGGAATTTTTGCTGACGCTTACATGGCTTCAAAGATTTTTTCTTCTTTGGATGAAGTTCGGCGGCTCAAGGAAAAACTTCAGATTCTTAAGAATCAGCTGAGGAATTTTTGATGGCGTATGAGGACAACCTGATTTCCGCGCAGGAAATGATAATGACCGCATTCACAAATATCGAGCGTGCGGAAGTCGAAAAAAACAACAAACTTCTCAGAACCTGGCGGGTTACTCTGGAGTCAATCCGTTCGAACGCAAAGAATGGAGAGAATCTTGGCGTAAATCTTTATTCTCATTCCCGGATTATTGATTTGAAAAACGGAATTCTTCTTGTTGAGGCTGATCACCCCGCCTGGATTCAGACTTTGCGCCTTTATCAGAAGTATATTATCACAGGGCTAAAACGGGGCGTTCCTGATGTAAAAATTTCGTCTCTGGCATTCCGTCTTCGAGGCACAAATGCCGAGCTTCATTCCCAAATTAACGAAGAAAAAATCCGCTCAGACATAGAAGAAAGAATTCAAAAAGAAGAAAAAGTAATTCAGGAATTTGATGAAAAAAATCGGAAGGTTTCTAGCGATTCCGTTAAAAATAAAGAAAAATCTTCTCCGAATAAAGAAATTCCTGAAAATTTACGAAGAATTTTAGACAGATTAAAAAACGATATATTGACCGAAAGCGAATAAATTTGTTAGACTACTTCCCACTACCAAAAAATTCTTTTTAGGGAATGAAGAATTTTATTGCTCAATTTTATCAAAATTAAGGGCAAAGTCCCCAATAATAAGGAGAATGTTCTATGAAACGAACATACCAACCATCAAAAGTTAAAAGAAACAGAAAATTTGGATTCCGTGCACGCATGGCTACTCGTGGTGGACGCATGGTTCTCGCTCGCCGACGCGCTAAGGGCCGCAAAAAGCTCTCAGTTTGTGACGAACATAAAAAATACTAATTAAAAGAGGCAGATTTTATGGAATCAGCAAGTTTTAGTCGTGAAGAACACATAAAGCGTCCTGCTGATTTTAAAAATCTGTTCAAAAACGGGAAAAGGGCAAGCGTAGCGGGAGCAAAATTATTCTATCTCCCCAATCAACTTGGATTCAATCGAATCGGATTTCCCCTTCCCCGTGGTTTTGGCAATGCAGTCGAACGAAATCGCGCAAAGCGGTTCAGTCGCGAAACCTATCGTAATTACAAAGCACACCTGAACACCGGATATGATATGCTTTTTTTGGTATATCCCCCTTCCGAGAAAGACTCGTTCAGCACGCGGTGTGTTCAATTTCGTACATTGTGTGAAAAAGCTGGTATAGTCAAAAAATGAGCAAAATAATTGTTTTCATTTTATGTCTGCCTATTCGCTTTTATAGAAAGTTTCTTTCTCCGTTAAAGCCTGCCTGCTGCCGTTTTTACCCAACATGCTCGGCTTATGCGCTGGAAGCATTAAAAAAACATGGTGCTGTTAAAGGCCTATATCTTTCTTCAAAACGAATAATCAAATGCACTCCTCTTCACACAGGCGGCTACGACCCCGTGCCATAAATTATCTTTCAAGGAAAAAGTAATGGAAAAAAACACCGTTTGGGCAATTTCCCTTTCTACCGTTGTATTTGTGGGATTTTTTGCCGCACAGACTTTTTTGTTTCCTCCAAAAGCTCAGGAACAGAATCAGGCAGAAAATCAGACTGAACAGAATTCAGCTGTCGTAGAAAACGAAGCTGGCAAAGCAGAAAATTCAGAAGGCTCAGTTGATTCTTCTGAAACAAGCATTATCGCTACAGAAAATTCAATTTCTGAATCAGGCGAAGAAATCAATCTTACCGAAGAAAATTTCACAATCACTACAAATAAAGTTCAGGTCACTTTTACGAACCGTGGCGGCGATATCGTCAGCTATGAGTTAATCGAAAAAGACGACAAGGGCAACCTTAAAAACCGTGATGTGGATACAGGAAAGGGCGTTGAGCTTATCGAAAATCTTTCTGATAAAAACCGCGCTTTTGGTCTTTCTCTTGGTGACGCTACAAAGCCGATTGTTAATGACATTTTTAATGTAAAAAAACTTGGTGATTATTCAATCGGATTCTTCAAAAAATTTACTTCAAAAAATGCAGACGGAACTACAAGCGAATTTACACTTGTTAAAAAATACACTTTCAAGCCGAACGACTACACTTTCAAACTTGACATCACAATCGATGGCGATGAGAATTTCAAGGGACTTGATGTAGGCGGAGCTGCTTACACATTGCGCACTGCTCCTCAGGTCGGCCCGAAATATAATCCCAAAGTTGACCGCTACGAATACCGTGAGTTGGTTTCTTTCAATGGCGAAAAAGTTAAGAAAACTCGTCTGGGAACAAAGCAGACTAAAAACTATGAGCGTGATTGGGTTTGGACGGCAATGGCTGGAAAATACTTCGAGTTCATCGTTTACCCAGAGAACAAAAATTCAATGTCCAGCACGGTGGTTTACAACTCAGAAATCGAAGTCGGAGAATCTGCCAATGCTCAGGTCAAAATGACTCGAAAAGCAACTGATTCAAAAGAAACTAACGATAGTTATTATATCTACGCTGGTCCTCGAAATGAATCTGAACTTAAAAATTATGTTTCAGAAGATAAAAATGAATGGGGATTGAGCGGAGTTCACTTCAACGAGAGTTTGCAGACTTCAGGATTTTTGTACTGGCTTGAGGTCATTCTTAAATTCTTGCTTGAAAACATCAATAAAATCGTTCACAACTGGGGCGTTTCAATCATTATCGTAACGATTATCTTGAAAATGGCTCTTTTCCCGATTACAAAGAAGAGCTTGGAAGGTACTCAGAAAATGCAGCAGTTCCAGCCGAAGATGCAGGAACTTCAGGCCAAATACAAGGGCGATCCTCAGAAATTGCAGATGGAAACAGCGAAAATGTACAAAGAAATTGGCTATAATCCTATGAGCGGATGTTTGCCATTGCTTTTCCAGTTTGTGATTTTGTTCGCTATGTACAATTTGTTCAACAATTACTTTGAATTCCGTGGAGCTTCATTCATTAAGGGATGGATAGATGACCTTTCGGTAGGCGACCATGTCGGCCCTGTTTTTGAGCGCGGACTTCCTTTCTTGGGCTGGAATCAGATTCGTATTTTGCCTATTGTTTATGTGATTTCTCAGCTTTTGTTCGGAAAAATTACTCAGAACGGTGGAACTGCAGCCGCAGGACAGAGTGCCGGCCAGATGAAGATGATGATGTACGGTATGCCGATTATGTTCTTCTTCCTCTTCTACAATGCTCCGGCAGGTTTGCTCTTGTACTGGACAGTTTCAAACATTTTCCAGCTTGGGCAGCAGCTTGTCATCAATAAAATGATGAAGAATAAAAAGCCAGTTTTGGTTAAATCAACAAATAAAAACAAACGATAGTTAGTAAATAGGAGATAAATAAAATGACTTACGAGTTTGAAGGAAAAACAGAAAAAGACGCAATCGAAAAAGCGACAATCGAACTTGGTCTTGAAAGCGATCAGTTTGATGTTGAGATTATCGAAGTTCAGAAGAAGACTTTGTTCAAATCTGGCTATGTTAAAATCCGTGTTCACACAGACGAGGCAACACCTGGTGTAAAATACGATGACGAGTCTTCTTCACCATCAGAGACAGCAAAACGTGTCATGGGTAACCCAATTCCTCAGGATGAGTTTGAACAGAAACTTGTTCAGTTTGTTTCAGATGTCATCGCAAAGATGGGCTATGAGGCAAGCGTAGAAGTTGCCTTCCGTGAAGAAAAGAAAATCGGACTTAAGCTCAGCTCAGAAAGCTCTTCAATCCTCATCGGTCGCAAAGGAAAGAACCTTGATGCTCTCCAGCTTTTGGCAAATGTGTACGCAGGTCACCTAGGCCGAGAAGATGTCCGTATAATCCTTGACACTGAGAATTACCGTGTTCGTCGCGAGGAGAATCTTGTTCATCTGGCTTACACAACAGCTGACAAAGTCCGCACAAAGAGAACTTCAATCCTCCTTGAGCCGATGAATCCTTTTGAGCGCCGCTTGATTCACACCACTCTTAACGATTTCTCTGACATTGAGACAAAGAGCGAAGGCGAAGGTCTTTACAAGCAGGTTCGCGTTATTTACAAAGGCAACTACTAAAGGAGATTCCGAGATAAGTTCGGAATGACATCGTGCGACAATCTTATTAGATTTTCCCAACTTTAGCCCCACAGACATGTGGGGTATATTTTTGTAACAAGAGGGAAATCAGTTCGTTTTATTTACAGAATAAATTGATTTTGATTGATGAGAGGTCTTAGAATGAAGAAAATTATTTCGATTTGTACGGCATTTTCTCTTTCACTTTCAGCTTTGTTTGCTCAGTCTGTTTCGCCTGAGATTTTGGAAAAGGTAAAAGAAGCCGGAGAATTGCAGAATGTTTTTCTGAACGATGATGAAGTCAAACTCTCGTTAGTTCCAGATACAGAACTGTCAAAATTGGCTGTAAATCACTGGAATAATTCAGAAAAACCCCGCCTTACGACAGAAAAACTCTTCTATCTTGATAAAAAAACTATCGGTAGTAAGGAAAATACAGCAGAAAATAACTCAAATTCTGAAAATCTTTCGATTGAGGATGTTTCAAAGGTAATCCGCTCAATTTCCACGATGAAAGGAACGGAATATTATTCAAACCGTCACAAAAAATGGGAAACCCTCTACCATGAAGCATATCTCGTAGATTCTCCGGAAAACAAAGAGCGCATCCCAGATGACACGGAAGGCAGCGCAGACGGAAAAACCCTCTACTGTATGCAGGACGATAATTCTTTCGGAAAATGCTATTACTCCCTCTCATACAAGCAGCGGGCAAATGAAGTGAGTGTTTGCTTCGACAACTTTGAGCCTCTGAAATTCGCTTTCATCACGGCAGCAAAAGCCCACAATGTCAAAATAAATCTCGTGGTCATTGATGAGGGAGACCATTTCCTGGTTTATTTAATGGTGCAGGCCTATTACCCGCGAATCTCAATGCTGGAAGAAAAAATGATAGATTCTTTCAATGCAAGGGTTGATTCGATTTATAAGTGGTTCGTCAAGGAGATGGGGAAAGTATAGAAAATCCCCTGTAAATATGATATATTCTCTGCATTGCTTTTCGGCAAAATCTAGGAGCATAAAATGAAAAAAAATCTGTTTGCGGCAATTTTTGCGTTGCTTGCAATCTCTTTTGGAGGATGTAAACCTATGGACAAATCGTTGGATGCGATTAAAGGAAAAGATGGCGTTTTTGCAATCATGGAGACGAGCAAAGGCCCGATCGTGCTTGAGCTTTTCTATAAAAAGACTCCGCTCACTGTAACTAACTTTGTTGGTCTTGCAGAAGGAACTCTCGACGCTCACAAGGGCAAGCATTTTTATGACGGTCTTACTTTCCACCGTGTTATCGCTGACTTTATGATTCAGGGCGGTGATCCAGAAGGAAGCGGTCGTGGCGGTCCTGGTTATCGATTCGCTGATGAATTTGACCCTAGCCTCAACTTTGACAAACCGGGCTATCTTGCAATGGCAAATGCCGGTCCTGGCACAAACGGAAGCCAGTTCTTTATCACTCATGTTCCTACAGACTGGCTCAACCAGAAACATACGATTTTTGGTCAGGTTGTAAACGCAGACAGCCAGGCTGTCGTAAATGCAGTCCAGCAGGGTGATAAAATTGTAAAAGTTACAATTGTTCGACAGGGTGCAGATGCAGAAAAATTCACTGCTTCTCAGGCTGATTTTGACAAGCACGCTTCTGAAGCTAAAGCAAAGGCCGCTGAAAGGGCAAAAGCTGCTGCTGCCGCAAAAATTAAGGAAGTCGAAGAGAAATTCCCTGGATTCAGCAAAGATTCAAACGGAATTTACTATAAGACTACAAAAGAAGGAAGCGGAAGCAAAATCGGCGGAAAGCGGGCTGTTGCCGTTGAATACAAGGGCTATTTCGTAAACGGTCAGGTTTTCGATCAGTCAAAAGGCCGAGGTCCTCTTGAGTTCACTACAGCTGGTGGTCAGATGATTCCAGGCTTTGATATTATGGTTCAGGATATGAAACTGGGCGAAAAGAGGACGATTGTTCTTCCTCCGAGCCAGGCTTACGGCGAGAACGGCATTCCGGGCGTAATTCCTGGTGGCGCTTACCTCGCATTTGACATTGAGCTTACAAAAGTTAAGAACTAAGTTCTAGGAAGAAGCTGAATCTAAAAATCTAGCTAAAAGAGCGTACGGTTTGAAAGTGCGCTCTTTTTTTATGTCCTTTACGGCAAAATAAAAATAGGCGGTTCGTAAAAAAATCGGCAGTGTAAATAAAAAGCTAACTGTAGGAAAACTTCTTTCGATAATTGAGCAAATAAGAATGTAGAGAAGCGAAAGGAAACTTGTCCACGACCAATAGTAGATTCGAAGCTTTCGGTTATGAACTGGTCTGAAAATTGCAAAGGCCGCAATCAGGTGCAGGGGGAACAAAAAGAAAAATTGTATGTTGTTTCGGAACATGCTCTGATTTGAGAAAATATCCTGATAGAGAATAATGCAGCCTGCAAATCCTGCCACAAAAAGAATCAGAAAATCGAATATCTGGGCGGTCTTAAAAACTGAAAGAATATACAATTTTTCAAAGAAATAGGCTAACACTTGGTAGACTGTCAGCAAAAAGACCAGACTTGCAAAGATAATCAAGGAAACAATGAGGGAAATTTTTTCTTTATGAAAGACTTTTGAGAAATCTTGCTTGTGGAATTCAAGATTTTCTTTTTGAGAGGCAAGAACATAACTATCGTTCAGTCGTTTATAATTCACATTGTGCTGGATGATTTCAGAAAATGAGTAACGCTCGTTAGTTAGTTTATCACCAGCCATTCGGGCGGAATCGTGGAGAATCACGGAAATATGAGTTTCTGAATTGTTTGTGAGCAAGTCAAAATCATAACTGTATTCAGGGAGCGCTTTGTGCAGAATAGAGAGAAAATTGAAAATGTAAGCGACTTCGGCAGGATTTAAATCTAGGAAAGATTCTATTAAACTAACATTAGTTTGTTTTTGTTGTGCAAGAAAATAATCGATAAACGGAGCCGTCTTGATTTGAGCTTTTTTACCGTTAAGGAAAAATTTAAGAAGGAAAAGCTGGTCGTCAAAATTCTCAAAATAGGCAAAATCAATTATCTGGTCAAAGTCATTTTCGGCATCGTAAATACGGAGACAGCTTTTTGAAAAGAGCGAATGCAGAATATCGTTGTAATTGACGGAGAGAATCGAAATTTTTGCATTCTTGGAAATCTTTTCTGGAAATTCAGCGGGAAAGAGAGAAAACAAGGAAAAGAGGAAAAGCAGCGGAATGAGAAAAATTTTTTTTGTGCTGACGGTAAAATTTCTTCTATTAAAAAACATTTTATTCTGATTTTTTCAACTACTTTTATTTTAAGCGAAAATTCGCTCTATTGCTAGAGAATTCGTAAAATGATAAAATTTCCTATCTTCAAAAAGTTTGGAATTTATGGAATTTAACTCGCCCTATCTCACAGAGCAGATAATCGCCTACATCGGCAACAAACGAAAACTTCTCCCCTTGATTTACAAAGCAATCGAAAACGCGGGCATTGCTCCCAGCGAGAAAATTTCTTTTTTTGATGTATTTTCTGGCAGCGGAGTTGTCTCACGGTTTGCGAAATTTTTAGGATTTGAAGTTTACGCCAACGACTGGGAATATTACGCTTATGTTTTGAACCGGGGATTTTTGGATGTCAATGAGTCTGAAATTGCGAAGATTTTCGGAAGCCAGGCCGAATTTGAAAGGCTTTTAAAAGAGATAAATTCACTTGCTCTGCCAGACGAGAAAAATCAGTACATTGCAAAATATTATGCGCCGAAAGAATTTGATGTTGAGCAGGCTGATTATAAGACCGAGCGGCTTTTTTACACGCGAGAAAATGCCCTTGCCATCGATAAAATCCGGAATTGGCTTGAAAGTGATAAATTCAAAACGAAATTTGAGAAATCAGAAGTCCGAGAAAAGGCATTTTATCTTTTGCTGGCGAATTTGCTCTATGAGTCGGCGACACACACTAACACTTCCGGGGTTTTTAAGGCTTTTCATAAGGAATTCGGCGGTCATGGAAAGGATGCGCTAAGCCGGATTATGAAAAAAATTGAGCTTCACTCCCCTGTTTTGATTGATTCAAATTCTCCGATTCATGTTTTTCAGGAAAATGCGAATGAACTGGCCCGAAAAATCAAAGGCATCGATATCGCTTACCTGGATCCGCCCTACAATCAGCATCAATATGGAAGCAATTATCACATGCTGAACACGATTGCCAAATGGGATAAAATTCCGGCTCCCCTGGAACTGAATTCAAAGGGCGTGCTCAAAAAAAAGGCGGCCATTCGTGAAGACTGGGTAAATACTCGCTCCGATTATTGCTACAAGGACTCCGCGGAAGAATCTTTTGAAGATTTGATTATGCACCTTGATGCCCGATTTATTTTTATCAGCTACAGCACTGATGGAATCATTCCTTTTGAGAAGATGCGGGAAATCTGCACCAAGCGGGGGCGGCTTTCTCTGGTTACTAATGAGTATACGACTTACCGAGGTGGCAAGCAGAGTAACCGCCGGCAGAACACGAACATTGAATTTATTTTGAGCATTGACACGAGCCGAAAAAGCGATGAAGATTCGATTCGGGAAATTGATTTTATTCTCAAGCGAAAAAAGACGCTTCTGCTCTTTAAACAAAAATATTCTTTTAGTCGTTTGGAAGATATTGCGGATAAAATTTTATCCGAGGAAAAAATTCTCTTTGTGGCGGGAGTCAAAATTCAGACGAAAGATTTTTTCACTTTGGAAATTCCAGAAAATTTTGATGATTTGAATTTCGACCAGCTGAATGATTTGAGTGAAAAACTAACGAACGCTAGTTGTGAGACAAAAGAAGAAGAACTTTCAGAAATTCTTCTGCGACTGAATTGGACTGATTCTGACAAAAGAACATTAGTAAAGATTATTCCCCAAACATTGAATAAACTTGCGAATAAGAAAAACGAACAGTCGTTTGTAAACTGGCTTCCTAAAATTGAAGAATTGCGAAAAACGAACGAAAGTTTGTATAGCTTGATTTCAGAAAAACTTGATAGGATAAAAGTTGTCGCAGAACGAAGGTTTTCGGTCGTGAAATAGCTTGTGGATAAATTAAACTAACGAACGGTAAATAAAAGTTTTCCACAATGTATGCACAATTTGTGGAAAATTCTAACTAACGATTGGTAGAAAATTAAAAAGGAGACTTCTTTTGACTGCTTTACTGGTTTTGACTTTTTTATTTTTTGCCGGTAGCATTATCGGCTGGGGAATCGAGCTTTTCTGGCGGCGATTTTTTTCTAAGAATAATCCTGAAAAAAAATGGATAAACCCTGGTTTTCTGACTGGACCTTATCTGCCTCTTTATGGACTGAGCCTCTGTCTGCTCTTCGCCCTTTCTTTTATCGATGTGAGTTTTGTGGAGAGTAAATGGCTTCAAAAACTCCTGCTCTTTATCCTAATGGCTTTTGCCATCACTGTTATGGAATTTATAGCGGGGCTTATCTTCATCAAGGGCATGAAAATCAAGCTTTGGGATTACAGTAAGAATTGGCTGAATATTCAGGGAATTATCTGCCCGCAATATTCTTTTTACTGGGTGATTTTAAGCGGAGCATATTATTTTCTTGTTCATCCCCGCATTTTGGAATGGCTCTATTGGTTTACGAATCATCTTTCATTCAGTTTTGTTGTAGGATTTTTTTACGGCGTTTTTACAATTGATTTGTGCTATACTTTCCAGATTTCAACAAAAATCCGTGAGTATGCAAAGGAAAATAAACTTGAAATCCGTTACGAAAATCTGAAAGAGTCTATTAGAAAACGCAACGAGGAATTTGAAGAGCGGAAGAGATTCTTCTTTGCATTAAAGTCAAATCATCTTCCGCTGAAAGACATTTTACGCGAAATTTTTGAGCACTAGATTAGCGGGCGATTGATTACTTTCCGAAGTAAGCCCCATAATCAGTTCATTTTGTATAACAAATAGACTTGTGGCAATAAAAATATAATTGTTTAGAAGTTATTTTTCAATGTATAACTGTAATAAGAAATCTATTTCTTGTTTTAGGCTCAGAATGAGTTGCTGTTGTTCTGTTTTATTATTGAATTTTGTAATTTCAGGTTGTTCAAGAAACAGTTGGTACGGAGATATTTTTAATACATCACACATTTTTTGCAAAGAGTCTGCGGATGGAAAATTTCTTCAGTTTTCGACCGCATTAAGATAGTTAGGGCTGAGACCAATTTCCTCGGCAAATTCAACTTGTGTAAAATTTGCTTTCGTGCGATAGAAACGAATGTTGTTTATAAAGACCTGCTGCAAGTGTGTCATATATTTAGTATGACACAGATTATTTTTTGCTTATAAAGGATTTAGAATTAAAACTAACTGTAATAAAGTTGATAAATTACTTTATTAGCATTATAGTAATTGTGTTAGCGTTATTTTTCTGGAGGTCTTTATCATGAAAAAAAATATTGCCCTTTTGCTCCTTTGTTCTTCTACCTTGCTTTTTATATTAGGATGTGCTTCGGGAGAAAATAATGATGAAAAAATGGAAGTTAAAAGTAATGATTCAAATGTATCGAGAGAAAAACAAAGTGATGTTTCAGAATCAGAAAATGAAACGAAAGCAGATAAACCAAATGACGAGATAAAAGATGAAAATTTGTCGGAATCGCATACAGAACAGGAAAATGGGGAAGAACAATATGAGATAACCTTATACGCGACAGATATAAAAACGAAGACTTTCAAAATGACAGAGTCTAAAACCTACACACTAAAATTGTTTGGGGAATGGTCAAAAAATAATGTCGCAACACTTGCTTCAAAATTAAGGGAAGTTCCTACAGATTCTAATATTATTCTTGATACATCAAAATCAATAATAACTTCTGGACTAGAATTTCTATATGACTTTGATAATTTAACATATATGATTGGAGAAAATCTTTTTCATGATTTTAGTTTTAGTTTTAATCTTTCAAGTATTCAATTTAAAAAAATAATACTAAGTAGTGAGATAACTGAAATTCCCCAATATACTTTTTATACTGAATCATTTGAAACACCGCATCTTGAATCGATAACAATTCCTGCGTCTGTAAAGAAAATTGGTTACCAAGCGTTTTTTGGATGTAAAAAATTAAAAGAGATTATTTTTGAGGATAGTACGGAATCAATAGAACTCAGTTACAATAAAGATGGTGGGCCAGCCTTGTTTGGAGAAGGTTTATTTTATGATTGTCCATTAGAAAGTGTTTATATTGGAAGAAATTTAATTTATAAGAAAGATGGAAAATATGGATTTTCGCCTTTCGAACCGAGAAGAAAAAATACTCCTATGAAAAAGACTATAGGAAAAAATGTTACAAAATATTAACTTGTTTGCACAAGGGATTGTAGGGGCGGCTTAGCCGTTCGCGAAGCGAATGTAGGCGACAGCCGGAACCCCGAAAAGCACGACCCTACCGATAGGTAGGGATGTGCCCGAAATTATTTTCCGAAGTAAGCCAGGGCATTTCCGAATGAGATGTCTTTGACAATCTTAATCAACATATCCATATCATCCGGGTATTCGCCGTTTTCGACCCAGCCGCCGATTACATTGCAGAGAATGCGGCGGAAGTATTCGTGGCGTGAGTAACTGAGGAATGAGCGTGAGTCTGTGAGCATACCAACGAATGCCGGAATCATGCCCAGGTTGCCAAGAACTTTAATCTGCTGTTCCATGCCGTCGCGGTGATCGCAGAACCACCAGCCTGAACCAAGCTGGATTTTGCCTTTGATGCCGCCGCCCTGGAAACATCCCATGATTGTTCCGATTGAGTAGTAGTCTTTCGGGTTCAATGTGTAGAGGATTGTTTTTGGCATGCCGCCTTTTTCTTCGATGAGGTTCATAAGGCCGGCGAGATTTTCTGCCATTGGTTTGTCGTGGCTTCCGTCGAAACCTGTGTCAGGACCGAGTTTTTTGAACATAGCCTTGTTGTTGTCGCGGATTGCGTTCATGTGCCACTGCTGAACGATGCCTTTCTGCTCGTAAGCGCGTCCGAGAGCGACGAGAACTTTTGTCTTGTAGGCTTCGGCCTCAGCTTCACTGATTGCTTCACCCTTCAATGCGCGAGCCACAACTGCGTCGATGTTTGCGTCAGTGTCGATTTTGCATGGCGGGTATTCAAGAGCGTGGTCAGAAGCACGGCATCCATTTTCGATGAAGAAGTCAAGGCGTTTGATGAGGGCAGCAATTACATCATCAGAAGTTTTGATGTTGATTCCAGAGACTTCGCTCAATTTTGCGATGTAGTCTTTGTATGTAGGAAGATTGATGTTGATTGCTTTGTCCGGGCGGAAAGACGGGCGAACCTGTGTTTTGATTTTACCGATTGGAGCTGTTCCTGCGGCGATTGCCTTGTGGTATTCAAGAGAGTCAATCGGGTCGTCTGTTGTACCGACAGCGTAGACATTGAATTTTTCGAAGATGCCTTTAACGCTCAATTCGTCGCTCTGGAGCATTTTGTTTGCTTTTTCCCAGATTGCAGGAGCTGTCTTGACTGTGAGCGGCTCATCGATTCCGAAGTATCGCTGAAGCTCAAGGTGAGTCCAGTGATAAAGCGGGTTTCCGATGAGGTGCTCGATTGTCTCTGCCCATTTGAGGAATTTTTCGTAGTCAGGTTTGTCGCCTGTGATGTAGTCTTCGGTTACACCGTAAGTGCGCATCTGTCGCCATTTGTAGTGGTCGCCGCCAAGCCAGATTTCAGTGAGATTCTTGAATTTTTTGTTCTCTGCAATCTGTGAGGGGATAAGGTGACAGTGATAGTCCCAGAGAGGCTCGTTTTTGCAGGCCTCAAACAACTTCTGAGCGGTTTTTGTCTCAAGAAGGAAGTTTTTGTCCATGAATTTTTTCATTTTTAATCTCCAAAATCGTGAAATATCCGTCATGTTTGAGCGTTAGCGAAACAGCTGGAATTTCACATTCGTTCAGAATGACAAAAATCTTTTCACGAAAAAATTTGTATCTATTATAGCACGATAAGGCCAAGAAAGAAAGAGTTTTTTGGGCGCAATCAATTGTCAACCGCTGTTCCGCAGCTCGGTAGCCCTCGGTCGCTTTGCGACTGGCTTCGCCACTGCTCCATAGCGGGCGCAGCTTTTTCTTGATAAAAAAAACATAATTTTGATGTAAAAATGGAAAAACCATTATATAATTGAAATGATTTTTTATGTCCTTAAAGGAGGCTTACAAAAATGAAGAAAGTTTTGGTCTGTAAGGAAAAGGACGAGCGCGAAACCCGTGTTGCCCTCATTCCTGATGACGTAAAAAAACTTGTACCTATGGGCTTTGAGATTAAAGTCGTTGCGGGTGCCGGTCTTAAGAGCGGTTTCTCGGACGAGGCCTATAAGAATGCAGGGGCAACAATCGTTGCAAAAGAAGAGGATGCTTATTCTGATTCAGAAATTATTGTCCGAATCATGAAACCAACTTCGATTGACGGAATTAAAGAAGGCACGCTGCATTTGAGCTATCTTGATCCTTTCAATGAAAAAGAGCTTCTTAATAAATTTGCTTCCCAGGGATTGCAGGCTGTCTCGCTTGAGATGATTCCTCGAAGCACTCTCGCACAGAAGATGGATGTTCAGTCATCACAGACTTCCCTTGCTGGTTATGTCGCAGTTTTGAATGCGGCTGCTAAACTCCCAAAAATCCTTCCGATGATGGTTACTCCTGCCGGTACAATCAACCCTGCCCGCGTTTTCATTATTGGTGTCGGTGTTGCCGGTCTTCAGGCAATCGCTACTGCAAAACGTTTGGGTGCCCGTGTTGACGCATTCGATACTCGTCCGGTCGTTGAAGAGCAGGTTAAGTCTCTGGGTGCTTCATTCGTAAAAATCGACCTGGGTGAAATGGGTCAGACTGCTCAAGGATACGCAAAAGAGCTTACTCCGGAGCAGATTGCAAAACAGAAGGAAGCACAGGCTAAGGTCTGTGAAAAGGCAAACATCGTCATCACAACGGCAAAAGTATTCGGACGCAAGGCTCCGCGCCTCATCGAAAAGAATGTCCTTGACAGAATGATGCCGGGCTCAATCGTCGTTGATATGGCCTGTTCTACCGGCGGCAATGTCGAAGGCTCAAAACTCTTTGAGAATGTGGTTACCGAGAACGGCGTTACAATCATGTCTGGCGATTTGCTTGAAAGGCAGGTTCCCTATGATGCTTCAAAAATGTTCTCTGGAAACATCACGGCCTTCCTTACCCACGCAGGTTTCTACGACAAGGAAGCAAAAGAATTCAAAGTTAACATGGAAGACGACATCATGAAGGGCTGTTTGCTCACACAGGGCGGACAGATTATTCATGAACGCTTTAAGGCATAGACAGTCAATGCCCTACAGGATGTAGGGGATAAGCAAAGCGAGAATTTTCGCAGAAAATTCTCGTCAGGAATCCACAAATCCACGGATGGATTTGTGGTTCCATGCGTTAGGGATTGTAGCACCTGCGAAGCAGTACCGCTTGCGGTATGGAGCGCGGTTAGCGCGGAAGTGCGAAAAGCCCGACCCGCAGGGAGCGGAAGCGACCGAAGGGTAACGCCCAAAAAAGACTCTGAAACAAGTTCAGGGTGACAGAGGAGTTAATTTTTATGGATATAATGCTTATTTTCGTATTTGTAATCGCTGCTTTCCTTGGATTGGAGTTGATTGCAAAAGTTCCTTCACAGCTGCACACGCCGCTGATGTCAGGAACAAACGCTATTTCTGGTATCACCGTTGTTGGTGCCATTTCTATCACTGCGGCTGCCGTTAAAATCGGTGGAAAGGTCGGAGCTGTTCTTGGCTTCCTCGCTATTGTTTTTGCTACTATCAACGTAATCGGTGGTTACATGGTTACTGACCGAATGCTTGGTATGTTCAAGACAAAGGACTCAAAGAAAAAGTAAGGAGTTGCGGAATGAACGACACATTGATTAAAGTTTTGTACATGATTTCCTGCATCTTCTTTATCCGGGGAATCAAACTTTTGGGAAAGACTGCCACTGCCCGCAAGGGAAATTTCTATTCTGCAATCGGTATGCTGGTTGCTGTGGTGACAGTTCTTATTCAGAAAGATGTTATGTCAGCTTTCTCTACGGATGCTGCAACTTGGGGCGGAAACCCGCTTCTTTCAAACGGTTACTGCTGGATTGCGGCTGCGGTTCTTATCGGTACGATTATCGGTGCTATATGGTCTAAGAAAGTTCAGATGACTGGTATGCCTGAGCTCGTTGCTTTGTTCAACGGTTTCGGCGGTCTTTCTTCACTTCTCGTTGCTTTGACACAGTACATCGCAGCTCCAAAAGGTGACTACTTCACAGCTGTTTCACTTGGTTTGACTATCGCAATCGGTGCTGTTGCTTTCACCGGTTCTCTGGTTGCATGGGGCAAATTGAGCGGAAAGATGACTTTCAAGGGCTGGGTAATTCCTGCTAAGAACGCTTTGAACGGCGTTTTGTGCGTACTCGGCTTGGTCTCAATCATCGCTTATTCATTCTTCACTGCTGAAAATCCATTTGGCTTTGCAGAGATCGAAAAATGCGGAGTAATCGCTTCTACGGCAATCTTCCTCCTTTTGGGCTTTACCATGGTTATCCCGATTGGCGGCGGTGATATGCCGGTCATCATCTCATTCCTGAACGCTTTGTCTGGTTTGGCTGCTGCTTTTGCTGGATTTGCAATCAACAACACGGTTCTGGTTGTTTCAGGATGTCTGGTCGGTGCTTCTGGTCTTATCCTTACATTGATTATGTGTAAGGCTATGAACCGCACATTCGGAAGTCTCCTTTTCAAGAGTTTCGGTGGCTCAAAGAAGAAGGGTGCTGCCGGTCCTGCAAAGGAGCCGAAGGCTATATCTGTGGAAGATGCTTACATGATTCTGGAAGCGGCAAAGAATGTCGTCTTTGTTCCGGGATACGGTATGGCTGTTGCTCAGGCTCAGCACGCGGTAAAAGAGCTTTGCGACAAGCTTGAGGAAAACGGCGCGGAAGTAAACTTCGCAATCCATCCGGTTGCAGGCCGAATGCCTGGCCACATGAACGTATTGCTGGCTGAGGCAAATGTTCCATACGAGCAGCTCAAAACTGCCGATGAAATGAACCCACAGATGAGCAATGTTGATGTTGCAATCGTCATCGGTGCAAACGATGTTGTTAACCCGGATGCTATCCACGACGAAAGCTCACCACTTTATGGTATGCCAATCGTAAACGCTCACGAAGCCCGCACAGTCTTCGTATTGAAGCGCGGTAAGGGTACAGGCTTCTCTGGAGTTGAGAACCCGCTCTTTACCAACGACAACACCGTTATGATTTACGGCGACGCTAAGGCTACGGTCTCAGCGCTTGTAAGTGAATTTAATGATCAATAAGTAGACGCAGATTAACGCAGATACACGCGGATGTTTTATACGGAAGTGTGGCTGTGTGTTGCTTGGGATTTACGCCAGTCTCCTGAATGGGAGGCTGGCGTTTTTTTTGTTTAAATTATTGTGCTATAATTATTTTATGACTGAACTTCAACAAAAGCTTTTTTTGTTTGCAGATTTAAAATACAAGGATTTTCAGGGTGCTTTGATTCCTACGGTAAAAGAAAAGAGAGTAATCGGCGTGCGCACTCCTGTTTTGCGCTCAATTGCAAAGGAATGGTTTAGGCTCGGAAATTTCTATGATTTTTTTAAGGAAGTTCCTCATGAATATTTTGAGGAAGATCAAATTCACGGGTTCTTAATTGAACAAATTAAAGATTTTAATGAATGTATAAACGAATTAAAGTGCTTCCTGCCTTTCGTTAATAATTGGGCAACATGCGACCAGTGTACGCCGAAAATATTTAAAAAAAATTGTGAAAAGCTGCTACCGATTGTTAGTAATTGGATTAATCTAATCCCTAGTGAAAAAAATGAATATACAATTCGTTTTGGTATCCGTATGTTTATGTGTTTTTATCTTGACGAAAATTTCAAGCCTGAATACTTACAAATGATAGCCAAAATAAAATCAGACCGATACTACATCAATATGATGATTGCCTGGTTTTTTGCCACAGCCTTGGCTAAACGATGGGAAGAAACGCTACCGATTGTTAGCGATAAAATGCTGCTGGGGGATTGGGTTCGGAAAAAAACAATTCAAAAAGCTTGTGAAAGTCTTAGAGTGAGCAAGGAGCACAAACAGATTTTGAAAAAACTGTAAAAAAAATGGGGGCTGCCCAAAAGTTTGTTACACGGTGTCATTTCAAAGGTGGTCGAATTTTGGGCGTTACCTGCCTTTCGGCAGGTCGCGAGTGCTTTCGTTGTCGTGCTTGTTTGGCTTTTCGAACAGCTCGCCGACGCGCTGCTCCCTACATCAAATCTTCAAGGTCGATTTCACCGGCTACGCAGGGAACGCCAATCTGCCAGTTTTCGAGAACCTGCGGGTGGATTTCACCGAAGATTCCGACCTGCTTGCCTTTGACGAAAATTGCTGCCTGACGGCCAGGTATAAAGCGCGGGTCGTTTGACTCTTTAACCTCGTATTTGTGGTCGAGGTAGTAAAGCACCGTTGAGACTTCAGAAGCCAGATCGTTGAAGTTTGCGTTGTTTGCGGCTGTCATAAATCCAAGAGACTGGATTGTTTTTGTGCCGGTGTTCTCGCTTTCATCGAGGAAGGCAACCTTACCGATTTCAAAAATCTTGTGGGGGAAGATTGCGTTTGCGGCGGCACTTTCAGCACGGAGCAATGACGCGATGATAGACGGGCGAACGAACTGATAGTTCTCGCTCATTGGGTTGAGGATTTCGATAACTTTGTCGGCGCTGATGTTCATGCGGTCGATGTAGTCCCGTTTTGAACCAAGATAGTTGAAAATCATTTCCTGATAGCCTAAGCCCACCATGATTTCCTTTGCCTTGCGGCTGAAAAGGGTGACATCAGAAAGTTTACCTACAGTGAAGTCGTTCGGTCGCTCCGGCTTGAAGAAATCCAAGCCCATTCCAATCATTACATCTTCGATAACATCAACTTCGTGGAGGAAGTCGTTGCGGTATGGTGGCGGCTGGAGGGTGAATTCAACATCAGTCTTGTTTGCCTTGCAGTATTTTTCGGTCTTTTCGTTTGCCGGAATATCTTTTGCAACAACATCGTTGTCCATGCGGCTGAGAGCGTCGAGAACCTGTGCTTTTGTAAGGTCGCAGCCCAGCTTTTTGTTGATTGCGGCCAAAGTTGCTTTTGTGGGCTTCTGGAAATAGAAAGGAACCGTGATTTCCTTGCCGAAGCCTGTTTCGTAAGGATGCACGACTTTTACAGGCAGGATTTCGTAGCCCGCGTCGTGGAAGTCACAAGCGACAATATTTGCGGCGAGAATCAAATTCTCCATGTTGTCGCCGGTAAGTTCAACCATCAAGTCTTTGTCGCCAACCTGAACAGCTCCCAAAGTCGCAGAGTTGATGATTGGTGCCATTGAAAGAACTTCGTTTTTGTCATCGGTGAGGAGTGGGAATTTTTTGAATCCTTCGAGAATCCAGCCAAAATCCTTTCCTTTTGGGTGGTCGGTGAGAATCTGTCGGCAGGTCATGGGCTTGTCGCAGGCAAGCGGAACGAATGAAGTTTTGTCCGGGTCAACTGCCTTGTAATGGCATGGCCACTTAATCTGGCTCATGCGGTAAACGCCCATTGAGATTGACTTTCGCTTGCGGCCAAAGTTCCAGCAGAGCTTTTCCTGAGTCTGGATGATATCTTTGAGCATGGGGTCATCGATTGCCTTGCCGGAAATTACGAAACTGACCATAAAAGGTCGGACATTCTTGAGGCCTTCTTCAACGGTGATGATTCGGTTTCCGCAGTCTTTGATAGCCCCGGCTTTTGAGATGAATTTTGAGTAGTCAGAGCGTTTTGCGCCCTCGTGCAAGCGGAGCTGCCGTGTAACGCCACCAGTTGACCACAAATCAGGGCGGTTTGTGTCGTTAAGTTCGATTTTGATGACACGCTCGTCCTCGCTCTGGCTCATGTCGGGCTTTTCGTCAAGTTCAGCTTTGCCGCAGACAAGTTTTCGCTCCAGCGTGTCGTAGTCATATTTTTTTCCAAGAAGATTAAAAAAGAGTTTTTCGTTTACTTCGATTTTTGGCATGATTTTCCTCGATTTTTAAAGATGCTGAAATGAATCCAGCATAACAATGTTTAATTATATAGAAAAAACAAGGTGCAATCAATGATAATTTATTCCCATTCTATTGCGTTATCCAAATCAATAGGGGTGGAAAAGTTTGATGCAAGTTCCTGAATGTCAGGCAATGTTTTTGAAACGATTCTAACTTGACCTTTTCCCTTGTCCGTAATCATTCTTTCATAAATCACCCGGCCTTTTTCATCGTATTTTCTCGTGAGCGGATAATTCTTTGCAATTTCTTGTTTTGTCTTGCTGTTTTCGCTATAAAATGAGTAGTTAAGATGTTCCAGACTTTTGTCCGTAAAGGTGTATCCTCTGCCATATTGGTAATCATTGCGTAAAGCCCCGTTGAAGTAGACTTTGTAGCATATATTTTGATCTTTAATCCAGAATCTCATCACATCAAAATGATGTTCCCCTTCGTCAAGCACATCAAATTCAATGTAATTATCTCCATCGAAGGCATTTGCAAAAAGCATATTCATTGAATTCGGCGCATATTTGCGGTAAAGGTAAGTGCTGTCATCGACTTTTGTGATTTCGTTCGCAAAAGCATGTTCGTAGTTTGTTTTCAGTGAATTTGGATTGCTCAGGGAATAAGAGTATTTTTTGCCACTACCGCCTCCCCTGACATAAAATAATAAATATGGCTTAGATAATTGTCGCTTGAAGTGTCGTACTCAATGTTCCAGTCTTTGTAAGCCCATTGGTCCAGATTCACAATCAGATTCAGCATTTTGCCATGTTCTTTAGAAAGTTTGATTTCAGGATTTTGGGGAGCGATTTTAGAATTGCAGCTGCACAGGCAAAAGACCGCCAGCAAAATATATAAAAGTTTTTTCATTTTATCTCATTTACTTTTTTTGGTATGTTATTCAAATTTGTAAAATAAGTAAAGATGAAGTTTTCAGCTATCAGGGCGTGCAAGGCATCGTTTGTCATAAAAACTGGTTATCAGGGAAATTCACTTTTAATAATGAAATTTTTGTGTTAAATTATTTAAATGAAATTTAAACAATTTCCGGTTATTACTAAGAAGATTATTTTCTACATTTTGATTGCAGTTTTTTTGCTTTGTTCTCTTGTGTTTGCCATCAGTTATATTTCTTTTAATCATCAGTTTCGTGAACAGTACGACGCAAGCATAAGGGAAATTGCCGAAGCTGCCAGTGATTTTTTGAATCCTGATGATTTTGCAAAATATCGGGAAAATCCTGTTCCAGATGAAAAATACAATACCGTTTTGGAAAATTTGCAGACCCTTGTTGATAATTTTGACCTTAATGTTATTTATGTTTCTGCAGTTGAGCCGCCTGAATATACTCATATTTTTTATTATTATGATCCGGTGAACAAACATGGAAAATGGTCACCCTATCCTCTTGGCTATGAAGAAGAATATTACGAAGAAAGCTACAACCGAACTACCCGACTGGTTTATGAAAAAGGCGAGCATCTTGTCCGGCATACAATTAAATCGCGAAGCGGTTCGCACATTACGGCACAGATTCCTGTTTATGACTCTAATGGAAAAATCGTTGCTCTTTTGGGGGCGCAAAAAAATATTCAGGAATTTGTTAATGCAAGGGCGAGATTTGTTCAGTTTGTAATTATTACAGTTTTGATTACGGCATTGTTTTTTGTCGTGCTTTTTGCGGGATATTTTAATCTGCGTTTTATAAAACCTATTGTTCAGATTACTGACGAAACAAACCGCTTTGCTTCATCATCTGAAAAACCAAATAACAATCTTTTGTCGGTAAAAAATCGTGATGAACTTGGTGTTCTGGCAAATTCTGTTTATCAAATGGAAGGAATTGTCTCGACTAATATCGAAACTCTGAACCGGATGACTACAGAAACAGCAGAAGCCCTTGCGAGTGCAATTGATGCAAAGGACAAATATACCCGCGGTCACTCAGCTAGGGTTGCCGATTATTCACGGAGTATCGCACGCAAGGCTGGAAAGTCTGAAAGCGAGTGCAGGAGTATTTATCTTTCGGCACTGCTGCATGACGTCGGTAAAATTGGAGTTCCAAACAGTATCATAAACAAAAATGGCAAGCTGACAGAAGAAGAATTCAAGGTTATAAAGACTCATCCTGACATGGGGGTACAGATTCTTGTGAATATAACTCAAATTCCAAATATTTGTGACGGAGCGCATTATCACCATGAGCGATACGATGGAAAGGGCTATCCAGAAGGATTATCTGGCGAAGATATTCCTGAAATTGGAAGGCTTATTGCTGTTGCTGATGCTTATGATGCCATGACGAGTAACCGAAGCTATCGAGGAACTTTGACTCAGGAACATGTGCGTAAGGAAATCGAAAATGGAATCGGTACTCAGTTTGATCCGGAATTCGCAAAAATCATGCTGGAACTGATTGATGACGACAAGGATTATACAATGCGCGAAGTTGAGTAAAAATCACCCTAGCGCAAAAAGGGAATAAAACATATAATCACATTATGGAAATCAACGCAAAACAGAGAAAACTTTTAGAGAAAAACGCCCAGCCTTTGAGCCCGCTGGTGCAGATTGGCGGTGCTGGCGTAACAGAAAATCAAATAACGCAGATTTCACGCCTGCTGGATGAGCACGAGCTTATCAAAATCAAGTTTAACGAATTTAAAGACGAAAAACGCGATTTGAGCACAGAAATAACCGAAAAAACAGATGCGACTTTCGTGCGCCTTATAGGAAATGTGCTGATTCTCTACCGTCCTGCAAAAGAGCCTAACGACCGTAAGTTTGAAAAAGACTTAAATAAGCTGGCAAAATAGACTGTTCTAACGAACGATAGTTTTTCCATTCAAGACCGCTTCAATCAAAACGCCTTTCTTATACACTAGCTTGAGTGAAAAGAAAGGCGCGTTTTCCCGAAGCAATCTGAAGAAAATCTTGTCACCTTCCCAAAGCTCCAGCTGGTCAATTTTATCGATTGGATACCATTCCAGTTTTCCTTCATCACAGTCAATAATCTCGCCATGAAAACTATCGGTCGTAAATAAATGCATATATTCCGCCGGGTCATCGTCTGAAACAAAAGTCACGATTCCCCGGAATCTGAAACTATCGAGCGTTAGCCCTGTTTCTTCCTTGACTTCACGGAGCAGGCAATCTTCCGGGCTTTCATGCTCTTCAAAATGCCCGCCCACGCCAATCCACTTGTCATGGTTAATGTCGTTCTTTTTGGTAATGCGGTGCAACATGAGATAGCAGCCGTCTTTTTCGATGTAGCAGAGGGTTGTGAGTTGTGATTTCATGGCCAAATTATAGCATTTTTTGCTTGTTAGAACAAAATTTATGGTGATAAATTTACTTCACTTCGTAGAACCATAATCCGCTGTAGTTTTTGTTGTTTCTTGTTCCATATACTACGACTTTATCTACTTCTCCGATTTCCAGTTCTGCGGAATAGACCCCTTTTGCATCTTTTTTGAGTGGGGTTAGCGAATCTGAAACTTTTACTGCGATTCCTGAAAAATCTTTGCTTGCAATTTCAAATTTTACTTTATCGCCTTTTTTGAGAGTTCCGCCGAGAGGAGAGATGAGTTTTGTATTTGATGCACTGTCGTAGCTTGAGTAAACTGTGGGATATTTCATTTCGTTCCCGAAGCCAGTGTAAGATTCTGCTGCATTTAATTTGAAATCAAGGACAGGCTCAAGACGTCCTGAGGAAACTTCAAGCGATTTGAAAACTTTTTTGATTGCTTGATTGCGAGCATTTGCGAATAGGTCTTCATGTAAATAATAGTACCCGTTTTCATCAACTTTGAAGAAAGCCTCTTTGAAAAAATCATATTCCTTTTGGGTAATCTTTTTGCTTGCAACAAGCTGTTCTGCGCGGGGAAGAAAATTCTGCTCAAACTTTGCGATTGGGAATCTGTCGCCATAATTTTCTTCTGATGTTTTTTTGGCGAAAATAAATGCTTTGTAATCTTTTTTGTCAGGAACATCAAAATTGATGCTGAAAGTATTTCCAGTTCGATTGACCCAGACTGCATTTTCAACATCTTGCATAGATGATTTTTCACGAATTGTTGAAGAGATTGCGACACCACCCTGCTTGATTCCGAAATCAAATTCTGTGGCTTCGGAAATCAATGTATTGTATTCAGGTCTATTTTTACCAAAAGAGAAACCCATTTTGAAGAATTTTCCTGCAACATAAGGTTCCTTGACAAACTGTTCTGCTGTGATTGGAGTTTTGAGATACTGATATTCTTCTTTTTCAGGAAGATGTGAGTAAATGAATTGCTCTGGCGGGAGAAAGAGCCATTCGTCAGAGTAATGCTTAATCCAGGTCTTCCAATCAACATGTCCTGCATCCCAAGTGACATCAACAAGCTGCCATTTCCCATTTATTTTAATTGCATTCCATTCGTGATCTGGTTCTTTTCCGAGTTTTCCATTATAGCCGAAACCTTTGGAAAAGCCATGAATTCCGATTGATTCAATTCCTGCAAGTCGGCACATTTCATTCATTACGCTTGTGTAGCCGGAACAGACTCCTTTTTTCTTTTTGAGGACGCTTTCATAATCCTGCTTAGAAATCCGCCCTGAAAAATACATATCAGTATCGTAGGCGATGTTGTCACAAATCCAGTCGTGCATGACTTTGACCTTGGCCTGAACTCCACCGGTATTCTGTGTGAGGTGTTTCACTACCATAGGAAGACCTTCTTTCGGCTTTTTAAAAACTTTTTCCATTGCATCTTTAGGAACAGAGCGAACTTTTGAATCCATGTTTGCTGCAAAAAGAGATAAAGTGACTGATAAAATGAGAGAGACTGTGATAAATTTTTTCATAAAAATCTCCTTTTTTGGTGTTTTAATATACCTTATTGGTAATATTTTAGAACTGATTTTATCTTTCGGCAAGGAATTTTTCATTATTGAGAGAAGAATCTGCACAGTCAAAAGCTCTTTGTGCCTGTTTTATTAACTCTAAGGCTTCCCAGGCATTAATTTTTTTTGCTTCTTCACATAGTATGTTAAAAAGGCGGTCAATCTCATCTTTACTCATAAATATTTCCTTGCTTAATAGATCTCAAATAATTGTGCATTTCGATTCCTTCAAAATAAATGCTGTTTTCTATTTAGAAATAGTAATCTTCTTTTGTCCATAAAAAACCGTTCAAACTTGAAGTGACAGAAAACTTGAAATTTGAAGCTGTATAGCACGTATTTGCGAAAGGCTCCAAAAATCTGGGGTTTTTCTTACAAATTTCAAGATATTCATTAGTACTTAGGACTGAATTTTTTTTTTACTTCGAAATAAAACTTGCAGCTCAGTAAATTCAGGTAAGCATTGATTGTTTCTGTCGCAAGGCAGTCTTTATCGAGACTTTCTACATTTCGTTTTGACTTGTTTTCAATAAGATCCCAAACCTGGTTTTTATAAGCTTCTGTCTTTTCCTTGTGATTTTCGATTAAAAAATATTCGGGCTTTTTGCGAGAAACATCTCCCGTAATGATTTTTATGAGTTCCTGAGCATTTTCATCTCCTACAAAATTCGGCAGTTCATTACAAAGATTTTCAAGAAAATATGCAACGAACATTCTGGATTGGAATATTTGGTAGGCGGACAAAAGTTCAGGCTCTGCAAGAAATTTCATCAGTTTTTCATTGTTTTGCTCATTTTTGAACAGTTTTTCAAAAGTTTCCCATTTGCGTTTTGTTGAATAATATTTTAAACCTTCAAATGTCTTAGGAATCGAACCGTCATTATCGCCAAAAATGATTTTGATTATTTCATCTGCTTTTGATTTGTCGTTCACATGAGAATAAAAGTCAACGATTACCCATTTGAAAAAAGTTTTGTTTTCTCTCTTGTTAAAACGGACATCATAAACAGAGAAAGGATATTCGGGATTTTCTATAAAATGCATTTGATTTTCTTCTGCCATTTTCGATTTTTCATCATTGTAATTTTCAAAGGAAAATACTGTGTAAAATTCTTTTGCGATAAGATAAGAAAGTGTATTTTCAAAGGATTCATAGAAAAAGTCATCATCAATATAATCAGGCGATTTGAATTTATAGAAAAAATCTCTGAAACTAAAATAATATTTGTCGGAGCCATCTTCCGGGCAAAATGAAGTGTCGGTTTTGATTTCTTTGACATCGTTATTATAAAGACTGTTGTGGATCTTATAGAAAGGATATGTAAAAATATCCTTGCAATTTATTAGAGCGTATGAGATTTCTCGATATGACTCATAGTCACCAGTATTCATTTTTGCTATTTTCTGCTTAAAGTTATTGGGGGCCATTGGTTTTGGATAAGGCCAATAATGGCAAATTATTTTAGTGAACCCGTCTCCCATGCTTTTTATGAACAACAACAAAAGTGCAGTTTTATAATTATAAGTTTCGAGCATTTTTTACTCCTTGGATTTCCCGAAAATCTACATCAAGTGTAATTTGAATTATTATTTTTTTTAACTCCCAACGTGGTTAAATTATTGAGTGTGTTTTATAGTCGAAATTTAACCGTGGAGGGCGAAAAATAGCTTTTTATTTATCTTTTATTCTTTTCAATAAAATAATGTATGCAATTCCACTTACAATTGCATCATAAGCACAGCCTGCGCCAAACATTATTGCGATTTTTATAAGCGTTGGAACAAAGATTCCTAGTTTGAATAGGATAAAGAAAGTTCCATAATATGTTACATTTGTCACGACGGTTTCCCATAACATATATTCAGTTTTTCCGAGACCGTAAAATGTCATGTCGAATATATTTTGCAGGGCATAGGCGACATAGAATCCAATAAGAACAATTATAAGCGTGAATAATTTATCAACTTCTTTAAAACGAAGAATATTCTGCATGAATGGTTTCCATAATGGAATTGAGATAAACCAAATGGCACAAATAATCAGAGTAACAATGAAGTATTGTTTTGTTTTATCTGCAATTGCTTTTTCATCTGAGGAAATTTCTTTTTTTATGAGTTCTCCTAATGCATTTATTGGTTTTAAAAGCCAGCCCCAAATAAAACTGTTTGCAACCCAATAAGTTCCTTGTTCTCCGACTACATTCACCATTCGGCAAACCATGAGCATATAAAAAAGATTTCTGACAAATGATTCAAGCCCAGAAATGCCACCAATTTTAAAAAATTCTTTCATCCATGAGAAATCTGGTTTTATACCACTGAAAATATGAATGTCCTCCTTTTTAAAAAGGACAAGAACTACAAGAAGAAGCAAGAGGTTTGAGATTATATTTGAGAATCCAATACCATTTATTCCCAGATTTGCAGAGAATGGCAATGTAGAGACAAGGAAAGTGTCGATTATGATAGAAAGAAGCATTTTTGCCACTAGCAAGGCATATAAATGTTTTTCTTTTCCGATTGTTGTAAAGACAACCATACAGAATGATAAAAGAAGTGCAAAAATATTACCGACAGATTCAATTCTTATGTAAGAGGCAGAGGCTTCTGAAATTTCACTTCCTGCTGCCATCATATTCAAGAGCGGATGAACAAGAAATATAATTAAAATTGAAAGCACTGTGTAGGCGATTGCTGAAACGGTTAAGCCAGCTTTTATTCTTCCTGTTAGTTTTTCCTTATCGTGTATTACCTGGCCGATAAAATAAAACAGTGGAAGAATAATGGCTTCCTCAACGACTTCATAAATGAGATTTATCCAGCCTAACTGTCCTGCGATTGAAAATGCCTTTGCGCTCGGTAGACTTCCGATAAAGAATATTCTGACCGTTGTATAAATGGTTGGAATAAACAAAGAAATAAGCAGAGCAAAATAAAGCCTTAAATCGAATGATTTTTTGTTAATGTTTTCCATAAATATAAACTCCTTTTAAAATAATTTGATAAAAGAAATACTTTGGATATATCTAATCTTTATATCCAAGCAAATCCATCAGTACCCAAAAAGCGGAAATTTGTCGTGCTTCGGATTTTCTATTTTTAGGCTCAGAATTCGACCAGTTATGATTACATTCTTGTACTTTACAAGTACACTTCCAGCCTGACTTTGTATTTTCAAAGATATACTTCGCTTTTGAAATATATCCTTTCTGATACAATTCATTTAATTTGCATACCGCTGTCTCATATTTCGGCTTGCCAACTTCAGCACGCATTTCTTTAGTATTATTGTCAATTAAATTAGAAGTTTTTTGAATTTGGGTTGGCTTTGCCTTCAGCATTGTGTTGCAAACTCGGTTTAAGGTCGCAATATCGAAGTTACAATCAAGAGCGACTGCTCCAAGAATCGCTTCGAATGTATCCTCTTTTGCACCAGTCTTATTGCGGACATCGTTGTTTTCATCTGATTTCCCGAGCAGCAAAAACTGGGCAAAACCAAGATTATCGATACATTCTGCAAGATTATTTTTATTTACAAGCGACTTACGTTTTTCAGTTAATTGACCTTCATCTTTTGTAGAAACGAATTGGTTGTATTTGTTAAAATTTCCAGACTCTTGGCAAAGAGTTTTCACGGTACAAAGACTGAGTACGGAATCCCCTATAAATTCCAAAACTTGGTTGTTTTGGTAGGCTGGGTTTTCGCTTGAATAAGAACGACGAGTAATTGCTTGTAAAAGTAGATTTTCTTTTTTGAAAGTATAGTTGAGCCGATTTTGGATATAATCAGAGCCATTAAAGGGCATAGAAGAACCTCCATACAGTAAGATGAGATGAAGGCACAACGGATTTGAAATCTTTTGATTTATGAAGTCAAATCTCAAAATAAAATCCTTAAACATAAAGCCGAATTCGGGAATTTACCGACAGTTGTTTAAACGATACAACGATTGTGCCATAATTAGATATAAGAAAACTGTTTTTTTGAAGAATTCTAAGTCATAAAAACTCCTTTTAGATTTCCCGAAAACCTACATCAAGTGTAATTTGAATTATTAAATTTTTAAACTCCCAACGTGGTTAAATTTTGAGTGTGATTTAGTGTTAAAAATTTAACCGTGAAGGGTGAAAGGGCTGTCTCTATATCGTTAAATTTTTTTGCTCTTATTTCCCGCATTCATTACTTTTTCTTGAAAATCTCAGTCTGGCTGCTGTATGTGCCAAGCTGAGTAATGTCTATTGCACCAAAAAATTCTTTCAGGGCTGATTCATAAAATAAGTCCGGGATGCTGTTGATTCGTGCCTGGCTGTTGTTCCCTGCATATTTTTTATGGTTTCCCTGCTGAGGGTTTCCGGCTTTTAGATATGAATTCAGGGCATTTTTCACATCTGGATTGATTATGCTGTAATTTTCTGTCAGCGTTTTTGAAAGAACGGCTAGTGACATTTCTGATTTTTGCAGATGTTGGATTTGATGATAAATTAGGGCAAAACCTTTGTCGATTTTTTTGCTTTTAGAGAGTTTGTCACAGAAATTTGTAATTTCACGGTATTTTTGTAAATCGGCATAGGTTGAAATTTCTTTTTCTCTTGCGGCGGTGTATTCGGCATAATTCGGGAATCCGTTTTCCTGAGAATTATAGAAATCTGCTCCAGCAGAGCCTATTTTCATCAGATAAAGTGGATTTGAATTCTTTAATGTGCCGTTCTCTGCTAAAAATTCTTCTGGAACAGGAAATCCTTGCTTTTCAGCAGTCTGCATGTCTTTTTTGCTTTTGAAGCCTTTTGCCGAGAAATCTAGATATTCGTTGTATTCAGAAATATTTTTGTACCCCGCTTCTTTTGCTTTGTAGTATATGTCAGATTCAGTAGTTTCTGTTTTCGAGTCAAAGCAGAATCCATTTTTATATGCATCCCGACAGTCGGAAACAGATTTAAAATCATTTCGCTTGTAAAAATAGAAAATGGCAGAATTATCGTTGAGCGTGAGTTCTTTTGCTTCGTTATAATCTGTGCCATTACTATATAGAAGAGAATTGCCTGTCTTGTAATCTTTGAGCGTAAAGTAGCCGTTCAAGATGAATGAAAAATAGGTATTTTCTGCAATGACAAGCAAAGTGTCTGTCGGTTTGTGGAGGTAGGCGGTTGAGACTTTATTTTTTGCGATAATCGTTTCAAAATCCTCAATTGATTTTACCTGCACGGTGGGGGCATTTTTAATTGATTCAATCTCAATATACTTCAAGTCGGCGAAGGCGCAATTAGTGAGAAAGATTGCTGCGATTATCGCGAAGATTCGCTTCATTTTGTTTCCCCTTTTAAAAGTAATTTTTTCTTCTCTTAAAGTAATATTATAAATGCAGATTTCGTGAAATTCAATCTTTTATATAACTAATTAGGTATATTTATTACCTTGTCAAAAGTTTTATAATTTGGGGTCTCATTCATACTTTGTAGTATGGAAAAAAATGAAAAATCGCAGGATACGGTGGCGGGAAAAAAAGAATCGATTCCTCAATTGTTCGGGCGGAATGTTCGTAAATATCGCAAGGCGCGGAATCTGACGCAGGAGCAGCTTTCAGAAAAACTGGAGATTTCCCAAAAGCATCTTTCGATTATCGAGACTGGCACACAATTCGCTTCGGCTTCCCTTATCGGGCGGATTTCGGAAGTGCTGGAAGTTTCGCCGGGTGATTTATTCGGCGGGTCAAGCGACGGCTTTCAGGAAATAAAAAATCTGTGCAATATCATAATGTCCATGCTTATGAATGAAATGAGGCATAAATTTGCGAGCCTGGATAGTGAAGTCCATGAAATAAAGCGGATTCTTCAGGAAGGGAAAAATCCTGATAGGGATCCATTCTCTTTTTACTAATGATTTTTCGGGCGTTTCCCTACAGGCTGTCATTGCCCGGCTTGACCGGGCAATCCCATCCTTTCGGGTCGGGCTATCCGCGGTTACGCGCTCTCGCGCTTCATTGCTCCACTACGCCTACGCAACACAGTTGCTTTGGAGAG
This sequence comes from Treponema sp. UBA3813, assembly GCA_002368605.1. GTDB lineage: Bacteria > Spirochaetota > Spirochaetia > Treponematales > Treponemataceae > Treponema_D. The sequence goes on along the minus strand of DFEB01000059.1, from coordinate 6,108 downwards.
TCGCTAAAAATGCTTTCGCATTTTTTTAACGCTCCCTATGTTCCGCAACGGCTAACGCCGCCGCTACTATCCCTAACGCACGCAAGTGCGTATGTACAATAATTTCCAATTACGGAAACGACACGAAGTGGCGTATCCCTAACGCTTCTCTTTCATTTTTCTTATTTTTTTCAAAATTCCCCTTGATTTTTCCACGAAAGTCAAATTTTTTGTGTTATAATATCTGATAAGTGCTGTAATTCACACAGAGAAAAGCAAATTTTCTCACAACCACTTGATGCTACTTAAAAAAGTGAAACTGGATGAGTTGACAAGTTCCCTGAAGAAACAGGTGTTTCTATGTTTGGCATAATTTTAAATGTGATTCTATTTTCTATTGGCTTTCTTGCCTTGGTAACAGGCATTGCCTTTTTGCTACAGGAGCGGGAGAACGGGTATACCGCTTTATATGTTTTTTTCTTTTCTGTAACTGTGGCACTGACTTGTATGGGCTATTCTATTATGGGCTTTATGCCGAATCTGGATTATGCCTTTATTCCCAGACTGGTGGGGCTGTTTGGAATTGATTCCTTTTTGATTGTTGAGCTGACCTTTCTTCTTTTTGAGCTTAAAAGGCGCAGGGGTATACGGATGTTTATCCTAGGCTTTCTTCTGATTTATTTATTCTTTGACCTTTTGATTTTTGGGAATCCTTCTGCACTGTCATATATCCGCTACGAATGGCACACTTCTTATGAAAACACGAACAAAGGCGCTCATCTTTTTCACTATATTTTTATCTCCGTCATGATTGTCATCCTTTTGTTCCATGGCATCTACTGGTATAAAAGCAAGAAAATCCAGCGTGACAAGGTTTTTTCCTTGGAAATCATTCTGTCAAATTTCATACTTCTTGTTGCGGCCATTCCAGACACTTTGAACCTTGACTTTTCACATAAATATCCCACCTTCGGTTATTCTGCGGCAACTGCGGTCGTCTTCTTTTCTTACTGGTTTTCCGTGAAATCACACATAAAATTTACTCCCACCGTAAAAAATGTAAGTCAGGAAGTTTTTACCTCTGTAGAAGTTCCGGTCATCATATTTGATTTGGAAGGAAAGATAAATCTTTCAAATCCCTGTGCAAAATCAATGCTGCAGATTACAGAAGATGCAGATTCTTATTTGAGAAGCTTGTTCTCTCTTTCTGATGTTGAAACCTTACATCTGTTGACTAGGGCAAAAAATGGCTGGAAGGGAGCGGTTAAGACAATCATTAAGGCAAGCGGCCAAGCATGTAACCTGCACTGCACGATAAAAAAAGACAACCTTGGCGAAACATTTTGCGTAATCGGCACGGTGCTTGTAAAAAATTAAAAAATGGAGCAAAAAATGAAGGAAGAGAATATTTATAAAAGTTATCAGATTGTGATGATTGTTGTATTCAGCATGGCTGTGAATCTTTTGGGGCGTATTTTTGCAGACGCGAATCATCTTCCTCTCTGGCTGGATTGTTTTGGAACATTTCTTACCTGTTACCTGCTAGGGCCGGGATGCGGCGTAATGGTCGGAATTTCGGGGAACATTCTGCACGGTTTTTTAAATCCTATTTCCTTTATATATGCAATTACATCCTTTTCCATTGCCGTGATTACCGGTTACCTTGCAAAACGCGGCTGGATGTCTTCCCTTTTAAAAACCATGTCGCTCAGCGTGCTTGTAACGATTGTTTGCAGCGCAATTTCCTGCGTAGTAAACTTTACCTTTTATGGTGGTGAAATCGGAAACGAATGGGGGCAGGGCAAACGACATTGCTTCTACAAACGACGGTATTTTGTGGATTGGAACCTATGAAGGTCTTTACCGCCACAACGGGCAGGACTTCCGGCTGATGAATGAATTTGATTCCATAAAAACAGTGCGTACTCTGTATGTTGATGATGAAGGAAGGCTTTTTGTGGGTACAAACGATAACGGTCTTTCAATAATCATCAATGAAAAGGTAATGAATGTCCTTGAAGAAAAAGACGGGCTCCCCGCCGATTCTGTAAGGAGCATTACCAGAGGAACTGACGGTTTATACTATGTGGGCACGGCAGAGTCTCTGGCTATTTTGTCCATTGCAGACGGTCTGAATGTTGTGGAGACGCTTCCCCAGATTCAAACTGCCATTAGTATGAGTGCAAGCGAAAATGGCTTGGTTGCAGCCGTTACTTCAAGCGGAAAGCTTTTTGTCCTGAATTACACCGATATTGTTTTCGATTCAGAAAAAAAAGGCTTTAATGAAAAATTTACGGCGGCAGTTTTTTCAGCGGATGGAAGGCTTTTTGCAGCAACAGAATCTAACAGGATTATCATTTTTTCTATTTCTGATTCTGATGAAGGCCTTAGTCAGACGGCAAGCATAGCATGTGAGCCTCTTCGCCACATAAATTCCCTTGATTTTTTTGATGACAGGATTTTTGTCTGTGCTGATGATGGAGCCGGCTATCTTGAAAAAGAGTCTTTTTTTATGCTGGAAACCGGCACTTTCAACAATTCAATTGACAATATGACAGAGGATTATCAGGGAAATTTGTGGTTCACTTCATCCCGCCTGGGCGTGCTAAAAATGTGTGAGACTTCATTTTCTGAAATTTATGTTTCAGGAGAATTACCGGCTTCTGTTGTGAATTCAACGGCATTTTTCAAAAATAATCTTTACATTGGAACTGATGACGGGCTTATGGCCATTAACATGGAAAACGGAAAAGCGCTTACTAATAAACTTACAAAAAGCCTTTCTGCCACGCGAATCCGCTGCCTTACAAGCGCCAGAGATGGTTCTTTGTGGATTGCTACAAAATCCCACGGTCTTATTCACGCAAAAAGCGAATCAGATTTTATTACGATTGCACCATCTCATCAGTTTCGGGTGGTGATTGAACTTTTTGACGGCACTCTTGCAGCCGGTTCAAATGACGGGGTCGCCTTTGTGAAAAATGAAAGAATCCTGCAATGGATTAGCGAAAAGGAGGGCCTTGAAAATACAATCATCCTTTCATTAAGCGAAACAGACGACGGAAAAATTCTTGCAGGCACCGATGGTGGAGGACTTGCCGTAATTTCCCTTGATTCAGAAGCGGACAGTTTTTCTCTTCTTCGCCTCATAAAACGAGTGGACGGCCTTGCTTCTAATGTCATTTTGCGAACGATAAACGACAGGAATGGAACTGTACCGACTGGCGGGGTTTTTGTCGTTACGGGCAACGGCTTATGTTACATAGATTTTGCCGATTCTGACGGAGAACATTTTACCGGATTAAAAAACGAGTTTTTCGTAAGAACGCTTTCAAATTTTCCATACTCCAACAACTACGACCTTATCTTATACGATAAAAATGTTTTTGTTTTGAGCAGCGCCGGCATTTTTGTTGTGAATCGTGAGGAGCTTCTTTCTGGCGAAAGTCTGGATTACGAGCTTCTTGATATGAAAAAAGGCTTGCGAGGTTCTCTTACCGCAAATTCATGGAATTATCTTGCAGAGAACGGAGACTTATATCTTTCCTGTGATGCCGGCTCAAGCAAATTTAACTTGAATTCTTACGACAAAGCAAAGCACTCATACCGAATGCAGTTAAAAAATATTATCATCGACGGAAAAAATCATATTGTACAGAAAGATATTCCCTTTGTAATACCACCAACAAAAGGCACTATAGAAATTGTTCCAGAAATCATCAATTACTCTATAAACACGCCCCTTATTAGTGCTTATCTGGAAGGAATTGATGAAAATCCTGCTGTAATGCTGCAAAGCAAACTGACAAGCCTGTCTTACTCGAATCTTCCGGCAGGAGAATATCGCTTTCACATAGCCGTTTTGGATTCAAAGGGCAAGAACACTCTGGAAGAGACCGTGTACACTATTTCAAAAAGCTTCCGTATTTCGGACAACTGGTGGTTCATGGTTTATATCGTGGGTGTGGCTATACTTGCAATTGCATGGCTCACCTGGTTTATTACGACTATCTTGCAAGAAAAAAGGCTAGAAAAACAGAAAAGCGAGATAGAAGCAATTCGCCAGCAGGTTCGCATGGGTAACGAAACCATTTTCTCAATCGCAAACGCAGTGGAAGCCCGTGACAAAAGAACCGGACGACACTCTTACCGAGTTGCAGAATATGCCGTGCTGATTGCTAGGGAACTGGGCTTTTCCGAGGAAGAGCAGACGCAAATCAGAAGAACGGGACTGCTTCATGACATTGGAAAAATTGGCGTTCCAGATGCAATTTTAAATAAGACTAGCCGACTTACCGACGAAGAATATGAGATTATGAAAACACACACTCTCATTGGTGGCGAAATTCTTAAGGATTTTACCCTTATTCCCCATGTAGACGAAGGAGCAAGGTTTCACCATGAGCATTATGACGGCTCTGGCTATCCTAATGGCTTAAAAGGCGAAGAAATTCCCCTGAACGCCAGAATCATCGGGATTGCGGACGCTTTTGATGCAATGACGGCAAACCGTATCTACCGCAAAGCTCTGAGCCTTGATTATACCATAGAAGAGATGAAAAAGGCTTCGGGAAAACAGTTTGATCCGGGATTGGTGGAAATCATGCTGGAGCTTCTTGAAAACGGTAAGCTTAATGTGGAAAAGACTTTTGAAGAGAGTGTAAACGCAGGAGGGGTGAAAAATGAAAAATAAATATGTAATAACCGCAGTGACCGTAATTCTTGGACTTGGACTTATGTTTGCAACTTCAAAAGTTTTTCATAAAGATACAAGGGATTCTATAAAGGTTGGCTTCGTATACAATGCAGATACAGCCACGGCATATACTCAGAATTTTTTTCGCGCAAGAACTGAACTTGAAAACACCTTTGGCGATAAAGTAGAGATTTTTGAAAAATTTAATCTTGGAGAAGTAGATTCTGTTTGCGAAGAAGCCATGGAGTATTTTATAGAAGAAGGCTGTAAGCTGATTTTTGCAATAAGTTATGGTCATGGAAATATCTGCAAGAAAATGGCACAAAAATATCCTGATGTTCAATTCTGTCATTTTACAGGCGACCTTGCTACTACGGAGCCAATTCTTCCAAACTATCATGCGGCTATGGGAAAAATTCACGAAGGTCGTTATGTCTGTGGTATAATTGCGGGAATGAAACTGCAGGAAATGATTTTGCAGGGAAAAATCAAGCGAAACCAGGCAAAGGTCGGCTATGTTGCAGCCTTTAATTTTGCAGAAGTAATTTCTGGCTACACGGCATTTTTTCTTGGGGTGCAGAGCATTGTTCCAGAAAGCCAAATGATTGTCCGTTACACAAATACCTGGAGCAACTACAATATAGAAAAGAAAACCGCAGAAAAGCTGATTGAAGAAGGCTGTGTAATTATAAGCCAGCATTCAGACACAGCCGGCCCTGCAACAGCCTGTGAAGAAGCAAGCGTAAAGAAAGGAAAAACCGTTTTCAGCGTTGGGTATAACCAGAGCATGACAGATGTTGCCCCGACTACTTCCCTTGTTTCCTGCCGCATAAATTGGACTCCCTATATGGTAGGCGCAACAGAAGCACTTCTTAAAGGAAAGGAAATTGAAAGCGTCGTAAAAAGCCCCTATAAAAGCTGCGATTCAGCTGCCGGCTTTGACAAAGGCTGGATAGAAATTGTCGGTCTTAATCAGCATATCCTGCCCAAAGGCACAATCGAAGAAATGGAAAAAAACATCAAACTTTTTAAAAATGACTCCCTCACAGTTTTCAAGGGAAATTATGTCGGAGTAAATCCATTTGATGAAAATGATATATGGGACTTACGCACCCCCTTCCCCGAATGCGCAGAAAGAAGCGCACCTAGTTTTTGCTATGTACTCCGTGATGTGATTGAAGTGCGAAAGTGAAGTGGCAGTGATGAAACATCTTGATGCAGATACCCCTATTGCCCGAAAAACTGATTTCTGATATAGTAAGTTTTCAGTATGAAAACTGAACAGTGCATTTACATGACGATTCTCAAGGTAAATAAATCAGTTCATACTATTTTTATTTGAATTTCACAGGCGAATTCTTTTTAGAGTTCGCCTTTTTTTATGAGTAATTTTATAGGAGTAATATAGATGAAACGAGAAGACATCAAAAAGG
>DFEB01000066.1:10195-36219 GCA_002368605.1 Treponema sp. UBA3813 | reverse complement strand
TTATTTTGCTTTTGTTTCTTTGTGCAAAATCTCTTTGCGACAGAACGGGCAATACTTATTTTTCTCAAGCTTGCCCTGAATGTTCTTGCGGTTTTTTGTAGTTGTGTAGTTTTTGCGTTTGCACTCTGTACACTGAAGGGCGATAATATCAATCGCTGTCTTTTTCTTGCTACCCATTTTATTTACTCCTAAATATGATTCTTAAAAATTAGGTTTAGCTCCCGAGCGGAATCGGACCGCTGACCTCAGCACTACCAATGCTGTGCTCTACCAACTGAGCTACAAGAGCACACAAAGATGTGTTCAAAAAATATATCTGACGCGGGGATTTGTGTCAAGAGAATGTCGGGAGAATTCAAGATTATTGTAGTATTTTTTTTGATTTTATGATATTCTCTCGTAACAAAAACTGCCATGGAGAATAAAAATGAAAATTGATGAACTCGTAGACAACATCTTGCTCTCATACGAAAAAGATGGCGGAATCAATAAGGCTGGAACAGAAAATTTTCCAAATCGGGAGAATGTGGTTTCCGTACTCCATGACATACAATGCCTCATTTTTCCAGGATACAAAACGGCTGAAGAGTTGAATTCTGGCAATCTGCGCTATATCACCGGACAGCGCATCAACCGCATAATCGCCATTCTCACAAAAGAAATCGAAAAAGCCCTAACATACAAAGCAGTCCAACACGATGCAAACTCAAAAGTTGAGAATTCCCATTGTTTTGCACTTGCAGAAAAAGCGTCTTTTGCACTGATTGAGGCAATTCCAGAAATCAGGAGATTGGCACGACTTGATACCATCGCAGCGTACAACGGCGACCCTGCTGCAAAAAGTGGTGGCGAAGTCATAGTCTCCTATCCTGGGCTTGAGGCAATCATCGTCTACAGAATCGCCCACTTCCTTTATGAATGCGGAGTTCCTGTAATTCCCCGAATTATGAGCGAGCATGTGCACGGAAAAACTGGCATCGATATTCATCCCGGCGCAAAAATCGGCGAAAGTTTCTTTATTGACCACGGAACGGGCGTTGTAATCGGCGAAACGACAATCATCGGTAATAATGTAAAAATTTACCAAGGCGTAACTCTCGGAGCATTAAGCGTAAAAAAGACCCTTCAGAACAGTAAAAGACACCCGACCATTGAAGACAATGTTACAATCTACGCAAATGCAACAATTCTCGGCGGAGAAACTGTTATTGGAAAAGGTTCGGTTATCGGCGGAAACTCATGGATTACAGAATCTGTCAGCAATGCTAAATAAAAAACAGGGCTTTCTTAAAGTAACACTTTAAGAAAGCCCTGCCGTCCAGCAAGCTGGACATCGGAGAGAGTTTATCAGCTTTTTACAAGCTGAGATTAATATACTCACAGTTTAATTATTTGTCAAGATTTTTTAACAAAAAATCTCTAATTTATCCAAAATCTCCACTTTTTTTCGTGATTTTTAGAGATTTTTAATTCTTATTTCACTTTTCATGCAAATTTTGTTATCTTTAAGAGAAATGAATTTCGCATTTTGCAGGATTTTCCGAAAAGTCGATTTTTTTATACTTTTTCTTTTTCTCTCGGTCACGGTGGCTTCCTTTCTTTTTTTAAGGACTCATTCTTCTGCACAAGCCCATCTCCTTGTGACCAGCGGAGAAAAAGAATTTATCTACTCATTAGAAAAAAACCGCGAGCTTGAAATCGACGGCGCAATCGGAAAATCTGTGATTGTGATTCAGGATGGCAGGGCCTTTTTTAAAAATTCCCCCTGTACAAACAAAACATGCGTTCACATGGGCGCGGTCTCCGAAGAAAATGACTGGGCGGCTTGTCTTCCCAACGACATTTTCATTCGTATTGACTAGGAGAAAAAAAAATGGCAAAAACAAAGGCAAAATCAACGGTTTATAAATGCAGTGAATGTGGCTACACTCAGCCCCGCTGGCTTGGTCGCTGCCCCCAGTGTGGTCAGTGGAACACGCTTGAAGAGGCGATTTTAGACCCAAATTCCAGTGCGGCGGCTTTCGGGAATGCGACGACCGAAAAAATCAAGCCGATTCCCCTGGCGACAGTTTCGGCTCAGGAAAATTCCCGCATTGAGACAGGAATCGCGGAATTTGACCGGGTTCTTGGCGGCGGAGCAATGAAAAGGAGTGCGGTTCTTATTGGCGGCGAGCCTGGAATCGGAAAATCAACCTTGATGATTCAGGCATGTGCGGCAATCAGCAAAAGCACTGGAGGACGAGTGCTTTATGTTTCCGGTGAGGAAAGCGCAGGGCAAATCAAAGGACGGGCAGACAGGCTCAAACTGGACACAAAGGGAATCGAAATTCTGTGTACGATGAGACTTGAAGACATAAAAGACGCTCTTGTGGCCCTGAACCCCCTTTTCGTGATTATCGACTCGATTCAGACAGTTTACTCGGTTGAGGCGGGAATTGTGCCGGGAACAGTGAATCAGCTGAAATATTGCGCAAATGAGCTTATCGGCTGGGTAAAAGAGCGGGATTCCGTGCTGGTAATGAGCGCCCATGTCACAAAAGAAGGAACTATCGCTGGCCCCAAGAGCCTTGAGCACATGGTGGATACGGTGGTTTCTTTTGAACGAAATGACGATGAAGTCAGATTTTTGCGGGCAATTAAGAACAGATTCGGAAGCGTGGACGAGCTGGGAATTTTCGCCATGACAGAAAATGGACTTGAGGGTGTGGGAGACCCTAGCACGATGTTTATCACAAAGCGGACAGGGGCAATTCCTTCGGGAATAGCAAATTCCTGCGTTTTTGAGGGGAGCCGGGCCTTTTTGGTTGAGATTCAAGCCCTTACCGTGCCTGCAAAGGCCAGCATCAGCAGGGTTTATTCTGAAAAAATCGACTCAAATCGGGTGGCGCGAGTGGCGGCTGTCCTTGAAAAAAAGACTCACCTTAAATTCTCTGATCAGGATTTGTATGTAAATGTGGCCGGTGGCGTAAAACTCACTGAAAGCGCCATTGACGCGGCTCTGGCAGCAGCCCTCTACTCCGCCCGGACGGACATTCCTCTTTCAGAAAACAATGTGATTTTGGGAGAGTTGAGCCTTGCGGGAGAAATCCGCCCTGTAGCCCGCTTAAAGCAGAGAATCAAAACCGCGCGAGACTTGGGCTTCACGCAAATTGCCGCCCCGGAAAAAGAAGACGGCGCCCAGAAAGTGAGCACCGTGAACGAGTTGGTGAAGGCGGTGTTTGGAAAATAAATGCGCCGCATGGACGCGGCGAAAAAGAAAAGAGAGAAAATTCTGTTTGCCTTTAGGTGAACAGAATTTTCTCGTTGGTTCTGAAAATTACAGGATGTAATTTTCAAACCTTGAACTGGTCGATTTGGCTTCCGATTCGGTAGATTGAACCGTTAATCGATGTCGTGATGTTCAAGAGCGAGCTGTCAGACTCTTCCATATTCTTGATGTTGCCCGACATGCTCTCAACCTGAGACTTAACTACATCAGATGAAGTCTTGAGGGAATCGATATTGCTGATGATACCCTGACGAGACTGGTCAACGCCGTCAGAAGCCGTGCGAACCTGCGCCGTGGCATCATTCATGTAGCTCAAAGCGTCGCCAATCTGCTTAGAACCAGCCGACTGCTCTTCCATTGCAAGTTTGATTTCACGAACCAAGTTGCCCGTACCCTGAATCTTTTCGGCAACGGCTGTAAACGAGCGGTCCGAAAGACTTGAGGCACCTACAACGCCAGAAATTGCGCCAAGAATGCCTTTAAGCTGGGCTGAAATCTTTTTTGACTCGGCAGCGGATGTTTCTGAAAGTTTTCGGATTTCGTCCGCAACGACAGCAAAGCCCTTTCCTGCGTCGCCAGCGTGAGCCGCTTCGATTGCAGCGTTCATAGCAAGCAAGTTTGTTTCGGAAGCGATTGAAGAAATTACCTTATTTGCTTCGTTAAGCATTTTAGACTGCTCTTCAATCTGTTGGATTTGCTTGTTAACTTCGTGCTGCTGGGTAATACCCTTATCAACATCAACCTGAAGACTTTCAAATTCTTTTGCCATTTTTTCGACAGAATTTGAGACAGAAGTAATATTTCCAATCATCTGAGTAACAGCGGTAGAAGCCTGCTCAACTCCCTGCTCCTGCTTCTGTAACAAATCACGCAAAGCCTGAACAGCCTGAGATATCGTATCAACCGCTCCGACAGAATCATCAACTTTTGCATGTTGGTTTGAAATCTCTTCGTTAACGCCTTGAATTGACCTTACCATTTGCTCAAGGAAGTCAGCATTGTCCTGAACCATCTTTCCGAGCTGGTCACCATACACATGCAAGTCTTCTTTTGAATCCTTAAGCTCCGAAACGATAGAATGCAACTTTTCGGTAAAGACATTGAATCCTGATGCGAGATGCCCGATTTCATCCTTTGTATGAACAGAAATTCGTTTGGTAAGATCAGCATCTCCGCTCGCAATATCTTTAATAGCAACGCCGACATTTTTGAGAGGTTTGATTGCAAAATTTACAACGAATATACCGACGATAAAGGCTACGATAAGAGCAATGACTCCGATTATAATCATGCTATGAAGAACGACGGTAAGTCCAGAATAGAAATCAGAGTACGGAGCTTCACAAATAACGACCCAATCGCTTTCAAAAACAGCCTGATATGCGACTGCGAATTTTTCGCCCCGGACTTCATCATAGTAAACGCCAGTTCCGATATCGCCCCCCTGCGTAATAGTATCGAGAAGAGGCTTCATTCCTTCAGCGGCATCATCATAGATTGAAAGACCTTCACGAACCTTATCGATTTCTGTATGGGCGACATATTTGCCTGTGCGGGCATTGATAACAACTGGGTGAGAATACAGGCCGACTGTAATATTTTCGACAGTACGGCACAATTCCTCTGAATCTCGGACAGCTACAACTTCCGCAATCTGCTCGCCGTCATAGCCATATACCGGATATGCGTAAAATGTTGAAAGATTTCCATTGACAGGACTCCAGTTCGGATCCATAATCGCGGGCTGTCCCTGCATTGAAACCTGAAGGTATTCTCGTTCATGTAAATCACTGTATTTTTCGGTGGTAGTCCAGCCAACACCGTTCCGATCGTAAATTGCCATGCCCAAATAGCCGTCCATGCCTTCGATGACACTGTTCGCCAAAGCCCATTTTTCATGCAAATCGACTTCGCGGTCTCGTATGGTTGAAAGATTTGCAAGAGACTGGAGCATTTTCATCTCACGGTCATTCAAATTGTGGATATCCGAGGCAGCGGCATGAGCAAGATTCATATTTCCGATATCGACTTGTGAAGAAAGTTCCCTTGATGACATTATGAAAGAAAAAACTACGATTCCGGCGCTTGCCAGAAAAATCACGCTTAAAAACGCGAGATTTATTTTTCCTTTTATACCTAACATTTTCTATCTCCTTTTTTTTACTTTTAATATCTTATTTTAATTTGCTGAGTTTCGGAAAGCGGACTGTAACTCTTCCGTAATTTCCTGAAGGATAATTTGATAAATCTTTTGGTTGAGAACTTTTTCGGTATCTTTATCAAGGTCAGGACTGTCATCCCGTTTTATAAACATGAAAATACACAAGGATGAGTTTTCACCCTTCCGCTTCATGATGAGCACGGCATCAGAAGTGAATGAACTTCCATTTATAGACAATGAGGCATCACGGATTTTTTCAAAAATCTGGAATCGTTCTGCGCCACCAGACAAATCGCAACGAAAATGCGAAAGATTGACATCAAGAATTGTTCCTGTAAATGAGGAACCTCTATATTCAAATTTAACGCTGCTAGATGGGTCACATTTTGCACGAACAAGGTTTCGACGACCACGAGCCCCACTCTGTTCAAGGACTTTATGGATTGAATCAAAATCACTGTGATTATGAGCGGAAAGAGCAAAGCAGCCTGCCCTGACATTTAAATCACGAAGATAGTAAGATTTTATGGCTTCTTCATCCGCTGGAGACTGGCGTGACAGATAAAACACTCCGATGAGGGTTTCACTTCCGATTGACTCCTGCAAAGAACGGATATATGACCGCCATTCAATTCCATCGACCGAAGCGTCAATATTGAAATAAAGGATGGATTCTGGAAAGAGCCTTATGATTTCTTTGACTTTTGCCTGCAAGGAACAAGAATAGTCATCATTTATAATAAAGGTTTGATAACCTAATGTCAGAAATTCCTCGAGATAAGCCTTGGGGATTAAAGATGTGTCAGGTGCAATAAAAAATGTTTTTCGACCAAAAAGTTCTATATCTGTTGGAGTCATAATGTTTTATTTTAATGCATAAAAGGGAAAAATGCGAATTTTTTTAATAATATTTTTAAATTTGTGATATAATTTTTATGTTATGAACGAGAAAATTGGAGATTTTAAACATTTTTTTACACAGGAACGGAACATTTCTTCCGCCTTTATCGACAGCTCCCTTAAAATGGGAATCGCCCAGTCCGTCCTTATGGTTCAGGACAATCTCACAGAATGCTTCAACAAATTAGGCTGTGACGGCGTAATCTATCGGGAAAAATACAATGCTTTCTGGGTCTTCACCAAATCGAAGCTGCATTTTGAGAAAAGGCCTGTCTGGCGGGAGAAAATCGAAGCCAGCACCTTCCCCATCGACAACGCAGGATTCAAAGCCCACATCAACACGATTTTGCAAAGCAAAGACGGCGAGACTTTAATCACCGCCAATCAGGAAGCCTGCGTCTTGGACATGGAAAAGCACCGCCCCGTAAAACTGACAAATCTCAACTACCCCAAAGAAAATTTCCCGGAGGCGGTTTTCACAGAGCCTTTTGAGAAATTCGACACGGATTTTACCGAGGAAGATTTTAAGTACGAGCAGGTAATCCGTGCCCAGCACATCGACATGTCCCATCACATGAACAACATCGAGTACATCAAGCTGGCAATCAATGTCTTTACCGATGATTTTTTGCTGGCCCACGAGCCTAAGAATCTTGAAGTCCACTACACTGGCGAAAGCAAGGAAGGCCAGACTCTCAGGATTTACTCAAAGACTAGAGGAAACACAACGGTTGTTGCAATTAAAGAAAGCGAGCGCAGTGTTTTTGAGATGAAGATTGAATTCAATGACTAAAAGAAAGCCTGTAGTGTTTTATGAAATAAATCGTCTCGAAAATCGCGGTAATACCCCAGCTGAATACATATAAAAGGAAAAGAGATTCGATTGTCTTAAAGTGAGCAAAAATCGTGTAAACCCAGGCGATTCGGAAAAGGCAGGAGCCAAAAAAAACGAAGGCTGAGGGAATAAGGGTTTTGCCCAGCCCCCGGCAGGCCGCTATCGCCGTGTCCATAAAGGCTGAGACGCAGTAAGAAAATGCCATGATTTTTTTGCGGCGAAGGGCCATCTCAAGGACAGCCTCGTCGCTAGTAAAGAGCATGAGCGTTTCCCGACCAAAAACGAACAAAAAGATTCCAAGGGCAAGGCCGATTCCGAAAGAAAAAGCAAGGGAAGCGAAAAAGGATTTTTTGACCCGGCTCTGGAGATTTGCCCCGTAATTCTGGGCGATGAAAGTTGAGCAGGCGACATAAAAGCCCGCCATCATATTGTAAATGAGGGGATCGATGTTTGCGCTGGCGGAATTTCCTGCCACCATCACCGAATCAAAGGAATTCACGCCGATTTGCACGAAGACATTGGCAAAGGCAAAAATCGCGTTCTGCAAGCCGGCAGGAAGCCCTATCGAAAGCAATTTAAGGCATTTTACCCTCTCGATTTTAAGGGAGCGGAAAGAAAAATGAAGCTCGTCTTTGCGGCGAATCAAAAAAATCATAATGAGGATTGCCGAAATGTACTGGGAAATCACCGTGGCAAAAGCGATTCCACGCACGCCCATACCAAAGGCAATAACTAAAAGCAAATCTAAAATCACATTGAAAATGCCGGCCAGAAGCAGGAAGTAAAGGGGCTTTTTGGTGTCGCCGGCCGCAGAGAAAATGCCGTTTCCCAGATTGTAGATAGCGCTGGCCGGCATGGAAAGCATGTAAATCTTAAAATAAAGAATAGCGTCGTCAAGAAGGTCGGGCTTTGTATTCATGGCGGAAAGAATTGGTCGGGCAAAAATAATGCCTGCCAAAAGCAAAATTACGCCGGAGGAAAAGCAGAGAATGGCCGCCGTGTGGATGGTCTCCGAGAGGGATTTTTTGTCTTTCGCACCGATGTAGTAGGCACAAATCGAGTTCACGCCGCTTCCCAAGCCCATCAAAAGCCCCACGAAAAGAAAAAGCAGCTGGGGAGTTGAGCCCACCGCTCCCAAGGCATGAGTTCCCGCAAAATGCCCAGCCACAGAAATATCCACCATGCTGAAAAGCACTTGCAGAAGGTTTGTGCAAACAAGGGGAAGAGAAAAGCGAATCATGTTGCGGGAAATTGAGCCTGATGTAAGAGAGAGCTGTCGCATGAGAAGATTCTAGTGAGAATTCAGGAAAGGTGGAAGTCTTCCCCTCTTACTTTCTTTTCTTTGCTTCTTCCCCTTTCAAAAATGGCCAGGGCAATCACGCAGAGGACAATCTGAACCAGCGTTGAACATGGTGTGGCAAGTCCGATTCTAAAAAGCGTGGGATTTGCGCTTCGGCTCATTATATATGACACCGGGATTCTCACAAGGAAGGCTCCGGCTATTCCCTGTGCCATGACAAAGGCCGTTTTTCCACAGCCGTTGAAGTAGCCGATAAAACAGAAGAGGAATGAGACAAAAAGCGTGTCTATGGCGTAGGCTTTAAGGTAGCTGTGGGCAGCATGCACGACAGAAGCGTCATTAGAGAAGATGGCAGAAAGCCAGTCGCCATGGAAAAATGCCGCCGCCCCCATGACCACGCCGCAGGCAAGGGAAGCGAGAATGGCGTAGAAAAGGGCTTTTTTTGCCCGGTCATATTTTTCCGCGCCCACATTCTGAGCCACGAAAGCCGAAAGTGATTGGGAAAAGGCCGCTGGAACCAGCATGATAAAGGCACAGACCCGCTCGGCAACGCCCACGCCCGCCGATGCCACAAGTCCCAGTCTGTTGATTATGGCCGCAATCACGAGAAATGAAACGGTCACAAGACCGTCCTGCAGGGAAAGGGGAACGCCGGTCTTGCAGACAAGGGCAATCAGCCTTCCGTTCCAGCGGATGCGCTTCCTGGAAAATGGAAAGGGAAGTCCCTTCTTCTTGATGATAAAAAGGCAGAAAAGCACGCTCAAAGCCTGAGCCAGCACCGTGGCAAGAGCCGCCCCGGAGGACGCCATCTTGAAGACCGCCACAAAAAGCAAATCTGCGAAAATGTTCACGATTGTGGCGACAAGCACCGTGACGAGGGGCGTTTTTGAGTCCCCCACGCCCCGAAAAAGGGAGCCAAGCATATTGTAGCCCGTGATGAAGACCGTGCCCGCCGAGCAGATGTGCACATAGGAAAGTGTCTTGTCAAAAGCTTCGGCTGGGGTCTGCATGATGAGGGCGAAAGGCCGTGTGGCAAAAATCATCAGCACCGTGACGACAAGGGCAAGCAGGGCAAAAAAGACGAGGCTTGAGCCCACGATGTCCGCCGCCTTTTCGTTTTTCTCCGCGCCCATAGCCTGAGCCATCTGAATGGTGCTTCCCATGGAAAGTCCCGCGATGATAAAAGTTATGGTCTGCATCATCATGGTGCCGGTGGCCACAGCCGAAACATCTGCCGCATTGCCGAACTGCCCCACCACCAGCAAGTCCACCGCGCCGTAAAGAGACTGCAAAAAAAGCGCGCCAAGAACCGGAAGGGCGAATCGCAAGAGCCGGGGAGCAATGTTCCCGGAAGTGAAAAGCATGTTTTTGTCTGCCATAGGATTACGAGCAGAATCCTAGCATGGGAGAATAGAAAAAATCAACATGGGCGTCTAGGCCATGCTTCCCACCGGGAATTTCCTGATGCAAACGATAAAGAAATAAAATGCAAAATTTAAAATCCTCTGTGTCAAAATGACTCAAATTTCACTTTGAAGAAAGCCACTGTGTATTTTTGACCCGATTTTTCTGCCCGCCTGCGATGCTTTCACGGGCTAGGGATTGGAGCACCGCGCGGAGCGCGTTCCGAAGCGAAGAAAGGGGATGACTCATACTTATTGGGCAGCCCCTGACTGAGCGTAGGAATGGAGCGCTTTGCGCGGAAGTGCGGAAAGCCCGACCCTGCGTAGCAGGGAAGCCCCCATATTCTTATGAATTATGCCTTTTCTATTATAAATTAAGAAATCTTGGCACGATTCTTGCTGAATATTTCGTGTAGACAGTCATTTTTACAGGAGACGGCAATGAAATACAACGACGAGACAATGGACGCTTACTTGAAAGATTTGAACAGAATCCCGCTTTTGACCGCGGATGAGGAAAAAGATTTAGCTGTTAAGGCGGCTGCTGGCTCTAAGGCGGCAAAAAATAAGCTGGTAAACGCCAATCTCCGCTTTGTCGTTGCCATTGCAAAGACCTACCAGAACCGCGGATTTGAGCTCATGGACTTAATCAGCGAGGGAAATATCGGTCTCATTGCGGCTGTTGACCATTTTGATGTGTCAAAAGGATACAAATTTATTTCTTATGCAGTTTGGTGGATCCGCCAGAGCATCCAGAAAGCCCTGAGCGACAGAAGCCGGGCAATCCGCTTGCCTTCAAACAAGGTGAACGAGCTTTACCAGATTGAAAAAGCCCGCACTCTCGTGGAAAGCGACAAGGCAGAAGAAGAGCAGACAAAAGAAATCGCAAAGATTTTGGGCATGAAGACAAGTTATGTCCGCGATTTGCTCAACTTCAACCGTGATATGATCAGCCTTGACGCTCCAATTGATGCAGAAAAAGGCGGCGCTGTATTCGGTGACACTTTCCGTGACGAAATCAACCCCACGCCAGAGCAGGAAGCCCTTACAAGCGCACTCAAACGGGATGTGGACGGAGCCCTCAAGACATTGAAGCCAAAGGCAGAGCGTGTTTTGAGAATGCGCTACGGCTTGAACGGCTACAAGCCAATGTCTCTCAAAGAAATCGGAGACGAATGCGGCCTTACAAAAGAGCGAATCCGCCAGATTGAGAAAAGTGCCGTCCAGACCCTCCAGTCACCTTCAAGACGAAGACGACTTGAAGCTTATGTTGCGTAAAAAAAAACGGGCTTCCGTCGTGAACCCAAAATCAAACATCGCAGTGAGCAAAGCTCAGGCGAGTTTGTTTTGGAACCCCGACTCCGCCCGTTTTTTTCATCACAAGGCTTTTGAATCGTTTTCTTGCCTTATCATAGAGAAGGCCTCTTTTCTTGCTTCCATCATGATTTTTTCGTCACGGGCAAGGTTTGCTATTTTAAAGGCCAGTTCTCCGCTTTGGGCCGTGCCGGTGATTTCGCCGGGGCCGCGCAGGCGCAAATCTTCCTCGGCGATTTTAAATCCGTCGGTAGTCTCGTGCAGAGCTTTCATTCGCTCGATTCCGTTTTCGGTGATGTTGGCCCGGTAAATCAAAAAGCAGTAGGACTGAACGCTTCCACGCCCTACCCGTCCGCGAAGCTGATGCAGGGCGGCAAGACCGAATCTGTCTGCCTGCTCGATGACCATGCAGCTGGCATTGGGCACATCGACGCCAACTTCCACGACGGTGGTTGCCACCAGCACTTGAATTTTATTCTCCCTGAAATCCTGTAAAATGCGGTTCTGCTCATCCTCATCGATTTTAGAGTGAATCAAGGCGCACTTGAAATTGGGATAAACCTGATTTTGCAGGAATTCAAAGCTTTCCTCGGCTGATTTAAGCGGCGATTTTTGCTTTCCGAAGGAGTCAGTGCCGAATTCACCATCATCACTGCTCAGATTTCCTTCAATGGCCGGATAAACAAAATAAGCCTGATGGCCTGCGTTCAGTTCTTTGCGGACGGCTTCGTAGGCATTGCGCTCGTTGCCCGCCTTTGTAAGATAAGTGATTACGGGCTTTCTTCCCTGTGGCATGGTGTGAATGGTGCGGACATCAAGGTCGCCGAAGACAGTGAGCGCCAGCGTTTGGGGAATGGGGGTCGCGCTCATCATCAGAAGATTTGGCTCACGGAAAGGCGGCTGGGCGAATTTGTCCGTGGCGACGACAGAAGTGCGACCCTTGTCAAGAATCGCCGAACGCTGCATGACGCCGAATCGGTGCTGCTCGTCGATGATTGCAAGGGCAAGGTCGTGATACTGAACATTTTTTGAAAAAAGAGCGTGGGTGCCGATTACGAGATTGATTTCGCCTTTTTTGAGGGCAGAAAGAAGATTGTCCCGCCCCTTTGTCTTGATGTTGCCTGTAAGGTAAGCGACGCTGGCCCCCACGGTTTCAAGCTGCTTGGCGGCATTTTCAGCGTGCTGGCGGGCAAGGAGTTCCGTTGGAGCCATTAAAGCCACTTGTCCGCCATAGTCAATCACGCGGAGAGCGGCAAAAAAGGAAACCAGGGTTTTTCCAGAGCCGACATCGCCTTGCAGAAGCGTGCGCATTGAATAGTGTGGGGAGGGGAACGACTCCCCCTTCGCTCCCACTTCGTTGGTCGCTACCCCCTCTCCTAAGGGGCGCTGCCCCTTAAAATCCCCGCTTACAAATCCGTAATTTCTGTCGATGTCCTCGTTCATCAGGGCAATTACGCTCATCTGGTCGGCCGTGAGTTTGTATGGAAGCCGGGCGAGGAGATTTTTCTGCCTCGTGGAAAGATTGGCGTCAAATTCTTCTTGGGAAAACTGCTTTTGCTGGCTTTCTGCGGAATCCAGCTCGATTTTTGGAAGCTTTCCCCGGTGAGCGATTGCCCGCTCGGCCAGAGTTTTTTGAAATAAGAATAATTCCTCAAAGACCAGAGTGTTTCTCGCCCCGATTGCCTCGGATAGCGTTTTGGGAAAGTGAATCTGTCGCAGGGCTTCTTTTTTGGAAAGGAGATGTCGTTTTTCGATGATTTCTTCCGGCAAGTCGTTTTCAAGCCCCAGGCAAAACTGATTGAAAGCCGCCTGCACTGTCTTGCTGATGATTTTACTGGTCAGACCTTCGGTGAGGGGATAGACAGGAAAAACCCGGCTATTAGGAACGGCGATTCCCTCAAAGGCATCAAGATTTCCGCCATCAGCGATTTTTGAAAGCTCAAAGGAAGTGGACTGGTATTTTCCGAATTTGACCTCGCATTTTGCGCTAAGGGCGACAATCTGCCCCACCGGATGAGTTTTTTCAAGGAAAGCACGACCAAAAGCAGCCAGCTCCACCTTGCCAGTGCCGTCCGTGGCAATCAGCTTTAAGGTTTTCATGCGTCCGTAGCCGAACCATTCATGGCCGACAATCTGGGCAATCGTGTGAATCTTCCCAGTCTGATTTTGAAGGCTCTGGGCAATGGTGATTTTTTGGGTGCGGTCTTCGTAATCCCTCGGATAAAACTGGAGCAAATCAGAAATCGTAAAAATATTGAGGCGGGCGAAAAGAGCCTGTTTTGCCGCGCCGATTCCCGGCAGAGAAGAAATCGAATTGTTCAGTTCCGTTAGATGCATTGCAAGCTCCTGCTGCGGCTACTTTCTGTATCTAAAAGGTCAAAAGTCGAAATTGAACCTAAAAATTAAAACGGGATAAGTGAAATCAATCTTCCAAGAATCTGGAGAACATAGGCAATCAAGACGGCACAGACGATGACTGTAATAAGCGAAGTGACCAGCGCTTTTACAAAAGAAATCGACTGTCCGCGGAAAAAACTTCCGGCAATTCTGAAAATAATCGGCGAAATGGAGCGGTCAACCACAGTCCAGATTGAATAAGTGGAATTCCCGTCACCTGCGATAAGATAGACAATCAATCGCACGAGAATAATCAGCGCTAAAAATCCCAAAATAGAAAATAGAATGTTGCCCACCAGCATGACCAGCATTGAAAGAATCGTTGAGAAGCGGAAATTCTGCCCCGTTGAAAGGCTTGAGAAAAAAGCGCTTGCCGCCATCAAAACACAGATAGCTATTGCCGGAGTAAAATCAAATGAAGAAAAGCGTAAAAAGCGGAGACGGCGGAAAATGTCAAGATATGGATCGCACATTTGCGAAAGCACTTGCCCGAATTTAGAATATTCTGCCCCCGGAAACCATGAAAGCATGACGCGGATAAAGCAGAGCAAGATATAAATCGAGACGACCGAAGATAAAATCGCAAAAATTCCGTTTGTATTCATAAAATAAATATACTATTTTCTCTGCAAAAAGACAAAGAAAATTGCATGATTTATTCTATATAAATGAAGCTAAATGAACCAAACATCTTTTACGAAAGGAATTGCTTTTAAGTCTTCGGCAAATTCTTTCGTTGCGGGCGCGGTAAGCTGGTTTGAGGCCTTGACGATGTATGTGTCCGTGCCTGTGTCGATGTGGAAATAAACGGAACATGCGCCGGAAGCCCCGAACAGATATTCCTTTAAATTGAAAATCTGCTTTTCGTCATTAAAACCGCTTTCAAGCTGGATATGCACTTCCTCAATGGCCTTTTCCTGCAAAACATTGGGGTCTTCGATTGAGTCTACGAGCAAACTGGGCTGTTCCCGGCTGGAATCAACTTTGCCCTTGAAAGCATAGACCGTCTCGTTCTGAACCTTGCCTTTTAGAACTTCCCATGTTTTAGGGAAGAAAGTGAGGTCTAAGGAACCGTTGTAATCCTGCAATTTCGCAAATGCCATTTCCGGGCCTTCACCGTGCTTGGTGCGGATTGTTCTAAGCTCAGTAACCATTCCCACAGCCGTATGAACTTTTCCTGCGTTTTTGACTTTCCATGCATTTCCGCCGTTTGCAGCAAGCATGGCGTCTTTTAAAGCCTTGTCTTCTTTTGCAGCCCGCGCAATCGTAAGAGAGTTGACTGTTGCCTTGTCGTAGGCTTTTTTGTAATCATCAAGAGGATGACCTGAAACATAGCAGCCAATCAAATCTTTTTCCATGTTGAGTTTTTCCAGGCGGGAACAATCTTCCACTTCCTCAAAAACATAGTCGGTATATTCTTTTTCGTCAGTGTCTCCGAAGAGAGAAAGCTGACCGTCATCGCTTCCCAGGGCAATTTTTTCGGCATAAGCATAAGCCCGGTCAAGATTTGAAATCAAAGTCGGACGATTTTTTCCCAGATTGTCGAATCCGCCGCACTTAATGAGGACTTCAACCGCTTTTTTATTGATGGGAGAACGACCCGCAATCTTTCCTTCGGCCTTTTCTTCCGGGGTAAGCTCTTCTTTTGCCCCGATAACGCGAATCAAAAAGTCCATGAAATCTTTGTAGGGGCCGTTTGCTTCCCGCTCTTTAACGATTGTTCGGGCAGCACCGTCACCCATGCCCTTGATTCCCTTGAATCCGAATACAATGTGGCCGTCAACGACATCGAAAATTGCGTCCGATCGGTTTACATCAGGTGGATCAACAGGAACTCCTATTCGGCGGGCTTCCGCAATGTAGGCGGGCAGGCCGTCTGTAGAGGTGATTTCGTTTGTAAGGTTTGCCGCCATGAATTCAGCTGGTTTATTTGCCTTTAGCCAGCCCGTGCGGTATGCGAGGACAGAATATGCCGCCGCGTGAGACTTATTGAAGCCGTAGCCTGCGAAAGGAATCATGATTTCGAAAATTTCATCGGCATGTTCTTTTGTAAAGCCCTGTTTGACAGCACCTTCCTCGAATTCAACTTTTTTTCCCATCATGACTTCAGGCTTCTTTTTACCCATGGCTCGGCGGAGCATATCCGCGCCTCCAAGGGAGAATCCCGCGATTTTCTGGGAAACCTGCATAATCTGTTCCTGATAGACCATAACGCCGTAAGTTTCTTTCAGAATCGGCTCAAGGCAGGGGTCAGGATAGTGAATCGTCTCAGGCTTCCATTTTCCGTCGATGTAGTTCGGAATGTAATCCATCGGTCCCGGTCTGTAAAGGGCGTTCAAAGCGACCAGGTCTTCCAGTTTTTCCGGCTGGAACTGTCGCAGAATCTTTTGCATTCCCGGAGATTCGAACTGGAATACCGCCGCTGAGTCGCCCCGCTTAAAAAGCTCGAAAGTTTTCGGGTCAGTTTCGCTCACATTTGCGCAGACAAAATCAGGCTCACCGGGCTTTTTGTGCTTGTTGATGATGTTCTCCGCATAGCGAATCAGAGAAAGGGTTTTAAGTCCAAGATAGTCGAATTTTACAAGACCGCAAGGCTCGATGATGTCCATGGTGTACTGAACGCCCACTTTTCCTGTCTTTGAATCCATGAAGACCGGCGCCCAGTTGGGAAGCTCCGTAAGGCCGATAACCATTCCCGAAGCGTGGAGACCTGTGTTTCGCTTACAGCCTTCCAGCTTGAGCGCAAGGTCAAAGAGTTTTTCGTAGCGTGGATCATGCCTGAACTCCGCAAGCTGTCCGCCGTCAGGGAATTTTTCATTGGCCGGCTCGAAACAGTTCTTGAGTTTGGCCTTCAAATTCTCTGAAACCTTTGACTTGAGCATGTTGACTTCAGAAAGGGGAATACCCAAAGTGCGTCCAACATCAGCGATGCAGTTCTTCGGCTTCAAAGTACCGAAAGTGACGATATGACCGACTTTTTTGTCTCCGTACAAATCCCGCGTGTGCTGGATGATGTCCTGGCGATAGTCGAAGTCCATATCAACGTCGAAGTCTGGCATTGAGACTCGCTCAGGATTCAAAAATCGTTCGAAAATCAGTTTGTAGCGGAAGGGGTCAATATCCGTAATCGTAAGACAGTAGGCAACCAGGGAACCCGCACCAGAACCTCGGCCAGGGCCTATAGGCATGTAAGGCTTGGGGCGCTTGTTCACATTGTCGTAGGTTGATTTTGACCAGTTGATGAATTCCCAGACGATGAGGAAGTAGCCGGAAAATCCCATCTTCAAAATGATTGCCATTTCGTATTCACAGCGCTGGCGGATTTGGGGCGTAATTTCCTTGTACCTCTTGCGAAGTCCCTCTTCCACAAGGTGGCGCATATAGTCGTCCTGATTTTTTGCGTAATCATCGCCATGAGTCTGAAATTCTTCCGGCAAGGCAAAGCGAGGCAATGTGCCTTTGAGTTCCATCGTTTTGTACTGATGAATCGTGAGGTTGCACATGTTTGCAATCTTAATCGTGTTGTCGTAAGCCTCCGGACAATCCGGAAAGAGAAGGCGCATTTCCTCTTCGGTTTTAAAATACCACTCGTGCCTGTCACCACCCATAGTCTGGTGAGGCTCGTTCATGTTCTTTTTAAAGCCTATGCAGCGAAGACAGTCCTGAGCTTCCCAGTCTTCCTGCTCGATGTAGTGAATGTCGTTTGTGACTACGAGAGGAATATCCAGCTCGTGAGCCAGGGCAATGAGCTTTTTGTTGACGATTTTCTGGTCTTCAAGGCCGTGATCCTGCAACTCGATGTAATAGTGATCCGGACCAAAGAGATTTTTGTATTTGAGAGCCAGTTCCTTCGCCTCTTCATCCTTGTTTGCAAGCAAAAGCTGGGGAAGTTCCCCCGCGATACAGGCAGAAAGACAAATCAAGCCTTCATGATATTTTTCCAGCAACTCAAAATCGATTCGGGGCTTGTACCAGGTTCCTTCGGTGTAGGCGATTGAAGAAAGCCAGCTCATGTTTTTGTAGCCGGTTTCATTTTCGCAAAGCAAAATCAAGTGGAAATAGCGGGCTTGCCTGTCTCCGTCCTCGCCTTTATGGGAGTAGGGAACGGAATTTTTCTCTAAATGTGAGCCGAAAGCGACATAAAATTCCTCGCCTACAATGGGGTTGATTCCGTTTACATGGCAGAGATGCTCAAAGTTAAGGGCTCCGAACATGTTTCCGTGGTCAGTGAGGGCCAGGGCCGGCATATTAAGTCTTTTGGCCTTGGCCACAAGGGCATCCAGTGTGGCGCAAGAATCCAGCAAAGAATAATCCGAGTGAACATGAAGATGAACGAAATTAGCGACCGGTGTTCCCTCTGGGGCACCTTCAAAGACATGATAATCTGCCATAGGGAATTATTGTAACACGATTTTTAGAATTTTGTCATGGTCAACGGCACTCACAGCCTCGCACAAGGCCTCAAAATGCTCTTTCTTTCCGGCGGGGATTTTGTAATCTTTCATCATCAAGATAATCTGATCCGCCGTGTCATAGTCAAAGGCTTGGACACATTCACCAATATTGGCCACAGCTTCTTGGTACTGAGAAAGGGGCATTTCCTCTTTAAGAGAATCATCATCTTCCTCTGCGCACAAGGGAGCAAGATGATTTTTATAAGAGCGGTACATTTCAAGGAGCGCGGGTGTTTTTTCTGTGATTTCTGCCACATTCTCTTCGTCACCGCATTTTTCAAGATATTTTGCGTCTTCAGAGAGTTTTTCGGCTCCAATCAAGCGGGCTGAACTTTTGAGCGCGTGAACCAGAATCGTGTAATTTCGCCAGTCTTTCTGCTCAACAAAATTTTCGATTTCACCGGCCTTTTTGTCGATATTTTTGTAAAATTCTTTAAGAGTCTGCTCCAAAACATCTGCGCCGCCAGTGTATTTAAGGGCATCGTCAAGAGAAATTCCCGTAACCGAAGAAAATTTCTCCCGTTCGGCTTCAGCCTGATTTGACTCCACCTCGCCGTTTTCATCAAGAGTCATGATTCCGTCTTCCATAGAAATTTCTACATTTTCGATTAAATCTTGTGGAAGATAATGCATAATCATCTCTTCAAGTTTTTTACCTTCGATTGGCTTTGTCATGTAATCGGTAAAGCCAGTTGTAAGGAACATCTCTTTTGCGCCAGAAACCGCATTTGCCGTAAGTGCAATAACAGGCACTCCCTTGCTCTGGTTATTTTCCAGCGTAAGCATTTTCTGGAAAGTCTGGATTCCGTCCATGCCTGGCATTCGGTGGTCAAGGAAAACAATGTCGTAATGCGTTTTTTGAAGGGCTTCCAAAGCATCGTATCCGCTTATAACCGTGTCCACCTGGATTTTCGTTTGCTTTAAAAGACCTTTTACGACCGTAAGATTAAGTTCCGTGTCGTCAACCACGAGGATTTTTGCCTTTGGAGCCGTGAAAAGCTCATGGTAAGAGACCGTATTTTCAACCGTTTTGCGGTAAGTTTCCTTGAAATCGCCGATTGGCTCCCAGTCGATAACTCCCTGCATGACCGAGAATGAAAAATCAGAGCCTTCACCGTAAACACTCACAACTTCAAGCCTTGAATCCATAAGATTAAGCAAACTCTGAACGATGTTTAATCCCAGACCAGTTCCCTCAATCGTTCTGTTTCTCTTTTCCTCAATGCGTTGGAATGCCGTAAAGAGTTTTGGAATATCCTTGTCTTTGATGCCAATACCAGTGTCTACGACATGAACCGTAATCATGGCATGGGAATAATCAACCTTTTTGCTGGTAATGTTGAGAGAAACAGAGCCTTCGTTGGTATATTTAATTGCATTCGTAAGAATATTCAGGCAGCACTGCTTGATTCGAACATCATCTCCGTACAAATTATGCGGTGTATCAGCCTCAACGCTGACATAAAATTTAAGATGCTTGTCTTCTGCCCTTTTTGAAATCATATTGACCAAATCATTGACAGCAGAACTTAAATCGTAATTCGTTGGGATAATCTCAAGCTTACCGGCTTCAATCTTAGAAAAGTCAAGGATATCGTTTACGATTGAAAGAAGCGCCTTTCCTGCATTCTCAATATCTTTTGCATAGCGGGTGATTTCACTGTCCTTACTCTCCCGTAAAATCATCTCATTTAAACCAAGAACCGCATTAATCGGAGTACGAATTTCGTGGGACATGTTTGAAAGGAAGTCAGATTTTGCCTTGCTGGCTGCTTTTGCCGTTGCCAGTTGAGTCTCAAGCATTTGTGAGCGTTCAAGATTTTTGATATAGCTTTCGGTGGTTGAAAGCATATCCACCAAAGAATCGTAAAGTACGCCTATTTCATCTTTGTTGGGAAGCTCAAGCGATTTGATGTCGAGCCGCGGAATATCGCGAGTATGTTCCGTAATGTTGCAAAAATTACTGTCTTCCACAGATTTTGCCATAAGCGCAATCGGATGAGTGATATTCAGATTGGCGTAAGTATAAATCACCAGCACAATCGGAATGGCAATAATCGCCATTAAAATCGTAAGTCGCGTTGCAAAAACAATAGTAGCCCAATCATCAAAAATCTTGAATTCAGAAAGAAGTCCATTAGCAAAACCAAAACTCGCCACGATAAGAATGATCGCTTCAGAAACTATCATTCCAGTGACTTTTACGCTGATTTTCTGACCTTTTCTTTTTGCAATAGTAGCCCGTAATTCTGCAAGACTTGTGGATTCATAAACACTGCAAAAAAAGAAGCTACGGATTTTTTGAGGAACAAAATTTGTAAATAAATACATGAGTACCGACACGGTAAAGCAGGAAGGCAAAGCATACAAAAAATGATGTATTTCTGATCCGAAATGGGCTTTTTTTGCCTCAAGAATAAGATTAAGAAACTGCCATCCATTTCCCAAAATCAGAGCCGCAATGACCGTCGTGAGAAGTGTTTTCCAAAAACTTTTGTACCATTGATACGCAACAGGAAGATTCGCAATAAGAGAAGCCGCTAAAAGCACGAAAGCATGATAAGGAAGATTGTGCCGAGCCATGCACACGACAGAAAAATACGCAAGCACGACCACAGGTCCCACCGTGTAGCCAGAAAGAGAAGTAAGCAGCATGACTGGAATAACTTGCAAATAGCAAATATTCTGAACGGAAATCATGCCATACAAGTAAGAATCAGTTGGCGTACAGAAGAATTCTATTAAAAGCAAAAGAATCAGGCAAATCACCATCGAAAGAGGAATCGTTCGCTGGAATTTTGAATCGCGCATAAAGAAAACAGAACTAAAATCCTTTTTTTCCATTATTTTGCCTCACAATGGAAATTTACTTGCCTTTAAAGAAGTCATCGACCGTTTTGAGAAGTAAATCCGGTTCAGTTGATTTTAGCATGTATTTTTCGGGACCAGCCGCAAGAACTTTCATGACAGTCTCTTTGTCATCTTTCGAAGTGAGGAAGATAACTGGAATATGACAAAGATTTACATCATGCTTGAGCATTT
The DNA here is from genome assembly GCA_002368605.1 of Treponema sp. UBA3813. Classification (GTDB taxonomy): domain Bacteria; phylum Spirochaetota; class Spirochaetia; order Treponematales; family Treponemataceae; genus Treponema_D. Next base: position 15,145 of record DFEB01000066.1, on the reverse strand, counting down.
CAAAAATCTGCAAACCAGAAGCGACCGGCATTTCGTAATCAAGAAGAATTAAATCGACATGATTCTGTCCCAAGAACTGGAGCGCATTCAATCCTGAATTTGCCATGTAAACTTCATATTTGCGCGAAAGCCAAGTCTTCATGGTACGAAGCATAACACTGTCATCATCAACAACGAGAATCTTTTTGTGACCTGGAGTGCCGCCTTCTTCGCTCGTGATGAGCATATTAAGCTTTTTGATGACATCCTGAGTGTTTACCGGGCGAGTGAATGCCGCAGAAACAAGAGTTTTAGGATAAACTTCGTATGCAGCCTCAATTTCCATGGGATTTCCGATAAGATAGAGAACCCTGTCCTTGCCCTCTTCGGTAACAAGTTTTTTAAGATATTTGAGAGTGCCGTTGAATTTATTTAAATCGCCCTCAAGATAAACAATATAAATATCAGGAATATTTTGAATAAGCGAAATTTCGACCATGTCAGGCTCTGCCGTAGACACTTCAAAACGGGCATCTTTTAAAGCCTTTATCATGGCCGTGACTAAAAAATTCTGAGCTTCGCTTACAAACAAAACACTTCGTTCCATAAAAACCTCAAATTAGAATTCACTTAATTATACCACGAATTAGTGATTTTTACATAGTTTTTAGAGATTTTGAATAAAAAAATCTATATTTTGTCTTATTCAGCAGAATTCTCCATCTTTTTAAATCCCCGGTTCATATAAAGGAACATACAGAAAGCCATAAAAATTGAGACATAGTCTGCGATTGGCTGGGCAAGGACGACTCCCTCAAGGCCGAGGAACATGTTCAAGAGAATAATCGACGGCAAAAAGACAAATCCCTGTCGGCTTACGGCAAGGGCGAGAGAAGGAAGAGCCTTTCCCATAGCCTGGAAAGAAAAATTGAACATGAAGAGGATTCCGACCACAGGGCTTGAGACCATAAGAGCGCGAAGCATACGGATTCCTGCCTCAATAACGAGATGATCACTGATGAAGACAGAAATAATGTTTTCCGTAAAGATAAAGTAGAGAGCCGTAAGGGAAACGCCCGCCGTAATATTACAAAGCATTCCGAACTTCATGGCTGACTTCATTCGCTTAAAATTCTTTGCGCCGAATGTATAACCGATAAGGGGCTGAATTCCCGCCGCAATTCCAAGCTGAATGAAAATAACCAGCATATTCGCCTTCATAGCGATTCCCATGCCCGCTACATTTACATCGCCATAAGTGACGAGGAATTTATTGGTGAGAATATTGCTCAAACTCATGAGAATGTTCGTGAGAGAAGCCGGAAGACCGATTAAAAAAACGCCCTTCAAGATTCCATGCCGCATGGCAAAATATTTGGGACTGAGGGTAAGAACGGAATTTTTTGAGAGAACATGACAGAAGAAAACCGCGATAGAAACAAGGTTTCCGATGACGGTGGCAATAGCCGCTCCAGCAACACCCATCCCCAAGCAGGGAATAAAAAGGAATTTATCAAGGATGAAGATTGGATCAAGGATAATGTTGGCGACAGTTCCCAGCATCATGCCCTTCATGGCGCTTTGTGCCGCTCCCTCACCCCGCACAAGATTTGTAAATGCGGTTGAAACGACAATAGCCACGCCGCCATAAGCAATCCATGAGAGATATTCCTTTGCATAAGTGAAAGTGTTTTCGCTGGTACCGACCGCTTCAAGAATCTGCCTCATAAAAGTGAGCATAAAAATCATGCCGACAATGCCCGTTGCGATTCCTGCATAGAGACAAAATGAACTGATATTTTTTGCCTTATCGTACTTTTTTTCACCGAGAGCCCGGCTTAAAAATGAAGAACCGCCCATACCGAAAATATTGCCCGCAGCCATAAAAAACAAAAAAACCGGAGTTGCCACGCTAACCGCCGCCATCTGATTTGCATCCCCAGTCTGGCCGACAAAGAAAGTATCAACCATGTTGTAAAAAACGGCGACAATCATGCTCAAAACCGTTGGAAGGGCAAGCTTTAAAACCGCAAGCGGAATCGGATCCTTTTCAAAGACATTGATATTCTTAAGCATGGAAAGAATTTACAAAAAACAGAAATAAATGTCAACAAATGTTAAGTAAAGAAAAGAATTGAAAAAAATGAGGCTGCCCGAAATAAAACGGACAACCCCTTACAGGAATTATGCTGCACGGAGTGTCAGCGTAATCAGACCTTGAATTTATCGACCTGTTCGCCAATCTTAGCGATTGAGCCGTTGATTTGGTTCGAAACATCGCTCAAAGCCGCGCCAGTCTCGTTAATTTTGCGGGCACCGATTGCCATTTCTTCCATGCTCTGGCTCATTGCCATTGCAGCGTTCTGGAGCATCTGTACTTCCTTCAAAATCAATTTATTGCCTTCTGACATTTCTGTTGATGCATTGCGAACTTCAACAGTGCTGTCATTCATATTGTGAAGCGCTTCTGTAATCTGCTGGCTACCTTCGTTCTGCTCTTCCATTGCGGCCTTAATCTGCATAACGAGGGCATCCGTTTCTTCAAGTTTTTTAGAAACTGCCTCAAATGCGGTTGCAGATTCACCAGAAGCCGTAACGACAGAATTGATAGAATCCTTGATGTTTGAAAGCTGGTCACCAATTGTCTTTGACTGAGCCGTTGAAGTTTCTGAAAGCTTGCGGATTTCATCTGCAACGACTGCGAATCCTTTACCAGCCTCGCCAGCGTGAGCAGCCTCGATTGCGGCGTTCATAGCAAGCAAGTTTGTCTGGCTTGCGATTGCCGCGATTGCCACATTTGCTTCCTGAAGCATTTCTGACTGGCTTTCAATTTCAGTGATTCGGTCATTAACGGCCTTCTGTTTTGCGATACCGGCCTGTGAGTTAGAGCGCAACTCGCTGAATGAGTGAGCCATTTTTTCCATTGAGCCGTTTACAGAAGAGATGTTTCCAATCATCTGCTCGACTGCAGCAGAAGCCTGAGTTACGCCTGATGACTGGCTTTCAATCATGCGCTCAAGGGATTCGATGTTTGAGGCAATTTCGTTTACAGCGCCTGCCGTCTGGTTTACAGACTGGTTCTGGCCGTCAATCTGATGCTTCATTGAGTCGATGTTTGCGATAATCTGTGTAATAGAAGAAGATGTGTCCTGAGTTGCCCCAGAAAGGTTCTCGCCGGCTACCATAAGCTCGTCTTTTGAAGATTTTACATCGCCGATGATTGTCTGCAATTTTGAGGCGAAAGCGTTGAAACCTTTGACCACATAGCCGATTTCGTTGTTTGAGTCGATTTCGATTCGTTTTGTAAGGTCTGCGTCTCCTGAAGCGATTCCCGAAATTGCACCCTCAACAATCTGCAAAGGTTTGAGCGAGCGGAGCAAGAGGAATCCGGAAATTAAAATCAAGGCAAGAACTGTGAAAATTGCGAAGCCAATCATAAGAGTACGGATATTGTTGACCAAATCATAAATCTGACTGTCTGGGATTGAAAGCGCAAATGACCAAGGAGTTCCTTCGACAGGACGATAAATAATCAAATCCTGTCCGGCATGCTGATTTGACTTTTTCCAGCCTTCGCCACGCTCACGGTTAACCATTGCTTTAGCGATTTTTACATTTTCCTCGCTCATGCCGTTATCCGTGACAAAATTACGGTTCATAATCAAATCTTTTTGAGGATGAGCGATTACCATACCAGTGCTTGCAAGCAAATAAGCAAAACCATTTTCGCCGACTTTGATTTGGTTGATTTCTGCCGTGATTGCATCAACATTGATAACGCCTGTAATCATAGCAAAGGTTTTACCATTTTTATCTTTGAGAGGACGGCAAATATGGAATACAGCCTTTCCCGTTGTTTTTCCAATGACAGGATTATCGATGTATTCCTCTTTACCTTCTTTCATTATCGCATGAAAATAATCTCTTTCGGCAATATCCGTGATTCCACCTAAATCAGTGCGGGCTTTTCCGTCAGGACCTGTAACCATTACATAGTCAAAATCACCGCGCATATCGTTATGAGCAGGGTCTTGAAGCCATTCAAAACAGGCATCGATGTCGCCACTTTCCATAATATCTGCATGAATGTAACCATTAAGTTCCTTGTAATAAGCGTTGATACTGTTTTGCAAGGCTGCCGTGTAACCGTCCATCATGTTCTCGTACATGCCAAGATTTTCTGCCACGATATCTCTTTTTGCATTCGTAGTAACAAATAAAAGCTGAACAACATTAAATAAAACTATGACTGCGCCTACAAAAACGAGCAATCGCTTAATCAAGCTGGAGCGTTTTTCCTTAAGCGAATCTTTTGCCATAAATACTCCTATAAAAATTGAAAAACTGTGTCTAAATTTTTATTATAAAGCAAAAAATCTCCATTTTCAATAAAAATTTAAGATAAGGCGGAGAATTTCGGTAAAAAAAAGGGACAAGCCGAAGCAAGTCCCGAAATTATGCATTGTGAATTATGAATTACGCACTATATCAGACCTTGAACTGATCAACCTGCTCGCCAATCTTGCCGATTGATTCGTTAATCTGATTTGAAACTTCGCTCAAAGCCGCGCCAGTCTCGTTGATTTTTCGCGCACCAACTGACATTTCTTCCATGCTCTGGCTCATCGCCATCGCCGCGTTCTGAAGCTGCTGCACTTCTTTGAGAATCATCTGGTTTCCTTCTTCCATCTCAGAAGAAGCGTTTCGGACTTCGACGGTTGAGTCATTCATATTGTGAAGAGCCTCGGTAATCTGCTGGCTACCTTCATTCTGCTCTTCCATTGCGGCCTTAATCTGCATGACAAGGGCATCTGTCTCTTCAAGTTTGCGGGAAACAGCCTCGAATGCGACAGCTGACTCACCAGAAGCCGAAACGACAGAATTGATTGAATCTTTGATGTTATTAAGCTGGTCACCGATTGTCTTTGACTGAGCCGTAGAGGTTTCTGAGAGCTTACGGATTTCATCTGC
>DFEB01000066.1:0-10082 GCA_002368605.1 Treponema sp. UBA3813 | reverse complement strand
TTCATAGCCAGCAAGTTTGTCTGGCTTGCGATAGATGCAATTGCCACATTTGCTTCCTGCAACATCTGAGACTGAGCCTCGATTTCAGTGATTCGGTCGTTGACAGCCTTCTGTTTTGAAATACCAGTCTGAGAATTTGCCCGAAGCTCATTGAAAGAGCCTGCCATTTTTTCCATTGAGCCGTTTACAGAAGAGATATTTCCAATCATCTGCTCGACTGCGGCAGAAGCCTGTGTGACTCCGCTTGACTGGCTTTCAATCATGCGCTCAAGGGATTCGATATTTGAAGCAATCTCGTTGACTGCGCCTGCCGTCTGTGAGACCGATTGATTCTGAGCGTCAATCTGATGCTTCATTGATTCGATGTTTGCAATAATCTCTGTGATAGACGAAGCCGTGTCCTGAGTTGCCCCGGAAAGATTCTCGCCAGCTTCAAGCAATTCATCTTTTGAGTATTTAACATCACCGATGATTGCCTGTAATTTTTCGGCAAATTTGTTGAATCCTTTGACAACATCGCCGATTTCATCCTGAGATTTAAGGTCAATTCGTTTTGTAAGATCCGCATCACCTGAAGAAATATCGTTAAGGGTGACTTTTACGCCATTGAGAGGTTTAAGAAGTATGCGAAGGAAAATCGTTGACACAATGACAAGCAGAATGACCATACCAATGATAATAGGAATAATAATCACTATAATCTGACGCATAACACTCGTGATGACATCCGCTGACTTTGCGACAAACAACATTCCTGAAATATCACCGCTCTCATCGCGGACTGGTGCGTAAATAGAGAGGTATTTTTTACCATTGATTACATTTTCACCTTCGTATCGCTCGCCATTTGCAAGAACTTTATTAACGATGCTTTGATTGTCAAGTTTTGTTCCAACAAGGTTTGCACCCAGCGTTGTAGAAGCCCGAATATTTCCCTCGAACATCGTACACTCAACGATGTAAGTGTTTTTAATCTGATCGACGAATTCTGGGTCAACCATACTGTAAGTTCCTACAACAGTTCCGACGACACGGCTTCCGCTTTTAATCGGATAAGCGTAAACCAAACTATAAGGATAAATGTCGGTAGATTCATAAGCATATTCTTTTTTACCGATCAATGCATTCCTTACCGCATGGGATTTTGAAAGATCCGTACCGAATTTCGCGTTTCCGCCAACGACTCTTCCAGATTCATCAGTAGCGAGAAGTAAGTCAATATCAAGAACCTTTTTTTGCTCGACTGTGAGGGAATTTGCCGTCTCCCAGTCATCGTTTGCAAGAGCAGTGGCAAGACGAGTTTTATCAGCAAGAACGAGGGTAGAATACTCAAGCTGAAGACGCCATTGATCAAGCGTGTCCATAACGCCCGTTTCCGTGGTCACAAGATTTTCAAGAACCATAGCTTCAACTTCGCTTCCTGTGATTCTAGATGCAACTGTTCCAACGGCAGCAGAGGCAACGATAATCGCAACAGCTGCAAGAATGCTGATTTTTGTAGAAAGTTTTAAGCTTTTCATTTTGACTCCTCTAGATATATGCAGGTTTTTAGACTTTTTTAAGAAAATTGCTAAGTAATTATCGCCAAAAATATTTAAATTGTCAAATTCTATTTTAGCCTATGCAAACAATCAAAATAGATTGTGAATTTTCCTTTTTAATGGTAAATTCTAATCATGCTTGATTCTTCTAATTTCAGGAGAGCCGTCAAACTCACAGCGCCTGTCTTCTTCGGCTATATCGCAATTGGTATTCCCTTTGGTCTCATGGTCGTGAACGCTGGCTTTCCCTGGTGGCTTGCCGTGGTCATGAGCCTTCTTATATATTCGGGGACAGGTCAGTATATCGGAATCGCGCTTTTCTCTTCTGGATTTGCAAACGCTTCAAGTTTTTGGGCAAGCCTGCTCACCTTCGTGAGCATTGAATTCTTCATTGGTTTGCGCCATATCTTCTATTCACTCTCACTTTTGGAAACTTACCGCAACACAGGAAAATGGAAATTTCCCCTCATTTTCACAATCACCGACGAAACCTTCGCCTTGATTTCTTCATGCAACATTCCCCGCGATGCAGACAAGGGTGCATATCTGGCCGTAATTTCAATTTTTGACTATTCATACTGGGTCTTGGGAACTTTAATCGGAGCCATCATCGGAAATTTCATTCCAGACGGCTACTTAAACGGCGTGGATTTTGCCCTCACAGCCCTCTTCATCGTCCTTATGATAAACCAAATCAAAGCCAGCAAGGATTTTCTGCCCTCACTTGTGGGAATTCTAGCAGCATGCCTTGCCACAGCCCTTTCTTACATCAAAATCAACGGAAAAATCATTCTGCCAAGCCAGCATTTAATTCTCACAGGTCTTTGTCTTGGAATCGTCGTAATGATTTTGCTCCGGGGCAAATCCGCAAAATCAAAAAAATCTGAAGGGGGCGAAAAATGAAACTGACATCGACAGAAGCTTTAATCGCAACCCTTGCCATCGGACTCATGATGCTCCTTCTCCGTTTTTTGCCCTTCGTGATTTTTTCAAATCGCAAGTCGCCAGCATTCTTCTCTTTTATCGAAAAATTCATCCCTGCCCTTTCGATTGCGGTTCTTTTTCTAGTCTGCTTTAAAGAAAGAACAACGGATTTGATTTTCAAAAGCTCAAATTTTACCACAGAAATTTCCTCGGTCATTTGCGCCATCGTGGCTTCACTTCTTACCGTAGTGCTTCATCTCTGGAAGAACAATGCCATGCTCAGTATTTTTGGCGGCACAATTCTCTACATGATTCTTAATTATTTTTTCTAATCCTATTCAGTATTTAGCAAAATAAAAAAATCTGATTATTTTTCAAAAACTATTGAAAAGATTGCCTATAAAAACTATTTTATCAATATGAAAGGAAGTCAGGTCACAATCAGTGGTGTTCACAAACAGTTCGGGGATTTTGTCGCGCTGGACAATATCGATTTTACTATTAAACAAGGCGAATTCTTCACGCTTTTAGGGCCGTCCGGCTGCGGAAAGACGACTTTGCTCCGTATCCTCGCGGGATTTGAATTCCCTGACGAGGGCGAAATTCTCTTCGACGATATTGATGTCACCGAGCTTCCGCCAAACAAGCGGCTCTCAAACACGGTCTTCCAGAATTACGCGCTTTTTCCTCATTTGAGCGTCTACGAGAATGTGGCTTTTCCCCTTCGACTCAAAAAACTTCCCAAAAACGAAATTGACGAAAAAGTCCGCCAGTATGTTCACTTGGTTGAGCTGGACGAGCATATCTACAAAAAGCCGAACCAGCTTTCTGGCGGTCAGAGGCAGCGTGTCGCAATCGCCCGCGCTTTGATTAACGAGCCGAAAGTCCTTCTTTTGGACGAGCCTCTTTCTGCCCTTGACGCAAAATTGCGCTCAAACCTGCTGGTTGAGCTTGACCGCCTCCACGACAAAATCGGCATCACCTTTATTTTCGTCACCCACGACCAGAGCGAGGCCCTTGCCGTCTCAGACAGAATCGCCGTCATGAATCACGGCCATGTCCTGCAGGTGGGAACCCCTTACGAAATTTACGAAAGCCCGGCCACTCAGTTCGTGGCCCAGTTCATCGGCGAGACAAATCTTTTTGAAGCCAGCGTCGTAAACTGCGAGAGCTACAAGGTGGAAGGCAAGGCCGACATCGAGCACATGGTCACCCTTAATGTTCCCGCTCTGGGACTTCAGGCTCAGCTTAAAGGCGACACTCAGGCCACCAAAGAAGAAGACAAAAACATTCTCGTCACCGATTACGAGCACACCGACGAAGGGCAACGCGTCGCTTTCACCGTTCGCCCCGAAAAAATCCGAATCACTTTGGAAGAGCCGGATGTAAAAGGCCGCAAGGACATCAATGTCTTCAAGGGAATCGTTGAGGAGCCGGTCTACACAGGATTCCAGTCAAAATTCTATGTCAAACTGGAAAAGACAGGCACAATCGTCAAAGTCTTCAAGCAGCACCAGAACTATCTGGACGACGGCCCCGAAATCCAATGGAAAGACACAGTCTATATTTCATGGTCGGCAGAAGACGGCTACATCGTGGAAGATATTGAAAAATAGGTAAGGCTCAGCCCTTCCTGAGCAAATCCTTTTACGCGGCGAACCAGTCTTCAAGACGGAGAAAATTCTTTTCTTTCATAAGCTTGAAATCTTCGGTGTTGTGGGTGACTAAAACCATTCCGTTTGAAATCGCCGTGGCCGCAATCTGGGAGTCGTAGCTGGGAAGAGTTTTACCCTCATGCTCGGCCGCCGCTTGAATTTCCCCGCAGATGGAAGCCGAAAATTTGTTGTAGGGAATGATTTCGGTGTTTTCACCAAAATTTTCTATAAAGTTTTGTACAGTTCCCTTACGCCTTCCTTCCGGCATCCGTTTTACCCCTCTGGTCAGTTCCTGCCATGTGACTGCGGAAATCGCACAGAAATTCTTTCTTGCTTCATAGAAGGCAAGAACCTGTTCATCCGGCTGCTTTTTTATAAATTCCGATACAATATTCGTATCTAAAAGATATATCGCTTTCATGAAAATCTCCTTTTGCTGACGGCTTTTATGCCCACGGATCTTTTGAATAATCCGGACATTCCCGTGATGGAGTGAAATCAAATCCTAAATCATCAAGCTCGTCTTTATGGTCTTTTCGCCATTTGAAAAGCCAGGATTCTTTATTTGAAGAATTATTTTCATATTCTGCATAGCTGATTATTACAGCGACAGGCTTGTCGTAACGAGTGAGCTCGACAACCTCGCCTTCTTCTGCGAGTTTTACCAAGGCCGAGAAATTATTGCGAGCCTCATAAATAGATGTCCTGCACATAAAACCTCCTAAAGTGACAAATCCACTGTAGCATGAAATTTCATCTTAGTCAACTTTAAAAATGTTGGCTAGAATACTCGCTTATTTTTAAACTTTTCGTCGGCAACTATCTTCTTTTTGCGTGATGTGATATATTTCTCATAATGAAAAAATCAAATCCTGGTCCGTTTTATTCTTACCCAATGGGGCTTTGGTTCTCCCTCTTTTTCGTCGTGCCGCTGGCGATTATCGTCGCTTATTCCTTCATGAAGCGCGACATGTTCGGCGGAGTCATTCACCAGTTCTCCCTTGACGCTTACAGGCAGATGTTTTCTGCCGCTTACGCCAAGATTTTTTTGCGCACTCTCTGGATGACTCTTGTAGCAACCTTCGTTTCGATTCTGATTGCCCTTCCCTGCGGATATGCCATTGCCCGGAGCCGACATCAGACAGCACTTTTGATTCTGGTCATCGTGCCATTTCTCACCAACTCATTGATTCGAATTTTCGCCTGGATGACTATTTTGGGCGAAAACGGCGCGCTCAACGGTCTCTGCGAGATTTTTGCAAAATTTTGCTTTTTCGTGACCAGAAATTCCGACGGCGTTTTCGTTCCCCACAAATTCATGTTCACAAAGGGCGCGGTCATTCTCGTAAGCATTTACATGTACCTGCCTTACGCAATCCTGCCGATTTTCACTTCGGTTGACCGCTTCGACTTCACTTTGCTTGAAGCAGCACGGGATTTGGGAGCCACAAAGGCAGGCTCAATTTTCCGCGTGATGATTCCAGGAATCAAGTCAGGCATAATCAGCGCGCTCATTTTCACATTCATTCCGATTTTCGGAAATTACACCGTTCCCCAGATTATCGGCTCCACCGAAAGCTACATGCTGGGCAATATCATCATGGATCAGATTCAAAAAGCGCGAAACCTGCCACTTGCCTCTGCATTCAGCGTGGTGCTCACGGTGGTTTCAATGGCGGCGATTTTGCTGATGATTTCTTCTGACAAAAAAGAAGCCAGCCTCAAAAAGATGAAAAAGGAATAGGAGACAAAGAAAGAATCTTTAACAGGGCGTTCCCCTTCGGGTCGGGCTACTCACGAGCACCCTCGTTGTCGTGCTCGTTTGGTTCCGCTTACGCTTCATTCCTACGCTCTGATGGTTTCGATACGCTGCGCTACTCAACCACCGCCACTTCGGAACGGCTGCGCCGCCTTCCGTATTCCTAACGCGCTCGCTTTCAACCAAACAACGCCGAAAATGCCGCTTTCGCTTGGTCAGATTTGCTTTGCGCTGAGCCACCCACCCCGCCGTCAATCTTCGCAACCGAAAAATAATCGCAGAAATTCGCTTTTTCTTTGTCTTTTACGAGTTCGTCTATCGTCTCGTGGCAGTCGTAGTGACTTCCTGGCGAATAAAATTTGCAGTTTACGCAAGAATGTAAATCCGCCCCGCAAAATTCACAGGTCGATGAGCGACTAATTGAGACTTGAGTGATAGATTTTCCGCATTTTTTGCACATAAAGTCAGTATAAGAGAGAATTTGAAATTTTGCACGAAAAAATCACACTGTCATTCTATGCAAGTCTCGTGGTATAATATAAGAAACACGAAAGCGAGGTGAAAAATGGCAACAAAAAGCAAACACAAAAAACGCGAGCCGCAAGTGAATATCTGGCGCGGATTTGAAATCGACAGGCTGATTGCTTCGGGAACTTATCCCAATGTGCCGTTCTTGATGAAACGCTTTGAAGTCTCAGAGGCGACCATTCTGCGCGACATTGAGCGGCTGCGGAACGACTTTAACGCTCCGATTGAGTACGACCGATTCAAAAAAGGCTATTTTTACACGCACCCCACTTTCCGCATCCCTGCGAATCTTTCCACCGAAAAAGAAATTGTCGCCGCAAGGCTTATGTCGAATCTGCTTGAAACGCTGCGCGGAACGCCGATTTACGCGCAGGCGGTGGAAGTGTTCGCCACGCTCGCCACCGACATCGACGACAACACCGAAAGCGGACTTGCCAAGCGGTTGTCAAACCGCATCATCTTTTTGGGAATGAATCCCGTGCCGATTTCCGACGAAGTGTGGGCAAGCCTTGAAAACGCGCTCGCCCAAAACCGCTACATCACCTTTGACTACGCCTATTTTGACGGAGGCGAGCCGAAGCAAATCACCGCCGAGCCATGGCAGCTGCTTTTCTCAAACGGAATGTGGACGCTCTACGGCAAGGAAACGAAATCGGGCGAAATCAGATTTTACAACCTGCCGCTCATCAACAATGTCCGCCTGCACAAAGAAAGTTTTACGCTTTCAGAAGATTTTGAGTACACAAAGCGGGCGGTCGGCAATTTCGGTCGCTACATCGCTCGCAAAACCTACGAGTTCAAAATCAAAATCGAAAGCCCCATCACGCTGAACTGGGTGCGCACCTACCAATGGGCGGACGACCAGCGTTTCGAGCCGCAGACCGACGGAAGCACGCTCATGACTTTCACAAGCAACCAGCTTTATCCCGTGCTGAACTGGGTGATGAGTCAAGGAAAGTGGATGACACCGCTCGCCCCAACGGAACTCGTGGATTTGTGGCGGGAACAGGTGCGGGGAATGGCGGAGAAAATGGGAAGGTGAGAACGGAAAGATGAAAATTGTGATAGAATAAATGAAAGAGGAGATTTTGAAAAAATGAAGATTTGTACATGGAATTGTTTAGGACCTAGATATGATAAAGATGAAGAAATTGATTTATGGAAAGAAAAAATAAAATGGTTAAAGAAAAAATATCAAGCAGAATTATATGTAATTCAAGAATGCTCAAAAAAACAAGTTGATATTGCGCGTGGAAACATCTGGAATTATGCGGCTTGGTATGGTGATGATATAGATTGGTTTATGAGAGGAACAGCGATTTTTTCAGATGAGCGCTACTTTACAGAAAGAGAAGAATTTTTTCATAATCCTAAATTTCGCTATGTTGTTCCATATCGCATAAAAAATGCAAAAGAAAATTTAGATTTTATACTTTATAATGTTTGGACAAAAGCAAAACCCCAAAATAAAGAATATGAAAAAGATGCTTACTATTTTTATGAAAACAATGTAAAAGAAGCACTTGCTTTTTATAATGCAACTAAACATCTCGAAAAAAGTATTCTTATCGGGGATTTTAATTTTGGAAGAGATGCTAAATCTGTAGAAGAATCTTTTGGAAAATTCTTAGAGGAATACAATTTCACTATTGCTGAAAAAATTTCTAACGAGATAGTAACATATAAAGCAACAACCAATAAAGAATATTTTAATGATATTTGTTTTGGACGAGATTTAGATATATCATTATTGAGAAAAGGAACTTTTGAAGAATTAAGCGGTAAAAGCGACCATATTCCGTTACTTTTTGAAGTAAAAAATTCAAAATAAGCATCCCCCAATCCCACATTTGCATTTCCTCATTTTTCGGAAAGGCATTTTTCTTCCAAAACACATTTCCGCAAAATAAGGAAGCCTGAAAATCTCAAAAACACAATTCCTCATTATGCGGAAAGCCAAAATTCCTCAAAACTCATTTACTCATTCTGCGGAAAGTCTAAATTGAGAAAATCCTCTCGCTCGCATTCCGTGCAAGTCTCGTCTGTTATCATTTTATGCAAGTGGGGGCGAAAATATGAATGAAATTCTCGATTTACCGAAAGATTCTGAATCTGTCAGGCATTGGCTCGATACTATGAAATTCTTTTTTAATCTTTCTGAAAAGATCAAAGAGGAAAATGTACTGGAAGTTATCAGAAATAAACTCTCGCTGAAAAATCGTTGCGTAAATTTTGAAAACTCACGCAAGATTTTCAACGATTCTGAAAATCGGATTTTGTTTGAAATGCTGAAAATGCTCTGCGATGAAAATTCCGCATTTTTTATCAGTCGTGTCATCGAAAAGCGAATCGAACTCGCTTCGCTAAGCGAAACAGAAAAGACAACCTTGTATATTTCCCTTGAAGGAATTTTTTGTATTCAAACAAAAGTGAGTCTGGACGAAATGAAAGAAAGATTTTATGCGATGCTCGATGAAAATCATATAGAACAGATTGATATTCAACTTTATGAAAAAGACGGCGATGATTTACAGTCTTTGCCACAGTTTAAGAGAAGTATTTTCAGAAATTTCAGATTCAAAGATGTTTACATGCTGGCTGATTCCGCGATAAAAAAAGTTTTGAATGAAATCGACCCATTGGATTTGAGCAAGGCTCTGAAACTTTCAGATGTGCGCGTGAGGGGAAAATTTTTCTACAATATGAGCAAAATGTCTTCTGAAATCTTGCAAGAGGATGTTGAAACCGTGCCTGCCACGAAAGCAGAAATCCGTATCAAACAACGACATATCCTAAATGCTTTCGAGTATTTGCAAAAACAATGTCAGGTTTATATTCCCCTAGTGTGTGTCGCTGACGAAGTAAGCAATTTTCTTTTTTCTCCATAATTTTTTTTCACACCCTCACTCCATGCAAGTCTCGTCTGCTATCATCTTATGCAAGCGAGGCGGAAAGGCTCGCAAGGGGGTAATTATGGAAAAAATCATCTCTCTGACCGACAAGCAGGTTGAGGAAATCGACATCATCGACAATTTCTTCGCCCAAAAACAAAATGAACTTCGGCTTGCGATGGAGCAGACTGAAAAAATCTATGCGAACGCGCCAGACTTCTTCGTTCCGAAAGCAACGGGGAAAATTTTTGTCGGTAAACAGACTGAACCGCTTATCGTCTTTGCGGATTTGAACTCTGAGCGTTTTTCGGAAAATCATTCGGTCACGGCGAAAGTTATGAGCGATTTGCTGGATTCGGAAAGCGAGGAGAAAATAGAATTTTGCGCAACGACGAACGCTTTTTTGCACGACTGGAACTGGGATGCGGAAAATCCTGTGCCAGAACTAGACAAAGATTCTGTTCGCCTTGAAATTTTGCTCGTGTTCGTTTCTTTTCCGCCGTCTGCGTACAGGGATTTTGCCTTTGACGACATTCCGCGCCTTTCCGACCGTGCGATTCAGAAATTGCTGACAAAAATCAACACGGTAGACCTGATTGATGCCCTGAAATCGGCAAGTGTGGAAGTCCAAAACAAATTCTTTTTCAATATGTCAAAGCGAGCGGCGCAAATGCTGAAAGAGGATATGGAATTCAGAGGCGAGGTCAGTTTGTTGGATTCTTACGCGGCGCAGCGGAAAATCATCGAAGCCGTGCATGAATTGGAAAAATCGGGCGAGGTTGAA
>DFEB01000019.1:35110-174074 GCA_002368605.1 Treponema sp. UBA3813 | reverse complement strand
CTTGTCGCCCTTGCTTAGACACGGCAATCTCTTGTATTGCAATTAAATGGATTTTCGGGTCAAGCCCGAAAATGACACTTTTTGAACTTATTGGTCATCCCCCTTTCCACAAATTGTTTAAAACCTGTTGATAACTTTGAATTTTCCACAAGTTCTTAACAAAATGTGGAAAAATGAATGAATAAATGGTCGATTGTCCGCCAGGTATTTTTAGAAAGAGTTTTTGGTAAAAACGAATTTCAAAGTATTTTTGATTTTGAATTTAGATGCAATTTGCTTATTATTTGACGAATTCTCTTTTGTTTCATGTGAAACGAAAACTGCGGGCAACGAAAATAGCTATAAATGAGAAACTTTCTTTATCACATAGATTCATTGCTTTATTTTTTTTCTTCATTTTTCATGTGTGATGATATTTGTGAAAGTAGTGCTTAAAAAGTAATTTTTTCAAAAAAACATTGAATAGGTTTATTTTCGAAACAGAGAGTTCTTTTATAAAGGAATAAACTTGGTTCGAAAATCCTTTTGAAATCAAAAGTTTCATGTAGAACAAATCTGTTTGAAACAAAGTCTACAGCAACTTCATTTAATGGTTATTGGCTGAAAATGTGTGTTTCACATGAAACAGAAATTCTGCTGTTCTAGCGCCCTAGCGATAGTGAGTTTAAATCTGTCGCTATTTTTTCTTTTATTTTCCAGCTTTTAAAGAACGAACGGTGATTCATTTGGATAATCATATAAGCAAATAAGGCGACTTTAATAAGAAATATTAACTAAAGTTTGGTTGAATTTTAAGGTGATAATGAGCGGTTTTATTTTCCTAACGAACGAATATTTGAATTTTTATGAGCTTTTATATTTCTTATGGCTGAAATTTTTCCTCAATAAAGATGGCTTTCTTGTAATCGAGCCTTGTTTTTTTTCCTTAATAGAATTCATTTTCATTCTGATAATCCGTGCTATACTGTATGCATGGAAAAATTCTCTTTTCGCGTGAAATCCGCGCTTTCGGAAATATTGCTTTATCTTTCGGAAAAGAAAGTCGTCTTCGCTTTCTCCTTGCTCGCTTTCTTTTTTTACGTCTTTCAGATTTATCAGGTCTACGAGGTGCTGCCGGAGTTCTTCTGCCACTTTTTCGACATGACGACGCTCTTGCATGTCTGCTACTCGTTCGCGCTCGGCTGCGTCTTTTCCATTCCGGCGACGCTGCTTTCCGAACGTTTTTCATCATCCGCCTTCAAAAAATACGCTTTCCAGATTGCGGCGGGAATCGCTGGCTCTGTCCTCGGCTATTTCGCCCGCGACGGATTTTGGCGGGAGTCTGGCGTGTACGATTCGCTTTATTATTTTGGAATCGCTTTCGCCGTCATTGCCTTTTCGATTTTCCTCTTCATTCCAAAGACGGATTCAAAAGCTTATTTCGCCCTCGTCTTCAAGCATTTCTTTTTCTGTTCGCTCTTGTCGCTCGTCGTGCTGGCTGGAATGTGCCTTTTGATTTACGCGGTGCAGAACCTGATTCTGGACAGCGACGAATACTTCATCTACGAATGCTGCGTGGCCTTCTGCTTTCTGGTGGTCGCAGTCAACTCCTTCGCCTACCATCTTTTCTACAAGCGGAACGAGGCTTCTTCGGGCAAGGCTTTCAGAATCATCATGCTCTACATTCTGCTTCCGGTATTCGCCGTCCTGCTTTTGATTCTCTACGCCTACCTCGTCAAGGCTCTCGTTTTGCTAAAACTTCCGAACGGGCAAATCAACTGGTTCGTCTCCTTCGCTTCCTGCTTCTACATCGTCTTCTATTTTATCCTTCGGGAGTACGAAAACCTTCCCGTCGTGCGCGTCTTCTACCGCTTTGGGGCGTTCGCCTTCATTCCCCTAATCTGTGTGCAGATTCCGGCATTCTTCATCCGGGTGGACGCCTACGGTTTCACGGGCTACAGGTATTCTAGCCTGCTCTTCATAATTTTTTCGGTTCTGACAATCGCGCTCACATTCGTAAAAAAAGGCCGCTTCTGCAAATATTCGCTCCCGCTTCTTGCGGCTTTGATTCTCTTCGATTCGGTCTCTCCCTTCAATCTCATCGACATGGCGCATAAAAGCCAGTACGGGCGGATGCTCGGCGTGCTTGAGAAATATTCGATGTTCGACATGGAAAATGGCGCGCTCACGGAATACGACCGGGAAGAGCTTGAGAATACGATTAGCGATGATGACAGGGAGCGTCTTTTGGGAAGCTACAGCTATGTCGTCTGGATAAGCGAGATTCCGGCTCCTGAGTGGATGAGGAAGATTGACGAAAAGGAATCGAAGAATGCCGATGTTCTTCCGTTTGAGGAGCTTTTTGGAATCAAGGAGCGGAAGGAGGACGAAAAACTCGTTTGTTTTGAAAGCGGTGTTGGAAATCTTAAAACGACATACGACATCGCTCCGTTCAGGCGGATGAAAGAGCTGCATGAATATAAATCGACATACGAATATGCCGAGACATACGAATATGCCGACAAGTATCCTTCGGTCAAAATCGATACGCTGAACGGAACTTACGATGTGACGGAATTTTTCCTCTCGCTCGCTTCAAAAAAGGATTCCGGCGATGCGACATGCCCCATCTGGTACAGTCCTGACGATAAGACGACATTCCTTTTCGAGAACATAGACTACGAATACAACGAGGAGAGGAAGCTTTTCAAAAGATTCCAGTATTCGGGATTTGCCTTCTACAAGTGAAGTTTCAGTCGGAACAATTTTGAGCCGCGCTGAGGATTCCAAAGCTTTCGTCGTTTTTCAGGGAGAGTCTCGATTTTGTCTGGGACAAAGCCCTGCTTTTCAAACCAGTCGGCGGTCTGTGTGGTGAGGATGAAAACGCTTTCGATGGAAATGGTTTTTGCCTTTTCAATCAGATATTCAATCATCTTAGGGCCGATACCGATGTGGGCGCAGGTTTCGTCAACTGCAAGGGCTGCAATTTCGGCCTGAGTACGGTCGTAGATGTGAAGGGCTGCGCAGGCACGGACGGCACCATCCAGTTCGTAGACGATGAAATCATTATATTCAGCTTCCATTTGAGACTCGCTTCTTGGGAGAAGAATTTCCTTTTTGACGAAGGGGCGCATAAGTGAAAGAACTGCGGAAATATCTTCCCGGCGCATGGCACGGAATTTTCCGTAGTTTGATTTGTAAATCATCGTGCCGGAACCGAGGTCACTGAAAATCTCGCAGGGCAAAGTTCCCTCGATTGAGCCGTTTAAGATGTGTACGCGGGTAACGCCTGATTCCACGGATTTTTTTGCAAGATTCAGCATGGAAATGATTTTTGCTTTTTCTGATTCAGATTCGGTGCGGGATAGCTCTGAATTAACTTTGTTACTACCGCTCGTTAGTTTTTTATTCGCTTTCAAAAATTCGTCCAATTCCTCAATGTTCATGGCAGGAACACAACCTTCTGGAGAAAGGCCTAAATCTTTTGGAATTGTAAAAGTTTTTTCAGAAAGCTCGGCATTTGGCAAAAGGAAGAAAAGTTTGTCTGCCTGTAAGTGGGTCGCGATTTGGGAAGAGAGCTGGGCAGAAGAAATGTTGTAGGGCTTTCCGTTAAGGCTCCAGCCTATGCAGGGGAAAATCGGAATGAAGCCGCTGTTTAGAACTGTTTTTATGGTCTCATCGTCAAGCTTGTCGATTTCGCCCGCAGTTCCGTAATCAACGCCAGAAAGAACACCTTTCCCCCGTGCTCTAACCCAGTTTCCAATGACCGCCGTAAGATTTTCGCCAGCGAGACTTGTCATGACTACATTTGCAGCATCAAAGGCCGCGTTCTTTATTAAAGGCATGGCCTCGTTTGAGGTGACTCGAATTCCGTTTTGATATGTCCAAGAAATTTTATTTTGAGAAAGAACCTCATCGATTTTTTTCCGTGCGCCAGGAACGATAATTACCCGAAGCCCGGCTTGATGAATCAGCGCAATATCACGGATATGGCTCACGAACAAAGGAGAATCAATAATATCATCGTCAATATAAATTACGACAGTGGCGTTTTTGAATCGTTTGATATAGCGAATGACATCGCGAATTCGTTCGGCTTTTTGTAAAATCGGGGATTCTTGCATATATACATTTTCGGCAAAAAAAAGAGAAATTTCTAGTAGTGATTGAAAGAGAATACTTTGCTGAAAATTCTACAGACCTGTTCCCTCGTCAATTCCCATCATGATGTTCATGCACTGAACCGCGGCTCCGCTGGCACCTTTTCCAAGATTGTCGAAGCGGCTTGTGATGACGATTCGCTCGTCGTTTCCGCAGGTGATAATCTGCATGTTGTTGGTACCGGCCAGGGTATTTGCAGGGATAAAGCTTTCGGTGAGGGTTCCTTCGCCCATAAAGTCACAGGCTTTTACGAATTTGCAGCCTTCGTAGTGTTCCTTAAAGACTTCGGCGATTTCTTTTGCTGTAAGCTTTTTCTCCAGAAGGCGGGCGTGAAGAGAGACTGTGACAGTCATTCCCTGGAAATAATCGCAGACATAAGGATTGAAAATAGGCTTGTAGTTGAGGCCAGAGACTTTCATCATTTCAGGAAGATGCTTGTGCTCCTGAGTGAGGGCATAAAGTCGTGGTGAATCAAGCTCCGGGTTACGGTTTGGAGCTTCGTACTGGGCGATGGCCTTTTTACCGGCACCAGAATAGCCGGAAACAGCATGACAGACCACAGGATAATCAGGCGACATGATTCCGCGAGAGACCAAAGGATAACAAATTGAGGCAAATCCCGAAGCATAGCATCCAGGACCTGCGACGCGGTTAGACTTTTCGATTCGTGCTCTGTGTTCTTTTGAAAGCTCTGGGAAGCCGTAAGCCCAGTCAGGGTTGGTGCGGTGAGCCGTAGAAGCGTCGATGATGCGGACTTTGGGATTCGTGCAGAGCGAGACCGCCTCGATTGAAGCCGCGTCTGGCAAGCAGAGGAAAGTGAAGTCCGAAGCGTTAATCATCTTTGCCCGTTCGGCAGGATCCTTTCGCTTTTCGTCGTCAATCAATAAAATCTCGATGTCTTTTCGGTTCTCAAATCGCTCGTAGATTTTAAGTCCTGTCGTTCCTTCTTTTCCGTCAATGAAAATTTTGTATGCCATTTTTTGCTCCAGAGGTTTATTTGGGCGCATCCTCCGCTTTAATTCGCTTTCGCTCATCAAAGCGGAGGCCGGGCTTTTCGGGGTTCCGTGCTAACCGCACTCCATTCGCCGCCAAGCGACGAACGCTACGCGCCCCTACAATCCTTTGCGCAAGTTGTACTATTATACAGAGATTTTAATGGCTTGTGCTAGGGAATTTTTACCACGAAGAAGGTCTTGTATTAACAAAACTGCAACGATCACCGTTATATCGATTGTACCCGTCTACATATTTTTTTCGGCAATGCAAAAGTCGTAAACAGAAAGAAATAAAAAAAAATGCCAACAAATGTCAGCAGTTTTCTCCGTGTTGATTTATAACAATGTTTCTTAATGCTTTTTTCGCAAAGTTGTGTTATATTTTTAAATGCGAGGAGGTAATATATGACGGTGACGATGCAAAATGTTGATGTTCCTTTTTTTGAAGTATTAAAAAGTCTCGTAAATTTACATAAAGGCGTTGTGTTGCAGAAAGTTGAGGAAGAAAAAAAATCGCTTTCTCCGTCAGAAGAGCACATAAAGCAAATAAATGATGTTTATGCAAAAGTTCCAATTGAAGAGCAAACTTTTGCCTGCAATGCTTCAAAAGCCACCGTGTGGGAGATGATAAAAGATGACACGTGGTGAAATTTGGCTAGTTGATTTCGGTGTGCCGATTGGTAGCGAGGCTGGTTATAAAAAATATATGAAGAAAATCTGTAAAGGCGTGATAGAGGTTCTTGAACTAGAAGAGGCTTTATAAATCCTTCTTTCCATTTCTCTGTGAATACACACATCCACAGTAATCCTGTCGCCAGAGGCCGTATTCTTCGCTGAGCTGGGTGCTGCGTAAAAATCCGCCTTTTTTCTTGAAATCTGAGGGGAGGAATTTTGTGTGAATGGTAATTGCTGAACTATCGTTAGTTTTCTGCTCTTCTAGTTCTCTTCCAATCACATTAATCTTTTCGCTGTCTTTGTGGGGGCTTATGCTCAGCGTCGTGGTGAACCAATCGAAATTGTTTTTGCAGGCATATTCCCAGGCCCGCTTCATTCGGAAAAGATAACAGCGTCTGCAGCGTTCGCCTTTTTCCGGCTCGCTTTGCAATTCAACTTCTTGGCGGACATTTGTGGCTTTAAAATATTCTTCGGGATTGTAGATGTCTTCCACAAGTTTAACGGAGTTTTGCGTGGCCTGGGGAAAGCGTTCAAGAAATTTTTTCAGTTCTTCAAGGCGGCGGAAATATTCTTCTTTTGGATGGATGTTGGGATTGTAATAGTAAATCGTGATGTCAAAAATCTGTGCCAAGTATTCAATTACATAGGATGAGCAAGGCCCACAGCAGGCGTGAAGGAGCAGAGTTGGCTTTATAAAACTAACGGTCGTTTTCTTTTCTTCTTCAATCTGTGCGATGATTTTTTCTAGTTCTTTCTGATAGTTTATTTTCTGCGGTGTCATATTTCTGCCTAATCCTGCTTTTTCATGATGAAGTTTCCCTTGAGCATTTTCGTCTGCAGAATGTTCACGAAAGCCATGGAATCGGTCTTTTTGATTTGACGGATAAGTTTTTCCTCTGCATCGCTTGAAATCACTGTATAGAGCATGTTCCGTTCGGCTCCAGTATAGCAGCCTTCACCCTTAAAAAGCGTCGCGTCGTGACCTGTTGTTTCACGGATTGTCTTAACAAGCTCATCTGGCTTTTCGGTGATAATCAGCAGCGTGGATTTTTGATAGCGCTTATAGAGGGTGTTTAAAATCTGTGTGCTGGCGAACTGGAATATAATAGAATAAAGCGCGTGACTCCAGCCAAAAAGAAAACCGAAGATTCCCAGAACGACAACATTCATAATAAAGATGTGGTTCCAGATGCTGCGTCCGGTTTTTTCTGATACATAAATCGAAATGAAGTCTGTGCCTCCGCTGGTAGCTCCCGCAAGAAGACAAAGGCTTATGGCCGCACCGTTGACGATTCCGCCGAAAACTGTGCAGAGAAGAATGTCGTTCGTGACGCTTAAACCAGGAAGAATGTCCGTGAGAAAACCCGATGCGATGATTGCCCAGATTGAAAGGAGCGTGAATCGTTTTCCTACATATTTAAAACAGATTGCCGCCGGTATGATATTCAGGCCCCAGTAGAAAACTACAAAGGGGATTTTTACTCCCGCATACTTCAGAAAAATTTCCTGCAGAAGGAGCGTGATTCCCGTGAAGCCTCCTGGAAGAAGCTCTGCCGTATGAACGAATGTGTTGAGGTTTACGGCCATGAGAACCGCCCCTGCTGTCACCGTTAAAAATCTAAAGAAAAGTTTCAAAATGCTTCTCCTTTATAAAAATTCTTCGGCTGTTAATTATCCAGATATTTTGCATGTTTCCAGCTTTCATTCGGGAACACATATTCTGGAGTTTCGACAGGAAATGCAAAATCTTCCTCGTGGTACCAAGGGTCGTTTATGCGTTTGGGATTTTTGATTATGTGAAATTCCTGAGCTGGGGAAAATCCTTGGGCAAAAAGGACTGCTTTTTCGCTTGTTTCGGGATTTACGCAGATGTCCGCCACGAGACATAAATGGCCGGGCTTTCCCAAATCCCAAAGGATATCACCGATTTGAAGGGCAGCGAATGTCGTTGTGGCTGTTTCATAAGTCTGCATTGAAAGGATGCTTATATTTGCCAGAACTTTCTTCAAGTAATTTTGGAAAGATTGAAGACGCTCCGTTTTGCCGGCTTTTTTTTCGTATTTAGTCCATTTTTTAAGATTTCCAGCCAGGCTGCTTCGGAAATTTCTTCCATATTCTGCGTTTTTTTGCCAGTCCGTCCATTTTAGATTTTCGCCGTTTGTAAGATGAAATGTGATTTTTTCGTCCATACCCATTTTGTACATATATTCCGCATAAAGGGCGATGATTGAACCTGAGTCTGTTTGTGATTCATTTTGAATAGGGAGGGCAAAGATTGCACAGTGAGCGTCTTGATTTTGTTTTTTTTCGCCATTGAATAAGAAAAGGGGATTGACAGCGGGTTTCAATGGATAGCTTCTGATGTAGTCGGCAAAACTGCCTTTTTCTACTTCAATTCGTTTAAATTTAAATGGTGTATCAATTCGTTCGGTGAGAGTGTTGCCTTCGTTTTTGACAAGTTGGAGTGGATGGAGTGGATGGAGTGGATGAAATAAATCTGAAAAAATAGGCAAAAGTGCGATTGCAAATAATAGAAAAAATGTCACGCTGAAAGGAAGTTTTTTCATAGTCTTTATTTCTCATTAACGAGTTTACCCGTCATGTGTTCTATGTCAAGTTCAAGACAAAGCACGCGGGTTTTTGCGTTTTCCCATTCGTGTTCCACGGCTTCTGCTGTCGGGTGGTACTTTAACCCAAGCTTACAGACTTTTTCTTTTGTTTTTGATTCGTCAGTGACTTTTTTGATTCGTCCGAAAACGACAACACTTGTAATATTCAACGCCCAATCATCGTCTTTTTTGAAACCTTTGTCCATTACGCAGAAAGTAACTTTGTCGCATTTTTCAATTGCGTCGATTTTATGACCTTCTTTTGCGCCGTGAAAATAGATTTTTCCATCCTTCTCATCATAAAAGAAATCAAGTGGAATTGTGTAAGGATAGCCATCGTCCCCAAGAACTGCGAGTACGCCACGAGGCTCACTTTTAAGAATTTCAATGCATTTTTCCTGAGAGACCTGTTGTTTAAAGCGTCGCATTTGTCTGAACATAATTTTATCCTATCCAATAAGTTTTATTTCTTCAAGACTCGTGCCGCGTTTCCTACAGCGAGGATACAGACTCCTACATCGCCGAAGACAGCCAGCCACATATTTCCCAAACCGATTGCGTTCAAGGCCATGATTGCGACCTTGATTCCGATTGAGGTGTAAATGTTCTGCCAGACAATGCTCATCGTGCGGCGGGAGATTTTGATTGCGTCGATAAGGCGGCTGGGCTTGTCGTCCATGAGAACCACATCTGCGGCTTCGATTGCGGCATCGCTTCCCAGTGCCCCCATGGCGATTCCTGCGTCAGCGCGGGCAAGAACGGGACTGTCGTTGATTCCGTCGCCCACGAAGATAAGTGGAGCATGATTTTTTGACGCTAAACTATCGTTCATTAGTTCCTCAACTTTATGAACTTTGTCTTCGGGAAGAAGCTCTGCGTAAACCTTGTCGATTCCCAGATTTTCTGCCACAAGGCGGGCATTTTCTTCTCTGTCGCCGGTTAGCATAACGGTTTTCTTGATTCCCAATTTTTTAAGACTAACAATCGTTTGCCTTGAATCTTCTTTTTCCTGATCGGAGATTACGATGTTTCCGCAATAAAGGCCGTCCACTGCCACATGAATAATAGTTCCGGCTAACGAGCCTTTGTTATTCTGATTCTGACTGTGAGCGTCAAATCCGCTGACTTTCTCGTTTTCCATGAATTTTTCGTTTCCGGCGCAGACTTTCTTTCCATCTACTACCGCTCGTATGCCAAATCCGCTGATTTCTTCAGGATTGATGATTTTGAGGGCATCACAAAGCACGCAATGGTGGGCTTTTTTGAGGGATTTTGAAATCGGGTGATTTGAGTAGCTTTCGGCGTGGGTGGCGATTGCAAGGAGTTCGTCGCTGGTCATGCCGTTTGCAGGATTTACCTCAGCCACATCGAAAATGCCTTTGGTCAGGGTTCCTGTTTTGTCGAAAACGGCGATTTTTGCCTTTGAGAGGATTTCCACAAAGTTCGAGCCTTTGATAAGGACGCCGTATTTTGAAGCTGAGCCGATTCCGCAGAAAAAGGCGAGCGGAACGGAAATCACCAGGGCGCAGGGGCAGGAAACGACAAGGAAGGTAAGGGCGCGGTAAATCCACACAGACCAGCCGTATTTTGCAAAAAGCTCCGGCATGAAAAATTGCAGGAAAAGAGGCGGAAGAAGGGCGACGGCCAAGGCCGCAAAACAAACAATCGGTGTGTAGACACGGGCAAATCGGGCTATGAATTTTTCGCTCTTTGCCTTAACCTCACTTGCCTTTTCGGTAAGGTTGAGGATTCTTGAAACCGCGCTTTCTCCGTAAGATTTTGTTACCCGGATTTTTAAAAGACCGGTCTGATTCACAAAGCCGGCAAGCACTTCGCTCTGAGCCTGGGCTGAAACTTCCCTGGGAAGGCTTTCACCTGTAAGGGCAGAGGTGTCCGCGAATGATTTTCCTTCTATAATAATTCCGTCAAGAGAAAGGCGCTCACCGGGCTTCACTTCGATTATCTCGCCAATCTGGACTTCCTCCGGAGAGACGACGATAGCTTTTCCCTCGCGAATGACCGTCGCTCTGTCTGGGCGAATGTCCATGAGGGCGGAAATTGAATCCCGTGAGCGGTCAACGGCATAATCCTGCACGAATTCACCGAGATTATAAAAAAGCATGACGGCAACGGCCTCGGCGAATTCTCCTACGAAAATCGCACCCACGGAAGCCACAGTCATCAAGAATTGCTCGCCGAAGACATTTCCCTTGTGGATGTTGCGGATTGCCCCTTTGATGACATCCCGGCCACAAATCAGATAAGCGGCAAGATAAAGGATTCCGTAAATAAGGCGGGGAAAATCACTTATGTAAAAGAAGTTTCCGACCGAACGGAAGTTAGTTGATAAATTTTCCATAAGTGGAGATGATGCAGAAAAAATCGGAAGATGCTCCACCAGAAGGGCTGCCGCAAAAATCACGAAAGCAAGAAAGATTTTTTTGAGGGGGGATTCCTCTTCTTCGTGACTGTGCTCATGTTTCTGTTCATCGTGGTCGCAGCAGCCGCACTCGCAGTGAATGTGCTCTCCTAGGTGATTATGATGTTCGTGTCTATGTTCCATAAATTACTCCTATTAGTTATGCACCGCAGGATGCAGTTATTCTTCTATGTGTTCCAGGCCCATGTTCAAGATTTTTGAAACATGCTCATCGCTGAGGGCGTAAATCAATGATTTTCCCTCACGGCGATAGCGCACAAGTCCGTTTGTTTTGAGAACTCGCAGCTGGTGACTGATTGCGCTTTGGGTCATACCAAGGGCGTCCGCAATATCGCTTACGGCAAGTTCCCGGCCGAGAAGGGCGAACAAAATCTTAATTCTGGTTGAGTCTCCGAAAATCTTAAAAAGCTCGGCAAGGTCGAAAAGAAGATCTTCGTCGGGCATTGAAATTTCAGGCATAGAATTCTCCTTGTAACAACATTTGAATAATTGTTCAAATGTTGTTTTATAATATGCCACACATAGTCTCTTGTCAAGAAAATTTGTGAAAAAAAGAAGGATTAAGATAATCTAAAGAGTATTTTTCTTAATATGTGTTATAATTTTCTTATGAAGAAAAAGTTTTCTATTACGGTAGACAAAATCCCATCAATAATTTGCTTTGTCCTTTTAATCTGTCTTTATATCGCTACCGACTTATGCTCTCAAAGAACATCTGTTTCAAAAGACATGTTTATGATTTTCGGTCATCCAATGCCAATTGCTTCACTGGCAGGAGTTTTTTCTTCAATATCAACGATTATTATTATTTCCCTTGTTGTTTTTTACAGAAAAATTGGTTTTTACACTTCAATCGTAATCCTCATTCTCAGAATATTAAAATTAACAAGCGGAATCCTTCATTTTCATGCATCAAGTTTTCCGGCTCTTTTTATAACTCTCGTTGCCCTTGTTTCTGTTATTCTCATATATCGGAGAAATGAAAAGATTCAGCGTGTTCAAGAGAAACACAGAAAAGAACTCGTTGAATTCACGGATTCAATTATCGATGCTTTTTCAGTTTGTATCGATGGCAAAGATTCTTACACAAACGGTCACTCATTGCGGGTCGCAAAGTACACAAAAATGCTCGCCCTTAAACTTGGCGTAGACAAAGCCTCGGCTCAAAAATTTTACAATATTGCGCTTCTTCATGATATCGGAAAAATCGGTATTCCAGACAAAATTCTGAATAAGCCTGGAAAATTAACGGAAGATGAGTATGAAATGATGAAAAGCCATACCGAACGAGGGTACGAAATCTTAAAGAAAGTAAAGACCCAAAAAGATATAGCTGACGGCGCACAATATCATCATGAGCGATTCGACGGAAAAGGATATCCGGCTAGGCTTTATGGTGAGAAAATCCCTTATGTGGCGCGAATTATTTCCGTTGCAGATGCCTTTGATGCCATGAGTTCCACAAGACCATACCGAAAAAAGCTTCCGATGGATTTTATCGTGGAAGAAATAAAAAAATGTTCTGGCACGCAGTTTGATCCAGTTGTCGCGAATGCCTTCCTTGAGCTTTATAAAGAAGGTGCCTTTGACGATATAAGAACCGAATAATCTATGGAAAATCTCTCTTCAATTTTTGAATTTTGGAAAGATTTGACACCTTCTCAGGCGGCCTTCCTTGAAAATTCTGCCCGAAGTGAAACTTTTACGCCCGGCATGTTGATTCATCGCTCTTCCGGAGATTGTAAGGGCGTGATGGCTGTTATTTCGGGAGGCCTGCGCGTTTATTGCGTTTCCGAAGAAGGACGGGAAGTTACTCTTTACCGGGTAGAGTCGGGGGATGTCTGCATTCTTTCGGCTTCTTGCCTTATGGATTCTTTGGTTTTTGATGTGGTGATTGAATCGCTCGGCCAAACAAAAGTCTGCCTGCTTCCGTCGCCTGCCCTTCATAAAATCGAAGAAGAAAATCCTCTTGTAAGTCTCTACATTTATAAAAACGCCACCGAAAAATTTTCCGAAGTCTTGTGGACGATTCAGCAGCTTCTGTTTATGAAAATTGACCAGCGGATTTTGAACGCTCTCCACGATGAATCTCTGCGGCAAAAAAGCAGGACGCTTTCCATTACCCACGAGGAATTGGCAAAGGAAATCGGCAGCGTGCGGGAAGTCGTCACCAAAACGCTAAAGTATCTGGCAGAAGAAGGCAAAGTTTCTTTGGGGCGCGGAAAGATTGAGATTCTGAAATAAGAGGCTTAACGCTATTTGTCAGATTTTCTTCTATTACATTCCCTACAAAGCATCTGACAGTTTTCAAGATTTGTTTTACCTCCCTGACTCCACGGAGTTATATGGTCGGCTTCCATTTCTTCAAGCTCGAAATGTTTACCACAGATTTTACAAATTCCGTTCTGCTTTGTATATGCCTGCAACTTTTCATTATCCGAAAAGGCACGGATTGAAAGATACTTCTCATTTCTTGTAAGTACATAGGGATAAATTCCCGATTTTTTCGTCACATCGTCGTCGAGTATCAGTTTTTTGATTTCATCTTCCAATTTTACTGTATCGAATTCCGCATCCTTATATTTGTTGTACAGTTCGCCCCAGTTTATACCTTTTGTATATTTAGGTCGTTTTGTAGGAAACACAGCTTTTACCCATGCGATTACTTTCTGAAAATATACCCACAGAGCGGAAGCGTTTTCATCATGCTGATGAATTCCCATGTACTCGTCAATCTGACCGTTTGAAATCCAGTCAATGGCTGTCTCCAAGATTTCCTGACGGTTTGCAGTTCCGCTTACATAATCGCCACCGAGCGAAACAGCAGGACAACCGATTTTTGAGAAATACTTTTTAGCATCCGAAACCCATGAACCGCAGTAAACTGCATTTCTCAACTCTTGCGGAGTTAATTTTTCCCCTGCAATATTTATGCGCTCGAACCATTTTAATTTTTCGCTGTTCGTTCCGCTACAGATGTAAACATTGAGTTTATAATCCAGGATTTTTTTCTGCTCGTCGTCCTGCAGGTTGTTGAAGAAACGCATTATATGCGCGAAGTCGCCGTTCACATACTGGCAGATTGAAATTGTCCTTTGCTGACCGTCAATTACTTCAAAAGTTCCGTCGCCACGGTCTGCCCAATACATTACATTGAGCGGAAAATTCTGTACGACAGAATCTATTACGGCATCGCGCTGTTTTTCTTTGTAGACGAATTCTCTCTGATAGGGCGGGCGCACGTCAAGCTTTCCACCGTATGCCACAACGCCGCCTTCCGCATTGTCTGAAAAGCCGTTTGTAAGTTCCCGAATTGTTATTTCTGTCTGTTTTATTTCCATTATTTTCTCCGCTGAATTATGATTCTTGCAAATTTTGACTTACCGTTTATGGCAAGCCTGCCACCAACTAAAAATTCTTTTGGAACTGTATAACGGTCAAGACCAATTATCTCAAACTGTTCTGGATTATATTTATCCAAAAATGTAATTGGAACGCCCATTTTTCCATAATAGTCCATTGGTATTTCTGCAACTTTCGGAATACTGATACAATCATAATTATCAAATTTCGGATATTCTTCTGCTGAATAAGACTTATATAAAATCAAATCTTCATGACGCTTTGCAATATCAAGATTTGTATACCAGCAGATGTTTCCCATACTCCGCCATTTCTGACCTGTTTCATCCTGCCAATATCTTGTTTCTCGTGGAGCGTAGTATTCTGGAACTTTAAATGCCATGTCACCGGCCTTATATCCCAGCCATAGTTTGTTTTCTTTGAAAAGTTGAAATATATCTTTGTAGGTTATATTGTTCTGACTTCCGATTATCAAAAACTTTTTATTGTACTCAATCAGTTGCGCAACATACTCTCTGAAAAGGCTGAATGGAGGATTTGTTACCACAATGTCGGCTTCTTTTAGAAGTTCAATACATTCCTTGCTTCTGAAGTCTCCGTCACCCTGTAGTTCTCTGATTCCAATTTCTTCTACAGTTGGAATTTTGCTACCATTTTTCTCACCGCAATATTCAAGGCTGATTGCTTTTTCGCTGTTGTTCTGGCTGAACAAATCCCGCTCCTGATTTTTATAGCAGGTTGTAATCAGTTTTTTCAAGCCCAGCGTTTCAAAATTGTAGGAAAAGTAATGAAAGAAATTGCTTACTCGCGGGTCATCGCAGTTGCACAGTACAGTTTTACCTTTGAAGTGTTCTTTATAATATTTAAGCTCGTTAGAAATATCATTTAACTGAGTGTAGAACTCATCTTCTTTTGCATCCCTGGCTTTTCCGAGACTCGCGTTTTTTGCCATAAAAATTTATTGAACTCCAATACTTCCAAAAGGTTTTAAATTATATAAAAAATCCCTTTTGGTATTTTTATTGATATAATAATACCCATTGGAATTTTAATAAAGAGATGAGTACCAATTGGTTATAAAATAAACTATGACTTTTTGGGAAAATGTAGATGAAGAACTAAAATTTTTAGGAATGGAGAGGAAAGAACTTGGCAAAAAAGCAGGTTTCCCAGAGTCTTACATTTCAAAAGGAATTTCTCGAAAAAGTTGCCCTCAGGCAGATTTGGCAATAAAAATCGCTTCTGTTTTGGAAGTTTCTGTAGAATATCTTGTGAACGGAAGTGAAGGAATCAATTCAGTAAAAAACTATGATGAGGAACAAAATCAACTTCGTCTTTACCGTAAACACTCAGAAATCATAAAAAAATGTGAAGAGCTTTCTTCCGAAAAAGAAAAACTTCTTGTCGATTTTTTAGATAAATTCGCTAAGTAGTTTTCCAACTTTTCTCTATTTATGTGACATCATCACATACAAATCATTTTTTTCCTGTTAAATTTCCTCTCAGATGCAAAAAATCTGTGTCTGAGAGGTACTATGGCAAAATCAAAAAAATATGCGGGCGTGGATAAGTCTCGCTGCGTGGCCTGCGGAGCTTGCGGGAATGTGTGCCCGCGGGGTGCGATTTCGGTCTTTCGCGGCTGTTATGCGAAGGTCGATATTGACTTGTGCGTCGGCTGCGGCTTATGCGGAAAAACCTGTCCTGTGGGCTGTATTGCTCCTGTTGAGCGGGAGGCCAGCGCATGAAGTCATTAAATCAAAAACACTGGTACAACTATCTTTGGATATGGTCGATTATCTATTTTTCATTGGGATTTTTTAACATACTCTTTGCTTGGCTGGGCATGATTGATTTTCTTCTTCCGCTGGGATTTGCGATTTTTGGCGGAAACAAAAACTTCTGCAACAATTTCTGCGGGCGGGGGCAGCTTTTCAATTTACTGGGGAGCAAACTCCGGCTTTCCCGCAACAAGACCACACCCCGCGCCCTTTCTTCAAAATATTTCCGCTGGGGATTTTTGATTTTCTTTCTGACTATGTTCGGAAATATAGTTTTTCAGACTTGGCTTGTGGCCAGCGGGGCAGAGAATCTTCGGCAGGCGGTTAAGCTTTTCTGGACTTTTAGACTTCCATGGAAATGGGCTTATACGCCTGGACTACTTCCCGAAAATTTTGATTGGGTGGTACAATTCAGTTACGGCTTTTACAGTCTCATGCTCACATCGACGCTGATTGGCCTGATTGTGATGCTTTTGTACAAGCCCCGCTCATGGTGCACGTTCTGCCCCATGGGAACAATGACGCAGGGCATCTGCAAATTGAAGATTAAAGAGGTACTAAAATGACGATTCGGGAAAGGGCGGATATTGCCGCAAACCTTAAGGCGACCGGGCAGTGTAATTGCTGCCAGGCGGTCACGAAAGTTCTTGCCGATACGACAGGCGTAGACGAGGCGACTTTGCAGAAAATGTCCGCTGGCTTTGCGGCCGGAATGGGCTGCATGGAAGCCACTTGCGGCGCGCTGATTGGAGCCAACATGATTTTAGGACTTCGCACCGACGGAAACGGCACAGTCCGCCAGAGCCGGGAACTTCTCTCAAAATTCCGGGAAAAGTGCGGAGCCGTAACCTGCAAGGATTTGAAAGGCGCGGAAAGCGGAAAAGTCCTCTGCGAGTGCGCGGATTGCGTTCGGAATGCCGTTCTTGCCCTTGGGGAAGTTACTGGAGAATAAAAAACTACAAAACCTTATTCACCTATAAGCCTTACATCTCACATAGATTCTATCTTTTCTGACTTTATGCTATAATTTTTTAGAAAAACAGGAATTTGTGTGATAAAAATGACAAAAGAAGAATTTATAAAAGCGTCAAAAAATTTTGCTAAATATTATTGCGGAATCAAACTTCCAATCGATGAAAATTCCTTAATCGAAAGGGAAGGCTGTAATTATTTCTTTTTTTTCGAGCTTGCCTCTGAATATGTGGATAATGATGATAACGATGTTGAGTGTACTTACTGGTACTCGGTTTCAAACTACAAAGACCAGCGCCCAGAAGACGGAATTGAATTTGCCACGGGAATCGACGGCCGTTCTGGCGACCATTTTTTTATAAGTTGTAAAGACTGGCAGGAAGAAAAAAACATAAAAAAATGAACAATCTTTTTATCCTTGGTGTAGTTATTTTACTAATCGCTTTTATCAGTAAAATTTTAAGCAGAATGACAGCCGACAAAAATATTGAAAATTCCTTTGCCGATTTAAGGGATACGTCTTCTGAAATGACAAATGAAAATGAAATACCTGAAGAATTTGATGAAAAATATTTTGAACGCTGTCAGAAAGGTGAATCACACCAGCTGTTTTTGAAAGTAGCATCATTACAGGATTGCACCATGATTCAAAGTCTGTTTGCATCACAAGGCGTGCCGTCTCATAGGGAGCATGAGCATTTTAATTCGATTTATGGCTCAGGAACATCAAATCTTCTTTCAACGACTTTTTCCATTCAGCTTTGGATTTTGACTGCTGATTATGAAAAAGCCTTTGAAATTGCTCGCGATTTTGTACAACAGAAGTGCGAAAATTTAAAATCTCACGAGCAGAAAAGCAAGGGGCATAAATTAACAGAAGGAATTCTTGCAATTCTTTTCTCCCCTTATCCGATAACAAAATCATATCAGCTTTTGGGAATCACAATCTTCCCAAAGTCTGAAAAATAATGGAGAATCGCGACCCCTCCTTGTCGCGCTGTGAATTATGAACATACTTTCTGTAAATGGACTTTCTAAAATGGGGCGTGAAGCTCCTCTTTTTAAGGATGTCACTTTTGGCCTTAACGAAGGCGACAAAGCCGCCATTATCGGACGAAACGGAACCGGCAAATCCACGCTTTTGAATGTAATTGCGGGAGTCCTGCCAGCTGATGACGGTCAGATTACGATAAACAAACTATCGGGAGTTAGTTATCTTTCCCAGAATCCTGAATTTGACGGAAAAAACACAATCCGCGAGCATATTTTCAAATCAGAAAGCCCCAAACTCAAAATCATCAGAGAATACGAAGATTTATGCGATAAAATGGCCGATGGACTAACTAACGGTCAGCAGAAACGCTTCGACGAACTCACCCTTGAAATGGACAAAGGCAATCTCTGGAACTATGAAAGCCAAATCCGCTCGATTCTGGGAGTTCTCGGCATCAACGACTTGAGCCGCAAAATGAACGAGCTTTCAGGCGGCATGGTCAAAAAAGTCGCGCTGGCGCAGGTTCTGGTGGAGGATACAAAACTTCTTCTTCTGGACGAGCCGACTAATCACCTGGACATTCAGACGATTTACTGGCTGCAGAATTATCTTCACGACACAGACCGCACAGTTCTCATGGTCACTCACGACCGCTATTTTCTGGACGCGGTCTGCAACAACATTTTTGAGCTTTTCCGCGCCCGACTCAAGCTTTATCAGGGAAACTATTCCACTTACCTTGAAAAAAAGGAAATCGAGGCGGAAATCGAAGAGAACACCGAGCGGCGGATTGAAAGCGTGCTCCGTTTTGAGCGGGACTGGCTCCGCCGCGGTCCCTGCGCCCGCGGGACAAAGGCAAAGGCCCGGATTCAGCGGGACATGCAGCTCATAAATCGGGAAAAATTCGCCAAGGACAAGGGCTTTCAGTTTGAAGTGGCCGGCCGCCGACTGGGCGGGAAGATTCTGGAGCTGCACGGAATCAGCAAGAATTTCTTGAAAACTTCGGACAATGCGCCGGTCATCCGAAACTTCTCTTACACTTTCAGCAAGGGCGAGAAAATCGGCATTTTCGGCGGGAACGGCAGCGGAAAATCCACTCTCCTCAACATCATTACCGGCAACTTACCGCCGGACTCAGGCGAAGTTATAAAGGGCGAGAACACTTTCTTCGGCTACTACCAGCAGAACCCGGTCTTCAAAGATTTGAGCCTTACCGTCCTGGAATACATCAAGGAAGCCGCCGACATCGTGCACATGAACGACGGGAAGACGCTGAGTGCAAGCCTGTTTTTGAATCACTTCGGCTTTGAAGGAAAAATCCAGCACTCCATGCTCTCCACATTGAGCGGCGGCGAGCGAAAGCGGGTTTTCCTGGTGCGCCTTCTGATTTCCAACCCCAACTTCCTGATTCTGGACGAGCCGACCAACGACTTCGACATCTTCACCATGAATATCCTCGAAGAATTCCTCTTGGGCTACAAAGGTTGCCTACTCATCGTTAGTCACGACCGCTATTTCATGGACAAAATCGCCGACACCATGTTTATTATGGAAGAAGACGGCGGAATTTCCGGCTTTGTGGGAAAATGCTCGGAATACATTGACTATCTTGAATCAAAAAAAGCTGAAGTGGAGCAGAATAAACATACGAACGATAGTTCTAAAAAGCTAAACAATGCTGTGCCTGAACCGTGTCTTTTAAACGGGGCGCTGCGGGGTGTCCCCGCAGAGGGGGTAGCGGAAAACGGTAGCGTAGCGAACGCTTGTAGCGAGGGGGAGACTTCCCCCTCTAACGGAACAAAACCCAAGGCTAGAAAAAAGACCTTCAAAGAACAGAAAGAATTTGAAAATCTTGAAAATGAAATCATGGAGTTGGAAGAAAAAAAATCTGCCCTTGAAGAGCAGATGGCTTCCTCAGATTTTACTCTGGCGCAAAAGGCTGGCGAA
The DNA here is from genome assembly GCA_002368605.1 of Treponema sp. UBA3813. Taxonomy (GTDB): domain Bacteria; phylum Spirochaetota; class Spirochaetia; order Treponematales; family Treponemataceae; genus Treponema_D. The sequence goes on along the minus strand of DFEB01000019.1, from coordinate 154,161 downwards.
GAATACAAGTCCGTCGAAGAAAAACTAAACTCCGACTATGCCCGCTGGGAAGTGCTTGCGGAATTGGGGTGAGCTGCCTTTCTTGGAAAAAGGCACGGCTGTCGAAAATATAATTCTTTCTTTATCAGTATTCTAAAATTATCTTTAAATTCCGCGGCTTTTGTGTTAAAATCTTTCCAATATGGACTCTATTCGGATTTCAGCTGGCAAGGCTCTGAGGCCTGGAACTACGGTAACGGCAAAGGGCGTTTATTTTTCTGTGTTCAGCAGAAATGCAAAAAAAGTTTTTCTCGATTTGTACTCATCTCCAGAAGACGCAAAGCCTTATCACACGATTGAGCTGAATCCAGAGACTAACCGCACTGGCGATTTGTGGCATGTTTTTGTCGAAGGCTTAAAGCCGGGCGATTTGTATCTTTACCGTGTTGATGGTCCTTTTACGCCGGGGCGCGGGCATCGTTTTGACAAGAATCAGTCTCTTTTCGACCCCAGGGCAAAGGCTTTTTCTGAAGGCTCGGTTTTTAAATACATGCTTCCCGGAAAAGATAAATATATGGAAAAATATCCTAAATGTGTCATTGTCGATGATGAAGATTATGATTGGGAAGATGATAAGCCGCTTTCAATCCCCCTTGAAAAATCAATCATCTACGAAATGCATGTCAAAGGATTTACGGCTTCTCCTTCATCAGGGGTTGAGCATCCTGGAACTTACCGCGGCGTAATCGAAAAAATCCCTTATCTCCAGTCGCTTGGAGTTTCTGCGGTGGAATTGCTTCCTGTCATGGAATTTGACGAATACGAAAACACGAATGTAAATCCCCGCACTGGCGCGCGAATGAAAAATTACTGGGGCTACAGCACAATCGGTTTCTTTGCTCCAAAATGTTCTTATGCCAGCGATAGAAGTCCGGGCGGCTGTGTCCGTGAATTCAAAGATATGGTAAAGGCTCTTCACAATGCGGGAATCGAAGTTCTTCTTGATGTAGTCTTCAATCATACAGCCGAGGGTAACGAAAACGGCATCTCCCTCAATTTCCGGGGCTTTGACAATTCAATTTTCTATCACCTTGTCCATGACCACAAAGAATACTACATGAACTATTCTGGCTGTGGTAACGCGGTAAATGCAAATCATCCTGTTGTGCAGGATTTTATCATGGACTGCCTGCACTATTGGGTTCTTGAAATGCATGTGGACGGTTTCCGTTTTGATTTGGCAAGTGAACTCACTCGCGATGAAAATGGCTTTCCTTCAGACATCGCGCCCCTCACAAAGCGTATTTCCGAAGATTCAATCCTACGGAACACAAAAATTATCGCTGAGCCCTGGGATTGCGGCGGTGCATACCAAATCGGAAATTTTCCCGGCGGCAGATGGTGCGAATGGAACGATCATTACCGTGACGGAATCCGCCGCTTTATTCGCGGTGACGAGCACACTTCAAACGAGGCGGCGACTAGAATCGCAGGCTCAAACGATTTGTATGCTTTGAGCGGACGCGGCCCGATTCACTCAATCAATTTTGTCACTGCTCATGACGGCTTCACACTTAACGATTTGGTCACTTACAACAGCAAGCACAACGAAGACAACGGCGAAGAAAACCGTGATGGTAACGACAATAATTTGAGTTACAATTATGGTTACGAAGGCCCGGTCATCAATCCAAAAATCGAAAAAGTCCGTGCCCGGCAAATCAAAAATTTCTTCACCACGCTTTTGATTTCTCAGGGAACGCCAATGTTCGTTGCGGGCGATGAAGTCCGCAGAACGCAGAACGGCAACAACAATGCCTACTGTCAGGACAATGAGCTTTCATGGTTCAACTGGGACGATGTTAAAAATAATTCCACGATGTTCGATTTCGTGCAGAAATTGATTACTCTCCGAAGCCAGCACCCGGTATTTCAGCGGCGCAATTTCTTCGGTGGAGCTGCCACAAGTCAGTTTGATAATCCGCCGGACATCAGCTGGTTTAATTTTGACGGAACCGTTCCTGACTGGAAGAAAATGAACCGCTATCTTGGATTCCGCTTGGGTGGCAAGGCTAACGGTCTTCCGCGAGACGACAATGATTTTTTTGTCGCCATGAATATGGATATCCACGATTTGACGATTACGATTCCGAAACCTTCAGCAGGGCGCACATGGTACCGGGCAATCGATACTTCAATCGAAAACAAAACGAGTATCCTGCTGGGCGGGGATGAAGAAACTTTAAATTCCCAAGAGCACTATGTCATTTTGGCAAACAGCATCTTGGTTTTAATAAGCAAATAAAACGGTCGGTGCAAGACCGAAAAAGGAGTTTTATATGAAATTTGATGCAGAGAAATTCAGAGAGAATCTTTCCGCTCGTCTTCGCCGACAGTATGGAAAGGACATTTCTCAGGCAAACAGCCATGACTTGTTCGACGCAGTTTCTGCTTCAGTTCAGGAATTGATTATGCCTGCCTGGATGGCAACACGAAACGCCTACGAGAAAAAGCCTACAAAGCAGTTGTACTATCTTTCTGCTGAATTCTTGATGGGACGCGCTTTGAGCAACAACCTTATCAACCTCGGAATCAAAGAAGAAGTCAAAAAAGTCCTCGATGACATGAACATCAATATCAATCTTATCGAAGACGAAGAGCCGGACGCAGGTTTGGGAAACGGCGGCTTGGGACGATTGGCGGCTTGTTTCTTGGATTCTCTCGCAACTTTGGACTATCCTGGACACGGCTACGGAATCCGCTATCAGTACGGAATGTTCGAACAGAAAATCGAAAACGGCTATCAGGTTGAATATCCTGACAACTGGCTCAAACACCGCGATCCTTGGGAAATCAAACGCTCTGACTTGGCTGTAACCGTTAAATTCGGCGGCGAAATCAAATATGGCAAAACTCCAGACGGACAAGATCGCTTCTACATCGAAAATGCAGAAGAAGTCACCGCAACTCCTTACGATATGCCGGTGGTCGGTTTTGACACAAACACTGTGAATACCCTCCGCTTGTGGCAGGCTTCTTCTCCAGACGGATTCGACTTACAGCTCTTCAACGACATGCGCTATCACGAGGCAGTTGTCCGCCAGAATGACGCAGAGAATGTTACGCGAGTTCTTTATCCTAACGACAACGGGCCACAGGGAAAAGTTCTCCGACTTAAGCAGCAGTATTTCTTCTGTTCGGCTTCATTGCAGGATTTGGTTCATCACTTCGTTGCAAATTACGGCACGGATTTCTCAAAATTCCCGGAATTCCATGTTATCCAGCTTAACGATACTCACCCGGTTGTGGCAATTCCTGAGCTTATGCGCATTCTCATGGACGAATACGGCTTGGGCTGGAACGCATCTTGGGACATCGTTCAGAAAACATTCGCTTACACCAACCACACGATTCTGGCAGAAGCTCTTGAAAAATGGGATATCTCAATCTTCCAGGGCTTGCTCCCGCGAATTTACCAGATTGTCGAGGAAATCAACCGCCGCTTCATGATTGAGCTTCGTGCAAAATTCCCAAGCGACTATCAGAAGCAGAATCACATGTCTATCATCCACGATGGAAAAGTCTACATGGCATGGCTCGCAATTCATGCAGGATTCAGCGTAAACGGTGTTGCTGCCTTGCATACAGAGCTTCTCAAAAATCAGGAGCTCAAAGACTGGTACGAACTTTATCCAAAGAAATTCAACAACAAGACCAACGGTATCACACAGCGACGCTGGCTCTTGAACGCAAACCCGGAACTTTCTGAATTCATCACAAAACGAATCGGTCATGGCTGGGAAAAGGATTTGACCAAGCTCAAGGAACTTGAAAAATTCGCTGATGATGACGCATCTTTGAACGAGCTTATCACAATCAAACGCCACAACAAGGAAGCCCTCGTGGAATTCCTCAAGCACAAGCAGAACGAATTCCTTGACCCGGATTCGATTTTTGATGTTCAGGTCAAGCGACTCCATGAGTACAAACGACAGCTTCTCAATGTGCTTCACATCATGTATCTCTACAACAAAATCATTGAAGACCCAAGCTATAACGCACCAAACCGAACATTCATTTTTGGCGCAAAATCGGCTTCAGGCTATCGCCGGGCAAAGGCAATCATCAAATTGATTAACACTGTTGCTGAGCGCGTAAACAACGACCGCCGAATCGGTGGCAAACTCCGTGTTGTCTTCATCGAGAACTACCGTGTTTCTGTAGCAGAAAAAATCTTCCCGGCAGCAGATGTTTCTGAGCAGATTTCGACCGCCGGTAAAGAAGCTTCTGGTACATCAAACATGAAGTTCATGGTCAACGGCGCACTCACAATGGGTACACTGGACGGTGCAAACATCGAGATTTTCGAGGAAGCAGGCAAAGAGAACGGATTTGTCTTCGGTCTCACCACTCCAGAAATTCTCAAAATGGAAGAAGAACATTCTTACAACCCGCAGCAGTATCTTGAACGAAATCCTGCCCTTGAAAAGGTCATTGAGCAGCTCGTTGACGGCACTTATGACCCAAGCCGACAGATTTTCAAAGAGATTCATGATTCTTTGGTCTACGGTGTTGAAGGTCAGCGCCCGGATGTTTACTATGTCCTCGCCGATTTCGACAAATATTGTAAGGCTCAGGAAGAGCTTGCAAAAGCCTACACAGACAAAAAAGGTTGGGCAAAGAAAACTCTTATCAACATTGCTAATTCAGGTAAATTCTCGTCAGACCGCACAATCGAAGATTATGTCCGCGACATTTGGCACTTGAAGAAAGTAGTTGTTGAAGACAGCGAGATTAAGAATGCCTAGTGCCTAATTCATAACGCACAATTTTCGCCCGCAATTCGGAGATTTTCCCGACATTGCGGGCGTTTTTTGTTGTGTTAAATACTGCTAAACTTATACGCTAAAAAACTTACTAAGATAACTATACCAAAAATGATAATCAATGGTAGAATCTTGTTTTCAGTCTTAGATTTCTCATTGTTTGGTGTTGGTGGAAGAATTCCATTCATTTTTTCAGATAATATCGCCTTGTATTTCAGATATTGATTGTTCACTTCATTTTTTAGTTGTGATTTTTTCTTTTCTGCTTCCGTTTGCAATGATTCATAGTCAACAATTTTTGCTTCTAGTTCATCGAAATCAAAACGCGAATATGACTCCGCAAACGCTGGATTTTTTTGAATGTAATCGTTTGAAGCATTAATGCACTTTTGCAAGTTTGTTAAGAACTCTGCATATAGTTTTGCTTTTTCCTGTAATTTCTTAATTTCCTGATAAACTGTATATTCATAATTTTGGATTGTATATTTTTGTTTTGCATCAAAGAATTTTTCAAATAAATCTGGAAGCTCATCAACTTTAGAAATAAAATTTTTTAGTTGTGGTCCTCGCAATTCCAAAGTTCGATACGGATTTTTTAATTCTTGGAGTAGTTCGCCTTCAATTAGTAGAATTCCGTCCCAGTTTGGTTTTTCTTTTTCCTCAATCTTTTCTGGAAAGTTCGCAAGCTTAATTTTTTCAATTTCTTCAAGCTTTTTCAAACCAGCTTTAACCGAAAAGTAAACATCGTAAAAATTTTCAATTTCTTTTTTTTCATCATCTGGTATATCATTGTATTTTACTTGGATACTTTCTAGTGTTGATAAAAAATATTCCTTGTCTTGAATTTGAGTAAAACTTTGTGTATTGATTTTAAAAGTATCTATTTGTGAAAGCAGTTTTTTTGCCTCAAGAGCAATAAATTTTTTATCTTTTTTTTGGGAAAGCGATTCGTTAATCTTTTTTAAGTTGAAGATAACATCACGGGCAAAATTTTCACGTTCATCGTTTGAAATCTTTTTGATTACTAGATTAGAAAAACTTTCTAATTGCAAACCGAGATATGATATTTGATAGTCAATTTGTTGTGAAAGTCCTATAAAACCTTGTTGTAGAGTTTCTTTGACTTCTTGTAGCAGAAAAGCATTCCTTTTTGTAGCGAGAAGTTTTTTTGTGTCTATATCAAGACCTGCTTCAGCAACACCGAGGCTTCGTTGCTGAAGCCAAAGAGATTCTTGTTGTAACTTACGAATATCAAGAACAGCGAAATCTCGTTGCATTTCAAGAAAATCAGACATTTGGTTATATCTCCTTATTTATCTTTACATATTTGTTGCATTTATATTCAGCGAATTCCAGCCGCACAAAAACTGCTCCGATTGTAGTAAAATTACAAGGAGAAGAACTGTCATATACAGGGAATGTTTGCGTATACCAGGTATGATTTATAGACAAAGAACTGTTCAACTCTTTATATGCCTCATAAAATTCGGTTATTGTGACTTTCTTTATTGTACTAGGCAAGTTATAAGCAAGGGCTGCTTCACCGTTTTTTGATAACATTCCTAGTAATTGGCATGTTGATTTTGGTTTTTGCACAGTTTCGTGGCTAATTTTGGTGATTAGTTTAACTAATTCATCTTTTGACAACATTTTCATTTTTCCTTCTTTAAATTTCGCATAGACAATATTCTCTCATTAAAAATATTGCAACTGCAATAAATCTATTTTACCAAAAATCGCTAATAATGCAAGTGCAATAAATTTACATGGTAAAATCGCAACTGTGATAAAGTCAATTCATGGGATTTTGGCAGAATGTTGATAATGAATGTGAGTATTTGGGAATAAGTCGCAAAGAACTGGCAAATGCTGCCCATTTTTCGGTAAACACGATATCTTCAGGAATCAAGCGAGATGGAATGCCTGAAGCGGATTTAGCGGTAAGAATTTCAAAAGTCCTCGACATTCCGATTGAAACGCTGCTTGGAATGGAGACCGAAATCTCATCAATCGATAAAACGAATTTTGAAAAGCAGAAGAAATTATTTTCTATTTATCTTCCCTACATCATGAAAATTGAGAAAATGCCCGCACAGTACAAAAAAGCTCTTTTTATGTTAATTGAGAATACTCCAGAACAAGCTTAAATTTGCTTTTTCTCATACAGTGTGTTACATTGTATTCATATATCAAGCATTTAGGAGTCAATATATGGCAACAATGAGCATTAGAACAAATGATGAGCGAAAATATTCTTTTGAAGGATTCTGTGAGTCTATCGGAATTACGGTGACAGCCGCAGTGAACATGTTTATGGCAGCCTGTCTCAGAGAAAGCCGCATTCCTTTCGAGGTTAGGGCCGACCCGTTTTGGAGCGAGGAAAATCAGGAGCGGCTTAGGGAGTCGATAAAGCAGTTTGATGAAGGGAAGTTTTCTCAACATGATTTGATTGAGGAATAATTATGAATAAAAACTGGTCAGATATCGCATGGGAAGATTATCTTTCACTTCAATCAGATAAAAAACTTTTAAAAAAAGCAAATGAACTTTTAAAAGATATTGATCGCAATGGCTATACAGGGCTTGGAAAACCAGAACCTTTAAAAGGTGAATTTTCTGGATTTTGGAGTCGACGAATCGATGACTACCACAGAATTGTGTATAAAATTGAAGACGGAAGTGTTTATATAGCTTATTGTGGAACTCACTATCACAAATAATAAACTATCCAATATAGGAGGTCGACATGAATCTTCCAAAAAGATTTTCTGAGCTTGATGATTTTTTCTTTGTCGCGCTTTTGATTGGCGTGTTTGGCGCAATCGGTGGATTTTTGTATGAGACCGTTTTTTATCGGCTTGCCTGGGGCTATTTCGTCAAGCGGGGAACTACTTTCGGCCCATGGATTCCGATTTACGGCGTGGGCGCGATTTTTATGGCGGTTTCTGTCTGGCGATTCCACAAAAATCCTCTGGCGATTTTTTTAATCAGTTTCTTTGTGACAGGAATTTTGGAATTTTTAGTCGGATTTGTGCTTTTTCATTGTTTTGACGGACTTCGTCTCTGGGATTATTACACAGAACCCTGGAATTTCGGAAATATCGGCGGTTATGTCTGCTTACGCTCGGTGGGAATTTTCGGGATTTTTGGATTTTTGCTTTTTTACGGCGTGATTCCTGTGATTCTTATGATTCAAAAAAAATTGCCGCGAACGGCATTCAGAATAATTTCCTGCTCGCTCGCGGCATTGTTTGTTTGCGACATAATCCTCCACATGATTACGCATGGCTTGAATCACGGGATTTAATGGAAGACTTTCAGTCAGTCTTTAAGATTTATCTTAAGGCCTCTTTCAAAACTTCAAGATTCTTTTCCATTGCGCCGAGATAGGTCGCGCCTTTTTTAATCTGCTTGGCCGTCGTTGACTGGAGCGAATCAAAAATAAGCACTTTCGCCTTTTTGTTCTTGCTGTTTGAAATCACGGTCTTTGCGATTTTGCCGTTACCGCTTTCAATCTGGCAGACCCGCTGCAAGTCAAGCTCATTCACTTTCTCAGAAAGGAAAACGATTGTCTTGAAGCTGGCCTCGCTTTCGGCAGAACATCCGCTGAATGCCGCGTAATATTTAAGGCCGTAATCGTCCACGAGGTAGCGGAATGGGAAGCGATCGCCGAACAGGAGGGTATTTTTGCTTGCTGCCTTTACAGCCGCCTCATATTTTGCGTCCAAATCAGCGAGCTTTTTATTGTAAGAAACGAAATTTTTCTTATAGATGTCTGCATTTTTAGAATTAGCCTGACAGAGAGCGTCACAAATCGCACTAGTGAGAATCTGGGCATTTTTGAGGGAAAGCCAGACATGCTCATCAAGTTCTTCCTCGTCATCGTGGTCGTGTTCATCGTGATGATCTCCGTCATGCTCATGTCCGTGCTCATGCTCATCATCATCGTGATGGTGTTCATGCTCCATTCCCTCAACAATTTCCTCTGCCTTAACCCGGTCGCCCAGAACTTCAAGCAAATTGATTACTTTCTGATTTGGGGATTTGACATTCTTCAGAACATCGTCCACCCATTCATCGCTTTCACCGCCGACATAAACAAAAATATCCGCGTCCTGAATCTTTGCGATGTCCTTTACGCTGGGCTGGTAAGAATGCAAATCCACGCCGTTGTTCAAAAGCAGGGTAAGATCCACATCGTCAGCCTTTTCACCGACGATTTCCTTTACCCAGTCATATTCCGGGAAAATCGTAGTCACGACTTTAACTTTATTCTCGTTCGAAGCCTTTTTCGCAAAAGCCGAACCCATTCCAAGGGCAAGCAAAATGCCCGCAAATGCAAGTAATTTTTTCATATTCATTTCCTCGATTTTTTTTTGGCGCAGTTTTATTGGCAACCGCCCTTCCGCAGCTCAGTAGCCCTCGGTCCCCTGCTACCGCAGGCGACTGGCTTCGCCACTGCTACACGGCGGGCGCGGCATTATCTGTAAAATCGGGAATCATCAGTTATTGAGACGGGTTTTTTCTGAAACCGGCGTTTTTGATACACGAATCGCATTCACTGCAAAACGCGAGACTACGGCAAAAAAGAAAGTGTTATTTTGAAGTGAAATTTGAGGTGCGGGATTGAGATTCTGGAAATTCGTCCTTGCCATCTGAATGACCGCGCAAACCGGGCAATCCTCACCTGAGCAGTCATGGTCAAAATCCGCATGAACAAAAAAGACAGAAAGGCAAAGAGACGCAAGCAGCAGGAGCGCCAGCCAAAGCGAAACTTTTTCCTTCTGTCCTTTTAAAATGAATTTCATGCAACCTCACCGCCTCAAATTTGAGAACGAATCTCAAATTACACGAGAGCGATGATTTTGTCAATATGAGAACGAATCTCAAATTGTGTTTTTATGTATGTTTTAATCGCTTTTAGAAATTCAGCTTAGTGTTTCCAAGCCTTGTATCGGTCGTATTCTTCAAGCATTTTTTCGTCTTTGTTTTTGTCTAGGATTGAAACCAGTACGCTGAAAACCAGACAAATAACGAAGCCCGGAAGAATTTCGTAAAGGCCGAAAATCGGGTGTACGCTTGCAGAAAGATTGTGCCACAAAACAACCGCCGCAAATCCCGTGACGAGACCCGCAATGGCTCCTTTTGCCGTCATGCCCCGCCAGTAAAGGGCCAGCAAAACGAGCGGGCCGAAAGTCGCGCCGAATCCTGCCCAAGCATAAGAGACGAGACCGAAAATTGAAGAATTCGGATTGAGTGAAAGGAAAAGGGCAACCAAGGCGATGATGAAGACAGTGAAGCGGCTTACATTCAAGACCGTTTTTTCGTCCGCGTTTTTGTTGATGATTCCCTTGTAAATATCCTGACCAACCGCGCTGGAAGCCGCCAAAAGCTGACTGTCTGCCGTTGACATTGAAGCCGCAAGAATCGCGCAGAGGAAGATTCCGCCGATGAAAGCCGGGTACATTTTGAGCATTGTCGCGCTGAATACAGTCTCCGCGTCTCCAAATTCAGTAACGCCCTCTACGACCACATTTTCAGCTCCTGTTCCCAAAAGAACGCCGTGCTTCAAGAGGTAGGCCGTTCCCAAAGTTCCGATGAGGAAAGTTCCGATGTAAGAAATGACCATCCAGACCGTGCCGATTCGGCGGGCTTTTTTTATTTCGTCATTTGAGCGGATTCCCATGAAACGGACAATGATATGGGGCATTCCGAAGTAGCCCAAGCCCCAGGCGAGAGCCGAAGCGATGGACATTCCCTTGTAAGAAGCGTTGCCCTCAAAAGCCTTGCGGATATTCTCGCCGAAGTCGTTCGCAAGGGCGCGGGCATCGAATGACTGAACATGAGCGATTGCCTCGCTAGGTCCGCCCAAAGCGAAAACCGCGATTGTTGCGGAAATCACGAAAGCGACGAAAATCAGAGTTCCCTGAACGAAGTCCGTGGTACAGACCGCAGTGTAGCCGCCAGTAATCGTATAGCAGAGGATTACCAGAAGCCCGATTGCAAGCCCCGCATGATAGGGAAGGCCGAAAACGGAATTGAAGAGCTTTGCGCAGGCAACGAAGCCCGAAGCCGTGTAAATCGTAAAGAAGAAAACGATGAAAATCACCGACAGAACAGAAAGAACATGTGATTTGTCCTTGAATCGGTTGGTGAAGAATTCCGGAATCGTGATAGAGTCACCGAAAGAAATAGAGCATTTGCGCAGGGGTTTTGCCACGAAAAGCCAGTTGAGGTAAGTTCCCACGATAAGACCCAGAGCCGTCCAGAAAGTCTCTTTGACGCCGCCCAGGTAACACAAGCCGGGCAAGCCCATCAAAAGCCAGGCCGAAGAATCCGAAGCCTCTGCCGAAAGAGCCGTGACCCAGGGACCGACCTTGCGGCCGCCCAAGAAAAAGTCCGATGAGTTGTTGTTTTTGCTCGCGTTGCGCAGTCCGATGTAAATCATAAATCCGAGATACAAAACGAACGCGATGATTTTTGCGATTAATGCTGAATCCATTTTTTTCTCCTAACTTTTTATTTTGAAAGAGATTTTATCGGAAATTACGAAGATTTTAAAGGGAAGAGACAAATTTATGTCTTTCTTTTAAAAATCAAGAATTGTATAATAGAAGTATATTTTAAAATCAGGAGACACAGAAATGAAAAAACTTCTTTTCGCTAGTCTTGCTTTGATTGCAGGACTTTCTTTCTCTTCATTCGCACAGGATGCCGCAACAGCTAAACTTGAAAAAACAGAAGCTGTCGTTGCTACAGAAATTGCTGTACCTGATGCAAGTGGTCTTTCACGAATCTTTATTGTTGGTGATTCAACTGCTTCACCTTTCAATGATCCGTATTATATTCCTCGCTTTGGATTTGGTACAAAAGTTCAGGATTATCTCGATTCATCAAAAGCCGCTGTTGTAAACTTGGCTGTCAGCGGTCGTTCTTCAACAAGTTTTATCTCAGACCCTGGCTCAGCAAAAAATTATGATCTTCTCAAAAAGAATATTCGTAAGGGGGACTATCTCATCATTGCTTTCGGTCACAACGACGAAAAACTTGAGGCAGAGCGCTATACAGATCCAAACGCTGGAAAAGATGATGCCGGTTCATTCCAGAATTCTCTTTATTATAACTATGTAAAACTTGCACAGGATGCAGGCGCAACTCCAATTCTTGTAACACCAATCGTTCGCATGAGCAAAACTGGTGAGTACACAGGTTCGGTCGTTCATGTCACAACTGGTGATGAAAAATTCCCAGGCGGTGATTATCCAGAAGCAATCCGTGATTTGGGAGCAGAACTTAAAATCATTGTTGCCGATCAGACTGAAAACACAAAAGCTCTTTATGAAAAAGTTGGTGCAGATGCGAAGAAGTTTCATGCTATGACTGGCTCAAAAGAAGCATCTCTTGATACAACACACTTGAATGCTTATGGTGCCGCAGTTGTTGCTAAAATGCTTGTTGAAGATATCGCCTCAAAAGATGCGACTTTCAAAGGTTTCCTCGTTGCAAATCTTCCAGAGCCAACTTACAATCTTGAAGCACTCAAAAATCCATCTTATGTAGAGCCTGGCTTTGGAGCTCCTTCAGAAAAGAGTTCAGTCTTTGTAACAAAAGATCCGTGGTGGGGTTCTGCATTTGGTAACATTGGTGGTGCAACAAACGCTTCTAATCCTGAATATTTCGGAATTGAAGAAACAGAAACCGGAGTTATCATGCACTCTGGTAAAAAAGACGGAAGTAAAGATGTTGGTAAAATTGCTTCTTCAGAAGACGGAATCTTGTTCTATTTCCAGAAATTGCCAATTGATAAAGACTTCACAATTAAAGCAACTGCAAAAGTTCTCAACTTTAAATCAAACAATCAGGTTTCATTCGGTCTTATGGCTAGAGATAATGTTCTCATCGATGACAATGTAGCAGGTTTTAACAGCAACTATGTTGCAGCAGCGCCTCTTAAAGTAAAAAATGAGAACTGGTCTGCAGGATATGCCCGAATCGATGCGGCTTTGAATGAAAATGAGCATGTTGTTGAGTCAGTTCCTGTTAAAGATACAGTCGTTGATCTTTCAATTGTAAAGAAGGGTTCTGAATTTACTGTCAAATACGGAAAAGAAGAGCCTGTTACATACGAAATCAACTTGGGTGAATTCGATAAAGAAAACATGTATGTCGGTGCATTTACATCACGCAACTGTTATGTTGAATTTACAAACCTTTCTCTCAGCTATGCGGGTTCTGGTTCAGCAGGTGGCGCAGGAGCTTCGAAAGCAATCATTATCGTGATTATCGTTTTTGTTCTTGCGGCACTTTGTTTTATCGTTCTCAAAAAGAAAAAGAACACTAAATAAAATTAGGGCGAAGTGAATTGCGCCTTATAATCCCCCGTGAAATATGAATTTGCGGGGGATTTTTTTTGCTTGTATATAGCTTCATTGAAACAAAATGCTCTTTGTGCTAAAATCTTCTGTATTTTGTGCTGAGAATTTTTGCTCGGCTAATCCATTTTGGGGGCTTTTATGAAGGTCGTTGTAATCGGTGCTCAGTGGGGCGACGAAGGAAAAGGAAAGATTGTTGATTACTTGGCAGAAGACGCTAAATATGTCGTCCGCTATGCAGGCGGTCCAAACGCTGGCCACACAATCGTCGTAGATGGCAAGCAGTTTGCTCTTCATCAGGTTCCGTCTGGAATCCTTTACCCGAACAAATCAGTTTTCCTCGGAGCCGGCATGGTTATCGACCCGGAGGCACTTTTCAACGAGCTTCAGATGCTCAAAGACAATGGCATCAACTGGGAAGGCCGTGTTTTCATTTCTGACCGTGCCCACATCATTCTTCCGGGCTACCGCCAGATGGACAAAGACCGGGACGCAAGCCGCAAACGCCCAATCGGAACAACTGGCCGCGGAATCGGCATCGCATACTCAGAAAAAGCACACCGAGATGGTCTCCGCCTGGCAGACCTTGACTGGCCGGAGAAAATGGCTGAGTTCGAGGGCGAAAATCTCGAATATCTCAACAAATACAAAGACAAACTCATTGAAATGCGCGTCGATTTGACAGCTAAGATGTACGAATACCGCAACGAGAATATCCTCTTTGAGGGCGCTCAGGGCGCAATGCTGGACATCGATTCGGGAACATATCCTTATGTTTCTTCAGGTGCTTCTTGTTCAGCAGGCGCTGCAACTGGCTGCGGAATCGGCCCTAAAGATTTGGATAAAATCCTCGGTGTTTTCAAAGCTTATCAGACACGAGTTGGAAACGGCCCAATGCCGACAGAGTTCAACAATGAGAGCGAAGGCGAGCTTTGCGAGTATGTGCGCAAAACTGGCCGTGAATACGGTGTAACGACCGGCCGCGCCCGCCGCTGCGGTTATCTTGACCTGGTTGCTCTCCGCTATGCCTGCATCACAAACTCAATCGATTCTTTGGTTCTTACCCATCTTGACATTTACGACACATTTGACGAAATCGAAGCCTGCGTTTCTTACGAAATCGACGGCAAAATCGTCACTGACTTCCCGGCAAGCGTTCCTGCAATGGAAAAGGCAAAACCTGTCCTCAAAAAGTTCAAGGGCTGGAAGAAGAGCCTCAAGGAATGCCGTTCTTACGAAGAGCTTCCAAAAGAAGCTCGCGACTATGTAGAATTCATCGAAGACTACACAAAAACCGAAGTCGGCATCATCTCAGTAGGCTACGAGCGCAACGAGACATTCATCCGTAAGAACCCTTGGAGCAAATAAATTAAGAAAATTGTCTGCAAGAATGCGGACGGCAAGAACGCACCTCAATCGGGGTGCGTTTTTTTTGCGCTAAGGATTGTAGCCGCGCCGCAGGCGTTCCGGAGGAATGAAGTGCGTTAGCACGGAACGGCGGAAAGCCTGACCCGAAGGGGAGCGCCCTTTTATTCACAATTCTTTTTAAAATGCCGAAAATAATAGCATGAAATCGTATGCATTTATTTTTTTTGCGGCTATATTAAGCATTTTTATTTCTTGTGAAAAATCTGCACTTACAGAAGATTCTGAAGCCGTTGAGCCGATTCCCGTTGAGACTTTCGTTGAAGGAAAAATTCTTGCCAAAAAGGGCGAACTTTGTCTTTATGGGCGAGATTTTGAAATGCATCCCGTGATTAAACTTTCTGCCGGCGCAGAAATTTCTGTTCTCGAAATAGACGGCTTGATTGATGAAAAATTTATTCCAGAAAAGGGGGAGGTTGGACTAGAACAAACTAACGATAGTTCTGATTCAACTGAAAACGCAGACAAAAGCGCTCAAACTTCCCAAAAGGGCACAGGCTATGTGCATGTTGTGCATGAGAATATGGATTTTTGGCTCGATAAGTCAGTTTTTGCCCTGAATTGCGAAAATGCAGTGGCCATTGAAAAAGCCTTTTTGTATGCTGATCCGGCTTTGACCGAAAAAATGAGCAGCCCCCAGAGTCCTCTAAAATTTGCCTCACTTATTGCAGTCTCAAAATCTCAAGGGGAAAATCCTTCTGAAAATCAAAATGCCATAAAAGTCTTTTTTTATGATTCGGCTGAAAACTCCGTTCGCCAGGCTTTTGTTTCCTCGGCTTCAATCAGTACAAAAATTGATGATATTGTTGTAAGCCAGATTGCCGAGGAATTGAAAGTTACGAAGCGGGCAGTTCCCCGAAATGAACTCTTTGCGAGAGCGGCGAAGTATAAGCCTTGTCAGAAAGTTCTGGCAGCCCTGAACGCGCAAAAAACTGAAACTCAGACGAACAGTTATCAGGAAGTGCTAAAATCGATGCAAAGAATGTCTTTTGGCGTGAATGTGGATGAACTTTTGACCGTAGACCAATCTAAAGATCCTTTCAAGTAATAATGAAAAAACTTGTTTCTTTTCTTGCCGCGCTTTGCCTTTTCCTCGCCGCGATTGAAAACGCGATTCCCAAGCCTCTGCCGTTTTTGCGACTGGGACTTGCGAATCTTCCTGTAATCCTTGCGCTTTTTTTTCTTCCATCAAGAAAGATTTTGCTTTTGGTTTTATTTAAAGTCTTGGCTCAGGGAATTATTTCGGGAACGCTTTTTACCTATGTTTTTTTGTTTTCTTCGGGCGGGTCATTTGCTTCCGCTCTTGCGATGATGGGATTGTATGCTTTGTGCGGAAATCACCGTAGGAATGAAACTAACGAACGGAAGTTATTTTCTATTTCCGCTGTGGGAATAACTCTTTTCGGTTCGCTTGCAAGCACTTTTGCCCAGCTTTTTTTGGCTAGATTTATTTTGTTTGGAGAAAATGCAAAGTATATCGCGCCGATTCTGCTTGTATCAGGTTTGATTACAGGTCTTCTTCTGGGGATTTTCGCCGAACTTTTTATGCAGAAGTCGAATTGGTTTAAGGGGCTTTTGACGGATTTTTCCGAGACTGCCACAAAATCTGATGTGGAGAAATCTGATGAAATCTGAAATACTTTTGACAGCCGCTGTCTGGCTTTTCGTGCTGATTTTTTTCATTCTTGCCTGTGTGAAAGGTCGCCGGATTCGGCTTTTGCCTTCGCTCTTTATCGTAATTTTTGTTACATTTTTTGCACTTTTGGCACCGTCGGGGGAAGTTTTGCTATCAATCGGTAGTTTTAGAATCACTTCGGACTCACTTTTGCTTGGCTTACGAAGGAGCGGAATCTTGGTTGGAATGGTTTTCCTCTCGCGCTTGATTATAAATCCCCAAGTGAAAGTAAAAGGAAAAGTGGGAAACAAACTAACGGAAGTTTTCTTTTATCTTAATCTGCTGACCGAAAAGAAAATCAGCTTCAAAAAAGGACATATTATCGAAGCTATAGACGAGAGACTTTGTGAAATCTGGGAAAAGGAATCTACTACTTGTTGATAAGCCAAAGCCCCGCCAGGCAGAGAAGGATTCCCGCGATTTTAGTCAGAGAAATTGCCTCGTGATAGCCAATCATGGCCACAAAAATCAGCGCGATGGCGACAAGCCCGTTTGCCACAGTTGAAAGAGTGCTTACTTTCCAGCCGGCCTTGTAGGCGAAGATAAAGCCCACTTCAAGCCCGGTGATGACAATTCCAAGAACGACGGTCGCCCAGTTTGCCAGGCTGAATTCCTTGAGAAGATTCCCGCCCTTTGAGGTGACGAAAAAAGCAAGCGCAGAAAAAAGCGTCGCCACGCCGTAAGTCACGGTCATGGAAGCGTAGGTGTTCATCTGCGGCGGAATTCCCTTGGCGCAAATCTGATAAAGTGTGTTTGAAAAAACGATGACGGCAAGTGGCCAGATGTAGTGAAACATGGTGAATCTCCTGTAAAAATTGAATTGCGTGAGGCTGTATTTCCCAACTTAGTCAACCAGCATTTCTTTTATAACTCTTTTTACCTCTGAAACTTCTTTTTTTGTTATTTTTCCCAAATGTTTTACAAGTCGAATGCTATCTACAGTTCTTATCTGATCCAAGACTATCCAACCTTGCTTTCCTTCAAATTTTACTGGAATTCTTGTTGGATATGAGTGCGATTTTGTCGTCATTGGAGCAACAATGATTGTATCTATATTATGGTTCATCTCATCTGGAGAAATAACAAGGCATGGGCGAGACTTCTTTATTTCATGCCCTACGGTCGGGTCAAGGTTCACAAGATAGACATTGTACTGATTTACTACCATTCCCATTCAAAATCTCCTGATTCAGGAATTTCTTCCAAAATATCCTCTTTGTTTTCGTGCATAGAACAAAAGGCCTCTGCCCAATCAGCACGGGGAATATCTTTCACAGGAGTAAGAAGGATGCCTTTCTCGGTAACTTCCATATTCATTTTATCTTTGACGAGAAATTTGTCCAATACAAGCTTAGGGAATCGTATTCCACGAGAATTTCCGATAGGAACTACAGGAACTAACATTGTATGCCTCCTTATAATGTAATTATTATGTAATAACATAATTCCGTCAAGAATTTTATGATGCGTTTTATAGGTTAAATCGCGAGTTTGAATCGCAGAATATCAAAAATTTCTCGTCTGTGCTATACTTTTCTCCATGCCTGAATTTTCCCGCGCTTACGAAAAACTTTCTTCTCTCCCGATTTCGCCTTTTCTGCCAGAAATCTGCTCTTCTCTCAAATCTTCAGAATCCCGCTTTCTCGTGCTGACCGCTGAGACTGCTGCCGGAAAATCTACTGCCGTACCGATTGCCTTGCTGGAGCATTTTGAGGGAAAAATCCTTATGCTGGAGCCTCGTCGCCTTGCTGCAAGTGCGATTGCGGACAGGCTTTCGGATTTGCTGGGTGAGGAAACTGGCGGAACTGTTGGCTACAGGCTTCATCTTGATTCAAAAGTTTCGGAAAAAACGCGGCTTGAAGTGATTACCGAGGCGATTTTGACTCGCCGGCTTCAGGCGGATCCTCTCCTTGAAGATGTGAATGTGATTGTGCTGGACGAGTTTCACGAGCGGTCGATTCATTCTGATTTGGCGCTTGCTTTCTTAAAAGAGACTATGCTTCTTCGGGATGATTTGTTCGTTATCGTTATGAGTGCGACTATAGACTACCGCTCGATAGCTGAGTATTTGGGGAGTAAAGAAAATCCTGCTCCAGTTATGCAGATTCCGGGAAGACAGTTCCCGGTTGAGATTGAATATAAGCCGAATGTAAGCGTAGCCAGGGCGATTTTTGAAGAATTGGGGAAAGATTCTCAGCATGGACGCAAGAAAGAAGCAAATAAAACTAACGATAGTTATATAGATAATCAAAGATGCGACACGATTCTGGCGTTCTTGCCTGGAATCTCTGAAATCAAAAAGACAAAATCTGAGCTTGAAAACTACCTTTCGGAAGTAGATTTTGACTGCGAAATTCTGATTTTACATTCTTCTGTGCCGGTTTCCGAGCAGCGAAAGGTTCTTCGCCCTTGTTCATCGGATTCTTCCCGCCGTGTGATTCTTTCTTCTGCCATTGCGGAAACTTCTCTTACGGTGCCAGGCGTCACGCTGGTCATTGATTCAGGCTTATGCCGGGTCAATAAAATGAATGTCGCTTTGGGAATGGAACATCTCGTGACCGAAAATGAAAGCCTTTTCAGTGCAGCACAAAGGGCTGGTCGGGCTGGTCGTTTGGCGGCGGGAAGATGCGTCCGCCTGTGGAGCGAGCATGACGCGCGGGTGGAGCAAAATCCCCCGGAAATTTTGCGGGCTGATTTGACAGGTCTTGTGCTTGAATGTGCCCAGTGGGGAGCTGGTGAAGTCGAAAAGCTGGACTGGCTTACTCCGCCGTCACTTTCTGCATGGAATGTCGCCAGCGATTTGCTAGAAAAACTGGACTGCATAGAATTTCACGAAGACTCAAAAGGAAGGTCGGCAAAAATCACTGAAAAAGGAAAAGCCGTCCTTCGCCTTGGACTGCATCCTAGACTGGCTTGCGTGGCTTTGGCTGGAGGCGCGGAAGCCGTTCTGCCTTATTCCGAATATGCTCAAGCCAGCCCTGAGCGGCAGAAAATTTTCGTAGATGACTTGAAGAGGCGATTAAGAGATTGTCGGGGCAAAGCAATGGCGACAACGACAGACAGTGAAAGTTTTGTTCTCGACGGCTATCCCGACCGACTTGCCAGCCTTTCCCCGGAGACTCAGCCAAACGCTGATCGCGGCGAATACCAGTTTCCCAGCGGGCGAAAGGCCTGGCTTAACCGGGAGCTTCTGTCTCAGGCACGGATTCCCAGCTTTCCGACCTGGCTTGTCGCTCCGGAAGTTGACGCTGGTGAGAGAACTGGAAAAATCTATTCATTTGAGGCGATAAGTGACGGGCAGGCAGAAGTCTTTTTGAAAAAGCACGCAAAAAGTCAAATCAAAACGGAATTTGTTGAACTAACGAATGGAAGCGATTTTAAGAATCTTTCTGTTCAGAAAAAGGAAATTCTCTCTTATGGCGCCATTGTCCTGAAAGAAAAGAAAATGCCTGCTGAAAGTGAGGATTTTGCGTTGGCACTTTGTGACCTCGTGGCAAAAAAAGGCTTAAAATCCCTACCGCTCGATAGTAAAATTGAGAATTTTTTGCTCAGGGTGGAATTTTATATCAAAAAACAGCCTCAAAATGGTCAAACAGGGCTTGTTTCAGTATCAGAATTACAGAAAAAGTTTGATTCTCTGGCTCAAAATGCACAGGAATGGTTACGACCGTTCGTTAAGTCACAAAAAATCAACGCTCAGGATATTTATGACGCTCTTTATTGGTATCTTGATGGAAGCAAAATTGATGAAAAAGTTCCCTTGCAAATCACTTTGGCTAACGGACGGAAGCGAAAAATCGTCTATGAAAAAAAAGCGGACGGAAGCATACAGCCCACGCTGGAAACCATAATTCAGCAGATTTTCGGTTGCTTTGAAACTCCAAGGATTCTTGGCATTCCCGTCCTTTTGAAACTTCTGTCTCCCGCAAGCCGCCCCCTTCAAATTACGGACGACCTGGAAAATTTCTGGACTGGGGCATGGCTTGAAATCTGCAAGGAAATGAAAGGCCGCTACCCCAAGCACAAGTGGGATTATCGGGTGCTTACTGAATAATTCCCTTTTCTTTGTAGTATTTTGCGGCTCCGCCGTGGGGGCTTGGAATATTCTGGCAACAACAATCGCGAATCTTTTAGGGATTTGCAGGAACGAAATCTTATAGAACGAATTGGAAGCAAGAAAGATGGCAGGTGGATTGTAAAATAAATCTGTCGTTCTTTTCAGTCGACTTTTGAAAAAATAAAAATATTTATCTGATTGATTTTTTATGCTACAATAAATCCATGAATGAAGCGGAGCAGGTAAAGCAAAAAATTCAGGATTATTTTTCTCAAAAAGATGAAATAGATACCGTCTTATTGTTCGGCTCCTTTGCTAAAGGCACTTTTAATTCCCACAGTGACATCGACATTGCCCTTCATTCTAAGAATTCCCTCGGCTATGAGGAGCTTTCAAAAATCCAGTGCGATTTAGCTCTTCTTTGCAAGCGGGAAATCGACCTTGCGGATTTATCTCAGGCAGAAGGTATTTTTCTTTATCAGATTATGACGACAGGCATAAAAATCAAGATTTCAAAAAGCATTTTTGTCCCTTATCTGACAAAAGCTCTTTGTTTTAAAGAAGATTTTCTTCCTACGATTGAATACATGAACAGGCAAAAAATAAAGAGGTTTATAAATGGATAAAGAAGTCCTTGAAGCAAAGATTGCGGCTCTCATCCGTTGCGTCCACCGTGTCAAAAGTCAGGGGATTTTGAGCCTTGAAGATTTGGAAAAAAACATAGACAAGCAGGATATTATAATTCTGAACTTGCAGAGGGCTGTTCAGATTTGCGTTGATATCGGAAATCATATTCTTCTTGATTATGACACTGAAACTCCGGCGACAATGGCAGAGACTTTCCGAAAGCTTGCCCAAAACAAACTGATTCCTCAGTCTGTGGCTGATAATTTAAGTCGCGCGGTAGGTTTCCGGAATATCGCCGTTCATCAATATGAAAATCTTGACTGCAAAATCATCTACGCAATCATAACCAGCCATTTGGATGATTTTAGGAATTTTGCCAGCGAGATAGAAAAATTGATTTGAGCAATGCTTACTTTTCTTCCCGCAGAAATGATTTTCCTGTTTCTTTCCAGATTTCTTCATTTATCTTTGTGCTTCTTTCAAGGAAAATCCCGCCGCCACTGTTCCCGCGAGTCCCAGAATCGTGCCATAGGAGACTTCTGCCCGCAAGCTGATTGATGAAAAACTGCACCTGAAACCGTTGCTGACTTTCCATGCAAAGCCGAGATTTTCCCAAGAAAAAGAGTCCTGCCACTTCATTCCGGCTGAAAGGCCAAAATATGGCTGGAAAAATGAAATCAAACAGTAGCCCCAGTCAAATCCCAAAAGCCATGAATCGGCGGATTTTTCTTCCGTGTGGTCAAGAAGATAATCAAAAACAAGGACCGCGAATCGCTCACCATAGCGGAAAGCCGTTTCGGTGGAGACTTCGATTCCGAATTTTTGAGAGTTTATGAAAGAGGATTTGCCGGATTTTCCGGAATTCGGTGAAAAAATGCTTGTCGTATAGCCCACAGAAAAATATCCTGTGTCGGACGCGCTGAATGAAGAGTAATCATGAAAATAAGAGCCTGATGAGCCAGAAGAATATGATTTTGCAATCCTGACTTCGGCCTTTTTTGGCTTTAGCGACCTATTTCCCTCCGAAAGCCAGCGTTCAGTTTCGCCGTAACGATTGAAAGCCGGATTGTATCTGTCAGTCGGCCAGATTTCTGTCAGAAGATAGTGATAGGGATTGTCTGTCCAGGTCTCAATCTCGATATTGCGGAATTTTTCATCTTGAACCTGGGCAAAAAGATGATTCATCACATCCGGCTGATAGTTCCTCACGAGACTGCAACGGTATTTTTCCCGGGGAAAATTCTTGTCCCAAGTCAGTTTGAAGACACAGGAATAGTCAAGGCAATTAATCTGGCCGTCACCGTCATAGTCATAGACATTTTCCTGAGCCTCGATAATCGTCGCGATAATCATTTCGTTAATGCGAGTATTAGTGTGCGTATTAGTGCGAGGTGAGATTTTTGGTTTTGCCGTCTGCGCAAAAATGGCCGCAGTAAGAAAAGCCAGGGCAAAGAAGACTGCGATGAGTTTTTTCATGAAAACCTCCTGAAAGTGCGGGAAGGGCGGGGAAGCCCTGCAATTTACGGGAGTGAGTTTAACGGAGGTTTATTCCCAAGGCACGGGAATGAAGTCTGTGCCGTCATGCCGAATTTATTTCGGCATCTAGATTTTTACGGAATCAAAAAGAATGTCATGCGGGGCAGGGTGACATTGATTGTGTTAGGGGGATGAGGATAAGCAGTCAGTTTATAATTTTACTGTTGCTTTGATTTGTCAGTAGTCATTTAGCTCAAAAAAACTGCATTAATTCTGTTGAATGGAATCGTCACAATAATGAAATTCTTTTCAATTCTGATTGCGTCACGTCCATACGCACCGACAATTTTAGGTACGCCGTGTTATACGCCCATGTTCGTATTAAATAACATAAAAACATTTCACAATGCTTTATTATCTAAATCCTCCAAGTGGGCAATGATCCATTACATCATCAGAACCAAAACATCTTCGATGAATAGTCTTATTCTGATGAAAATTATCATTTTCTTTTTTGTTATAAGTAATATAAAAATCAAGCCATTTTATTTTTTCTCTAACAAGATTTTCACACTTTTCATCTAATTGTTTACCTGATAAAAACTCATTTAACTCTTGTTTTCTTTTATGCGGGCTTTTTTGCATATAATCAAGAGTATATTTTTCTAAGAAAATTTTTAATTCATTTTCCGTTATAATACATGATTGTATTTGCATTTATATCAACTCCATTGTTAAGTAAAACTTCAATTTCATCATAATTTTTTTATCAACAACACAAAATAGGTTTTATGTATTTATTTTTTAATACTAAAGCAGTTTTGTGTACTAGTCTCTTGTTAACCGATTTGACGAATTGGAAGATTTGAGCATGACTTGAGGTTGAATTGCCATATTCTTTTTATTGGATAGGCTCTACATGAATTCCCAATCTTTGTACCCCTTCAATAAAGTTGTGCATATTGTCAGGGTTCCATTGTGTAGAAACTGTTATTTTTGTGCCATCCGCAAGAAGAATTGGATGTTTACTAAATCGACTGCCAGACCATTCATTACGTGTTACATCTTCTACGCGGCGAATCATTTTTCCAAATCCGGGTTTTCCCAAAGAATCAGGAAAAGCATTCTGTAATTCGACAAGAGAAATTCCATTGTGTGAGTCAACATATAATTTTACTGTAGCATACACAGTTTTACCTTTTCCGACTGTCGGATTTCCATTTACCATGAATTGTGTGCTGTCTTTGTTTCCAGAATATGAAGTTGCCGAATATACATAATTTGAAACAGGGGAAGCTGAACTTATGGTTGTTTGCATTTCAGATTTTTTTGTTACAGAAATATCGTATTCGTCAAGAATTTTATCAACATCTATTTTGGGATATTTTTCAGAAAAATGATTTTTTAGCAAATTCGTAATAAGTGCTGCTGAAAGTTCATTTCTAATATTTTTTTCTGATTCTTTTTTGCTGTTGCTTTCTTTTATGAAATCTTTAATCTTCAGCTTGTCGAAGTTCTCTTTTGAGAATAATTCTACAAATTTTGTTCCGTTGGAATTGTCCTGTTCAAAAGGAATTTCTAGAACTGAATAAGAGTTCTCTTTTTGGGTAAAATCATAATCGTAAATATAAAGATTGTCGCAGACAAGAATTCCTAAATCCATTTTTAATTGGTTCAGGTAGCTGAAAAGTTGCTCCTGTCCTTCATGCAAAGTATGACGTTTTAATTCGACGACAAATAAATCTGTATTGTCTTTTTTTATGAGAATATCTGCTCGCTTTGTCTCAACTCCCATTTTTACAGAAAATTGAGAGACAATTTCAAAATCAGAATAATCAAAAATCGTAGAAAATAACAGTTCCCACGAAGTTTGTATGATTTCTTCTTTTGCCGAGAGATTCTTATTATATTGTGCTACGATTTTGTTCCATGATGATGTGTAGGACATGTTCTACTCCAAATTAAACATTTCTTGAAAATAACAATGTGTCAATATACTGAATATATTTATCCTGCTCGTCAATAGACATGTCTGTTCGCTGAAAGATTGCGTTCTTTAATTCAACAGAAGCATTCAAGCGTCTAAGTTCTTCTGTTGAAGTAAAATCTTCTCTTTTACACAAGTCTTCCAGATAGTAAAATTCTTCGCTATCTACATATTGTTTTTCTACAAAAGTTCCCTCTAACCCCCAAATTTCTATCATTTCATCAAATTCTTTTATATCAATTCCTTTTTGCTCTAATTCAGTTTTGCTGATTCGATTCCCGATTTTTGGATTATCTCCAAATGCCTTGTAAAAGATTGGTTCGTCAGGATAGCCCAGCGTGTTTGCACATAAATTCCTCACAAAAATTTTTAATTCCAGTGGAAGAATCTTATTTATACATTCCATTGCAAGATAATGCAATTTTTCTCGTTCGACTATATGTTTTTCGTAGAAGACAGTTGTTCCCCATTCTTCCATTATGCTCATATAATTTGAAGTTTTCTTTTGCAGTTCATCTTTGTAGTTTTTCATGCTTTCGTCTTTATTCATTTTCATTTTGCTCCCTATTATTCTGACAGATTAAGCATGCTTATAAGCATTTGCTTTTGTGTTTGTTCATTTCCCTTATAATGCTCTTTACAACCGATAATGATTGTATTTGAGTCTCCAGTTTTATCATTTGTCTGATATTGATATATCAAGCGATTCTTATCGTCAATCCGCCTTGAATAATTTCCCTTATAGTTTCCTTTCAAAACTTCTGGCTTGCCCATCCCTTTTAGTGGACCATCACGCTGGATAGACATAATCAAACTGTTGATTTTTTCATATTTTGATTTATCATCATGTAGCCAGCTTTTGTAATCATCAAAACCTGTAGTATCAAATACAGTGTATTTCATAAATACCTCATCGATTTTTCTTCCAGTAAATTTGCATTACTAAAAAGAAAATCATTATTTTGCCTTATCTTTTTCCTCTAATTTCAATATTTTCTCCATTCTTCTTGTGAAGGATTCCCTTTAAGACGCTCTTATTAACTGGAGAATTACAATTATCAAGTTTCTCATCCTTAAGATTTTTATTTTCAAGTTCGCTCTTATGATAATGTTCGTCAGCCCTTTTTAATTTTCTTGTAAAATCATTTCTAAAATCTGTTATAGGATTTATGTTCTTCCTTCTATTTTTTTTATCGGAATCAAAAATATTATCTTCGAATCGTTCCAATTCTTCATCAGATAAACATTTATCGGTTGCTTCAAAGATATAACCACATCTTGAGCATTCATAACATGTTTGATCAAATGTTAAAAATTCAATTTTCACTTTTCCATTACATTTTGGACATCGTACATTATCTATACCCATAAAGCATATTCCTATAAATCAAGGCATTTAAAAAACGGTTATATCATACCATACCATACCATACCATACTATCTCCCATATTTAAACAAAATAATCTATCGTCTAAAAAAAAGCCAGCCGGCAGAACTTACACGCATTGTAGCCCCATTCACGAAGCTCTTATATGGGCAAGGCCAAATTTTACCCAGCAATTTCTTGACTATTTCATTCCTAAACATTCCTCCATATTCGGCACTCTGTTTGCCAGGGAAGGGGAATCTCCTATATTTTATACAGAGTCCCCCCATCTCCTCATCATCATAAAAACGCAAAGAAACAAGGAATCCCCAGAATCAGAATGAAAAAAAACATAAAAACTAGGATGAAGCGGGCAAAATGACGCACATATTCTTTGTGGTTCATCCAAGCCATGGGATTTTTGCTGAACTCGGCGTAGTATTCGGCGGTATAGGAGTCCAGTCTCAGTCGGTCATAATCGCTCATTGAATGGCGGCAGTTTTCCAGATTGATATGCTGAGGGCAACGGGCACACCTTTCCTTGCCGCATCTTTTGAACTGAACTTTGCAGAAACATGCTGCCCTGGTTTTTCCCAGTTCGCGGACAGCGAGGTCGGTGAATGTTTCCTGCCTTGTGATGATTTTCATCTCTTGCTCCATAATTTTCCTCCTGAAAAAAAACGACTCGAATTTTCGGCTTTTTTATTCGTGTCATCCTTGATTTCTTTCTATTTCTCGGAAATCTAAAAATTCTTCATCTTCTTCCTTCATCATTTCATCAATGAATTTGGAATTCCTGTACCCTTGCCAGAATGGCTCGTTCAAGACGACCATCAAAAAGACGGCTACAATCACCATCATAAAAATAAGTCCTATAAACATTTCCATAAAGTCCTCCTTCGCTGAGCCTTAATCTCATTATCTTTAGCATAATTCATACCCGTTCCCAATGCACGGGAATGGCTGTGTCACAGAGCAAAAATAATTTCCACAAAAACAGAAGGGCTTCTTCATCTTCTTTTAGAAAATAAGGGACGAAGGCTTCTTTTATCACGAAAGTCACATTTAGTTTTTTGTTATATACTTCAACAGGTACCGGCAAGCTTGCGTTTATCTTTCCGCCACAGAGGGATAAAAGAGAAATCATCTCCCTGTCCGGATTTTGCTGTATAAGAGCCTCAAGCAAGTTGCTTTTGCCGTCAGTTATTGAATTCACCTCTGCACCATGCTCAATCAGAAATGAAGCCATTTTGACATTATTATTTAAAACGGCTATGCGAAGGGCTGTCCCATCAGAAATTGTCTTTGCATTTATGTCCGCTCCGTACTTAATCAGAAGTTCCGCCGCCTGAATATTATTGTTAAAGACCGCCCACATGAGAGGGGTAAAGAGATTGTTTTTCAAGCCCTTGTTGGCATCTGAGCCGCATTGCAGAAGAAATTCAAGTTCTTCCATATACAAGCGATTACAGTCCTCAGAGGAGAATGTGCCTGCCTCGATAAGGTTAAACAAATCATATCTTGCCCCGTATTTCACAAGAACTTTCCCTGCTTCCAGTGCTTTTTCCGATTTGGCAAGATTTAATGAAGAAAAATCAGGCCCGTAACCGTTTGTGTAATTCACATCCAGCCCCTGTCTAATCAAAAATTCGCACATTTGAGGATTGTTGTTAACGATGGCAATATCAAGTAAAGATGCAAGCGTGTATTTTGCATGGAATTTTAAATTCGCCCCTTTTTTTGCATAAAGTTTAATTTTCTCCAAGTCTCCGTTGTTTACAGACTCAAAAAGCCTGGCTTCTGTCTTGTATTTGTCACTTTCCCAAAATTCTTCAGTAAAAATTGGATTGATATCCAAATGGAAGCAATAAAGCCCTGTCTTTGACGGAGAATAAAAGGCTGCTGTGTAGGTCGTTTCGTCAATGCCTGTGGGAATGGTAAATTCTTCGCCTCGCCCGATTTTTTCGAGAATATCCAGATTTATCTTTGCGGAAAGCTTATATTTGTAATTCTGCTCATTGAATCTTGAGTCAGTCTCCTCGTAGAATTTTTCAAGCCTGTCAAAATCTTTTTGAGTTATAGGAGATTCATCCGGCGTGAACCAAATGTCCATCAGGCTGATATAGGCCATGGCGTCAGAGTGATAGACATAGAAAATAGCACAGTTTGAATCAGGAGCAGATTTTTTCTTGTTTCCAATATGCGACATGCCGCTCCGATTGAGGATTTCATGAAATCGGTAATTAAGCATGTTAAGTCTTTGTCCGTCAATAAAAAAACCCTTTTCAGAAAGGTTGATGTCAATCCTGTGATTATTTACCATATTTATCTCCCGAATACACTGTATGAGAAAATCGCTGGCTTGCGGTCAACTCGCAGTTGACTTTCCTCATTCTTGCCGTAAAATATAATTTAAAGCTATTCCCAAGTCACGGGAATGATTTTGTTGCAAAAATAGTGCAGTTTAATTTCTGAGTGGTAAATTTTTGGAGATGGGGAGGGGAGATTTATGTCCGTAGACTTTACCGAAAAAGCAAAACGCTATCAGGCCATTGACGAGATTATCGCTTCGGGGCGCAAACTCAAATGGAGGGAAATCATCTCGGAGCTTGGCTCAAAATACGGAATCAAGACCAGCCGCACTTCATTTTTCCGGGACATTGAGGAATTGCAGGAAAAGTATGCAGCCCCAATCGACACGGATTTTGAAAGCAGCGGCTACTTTTACACTGATCCCAAGTACCGCCTTCCCAGATTTTACACTGACGAGAATGCGGCAAAGGCTGCCAAGCTTATCAAGACTCTCATGGACATGGTGAAAGAAAATCCCCTCTACAAGGAAGCCCAGGAAGTCTTTGAGTCTCTTTCCATCGAAAATCACGACCTTGCGCTGGAAAATATCCGAATCAGTAAGAGGTCTGACAATGATCGGATTATTTTCGTCGGTGCTCCCAGTAAGGAAGTTCCTGCCGAAAACTGGCGGCTGATTGACAAGGCTCTGAGGGAAAATCTTGTCATCACTTTTGATTATCAGTCCCTCACTGACACTGAGAGCCATCCCCGCCGTGTTCAGCCCTGGCAACTGATTTATGACAACGGAAACTGGAACCTTCACGCCCTTGATGTAGTCAAAAATGGCCGCCGCCGCTACACTTTAAGCGAAATCAAAAATCTCAAACTTACGAATGAAGTCTTCATTCTGCCAAAAGACTATGATTTCAGGAAGATGACGCTGGGCTCTTTCGGCTGCATGTGCCACGATACAAAACTTGATTTCAAGATTCACCTGCATGGTTACGCCGCCCGCTACGCCAAGAACAGAATCTGGGGCGAAAACCAGAAAGTCGAGGCCGATTCCCAAAATCTCAGGCCTGACGGAGACGGAATCATCCTCAGTTTTAGGAGCAATCAGCTTTTTTCAATCAGAAGGTGGGTCTGGCAGTGGGCGGATGAGGCCTATCCCCTTGCGCCAAAAGAGCTGGTGGACGACTGGAAAGAACGGCTTGAAAAGGTGAATAAGATGGCGTTAAAATAATTTGAATTTGGTCAACTTTCAGGCGACTTTGAGATTTTTACAGGAGAAAATGTGTGGGGAGAAGGAGAATATATAACAAAACAAGCCGCCTCTCCCAACAAAGGAAGAAGCGGCTTGCACAAATTTTATCATCGAATCATCAGGCAACTTCCCCACAGCGTCGTTAGACGCGTAGCGTTAGCAGAACTTCCCCGACGAGATTATCCGTGTGACACCTTACTTGCTCAACAGTTTATTCACAGCCTTAACGAACTCCATCGGGTCCTTAAGCTCGGCTCCGCTCACAAGCAGTGCCTGGTCGAACAAAACTTCGCTCACATCTGCAATGTAGCTTTCGTCACTGCAAGATTCCAGCGTCTTAACGATTGCGTGGTCTCCGTTGATTTCGAGAATCGGCTTGATTCCAGGTCCTGCCTGACCCATTGCCCGCATCATGCGCTCCATCTGGATTCCGGGGTCGTTCTCGTCAACTACGATACAGCTCGGTGAGTCAGAAAGTCGTTTTGAAAGGACGACATCCTTAACACGGTCGCCCAATGCCTTCTTGATTTTTTCCTGGACTGGCTTGAAGGCTTCTTCCTTCTTTTTGGCTTCGTCCTTATCTACTCCAAGCTCGTCGTCGCTGCCCGCGCGGTTGACTGCTTTGAGGTCGAAGTCCTTGTATTTCATCAGGCTTGGAATTACGATGTCGTCGATTTCATCTGCCATAATCAGGACTTCAAATCCCTTCTTCTTGTATGCTTCGAGGAGTGGTGAAGCGCGCAAATTTTTCTCGTCGGTTCCTGTAATATAGTAGATTGCTTTCTGCTCAGGCTTCATGCGCTGAACATAGTCGGCAAAGCTTGTCCAGTTGTCGTCGCCAGTTCCAGCTGCGTCCGTGCTCTTGAAGCGGACGATTTCTGAAATTTCCTCGCGGTTTGCGTAGTCTGAGTAAAGACCTTCCTTCATCGGGCGATTGAAATTCTTGACGAATGTGTTCCACTTTGTGATTGTGGCCTTTTCCTCGTCGCTTCGCTTGCTTTCCTCAGTTTTCTTTGCCTTGTCAGCGGCTTCTCCCATCTTTTTGAATTCGCTCAGGAGTTTTTTTACAGATGCGCTCTTGATTGTCTCAAGGATTCGGTTCTGCTGCAAAATCTCACGGCTTACATTGAGAGGCAAATCCTCACTGTCGATGATACCGCGGACGAATCTGAGGTAAGCCGGCAAAAGCTCGCGGTCATCGTCAGTGATGAAAACTCGTTTTACATAGAGCTTGACTCCGCTCTGATAGTCAGCCTGATACATGTCGAAAGGAGCGTTCTGTGGAACATAGAAAAGTGTTGTGTATTCCTGAGTTCCTTCTGCGTGTGTGTGAACATAGTGCAGAGGCTCCTGACCGTCGTGGCTGATTGTCTTGTAGAAGTTGTCGTAATCTTCCTTTTTAAGCTCACTCTTGCTTCGTTTCCAGAGGGCAGAAGCTGAGTTTACCTGGTCAACCTTGTCCTCGCTTCCAGTGATGTTTCCTTTGTCGTCGTATTTGTTCTGTGTGTAGTGAAGGTAAATCGGGAATGCGATGTGGTCACTGTAGCGTTTGATAAGCTCTTCAATCTTCCATCGTGAAGCGTACTCTTTTGAGTCATCGTTCAAGAGCATTTCGATTGCAGAACCGCAAGTTTCGGCCTTGTCGAATCCGTACTTTTTAGCCTCATCGCTGTCGGCCTTGATTTCCTCAATCGTGTAGCTGTTTGTGCCGTCGCTCGACCATTTGAAGATTTTGTCGGTCGCGGCTTTTCGGGTGTAGACATTGATTCGTTTTGCCGCCATAAATGCCGAATAGAATCCAACGCCGAACTGACCGATGAGATTTGACTCGCCCGCATTTTTGTCTTCCGCAATTTTTTCGATGAACGCTTTCGTGCCGCTCCGTGCGATTGTTCCGAGGTTTGCGTTCAAGTCCTCCTCGTTCATACCGATTCCCGAATCCTGCACCGTCAGAACCTTATTCGGGTCATCAAAAGTGATGTCGATTCTAGGCTCGCTCTTAACGCCTTTGTAAGCCTCGTCCGAAACTTTGAGGTAGTTGAGCTTGTCCAAAGCGTCCGAAGCATTAGAAACGATTTCGCGAAGGAAAATGTCCTTGTTTGAATACATTGAATGAATGATAAGTTTAAGAAGCTGGTTTACTTCTGTTTGAAACTGGTATTCCGCCATGATTTTTTATACCTCTGATGTCATGCCGAACTTGATTCGGCATCTATTTTCTATAAAGATAATAAAATTTCGCTGAATCGGCAAAGAATTTTTTTCGGGATTTTTAAAACGACGGGCGTTAAAAGGTAACGCCGAAAACGAATGGCGTTACCCTACGCTCTGTCATTGCCGTGCGAGACACGGCAATCCCATCGCTTCGGGTCAGGCTTTTCGGGGTTCCGCCTCACGGCTCCATTGCTCCACTATGTTCCGCAACGGCTTCGCCGCCCCTACAATCCTTAACGCACAGGCTATACAAAAAAATCCCGTAAATGAAGGTTCATCGCCTTTGCAATTTTAGAAAGTGTTTCAAGGGAAGGTATTGTCTTTTTGGATTCTATATAAAAAAGGTGGCTGCGTGAAATTCCCGAATCAACAGAGAGCTGAACGATTGAAATTTTTCTTTCAATTCTAAAGGTGCGAATTTTGTCTATAACTTGTTGTCAAGTTTCTTGTTTTCGCAGGAAATTCCAGAAAACAGAGATTTGTATGTTGGAGTATGGAAATTTGCTGAGGAAAATAATTATCAAAATGTCAGCAAGTACAGTAAGCAAATTGAAAAGTTTTTGAAAAATGAGATTCTAAAGGATACTAAAATCAACATCAAAACAGGTGAAAGAACTTACGAAAAGTCATTTGATTTTGAAAAGGGAAATAGTTTCGATATAGCAGCTGATGAATATAGAATATTGACAACTCAAATAGACAAAGTTTTGCTGAGTTATACATTACATGTGTTTGACTGGACAATTAAAAATGACAATGGAAATATTTCATTAAAATTGAACAATGCGTTGACATCTGTTGTAGATAAAAATGGTAATTGGACATCTTCCTCAAAATTCCAAAAATCAAAGATTTTAAACGGAAAACAGATTGAAAAAATGGCGACTGATGATGTAATGAAATACATTGCAGTTTCTGATGAAGAATATTTAAGAAACAAAAAAGAAGTTGCATCAAATATCAATTTTTTGGTTTCGGTTGTTCCAAACATGACAGAATTAATGCTGGATGATTTTGTACGAGAAAATGATTTGTATAATATCGATACAAAAATTGAATTAAAAGTATTCGATGCAAGTAAAAATAATATGGAAGTTGAAGGATATACACCAGATGTGTATGCAACAAAAATTTACGGCAAAAACGGAAACGCTTATCTTTGGGGATTTACAAATACTTCAGCATTTAGCAAAGCCAAAAAAGACTCTGAATTTTCATGCAATGCAAAAATCAAAAATATTAAATATCGTATGCTGAAAACAGAAATTTATTTTGTTGTTGAATAAAACAATTATGAGCGGAGATTATTTTTTTCTCCGCAGTTTTTTGAGCACAAAAAAGGAGTTTTTTTATGAAAAGAATACTCACACTGATTTTATTCCTGATGATGTTATGATGATTTTAATGATAATACAATTTACTTTTAGTCTAATTAGATTTGCACGAAAATTCAATAAATCTTATCTTTCCACATATCAGCCATCTAGAAATTTTTTCGATAATCTGTCATACTCTGCATATTCGGGGGCGTAGCTCACCTGGCTAGAGCGCTACAATGGCATTGTAGAGGTAGTCGGTTCAAGTCCGATCGTCTCCAAAACAAAAAAACTTCCACATAAATTGTGGAAGTTTTTACTTTTAAAGCGGCTCGTACAGAGCTTCAAAAGCAGTTTTTTTGCTTATGAAAAAATCGCCTTTTTCGCCGCGAACCACATAATCCCCAATTTGAGCAGGAATTATTTTTTCGGAAGTTTTTACTTTTAGAACAGCGTCAAAAGTTTTTCCGTCATGGTTTGTGTCCGCATAGTCAAACATCGCGAACTGCCCGGCCATAGCTTTTATTTCTGCCTGATTTGAGCCGTTCCACTGAATGGCTTCGACAGTTTCCTTTCTTCGGTACTGCATTATTTGAACATAGCCTCTAGTGTTTCTTTCGGAACGAAGCCGGTCGAAGTTTTAACAGGCTCGCCATTCTTGAAAAGAATTACGGTCGGAATGCTTACGATTCCGTATTTTTGTGCCAAATCCGGCTCATCATCGACATTTACTTTTCCGACTTTGATTGTATCATTCTCATTGGCAATCTGCTCAATTGTAGGCGCAAGCATTTTGCAAGGACCGCACCAGCTTGCCCAAAAATCTACGAGCACTGGTTTTTCTGATTTGAGGACTTCAGCCTCAAAGTTTGATTCTGTGAGTGTAATTTCCATAATCGAGTCTCCTGTTTTGGAAGATTAGGGGTTCAAGGGGGAAAGAAAGCCTTTTCCTAAAAGGTTGCGTTCCCCCTTCCTGTAATTAAAGATAACACAGAAAAAGAAAAAAGGAAAGAAAAATCTATAGGATACAATATAATTTCTTACAATTTTTCTAAATTTCCAGAAAAAGCGGCAATTCTGGGCGGTAGCATGGAAGGGCAATAATCTTTACTTTGAAAAGGTTTGCCTTATATTTTGCGATGATTTTCTCGTAATTCGGCCCCTTTTCGTTTTTGCGGGCAATTTCATTGACTTCGTGATAAGTGAAGCCCAGGTTGTCTTCGTCAGTTTTGCCACACATTCCGTCACTTGGAGCTTTGTGAGTGAGAGAAGATGGAAGACCGAGATAGTCCCCGATTGCAACGACTTCTTCAGTTGTAAGTTTGTTGATTGGTGCAAAGTCTCCGGCAGCATCACCATAGAATGTAGAATATCCGACTAAATCCTCACTTAAATTGCAGGTGTTGACAATGCGACAGTTTCCGATTTGCGCGCCTATTCCGTAAAGGGTGGCCATGCGTAATCTGGCAGGAGTGTTGGTCTTAAAGACAGATGAGAAACTATCGTTAGTTTGGATAATTCCTGCGTCAGCAAATGCACTTTGAATTCCTTCGTAGGCTTTTGCGATGTTCACGGTGTAGTTTTTTATCCCAAGATGACTAACGAGCGTTTGGGAATCAGAGATGTCTTTTTGCTGGCCATTGGGCATCATCACGCCGATAACCCGGTCTTTTCCCAGTGCTTTGACCATAAGGGCGGAAACTACGGATGAATCCTTGCCACCTGAGACGCCAATAATAACTTTCGTTCGTTCGTTTCCGTTTTCTGAAATCCATTTTTGAATCCATTCGATGACTTCTGCCGTGACTTTTTTTACATCAAAATTGTATTCGCTCATTTCAAGCTCCTTTTTTGATTATTAAATCTTATGAATCTTACTCAGAATTTTAAGATATGTCGAGAGTTTTTCGCCTTTACTATACACACTCCTATATATATATATATATATATAGGACGAGTAAAAACCTATAAATAAAATAAAAATTTTCTTGAGAATTCCTGTAAATCTAGTTTATAATATTAATTAATACGAATTTTTCTATTTAAATAGGCAAATTATGAAAAAACGAGAGACATATACTTTATTAAGAAATATTACTCTTATCTTAAGCGTGCCTTCTTTGATTTTTGCAGCTGTTCTTTTTTTACGCTTTATAGTTTTAGGAATCGAAAAACCTAAAGCCGTTCAAGCACCTGTTGAAGTTTCACATCGAGTTTTATTTATTAGTTCTTACAATCCTCTTTATTTTACTTATGAATCTCAAGTCCGCGGTCTCGAAAAAAGCCTTTATCCTCGTGGAATTGAATATGATGTCGTTTACATGTATGCGGATGAGCGAGGGCAGGCTGGCATTGACATGTTTTACAACTTTCTAAAGGCAAAG
Organism: Treponema sp. UBA3813; assembly: GCA_002368605.1. Lineage (GTDB taxonomy): Bacteria > Spirochaetota > Spirochaetia > Treponematales > Treponemataceae > Treponema_D. The sequence continues at coordinate 118,901 of DFEB01000019.1, read as the reverse complement.
TTAAAAGATCAAAAAAAATACGAAGCAATTTTGCTCGGCGATGATGACGCTCTCAAATTTGCGATTGACCATCAAAATGAAATGTTTCCAAAAATGCCTATGGTGTATTTTGGAATTAATGATTATGAATTAGCGCGAAAGGCTTCCGAAAGACCAAACATGATTGGTTTTTATGAAAATGATTATCTCGAAGAAACAATCAATCTTGCCATGCAGCTTTTCCCAAAGCGAAAAACATTGGTTGCTCTTCATGATCAAAGTTCAGCTGGTCTTTCTGATATTGAGATTTTCTGGTCTCTTCGTGAAAAATATAAGGAATATGCATTCGTTGATTTGGATGCGACACTTTTTTCTCAGAATGATTTGATTTTATTGCTTGAGTCGCTTCCAAATGATTCTATTCTTTTTTACATGACATGCTACTCTGACAAATCAAGAAATGTGTATTCTATGCTCTCTCGTACGAGTACGGTTGTTCGTTCCGCAAGTGTTCCGATTTTTCGGAATTATGTAGGCGGAGAAGGAATGGGAATTTTAGGTGGAGTCCACATTGATGTTGAGGAGCAGTGTGAAAAGGCCGGAGAAATCCTCGCAGAAATTTTGAATGGATCTAAAATCGAGTCGATTCCTTTTGTTGAGCAAATTCCGAGTCGAACGACATTTGATTACAATTTAATGAAGCATTATAACCTTGATTTTTCAATTTTGCCGTCGGATACAGTTTTATATAATCGGCCCGTAACATTTTGGGAACAGTACGGTAAATTTTTGCCAGCGGTCGGAATGCTTATCTTGGCAATGCTTTTGTTCCTCATCTCTTCAAACATCAGCAGAAAAATTGCGACAGAGTTGGCAAGATCTTTGCAGGAGTCAAGAAATCGGCTTATTCAGCGGGAAGAAGAATTGCAGCATCAGGCAAAATATGACGAAGTCCTTGATATTTACAATCGCCGAACGATAACAGAGTGGCTTCACAACACAATGGGTAAAGGCGATGTTTATTCCGTCATAATAATTGATATCGACAATTTCAAAATGCTCAACGAAAATTACGGTCACTCGCTTGCTGATAGCATTTTGCAGTATCTTGTTGCCATGATTCGTGGGTTGGCAGAAGATGGCGGTTGGAAGCTTGCACGCTTTGGAGGTGATGAATTCCTTATTGTTATTCCAAATGAAAGAATATCGATGGATTGTGAAAGTATAAAAGCGTTGTTCGATGTTCTCCGAAGTCCAATTCCGCTTGGAGATGAGACTCTTGCAATTACGGCAAGTATGGGCGCTTCCTGCTCAGATGAAATTACTGCACCAGATCAGCATATTATCAACGCTGAAGGCGCAATGTACGAAGCGAAAGTGCGGGGAAAGAACGGACTTGTCATCTATGATGATGACATGAAGAAAAAGGCTCAGGAAGAAATCGTCATTAAAGAAAAATTACAGCATGCATTTGATAACGACGGCTTCTTTATGCTTTATCAGCCACAAATCGACTCTCAGACAAAAAAAGTTTCCGGATACGAAGCTCTTGTACGAATGAAAGAACCCGGAATTTATCCTGGACAGTTTATTCCTGTTGCGGAACGAAGCGGATGGATTTGGAGAATCGGCCGAATTACGACAGAACTTGTCATTAAACAACTGGCCGCGTGGCGCGATGGAGGCAAGGAATTGCACCCGGTTTCTGTAAATTATTCGAGCAATCAGCTCAACGATCACGGATATGTTGGATTTGTCGAAGATTTGCTCAAAAAATATGATATTCCACCATACTTGCTTGAGATTGAAATCACAGAAGGTTTGTTCCTCGAAAAAAGTGCACTTGCAGATGAGATTTTTAGGCGTTTCAAAGATTTGGGAATTCGACTCCTTATGGATGATTTTGGTACAGGTTATTCTTCACTTGGATATCTAACCTACATTCCTGTCGATGTAATCAAATTAGACAAATCCCTAGTTGATACTTATCTTGTTGATGGAAAAGATTCATTTATTAAGAACATTATTCATCTTATGCATGATTTGGACAAAGAAATGATAATTGAGGGCGTTGAGGAAGAATGGCAGTTTAATCGTTTGCGTGAATTCGGTGCAGATACAATTCAGGGATATTTCTTCTCTAAGCCGATTCCTGCGGACGAAGCAATCGTATTCCAAACAAAATAATGGCATAGAGAAGAAAATTAAATAAAACTACGCCCTTGCTAATCCAGCCTTTCGCGCTTCTTCTGCAACGGCTTTTGCCACTGTTTTTGCCACGCGTGGGTCAAAGGGGTTGGGGATAATCATATCAGGGCCGAGTTCGCTTTCAGAGACAAGACTTGCAAGACCACGGGCGGCGGCGATTTTCATTTCTTCGGTGATTTTGCTTGCACGGCAATCCAAGGCTCCGCGGAAAAGGCCTGGGAAAGCGAGGATGTTGTTGATTTGGTTGGGGTAGTCGCTTCGGCCAGTCCCGATGATGTAGGCTCCCGCCGCCTTTGCTTTTTCGTAGGTGATTTCCGGTTCAGGGTTTGCCATGGCAAAGAGAATTGATTTTGGTGCCATTGACTTGACCATTTCTTCGCTCACCAGATTCGGGGCAGAAACGCCCACGAAAATGTCCGCGCCAACCATTGCTTCTTTCATGGTGATTCGGCGGTTGTCTGGATTTGTAATTTCAGTAAGCTCTTTTGTCAAAAAGTCGTACTTGTCGTAATCTTCCTTAATAATGATTCCGTTGATGTTGAATGCGTAGATTTTTCCGATACCGAATTTGTGGAGCATACGGATGATTGAACTTCCTGCTGCGCCCGCACCGCTCACAACAAGAGTGCAGTCTTGAGCCTTTTTTCCTGCGACTTTAAGGGCATTCATGATTGCGGCTGTTACGACGATTGCCGTTCCGTGCTGGTCATCGTGGAAAACCGGAATGTCCAGTTCTTTAATCAGCGTGCGCTCGATTTCCACGCAGCGGGGAGCGGAAATGTCTTCGAGGTTGATTCCGCCAAAAGTGGGGGCAATCTGCTTGCAGAATTTTATGATTTCTTGGGGGGCTTTTGTGTCGATGCAAAGGGGAACTGCGTCAACTCCTGCGAATTTTTTGAAAAGAACGCATTTTCCTTCCATAACGGGAAGTCCTGCGGCTGGCCCGATGTCACCCAAGCCCAAAACGGCCGTTCCGTCAGAAACGACGGCGATAGTGTTTCCCTTCCAGGTGTACTTGTAAACATCGTCGGGATTTTTATGAATCTGTCGGCATGGCTCGGCAACTCCCGGAGTGTATGCCACAGACAAATCATTTCTATTTTCAAGGGGCATTTTCAGTTCAGTAGAAATCTTGCCCTGCCATTCACTGTGTTTTTCCAATGCTTTTTCGTAAATAGTACTCATAAAGGACATTATAATACAAAATCTTTTCTTGATAAATGGCTGAAATAGTGTATAATAGAAGTGTTATTGTTTTATATAGAGGAGAAACAAATGCAATATTTAGACAAACTCAAAAAAGAACGCTCAATTGACCGCATTATCTTCCTTGCTGGAATGGTTATTGTGTTCATTGGTTTCCTTGTTCCAACTGTTTTCGTAAAAGACGCATCTGGAACAGTTCTTAAAAACATTTTCGGAGCTGCCGTGTATTTCAATAAAGCACCAAGCGCGTATAATGCCACATTTATGGTTGCTGTTTGGCTCTGCTCAATCGCAGGAATCGCACTTTTCTTTATCACAAAAACAATCATTGGTGATATCCTCGTTACTTTGCTTGGTTTGGCATTTGAATTGGCTTCAATCGTAAGTATTGCGCCTTCTCTTACCAATTTCATGGGCGCTTATGCAAGTTTCTATCAGACTCCTGTTACTCCGTTCTTTGGATATACAACTGTCGGTGGATACATGGTTTTGATTGGTCTTATTGTTGCGGTTGTTGGTTCAATTCTTGGTGCTGCTCATATTCAGCATCCAAGTCAGGTAAAAGCTGCTGCCTAAGCATAATCTGCCAAAGGCATAAAAAATCCCGTCTGTTAAAAAAGCAGGCGGGATTTTTGTTTTTAAATCGGGCGCTACCCCGCAAGCGGGGTCGGGTCTTTCGCCCTTACGCCTTCACAGCAAAGCTGTTCGGAGAATCGCTCAAAACCTGTCTCACAGGTTTTGCCCCTATGTGGGTCGCTCCCTACGCTCACGCTCATTGCCAGCAAGCTGGCAACTTCGGGGCTACACCCCCTAGCGCGTCAACTTGCGATAAACTGTCTTGTGCGGTACATCGTCGTCGATTCCAAGAACATTTTTTCTCCACTCGACATAATCAGACCAGCTGCCCTCAACGAAGTGAACTTCCGAGTTGTTCTCGAAGGCCAGAATGTGGGTGCAGATTCGGTCGAGGAAGTAGCGGTCGTGGCTGATTACCATGACAACTCCTGCAAAGCTGTTGATTGCCTCTTCGAGAGAGCGGGTCGTTGTGATGTCCAAATCGTTGGTCGGCTCGTCAAGGAGGAGCACGTTTCCGGCTTCCTTGAACATCATGCCCATGTTGAGACGGTTCTTTTCTCCACCGGAAAGGACTGAGATTTTTTTGTTCTGCTCGGCTGAGTTAAAGTTAAACCAAGAGCAGTAGGCGTGGGCGTTGATTTCGCGGACGGCACCGTTCACAGGGCGGCCTTTTTCGTCCACCGCGCCAAGCTTAACCAAATCACTTCCGCCAGAAAGCATTTCGTAAATCGTTTTGTTGGGGTCAAGTTTGCTTCGCATCTGATCGACATAAACCAGCTTAACTGTGTCGCCAACTTTAATGCTTCCTGAATCAGGAACTTCCTTGCCCATTTTTCCGTCTGGAAGCTCAATTTCTTGACCTGCGGCAGAAGCAATCATCTTAAAGAGTGTTGTTTTACCGGCACCGTTGGGGCCGACGATTCCCACTACGCTTCCTGCCGGAATGTGGAAGTCAAGGTTCTCAAAAAGAAGTTTGTCGTCAAATGACTTGGTGAGCTTTTCTGCATCAATTACGAGGCTTCCCAAGCGGGGACCTGCCGGAATTGAAATCTGTGTGTCTTTAAGCTGGATTCGCTTGCTCTCTTCTGCAAGCAAGGTCTCATACTTGGTGATGTGTTCCTTGTGCTTTGCCTGACGGCCTTTTGCGCCCGCATGAATCCATTCCAACTCTTCCTGCATTTCGCGGCGGCGTGTTGAAGCCTGTTTTTCTTCAAGGGCAAGTCGTTTTTCCTTTGCTTCAAGCCATTCTGAGTAGTTTCCTTTGAAAGGATAGCCTTCGCCCCTGTCCATTTCCAGAATCCAGCCCGCAACATTGTCCAAAAAGTAGCGGTCGTGAGTGATAGCGATGATTGTGCCCGGATAATCTTTGAGATGCCGCTCAAGCCAGGCTACGGTCTCTGCGTCAAGGTGGTTGGTTGGCTCGTCCAAAAGAAGAATGTCAGGCTTCTGCAAAAGAAGGCGGCACAATGCCACACGGCGGCGCTCACCTCCGGAAAGAACATCCACAACCTGGTCGCCAGGAGGACAGCGGAGAGCGTCCATTGCAAGTTCTAGGTTTGCGTCCAAATTCCATGCGTCGGCCGCGTCCAGCTTTTCCTGAATCTCTGCCTGACGAGCGCAGAGTTTGTCGAAATCGGCATCCGGGTCACCGAAAGCTTCGTTTACCTTGTCAAATTCGGCCAAAAGGTCTGTGATTGGCTTAACGCCCTCTTTTACAACTTCGAGAACGGTTTTGCCCGGCTCCAAATATGGCTCCTGCTCAAGGTATCCCATTGAATAGCCCGGAAGAAGTTTTGTTTCGCCAGTGTAGTCTTTGTCGATTCCTGCAAAAATCTTGAAAAGTGAGGATTTACCGGCACCGTTTTCACCGATAACTCCGATTTTTGCTCCGTAATAGTAAGAAATGGAAATGTCTTTTAAAACAACTTTTGTTCCATACGCGCGGGAAACGCGATCCATAGTGTAAATGATTTTTTTGTCGTCGAATGTCTTTGCCATGGCTTAATTATATAGTAGATATGAGAGTTTGTCTTTATTCGAAAGACTTTCAGATAAAAATGTGTTAGACTTAAAAAGTAGTGAAACGGCTTGTGATAAAATTGTTTTTTTCAGTACTTCTCTTTTTATGTTCAAGCGTTGCCTTTTCTCTTGAATTGAAGCCAATTTCTGTTACTGATGATATTACTTGGACTTTAGAGACAACAAGCGGCTGGCAGAATATTACGAATGTGCTTGTTTCTAAAGAGGATGGCGGAAGTTCGCAGGTACAGAAAGGCTTAAATTTCAAGGGAATATTGTTTCACTCGTTTTGGCATGGAATTCAGACTTTAAAATCTCAGTTGAATCTTGGATTTAATCAAAGAACGAATTTTTTATGGACGGAGAATCCTAATTTCTTTTATGACGAATCAAATTTAAATAAAAATTTGGAGTGCATTGAATTTGATATACAGAGTATGTTCCCATATCGTTTGTTTTTTTCATTTACGATTTCACCTTATGTAGGCTATTCTTTTATTAATTATGCCTACGATGATAAAAATTTGGAAACAACATCGAAAGATGTCATGTATAACAGTATGGTCGTTGGTTTGAGTTTACAGCATCAAATAAATAAGCAATTTTCTCAGGTTGTTTTTTTCTCATATTCACCGATTGTCTTTGAAAATTACAGCAAGAGTAAAATGCAGTTTATAAATTACGGATTTGAATTAATAACCGATACACATCCGGTTTCACTGACACTTTTTTTTGTTACCAAAAAAGCTTTTTTACAAAAAGGCAAGCTTATTTTTGAAGGAACAAAATTTAACTTCACAACCGCAGAAACCGGTTTTTCGATGCATGTTAACTTACGGTAAAATACACAATCCTTTGCCTCGGAAAGCTGATTCCGGGGCATTTTTTTTGGCCGTGTGGAATTCGCCCATGTAGAACCAGCCGATTTTGCCGTCACTCAGGGGGATTTTTTCGCCGCCCAGCCAGTAAGATTTGTCATTCCCGTGATTTGACGCGGGAATCTCTTTGAATTCTTGATCCCGTTTTGCTTCGTATTTGGCAATCAGATTTTCGATGAAGTTTTTTGGCACGGTCGGGTGAGGAACTGAAAAATCAAACCATTTTTGAACAGGCTTTTCCAGACCTTCGCCGTGCATCCATTGGTTGAGGGAAAAATCCAGGGCGGCTCCGTATTTCTCGCTCTTTTTCTCGCCCTCGAAGTGAAGTCCGTTTTTGGCAAAAAGAGGGGCGTTCTGTTTTTCCTGGGGGTCGATGGGCTTTAAATCGGGGATTTTGCCTTCGGTCCATTCTTTGTAGACGCGGGAATGGCGGGTGAGGACGAATTTGTGCCAGAAGCAGGAATCGAGCAGGCCGTTGGCGTAGAACTGGCGCAGGGTTTCCATGGAGTTGATTAAATCTTCCGGCTTTTCCCACCAGTAGCCGTAAATCATGTAGGCATGGACGAGAATGCCCGCTTCCTTGAAGGCACAGCAGGCTCCAACGATTGATTCCAGATCCGTTCCTTTATGGATGGCATTTAGGCCGTTTCCTGTGGCAGATTCAAGCCCGGCCGAGACTCCGATTAAGCCGCCGTAAGCGAGGAAGTCCGCCACATCGCGGGTAAAGGATTTTTCAAAGCGCACGTTTCCCCACCAGGTAATTGGCGAGCCGTGGGCGATGTTCTCCCTGGCAAAGGCAATCATCATGGCAGGAGGCATGGCTTCATCAACAAAGTGGATTCCATAAATGCCCTTTTCCTTGCACTGGGCTAGTAAACCTTCATATAACTTACTAACGTTCGTTGGGCAATATCCTTTTACATAATCCAGAGTGACATCGCAGAAGGCACACTTGTGCCAGTAGCAGCCGTGAGCCATGTAAGCCTTAATCCAGCTGCCGTCAGACCAGAGCCTGTGCATGGGATTCGTGTCGTCAATAAGCCGAGGATATTGGGAAAAATCGATGTCCGAAAAATCTGGAATTAAAGAAGAGGTGATTTCTCTTTCGTAAGCTAACGCTCGTTTGTATTCTTCGGAAGACTCGTCGGAAAGCGGCTCGATGATAGATGTGCTACCGCTCGTTAGTCTGATAAACTGCCGGAGTTTGTAAATAGGTTTATCTTTAATTATGCAGTCAGCATTTTGCATTAACAATTGTCTGTAGGAAGCGTAGCCTCTGTCATAGCAAATCGCGTCACAATAATCAACTAACTTTCGTTCGTTTGTATCTCGTAATTCCGTGTTCACGAAGCCGCCGCCGAAGCTGACATAGACTGAATCTTTAAAATGATTTTTGAAAAATCGCCCGGTGGCAAGGGCGGCCGCAAATGTTCCCGCAAAAGGAATTGAAATAAGGACGAGAGTTTTTGGGGGTGTTGCGGGGGATTCCCCCGCAGAAGGGGTAGCGGAAGACGCGAAAGCGGCTGTAGCGAGGGGAAGACTTTCCCCTTTCATAAAAAATCGCTGCAACAATGGCTCATAAAACTCTTTTAGAATCGGGGAATCCGCTCCTTTTTCGACCTCCGAAAAACTGGACTCGCTTACGGTAAGGCTTTCGGCATAGCGCACCAGAGAAAAATTCTTGTCAAAGGCTACGGCGATAAAATCCGCAAGGTCGGCAAGGGCAAAACTGGCCAGAGAGCGGGCATCGTCGGTGGTCAAATCGTGGGTAAGATTTGCGAGGTAATTTTCCATTCGAGAGCCGCGGGGAACATGGGCACCAAAGACAAAGCGGTGGGCATTCTCGTAGCCCGAAGAAAAGGAATCGTGCTTGCCCGGACGCAAAATCGCCGTGATAAAATCAATCCAGTTAATCCATAAATCCTTTTGTGCGACATAACGGCGTAAGTTAAAGGCCGTCGCCTCATCTCCAGCTTGCTCCGCCTTGTCCGCAAGTTTAAGGGCGTTTTCTGAGCAGAGGGAAAAAAGCCTGGTCAGCCCCGCACGGGAAAAAATCTCGTAGTAAAGCTCAAGGCTTAAATCGAGCCAGCGGGTCTTGTGACCGAGAGACTTGAAAAAGGCAGAGAGATAGGCACCGCTGGGGTAAGCCGTGTTCAGCTGAACTATTGGCGGCTGGAGAATCAGAATATTCATAGAAGACAGTATAGCAGAAAATGAGAGTAATGTTATTTCTATTTTACCGTTTTCTGTGCTATAATATATAAGAGGTGCGCTTATGGTTTATGAATACATGAGTTTCCCTGATGGAACAGAAGTTGTACATACTCAAATTTTAAATGAAAATACAAATCCTACTGTAGAGGTGAACTTTGAACGCCCCACACCGCATGGTTTTGATTCTGCTCGTTGCGAGCTTCCTTCATATCGATGGATTGAACGAACTGGGTATTCTGATGAAGAAATTGCTGAATTTTTGGAATTTTTAAAAAACAACGCTCATCTTATTTTCCGCTTTGCAAAATCAGGGGGAATTTGTGCCTAATCTTTTTGCAATCAAAGGGTATCAGATTTATTTTTGGTCTAATGAAAATAATGAACCAATACATGTTCATATTAGCACAGGACAGCCGATGCCAAATGCAACGAAAATTTGGTTGACCTCAAAAGGTGGATGTGTCGTTGCTCATAACAAGAGTCAGATACCGCAGAATAAATTGAATGATTTGCTTGAGGCTATTCAAGCCCAGTTTTTTTATATTTGCCAACGATGGATGAAAGCATTTGCGGTTGAGACAATCAAATTTTATTGTTAAAAAAATAAGGACTGTCCCCTCAGCTCATCTTTCCGATGTCTTCGGCGATGGCGAGTAAAAGCTTTTTTTGTGCGGCGGGCAATTTCTTGAAAATATGGAGCAATTCCCTTGATTCTTTGTCGTCTTCGTGAGGAAATGAATTTTTATCGCCCATAATCAGATATTCAACGCTCGTGTTCAGGACTTTCGCAAGTTTAACAGCGGCATCGGCGGAGGGCATACAGGCCTGCCCGCTTACATAACTGATTATAGTCCGATGTGAAATGCCTGTTTGTGAGGAAAGTTCTTTGTAAGACAAGCCCGAAAATGCGATTTCTTCTCTTAATCGTTCCCTAAAATCCATATTTATAGAAGAAATTAGCAAAATACTGTTATTTTGTAATTGATTTTTACAGTTATTTGGAATACTATTTTAAAATAGAACATTATACTGTATGAAGATACGCAAAATCTGACAGTATGATGTTAAAACCCGACAACTGTCACTTTTCCTGGTGAATTGCTTGTGCGATAATTTTCCAGTTAAACAAATAGGGAGGCTTTTTATGAAAGTGAAATTTTTGAGACTGTTTTCGATTTTGGCCGTATGCGGACTTTTGTTCGGATTTTCAGCATGTCAGGCGGAAGGTGGGGATGAAGGGAAAAATTCCAAGCCGACTTATTACACTGTCTCCTTCAATAGCAATGGTGGAACTTTCATCGAGGCTCAACTTGTGGAAAGTGGAAAGAAAGCGGTAAAGCCCGCAGACCCTGCTCGTGCCGGATACACTTTTAGTGACTGGTATAATGAAAACACGATATTCAGTTTTTCTACGGCTATTACGGCGAACATCACATTGACGGCGAAGTGGAGTGCGGCAAAGACAGAGGAAAATTCTGCTGCTGGAAGCGGAGACAGTGACGGTAGTACGACCGATGGAACAAACACAAATACGAACACCAATTCGCAGGCAGATGATTCAAAAAACAAATGTATCGTTATGTACTCTTCTGTTTATGATAAAGAAAATGTTCCTGATATATTGCGAGTTCCTTACGACACAGTTCTTACGGCAGAGCAGCTTCCAGAATTAAATAAGGAAGGCATGATTTTTAAAGGCTGGTATGACTCGAACATCCCTGTAATTGCAGGAAAGTATACAGTCGTTCAGAGTTATACATATTTGTATGCAGAGTGGGAGCTGGCTGAGTATTCAGTGAAATTTGAGACAGACCATGCGACAGCCCCTAAACCATTGTCTATGTATTACGGTCTGAAATTCCGTGATTATGAAATTCCCCCTTTGGAAGCGGAAGGTTATCAGTTTGAAGGTTGGTATGATGGTGACACTCTCGTAAACGATATTGATTATGTTGTCACCCACGATGTAACGCTAGTTGCAAAATGGAAGGCAAATATTCACACCGTCAAATACGAGTCGCAATTTGGAATTGTACCTAATTCAATGGAAGTGGACTATGGAACTGTCTTGGACGAATCAAACTTTCCTTCGCTCTCGGAAACAAATTATGCTTTTGGCGGATGGATTGCAAATAATCAGGATATTGTAGAATCGACCTACACTGTCACAGAAGATGTTATTTTCACTGCAAAGTGGGAGGTCACTCCATACGGGCCAAGTGAAATAGGAGAAATCATTGCAGGAATAAGGGAGTCAAGGCGGCTGATTCTTGGAGGAGATTATTCAGGCTCGTCAGGTGAAGTGAATATAGGCAAGGTTGCTAGCTGGCTTAGAGAACTTTCAGAAAATTATCCCGATGTGCGTATAGATTTGGATTTATCTCGTGTAAAAGTTTATGAGACAAAGTTTGCTAATGGCACCACCAGTTATCATATGTCGTACGATGCATTTTTAAATTGCACTTGTCTTTCAAGCGTGATTCTCCCTGATGGACTCACTGATCTGTTAGGATTGTCAACTACAGGAGGAGGGGACTCGATAGGTGGAGACTTTTATGGATGTACGAATCTTGAATCTGTCGTTATCCCCGAATCTTGTACGTATATAGGCGGGCATGCATTCGCAAAATGTGGCTTAAAGACATTTACAGTTCCTAAAAATGTCACATTTATTGGCAAGTATGTATTTTATGGATGTGAGAACATGACAGATTTGTTTTTTGAAGACACAGAAACTTCATGGTATGTGGCTACAGGAGAGTATTGGACTCAAGGAGGTTTTATTTTTAACGAAAGCAAAGAAGCTGCGGACGAATTTACAGGAAAGGGGTGGCAGGGATATTGCAAATATGCATGGAAAAAGAGTGGACAATAAAAGTACGGTAAAATTTTGTTTGACCGTTATAAAATGATGTAATATAGTTTTAAATAAAAACAGAATATTGTTGTTAAAAAGGAGAAAATGATGGTAAATAACGAGGAAGAATTTATAAAACCGGAAAAGAGAGAATTTATCGTGGGGCTTGCAGGGCTTCTTGATGAAAGCGGTGCTAAAATGTCTGTTCCAATGCTTGCGGAATTGTTGAATTTCAATGAGTATTTTACAGAGTCAGGTGAAATGTATGATGGCAAAAGAGGAACTTATCATCTTATCAGAAGTATTTTTGACCAATTGAAGGCAGAAAAAAGAGATGATGAGGCAGGAATGGTTGCGACTGTATTCGTAAAACCAGACGGAGAACTTGCATGGAGTGATTAACGCCTGTTGTCACTTCTCCTAGTCCTATCAGATTTTAGAAAAATAGGCATATACGACTATTTTAGGCACGATATATGGAGGCTGAAGGGGTTATGGACTATCAAGTAAAACAATCAATCTCTAATTCTTTGGATGATGCAATTACCCATGTTTTCAATAAAAAATATGAATTAAAAACACATCAGATATATGAATCTAATAATACAATTGGTGTTTTATTCACCGCAAAAATAGCAAAAGAAGAATTTACTTTTTTTGCGGGGTTTTTAGAAGATGAAGTCTATGAATCTAAACTTATTTTCGGTGTTTTATCGGATAATCGCACTGAAATAACGGATTGTTGCCTTTCTAAGGAAGATTCTTCTGGTAACAGAATTCAAAGTTTATGCAATTTAAAACCAAATATAAATTTTGAAAAATGGATAAAAAAGCAAATCAAAAAGTTTGTAAAATTATATAAAGCTTCGCAGTGTGGTATTGTTCGCTGGATTTTATTAATAGAACTTCCATGGATACCATTGTTGTGTGAATGGGAAATATTTATTTTTAACATTAAAACAGACTATTTCCCATTTTTAAGTAATGGGACAAGATTTATTATTTGGTATATAAGTTTTCTTGCGGTTTTACTTACCATTGGTTTTAAAAACAGAATACGAAAAACAAAAAATCTTCCTGTAAAATTAAATCCATGGACTTGGACTGTAAGTTATACTGCAAAAGTATATTTCTTTCTGATTACTTTTGCCCCATATTATTTTAAAGCAATAAAATATCTTTTCAAATTTTCGTTGCTAAGTATAAAATACCTTTTCAAGATTTTGCTTTTCGTTTTGAAACTGCCATTTACTTTATTAGATGCTTTCTGTCGGTTGGTAGGAACATCTTCTAGTGAAAGTAATTATTCTGGAGATAGTTCCTCATCTGGTGGTGCGACATATTCAGAAAGAGGCAGAGAAAGTGATTATAATTCATCTAATAGAAGTAGTTCTTATCACGCAAGCAATAGACCCAAATTATATTGGTATATATGTAAAAAATGTGCTACTAGAGTAAAGAAATGCAGGATACCATCGTCTTTGGGGTGTCCTGATGCTGGATGTCATGACTGGTATAATGTTGGCGAAGTTGGAGAAAATCCTTATCAGTGTAAAAAATGTGGCATTGAGGTAGAGACAATTGGTATACCATCGTCTTTGGGGTGTCCTAATGGTGGATGTCATGACTGGTATGCGTTATAGCAATAATCGAAAAAAGCATTTTCCCCAAAACCCCGCCAGTTGTCACTTATCCGAGCGAATTTCTTGTGCGATAATTTTACTTGTTAAATAAATTAAAGGAGCTGGAAACCAATGAACTATGCACTTTTTACTAATCTTTTCAAATACAAGGAAAAGGCAGGGCAATCGCCGCTTGAAAACTATTTAACGGAATTGTTTGCCTATATCCTTGATGAGCTTATTCAAAATAAAAATCCCGCGGCTGTTACTTTGCTGAACGATTATTTTCATATTTCTTTCTCTGAAAAAGATTTTTGCGACACGAAAGTTGAAACACAGTGCTCGTATTATGTCAATTGTTATGACTATACCGCCCGCCCGGACATAAAAATCACGCTACATGGAAAGGATGTGTATTTTATTGAAAACAAAATTGAGGCAGAAATCGCTTGGCACGGAAGTTTTGACCAAATTGAGCTTTATGAAAAAATCCAATGTGAAAATGGCGAGATAAACAAAGGAATCCGCATTCTTTCAAAATATGCGATTTCGACCCATTCGAAAAATTTTTCTTCTGAAAACACAGTGTTTTGGCGGCAGATTTACGGTCTTTTCAAGAAAACGAAATTTAATTCGGAAGAAAATCTTATCATACAAAACTTTTTGAACTTTTTGGAGGAAAACAATATGGCAGAAAGAAAATCTTTGGAATTATCGGAAGGCGGGTTGAAAAATTTTTATGTGCTTTACAAATTCTTGTCAGAAAATTTGACGGATTTTGCGGGTGAGCATGGGTATAAAGCTGTTGTTTTTGACGGAAACTCTGATTATTTTGGATTTAACATCATGTACGATAAAAAGCCGTATATTTGGGTTGGCTGCTATAATGAAAGTCCTGATGAAATTGTCGTTGAGAGTTATGCTGAGAATACAGAGAAACTATCAAAGAAATTAGGAAAAGTCCTGAAACCTGGCATATTTTTTACATCAAAATATGGGAATCGTATTTTTGCAAGAATTCTTATCTCAGAAATTCAAAAAGAAAAGACAGCGGAAGGGCAGGCAAAAATTTTTTCTGATTGGCTGAAAGAGAATCATGTTGGTGAAATCCTCGCAGAATCCTACAACTTGATTAACGAGTAGCGGGATTAAGCCCTATAAATTATTGTGATTATAAAGTTTATGACACAGGATGAATTGATTTCCTTATTAGAGGATAAAGAGACGCAAAATCTTTTGGGAAATATGCTTGTTTTTCAGGATTTATTTCATAAGGCGGAGCAAAGTGTGCTTGAAAAATATGTTGTTCCTGTGCTTAAAGATTTTGCTGAGGCGCGGAAGCTCATTTTTACATCAGAAAAGCTGGAGTCATCATTTAAGTTTTATTTCTATAAGAAGAACTGGGATAATTTTCGAATTGTGTTCTGTATTGAGAATAAAAAAATGCCGGTCATTTTTAACAACAATCAATTCAGTCCCCGAAATATCTTTGGATATGGCGTGAAATCGTTTGCCACGGAAACAAATGTGTTCTCTCGCAAAGAGAAATACATTCGCCGTGTTTTAGAAGCGAGTTTTCCAACAGCGACAAATAATTTTGTTATTTGGGAGGCTCTTCCTATATATGATTTTATGCCAATCTATAAGGAAAATTCTGAGAAAATCAGTTCATTCATAGCCGAAAAGGCAGACGCCATCGTGACTGTACTTGAAAAAGTATAAACGGCTTTCTAAAGCTAATCCTTAAAGGAGAGAGAAAGTGAAAGATTGTATATTTTATAAAGATTTTACATTTGAGAATTTTGAATCAGGCAATAATGAAATTGCCTATGATACTGCTTTAAAATTTGCACAAAATCCCCAAAACGAGCGTTTCTGTCCGATTCTTTTTTACGGGCAGACAGGTTCAGGAAAAACGCATTTGATAAATGCAATCGGAAATTATATTCAGTCAAGCTATCCGGAAGTAAAAATTTTTTATACGACGACGGAATCTTTGATGAATGAATTTACGGACTCTCTCCGGGAGCAGACTTTCGATAACTTTCGGAAAAAATATCGTAGTCTTGATATCCTTCTCCTCGATGACATTCAATTTCTTGAAAAAAGCAAAATCTTGCAGGAAGAAATTCTTTACATTTTCGATGAGATTCATAGGAAGTCGGGGCAGCTTGTTTTTACCAGCGACAGGCCAATTCAAGGCTTCGATTTTATTGATGACCACCTTATGACAAGGCTTTTAGGTTGTTGCTGTGTTGAAGTAAAGTAAAAACTTTGTATTCGTAGCAGCGGCAGAAAGAAATTGTCAGTTCGAAAAACCGACAAGTGTCACTTTTTTCTGCTGCCGAATTGTGCGATAATTTTTGCACATGGAGCAGATTATGGAATCATTAAGTATACATAAAAAAATTGCGGTTTTGCGGAAAATGCGCGGGCTGAAACGCTCGCAGTTTGCCGAGATTCTTGGCGTGAGCGATGATGCGATTCGCACATGGGAAAAAGGCTCGCGCACCCCAGATTCATTTCACCTTCTTGCCCTTGCAGATGCCCTGAATGTTTCCCTTGATGTCTTCAGAGACGATGCTACGACTTTGGACTTGCCCCGTCCTGATTTTGGCAGTGCGGCGGCTGAATCCCCAAAAAATGAAGAGACTGCTTTTGACGGCGTTCCCTTTCGTTTTGGCAGCAGTGAGCCTGACACAAAACAAAAAGAAATCCTTGATTTTTGCTCCGCTTACCTTGAGACTCTCGACGATTCATTTTTTATCAAAGGGGCGGGGCAGAATTCTGAATATGGAACCGGTCGGTACTTTTGGGAAAGCCAGATTGATATGCTCTTTTTTATCGGTTTTGTGCCGAATTTTGAAAAAAATCATCCCGAATATGCTTTTTCAATCAGCGTGAACACAGAAAATCCCCTCGATGCCGAAGACCTTTCTGGATTTAATGCATTGCAAATCAGAGAAAGCGAATATGAAAACTGGATTTATCTTCCTGTAAAGTGCCCGTTGAAAAAAGACGGTGCCTTTTATCCCAAGGAACTTCGTGAAGCCTGTGACCAGGCTCTGGTAGATGCAATGAAAATCGCCCGCAAGTCTCTGGAAAGGACAATGGAGCGGTTCAAAATGCTTAAAGCTGCAGCGAACCAGACGAAAGCCGGAAAATTTGCGGACTAGCCAGTAATTTTACTTTAGCCCAGCCTTAATCTCCTCCAGAGCTCGCAAATCGCTGATTGCATCTTCAAGCGGCGAGACAAGCTCGCTTTGACCGTCCAGAAAATCCACCGCGTTTTGAATCATGCCTGAAAAGTAGCCGGTCTTTTTGGGCAGCTTGAGTTTTTGTTTGGTGAGGGAGTAAAAGCCCGTGTAGAGTTTTGATTCCTTGCGGAGAAAAAGCTCGGCGAAGCCGTTTCCGATGCAGATTTTACCTAGCGTGCCCAAAATTTCGATTCTGAATTCAAAGAATTTACTGCGGCCGCTCATTTTGATTGTGACTTCAGGGATTGTTCCGAAAGAAGTGACTACCGATTGGTAATGAGCGGAAAAATTCCGCACGATTCCTTTTTCGTCCTTAAAAACGCCTGTGACGAGAGGATTTTTCAGGATTTGGCAAGGACTTTCTTTGCTTGAAGCTGAATCTGCCTCTTTGCCGGAAAATTCCTTATTTTCTTCCGAACGGTCGTTAGTTTTATCATCTTTGGCGAGATTCCCTCCTAGCAAAAACTGAATTATGTCCACCAAATGGGTTCCGTCGTGCAAGAGCGAATAAGTTCCGTCTTTTTCAAATTCCTCGCCATAAATACGCAGGCCAGAGTCCAGCTCTCCTACTACCGATTGGATGTCTCCGATTTGCCCTATCATTTTGACTACCGAAAGATAGTCTTTTGCAAATCGCCGTTCGTGGTTTACCATGACGGGCACTCCACATTCTTTGGCCTTGTCGCGGATTTTTTCGGCTTCTTCTGAGTTGAGGGCGACCGGCTTTTCCAGAATCACCAGTTTGGGCTTATATTCAATGGCCCTGATACATTCTTGGAGATGGTTGTCTTCGTTTACCGCCACCGTGATTATATCCAGGCAGGTGACATTTTCGTAGAGTTCCTTGCTTGTCGGAAAAACGAGCGTGAAATCTTTTTTGCCGTTATGCTTTCGGACATATTTACGCCAGTTTTCAAGATTCTCTTTGTTCGATTCGGCGGCGGCAATAAGATTGATTCGCTTGTTGCCTAAAAGTGCCATTGTGTGGCTTGCGGGCTGCTCCCTTTTTTTGTCAAATCCCAGCGAGAATCCGATTCTGCCTGTGCCGATGATGGCGGCGATGTAACGATTTTGTTTCATATTGAAATTATAACATAATCCGAAAAAACTGCCACAAGGAGCTGGCAAAAAGACAGTTGACTGCAAAAATTCTTGTCAAAACACGGATGTTTAATTATCTTTATAAAAGAAAAGAATCTGCATTATCGGATTTGTCCCGATAAACTAAAGAGGTATTAAAATGGCTGAAGGATGCACGCACGATTGCTCAAGCTGCGGCTCAAATTGTAAATCCAAGGACTTGCGGGCGACTCTCCGCGAGGGAAGTTGTGTCAAAAAGGTAATCGGAATTGTTTCTGGAAAGGGCGGCGTTGGAAAATCCCTCGTGACGGCTTTGCTGGCTTCAAAAATGAAGAAAAACGGATTTAAAACAGCTGTTCTGGATGCTGACATTACGGGCCCTTCAATCCCGACAAGTTTTGGCGTTGCTGATCAGAAAGCTATGGGTGACAAGTCTGGTGCGATTTATCCTGTCAAAACGGAATCTGGCATCCAGCTTATGAGCATGAATTTTCTCCTCGAAAAAGAGACCGACCCTGTTTTGTGGCGCGGTCCTGTAATTGCGGGCGCGGTCAAACAGTTCTGGACGGATGTTGTCTGGAACGATGTCGATTATATGTTTGTGGATATGCCTCCCGGAACTGGCGATGTTCCCCTCACGGTTTTTCAGTCCCTTCCTATTGACGGAATTATCGTCGTCTCTTCTCCCCAGCAGCTTGTCCGCGTGATTGTGGAAAAGGCCGTAAAAATGGCAAACATGATGAAAGTGCCGATTGTAGGCCTTGTGGAAAACATGAGCTATGTAAAATGTCCTCACTGTAACGAAGAAATCAAAGTCTTCGGAGAAAGCAACATCAACGGAATCGCAAAAGACTACGGAATCCCGGTTCTGGCGAGAATCCCCATGAGCGAGGATATTTCTAAAGCAATCGATGAAGGTGATGTAGAGCGGCTGGATGCAGAATTTTTGGATGCGGCGGTCGATTTGATAAAAGCGGTGTAAGGAGACACGAATTACACTGAATTAGTGTTAATTCGTGTTTAAAAGGAGCGTTATGACCCCACAAGAGGCTCGCGAAAAGGCGACGGCTAATTTCAAATCCGGAATGAATTGTACTCAGTCGGTGGCGGCGGTTTTTGCCGAGAAGTTTGGCTTTTCGCCGGAGCAGATTGGCGCCCTTGTTCAGCCTTTTGGCGGCGGAATGTGCCGCATGAGGGAAGTCTGTGGCACGGTGAGCGGTATGCTCTTTTCTTTGGGCATGTTCAATGCGAAAAAAGGGGAAAATGGCGGGAAAATCAACGGCTTTGGCGGCGACAAAACTCAAAAAGACGAGACTTACGCAATGGGGCAGAAACTGGCGGCTGAATTCCGAAAGATAAACGGTTCTATCGTATGCCGTGAATTATTGGGCCTGGCTGCCAAACAGAGCGATATTCCTGTAAGTGAAGCCCGTACTGAAGAATATTACAAAAAAAGACCCTGTGCAGAGTTATGCGGAATTGCCGCTGAAATTTTCCAAAGATTCTTAGATGAGCAAAGTGTCAGGGATTGTAGCTGCGGCGTCAGCCGTTGCGGAACGAAGTGGAGCAATGAAGCGGATAGCGGAACAGCGGAAAGCCCGACCGCCATAGGCGGTGGCACCCAATGAAACTTTTTCTTGCTCCGATGGATGCCATTACTCATCAGGCATTCAGGAATCTTGTGGGGCGATTTGGCGGCTGTGACGAATATTTTAACGAGATGATTAACGCTTCCTCCCTGCTTGCCGGTGGAGCCTGGGAGAAGTTTTATTTGCTGGAAGGGCCGGAGCCTGAAAAACTGGTCTGGCAGATGACTGACAAAAACGGCGAGAAAATGGCTCAGGCGGCTTCTCTTCTGGCAGAGAGGTCTGGAATCGGAATTGACTTGAACATGGGCTGCTCGGCTCCTCAGATTGCAAAAACCGGCGCGGGAATCGCATGGATGCTAAAGCCTATTGAAGAAACTCAGGCTATGGTTCGTGCAGTAAAATCGGCCCTTGAAAACGGGGCTAAGGACGGCAGGTCGGCAAAAAGGCTTTCGGTCAAACTCCGTTTGGGAGACGAAAAATATACTGAGGAAAAGTTACATTCATTTTGCGCCATGTTAATAGAAGAAGGCGTTCAGATGATTACACTTCATGCCCGCACTCAAAAGCAGAAACATTCAAGGCACTCGGACTGGCAGGCGGTGGAGCGTTTGGCACTCAGGTTTCCTCAAATTCCTGTGATTCTCAACGGCGATGTAAAAGACCGGGATTCTTATGAGCTGGCGAAAAAAGCGGCTCCCCATGCGCAGGGCATTATGATTGCCACGGCGGCGGCTCAAAAGCCCTGGATTTTCAGGGAGATTGTCGGGTCAAGCCCGACAATGACAGGGGGAGCAAGTCCGACAATGACATTTGATGCGGAAGAGCTTGCTCTTCGTTTTATCGATGATGTGGAGAGATTTCAGCCGCAGGAATTTTGGAAAACCCGGCTTCAGCGATTCTTTGCTTTTTACTGCCTTAATTTCAGTTTCGGTCATTATTTCCAGACTTCCATGATAAATGCAAAAGACAACGATGACGCGCGAAAAAAAGTGCATGAATATTTCGAAAAATGCCCGAATGACAGAATAATCCAATTGAAATTTTAATTTTTTACATTAAAATATTCTTATAGATTTTAAGTATGGAGCATTAGATGAAAAAGTTTTTTGTTATCTTTTCGCTCTTGTGCGCTTCTTTTGCGCTTTCGGCTGAGTCTGCACAAGATGTTATCAAGGTTTTCTGTGATTTGGATCGAGTTCCTGATTACAATTATACCACATTAATTCTCGAAAATATCGAGAGAAATGGTAAAATTGAGGTTCTTGAAATCAATCAGTATGGAAGCGGAGTTGACAATGGTTTAAAAAATGTCGCATTTGATTTTAAATCACCGGCAAGTGTAAAAGGAATGCGCGTTCTTCAACTTGAAAAAATCAAAAAAGCCGATGACCGCTATGTTTATATGCCAAAACTGCGCCAGGCACGGCGAATTCCAATGGCAGACCGAACCAAATCCTTTGGTGGAACTGAATTTACATACAATGATATGCGAATTCGTAACGAAGACGAAGACGATAATATCATGATGGACGACAATGTAAAAATCACTGTAAATGGAACGACATATAATTGCTGGAAAATCAAATCTGTTCCATACAAAAAAAGCGAAGTTGAATATGCTTATCAAGTCTCATGGTTTGACAAAAAAACATATATTCCTGTTCATATTGAATACTTTGATGCAAAAGAAAGGATGATAAAATTATACGAATGCCTCAAAATTGAAATGGTTAAGGGCGTTACAGGAATTGAATATCCTCTTCGTCGTTCAAATTGTATTACAAATCTTATCACTGGTCGAAAAACAACGGCTACAGTAAAAGATTATGTTTTTGATGAAGAAATTTCTGATACATACTTTACGCAAAACTGGCTTGTAACAGGAAAAGCTTCAAAAGCAAAGAATAAAAAATAGGACAATAACTTAATTAAAATTTAAAAAACTTGCATATAAATTATTTTTACTATAAAATATAAATACTATTGAAAAAAAAGGGGTTTTATCATGGCTTTGAAAAAATCTTATTCTAAAGACAAAAAAACTTGTAATGTAACTTTTACGGTCTCTCCAGAAGCAGCACAGGGAGCAAAAACTGTAACGATTGCTGGAGATTTCAATAGCTGGAGCTCAACAGAAACTCCGCTTAAAAAGGGAAAGGATGGTTCTTTCTCAGTCAAGCTCGCTCTTGAAGCTGGCAAAGAATATCAGTTCCGTTATCTTCTTGATGGAGCTCGTTGGGAAAATGATTGGGCAGCAGACAAATATATTCCTGCACCATTCAGCTCGACAGACAACTCAGTTGTTATTTGCTAAATTAATGCTTTAAAATACGAAGAGCACCCAAAATCGGGTGCTCTTTTTTTGTCTGAAAGTTCTTGCGGACTTTTGTTTTATCATGGTACATGAATCACTTCGCGGGGCTTGGAGCCGTTTGCCGGTCCTACGATTCCGCGGGCTTCCATGTCTTCAACTAAGCGGGCTGCACGGTTGTAGCCGATTTTAAGGCGGCGCTGAATGTAGCTTGCGCTGGCCTTTCCTGCCTGAACGACAATCTGCAAAGCCTGGTCATAAAGGGGATCTTCGCCGTCGCTGAATAAGCCTGGTTCGTCATCGCCTTCCTCGTCATCATCAACGAAAATCTCATCGTCAATGTAGTCTGGACCGCCGAATGATTTGACATAATCGACGACTCGCTCAACTTCATTGTCCCCGACCAAAGTTCCCTGAATTCGAGTTGGAATCGGATTGACGGCTGAGGTGTAGAGCATGTCGCCCTTGCCCAGCAATTTTTCTGCTCCCACGGCATCAATGATGATGTTTGAGTCCGTGCGGCTGGCGACCATGAACGCGATTCGGCTCGGAATGTTTGCCTTGATAAGACCGGTGATGACATTAACAGAAGGTCGCTGGGTCGCAAGAACAAGGTGGATTCCGACGGCTCGGCTCATTGCGGTGAGTCGGGCGACGCTTGTTTCAAGTTCTTTGCCGCTGGTTGCCATTAAGTCAGCAAACTCATCGATGATTACCACGATGTAGGGCAATTTTTCCGTGGCGATTTTGCGCTCGCGGATTCGGGTGTTGTAGCTTACGATGTCGCGGACGCCCATTCCGTCCAAGAGGGCATAGCGGCGTTCCATTTCGCAGATACAATACTGCAAGACCTGCAAGGCCTTTTTCGGTTCGGTGACTACCGGCGTAAGCAAATGTGGAATATCGTTGTAAAGCTTCAGTTCAACGACTTTCGGGTCAACCATAATCAGTTTCACATCTCTCGGTGAGCGGTTGTACAAAATCGAAAGGATGATTGAGTTTACGCAGACAGATTTACCTGCGCCTGTAGCTCCCGCAATCAGCAAATGAGGCGTTTTTGCGATGTCGATAATCTGTGACTGGCCGGAAATGTCTTTTCCCAAAATGACAGGAATTGCCATCTTTTTGAATTCGGGGAGCGGCTGCTCGATAATCTCGCGGAAAGAGACGATTGCCCGCTCTTTGTTCGGGATTTCGATACCGACAGCGTGTTTTCCTGGAATCGGAGCGACGATACGCACTGATTTTGCAGCCAGAGCGAGGGCAATGTTGTCCTGCAAGTTGACGATTTTGCTCAGTTTTACGCCAGGAGCTGGGAGCAACTCGAACATGGTGACGACCGGGCCTTTACGGATGCCAGTGACTTCTGCTTCAATGCCGAATTCATTCAGGGTCTGCTTGAGGTTTTCGCCGGCCTGTTTGGTTTCGTCGTCGATTCGCCAGTATTCGTCATTTTCGAATTTTTCAAGCAAATCTGTGGGGATTTTGTACTCGCTTAATTTGCGCAATGGTTCCTGAATTTCTGAATCTACATGCGAACTACTTTCTTCCTGTTGATAGAGTGAGTCATGAGCAGGCTCTTCTTCCTGATTTTTAATCACTGGATTTGCGGCGGCATCTGCTTCCATTTGAGAGAAAATATCCTCAACGCCGAAAGGTTCTTCTTCGCTTTCGGCTGTATCTTCATTACTGTCCTCAGCAATATCCTCAATGTTGATGAAATCAGCTGGATTCTCAACTTGATTGCTTTCTGTAAATTCGGGCTCTGGATCCAATTCTGGTTCATGTTCCAATTCTGGTTCAGGCTCTTCCGAAATCTCATCGAATTCTATTGAGTCATCGTTGTCTTCAAAATCATCAAAAGAAATTTCTTCCTCTTCTGGATTTTCTTCAAGTTCTGTAAATTCATTGTTTTCATTAAAATCTACAGGGCGTGCGTCACTCATTTCATCGTATTCGTTTTGAAAATCCTCTTCGTTAATAGAAATTTCTTCTTCGTGGGATTTTTCCTGCTCATCGAAAATATGGTCAAAAGGCGAAGGTTCTTCTGGAAGAATAGGCTCGGCAAAATCCTCGTCATCAATAAGCTCATCTTCTTTTACTGATTCAGGAATTGTTTCTTCATTATCAAGTTCTTCGTTTTCAATAATTGTCGGGTCTTCTGTAATCGTCTCTTCTTCTGAGTTTTCTTCTTCGAGAGGGCGTTCTTCAGGTTCTTGTGCTGGTTTTCCGTCGTTAATTAAATCTTTGAGAATTTCTTTTTGTTCAAGAAAAATCTTATCATTTGAAAGGTCGATGGTTTCTTCCGAATTTTTTTCGTTTTCTTTTTCCTCAGAATTTTCATCATCTGTGATTTCATCGATTTCGTCTTCATCGCTGTTAAAAAAGACGATTTCATTTTTGTCTTCATCGAATCTTTGTTGAGAGAATTCACGATTTTCTTGCAGAGAAGATTCAAGAATTTCTCCAAGAATTGAAAGAAGCAAGTATTCACCTATGAGAATCAAGAGTCCAATAAGAAGTGTCGAGGAAATTTTAACTATTAAAACAGTATCTGTTTCTGACTCAATAAGCATTCGGCAAATATGTTCTATCGCATCGGCCGTAAAAAATGGAAAAATCGAACCTAGCAAAACAACACCATTTCGGATTCGCCATTTCGACATGAAACATTGAATTCCGGCAACAATCAAAAAAATCGGAATAAATACGGAACAGAATCCATATACGCCAGTGAGCATCTTTCCTAAAGAATAAAAGATTGAATTTTTAGCCGGGTTGATTCCGCCAAAATCAGCGGCAACCAATAGAAGCGAAATAGAGAATAATGCCGCAAGAACAAAAAGAATGATTCCTGCCACAACCGAATACTTTTGCTTTTTCATACTTTATGATTATCGGAATCTGAAAAAAATTGTTAAGAGAGGAATTTTAACTTTGCGCCAAATGTGATTTTCAATATATGAGCGATTTGATATACTTTAAGAATCATGTGTATGGCGGGCGGGAACGCTTTTAAGTGCAACTTCTGCAAGGTCTGTAACGGAAAGGGCTGCATAGGTCAGCTTCCGGGTATGGGCGGCGTGCATCAAAATGAGAATTTCATTCTGAATTGTGCGGCTTGGGAAATTGTCAGGAACAAAAACATCGAAAAAATACAGAAATTTCTCGAATTGGAACCAGAATTCCGCCTTCCTTCAATCAGCATAGCTCCCATGACTGGTGCGGTAGAGAATATTGGTTTTGAGAGAGAGGCTGATTTTTATGATGCGATTATTCAGGCCATGCACAAAGTCGGTGTAGGCTTGTGCATTGGGGACGGTTATCCTGATGAAAAACTCAAATTCGGAATCAAAGCCCTAAAAAAGATAAAAATCGAAACGCCTGATGCGAGCACTTCTGTTTTCATAAAACCCTATTCAAACGAAAAGATTTTGGAACGATTTGAATGGGCGAAAGATTGCGTGAAAGTTACGGGCATCGACATCGATTCATACAATATCCTGACCATGCGCAACAAAGTCCAGCTAGAGAAAAAATCTGCGGAACAGCTTATTCAAATCAAAAAACATGTGAAAATGCCTTTTGCAATCAAGGGGATTTTTACAAAAGAAGATATAAAGCTCGTTAAGGAAGTGATGCCTGATATCGCTTACATTTCAAATCACGGCGGAAGAATCGACACCCGCAAGGGAAGCACAGCCGAATTCCTTGCCAAGTACGGCGACGAACTGAAAAAATATTGCGGTGAATTGTGGATTGACGGCGGAATCCGTTCGCCTAAAGATGTTGCCACGGCAATGGCTTTGGGCGCGGACTGTGTTTTGGTCGGTCGGCCTTTTGCCAGCGCCCTTTGCCACGGTGGTGCGGAAGAGCTTTGCGGAAAAGTGCTGGAGCTCTCGCTTTTAAAGTACGGATTTTAGACTACTGATACAAATAAAGGCATTTTGCGCCGCTTTTTCCCAGCAATTCGTAAACGCTGGCTTCTGGATTTTTTACAAAACTTGAGGCTCCAGAAAGAAGAGACATCCAGTTTTCTTCGTAGCGGTATTTGTATTCAATAAAGTTGATTTCTTCATCAAAATCTTCCCGGATATCATCTTTTGCGTTTTCAAATGAGCATACTGCATCGACCAAGCCATTTTCTTTTGCCTGCTTTGCGGTGTAAATTCGTCCGTCGGCGAGTTCTTTTACATTAGAAAGGCTCATGTCGCGGGCTTCCGCGACGATTCCTGTGAACTGCTCGTAAGCCTCGTCTGCGATTGACTGAAAGATTGCCCGCTGTTCTTGTGTGAGTGGGGCGTTGTAATTTCCCATGTTTTTGTTTTTGCCCGCCGTTATAGTCGTCATCTTGATTCCCATTTTATCGAGCAAGCCTGTTGCGTCCACGCTCTGCCCTGCGATGACACCGATTGAGCCGGTGAGGGTGTTTCGGTTTGCGTAGATATAATTTGCGCTGCATCCGATATAATAGCCGCCACTCGCCGCAAGAGAGCAGAAATAAGCGTAAACCGGGCGTTCAGTTTCGCGTTTGTAGTCCTGGAGGGCAAGGTAGGCTTCGTCAGACTCGTAGACCGTTCCTCCGGGTGAGTCGATTTTGAGCATGATTCCGTAATTATTCGAATCTTCTTTTGCGTTTTTGATTTGTTTTAAAAGCCATTTCTGGTTGTAAGTTTTGTTTTCTTCTGAAATAACGCCGGTAATGTAAATCACTGAAATGTAGGGTGATTTTGTGTTTTTGGATGCAGAGACTTTGTTTTTGTTCAGGCTTTTTGCAAAAATCTTGGTGAAAGTGTCGTTTGAGCTAAAATCCTCGTCATCATCGTAATTGTATTTTCCTGAAAGGTCATTGAGAAGGGCGAGACTTTCTTCAAGTGACGATGAATCGGAATCTTTTTTTGACAAAATTTCTTTGCCACCCAAGAATACGGCGACAATCGCCACGATGATAAATACTTTAAGTCCTTTGTTGTTTTTCATAATGTTTCCTTTTTATGCGAAATCAGCGGGAGAAAGTTTTCTCTCGTTGAAAGCCATTTTTTTCAAATCGTAGTATGCGTTTAGATTCGTCATTTTGAAGTAGGGAAGAAGCGCGATGAATCCGACACCGCTTGTAAATAAGCAGAGTAGCCACCAGCCAAAAAAGGAAAGATGAAGGGAGAACAAATCAGCTTTATGGCCACTCGTGAGAATTTTACTGATGTTCATGGATTTTTCGATGCCGATTTTAGGATTCTCTGCAAGCACGAAGAACATCATCGAATAGCTGTAGCCTTTGACAACTCCAGGAATAAAGAAAAGAAGTGACCATAAAAAAGTCCACAACAAGAACCAGAGGGCGCCAAGAATAGACGGAAGCCAGTGTGTTCCAATTGAATCAAGGAAGGAAGAAAAAGAAATTTTTTGTGATTCTGGATTTGAACAGTATTTCATAAAAACACTGTTGAGGGCCACTGAAAGAATTCCCCAGATAGCCGTGGAGATGATTATGCCGCCGAATATGCTGATACAGCCGGCAAGTCCTGAAATTGCAAGAAAAATCGTTGAAAGCAAGCAAGAATCAAGCCATTGGCTTTTGAGGGATGCGAGTGCCTGTTTTTTATATGTTTTTCGCTCGAACATGAAAATCTCCGTAATGGGCGAATTCCCGATTAGTGGGATTATAGCACTTTAACATCTTTTGTGATACAGTAATTTTTATGACAATCACACTTAAAAACAATAACTACGAAGTAGTTCTCAACACCCACGGGGCGGAAATCAATTCTTTCCGCAGCGTAAAAGACGGCACTAAATATGTATTTGAAGGCCCGGAGGAAGTCTGGAAATTCCACGCGCCGGTTCTCTTTCCCCATGTAGGCCGCATCAAGGACGGATTCTACACTTACGGCGGAAAAGAATATCATCTTGTCAACAACGGAATGAGCCGTGATATGGAGCATAAGCTCATCGAGCAGACAGCGACAAGCGCGACTTTTGAGCTTACCGAAAATGCCGAGACTGCCGACAAATTCCCCTGGAAATTCAGCCTGAAGACTCACTACGAATTAAAAGAAAACGGCTTGATTTTCACCACGACGGTCACAAACACGGATTCAAGCACAATGCTCTTCTCTTTGGGAAGCCACACCGCATTCTGCTGCCCGCGCAACACTGACCCAAAAGGCACGACAAACGCCGATTATCAGTATGAATTCGAGCGCCGGGAGCCTCTTACCACAGTTCTCTTGAACGATGCCGCCCAGCTTGCTGTTGACGAAGAAGGAACGGCTCCATGCACAAAAGCCTACGGTGAAAAAGAAGCCGGAATCATCCCGATTAACGGCGACGGATTCGGAAACGGTCACTTCTTTACCGCATTCAAGTCAAACTGGGTGGGCTTGCGCAACAAAAAAGATGGTTCTCTGATTAAAGTAAACTGTGCCGGCTATCCTTACTTGATGGTCTGGCAGGGCGGAAACGGTGCGGCCGGAGCTGACGGAAACGGATTCAACTGTATCGAACCCTGGTACGGAACCGCTGATGCCGAGAACACCGAGCACGAGTGGGAAGAAAAGGCCGCATTGATTTCCCTTGAACCGGGAAAATCTTTCACTGCT
Organism: Treponema sp. UBA3813; assembly: GCA_002368605.1. Classification (GTDB taxonomy): domain Bacteria; phylum Spirochaetota; class Spirochaetia; order Treponematales; family Treponemataceae; genus Treponema_D. The sequence continues at coordinate 90,506 of DFEB01000019.1, read as the reverse complement.
GACCAGTCAATTACCATTGAGAAATAAAATTTCGGGGGATTAAAGCCCCCGTTTTTTTTTGACTTCTTCGGCTTTGGCGATAACTTTTTCTTTCCATTGATCGTCGGGAGCGTCAAGCTGGTATGCCTCAAAGCCCATTTCCCTCCCGTAAGAACAAATTACGCTTTCATCATCAATATGAAGAGAAATGCTGTATTTGGGAGGTACTTTTTGAGGCAGGATTTCCCTTCTGTTTCCCTGTACTTCCCGCAAATGTCTGTCTCCGTTTACGATTCCGTTGAATTTAATCCCGTACAACCAGAAGAGTCTTTTTATATATTTTTCTGAGCGAAAAGATGAAGTGTAAATCCAGACATCAAATCCAAGTTTCTGAAGAGTATGAATCAAATCTGGCGTTCCAAGCCGAAGTCTTTCTTTAAAAATCTTGTTGAGGGGAAAGAAAAGTTCCGGCTCGGTTTTGTGAGTGCGGGGTGAGACAAAAAGAACCTCATCCAAATCGAAGGAGACTCGCATTCTGAAGGGTTTAACTTTCTTTTTTAGAAATCCTAGCATTTTCAAGTCCTTCGATTATATCGATTACGCTTTTTGACCATTCGGCGGCATCGGAATTCAGGGGAAATTCCTTAAACTCTTCGGAATTTTTGTGAGTCAAAAGCAGAAGCTCATTGTCGATGTGAATTGTCTCCCTGTATTTGTTTGCGAGCATCTTTTCGATTTTTGCCGAATTTTCATCAGATTCTTTCTTTTTTGCAGCGCCTGTGATAATTCCGTCAACATTCACCGAATAGTGGAAGAAAAATCTTTTAATATCATCGATTGAATAAAAATTTGCCGAGTAAATCCAAATATCATAAGCGTTTTTGGAGAGAAAATAGAAAAGCGCGGGAATTCCAAGTCTGATTCTTTGTTTATATCGCAGATTGAAGGGAAAATTCAGACTTTTTTCCAAATAAGGACTGTCTTTCGGTCGAAGAATGACTTCATCTAAATCCAGCGTTACCCGTTTGTCGTGTTTTGATTTTTCGAGGATTTTTTTGATGTCGGATTCTTGGGCGAGATTTACGATTTTGACAGGCAGTTTTTTTAGACCGACTTTTTTTGCCGCCGCCCAGCGGTGATGTCCGTTCAGAATCAGATAGCCTTTTGGGCTCAGTTTTTCTACTGTCAGCGGTTCCATTTCTACAGGTTGATTCCGTCTTATGCAGTGGCGGAAATTTTCTTCGTATTCAGCGATGATTTTATAGCTTGGACCGATTTCTGAAAAAGTGAATTCATCGTTTGCGTTTGGATGCAGGCTTTCAAAAGAGACTTTTTTTACAAAAAATCGCTCAAGAGTGCTGGCCTTAACTGGATGAGAAATTCCTTTTTGTTTTTTTACATCGTGTGCGACAAATTCATCGAATTCAGTTTTTGCCATGCTTTTTTCCTTATAATTCTTAATTATAAATCAGCTGTCTTGTCTTTTCCAACAAATTGTATTATATTTTCACTAACAAACAGTCTAAATCTCCCGTCGATTTATCCAAATTGCAGGCGGGGTCGCTTCGTATGAGGCGGCAAAATCTTGCTAAATAGGAGGCTCGTTATGAGCGCTATCTTATCTAACAATCATTATCTTTTTACATCTGAGTCAGTAAGCGAAGGTCATCCAGACAAACTTTGCGACCAGGTTTCTGACGCAATCCTTGATGCTTGTCTTGCGGCTGATCCCCAGTCACATGTCGCATGCGAAACTTATGCAACTACAGGCATGGTTTTGGTTGGCGGCGAAATTACTACCCACGCTGATGTTGATTTCCAGAAAGTCGTTCGTGATGTAGTCCGCGACATCGGCTATACAAACGAGGATTACGGCATTTCTGCGGACACAATGGCTGTCCTCAACACAATCCACAATCAGTCTCCTGACATCAATCAGGGCGTCGTTGGAAGCGGCCTCAAAGAGTACGAAGGTCAGCAGGGAGCTGGCGATCAGGGAATCATGTTCGGTTTTGCAACAAATGAAACTCCTGAGTACATGCCGGCAACTTTGGTTTATGCCCACAAAATCCTCAAAAGAGCCGCTGAACTCCGAAAGAACGGAACAATCAAATGGCTTCGTCCGGATTCAAAATCACAGGTCACAATCGAATACGACGAAAATCACAAGCCTGTGCGAATCGATGCTGTTGTCGTAAGCCATCAGCACAATCCTGATGTAGATTATGACACAATCAAAAAGACAATCATCGACCAGATTATCAAGCCAGTTCTTGAACCGACCGGTTTGCTCGACAGCGAGACAAAATACTACATCAACCCCACAGGCCGCTTCGTTGTGGGAGGCCCCCACGGAGACGCAGGCCTGACCGGCCGAAAAATCATCGTTGACACTTACGGTGGTGCTGGTCGTCACGGTGGCGGAGCTTTCTCTGGAAAAGACCCGTCAAAGGTTGACCGCTCGGCAGCCTACATGGCCCGCTATATCGCAAAGAACATCGTTGCGGCAGGCCTTGCTGACAGAGCTGAGATTCAGCTTTCTTATGCAATTGGCGTTCCCCACCCGGTTTCAATCATGGTTGAGACATTCGGAACCGGAAAGGTGGAGAATGCAAAAATCGTTGAGGCTGTAAAAAAGGTCTTTGACTGCTCTCCAGCCGGAATCGAAAAGACTTTGGACTTGCGTAAGCCTATTTACCGGGCAACCAGCAACTACGGCCACTTCGGCCGTGAGGGCTTTACCTGGGAAAAAACCGACAAAGTTGATGAACTTAAAAAAGCAGTGAAATAAACTGAATGAAGGTCGCTTGTGAAAACAGGCGGCTTTTTTTGTGGGAGAGGGGATGTTGCGGGGGTGGAATCATCTCGCACACATCATCGCCTTTCTTACCGTCTCCAGCAGAATGAAATAAGTCAAATCCTCATCTTTGAATTTCTGAAAGCCGTAATGCTCGTAAAATGTTTTTGAAGATTCTTTCGCGTCAACGATGATAAAATACAGCCCTGTGACTTCTGCGACACGGACTGCTTTTATGAAAGCTTGTTTAAGGAGCCATTTTCCTACGCCTTTTTTCTGCATGGATTTTGATGTTGCAAGTCGGGCTATTCTCAGTGCGGGAATCGGGTATTTGGGGAGTTTTGCCCTGTAATCATCTGGAATTTCAGTAAAAGCGACTTGCGCTGTTGCAAGCGTAAAGTAACCTGCGATTTTATTGTTTTCATCAAGTGCGACAAAGGTTTTTCCGATGCCGAGGGAGTCATTCTTTTGGGCGTATTTTGAGAGAAATTCATTTAGGACTTCAATGCCGCAATCAAAATCTTTTAGGAAGGATTTTTGAAGGTCTTTGACAGGGAGCAATTTAAAATCAAGCATTACTTGAACAATCCTTTTAATGCTTCATTTGGTTCCGGCGGATTTTCTAAAAGAGACATTACAAAATCCCTGTCGCGGTTTGAAAGCAGCATGATTTCGTTTTCTGCCAAATCGATTTGCGCTTGTTTGAGAGACGAGGTGAGAATATATGAAGAAAGAGAAAGATGCTTGATTTCTGCGGCCCGTTCGAGGATTGCTTTTTGATTTATATTTGCCCTGAAATCGATTCGTTCTGCTTTTAGTGCGACTGCCATATCGAACCTCCAAAAGTAGGATAGCATGATGTGTGAAATTTGTACACACATCATTATTGAAAAACACATCAAAATAAGCTACCATAAGGACGTCTTTTGCGGACGCTCTTTTTTTGCGGTTGTCATATAACGGCTATTATCCGGGCTTCCCAAGCCCGAGACGCGGGTTCGACTCCCGTCAACCGCTTTTTATGGATTCGGATTTATCGGCGCAGAATCGTGAGGCGCACATTCATTACATCGTTGCTTTTATCGGCGGATTTTTGGGAATCTTTCCGGTCGTGAACGCCGTGCATTTACTTGGCTCGGCTCAGACTTCAAATCTTATCGACATCGTCCTGGCTTCCCTTCGCGCTGACTGGTCTTCGCTTTCGCTCCATGCTTTCGGGGCTTTTTTGTATGTGCTGGCGGTCTTTCTGGTCACTTTTCTTCCCAAGCACACAAGGCTCAATGTGAAATGGCTGGCTCTTCTGGTGGATGCCGCCTGTGCCTTTGTCATGTGGCGCTTTCCCCTTGAGAGGAATCTTCCCCTGACGATGTATTTGTACCCGACTTTTTTTGCCATGGCTTTTCAGTGGTGTTCTTTTAAGGGCGCTTACGGTTTTACAAGTTCCACGATTTTTTCAACGAATAATCTGAGGCAGTTCGTCTCTGCCCTTACCGAAGTTTTCTGCAACGGCGACAGGTCTTTTTCCCTCAAGGCGAAATTTTTCGGTCTCACACTGCTGGGCTTTCATCTTGGTGTGGCAGCAAGCGGCATACTCTGGCATTTCTTCGGCAACGGAGGATTTTTGTTCGCCCTCGCTCCGATTTTTGTCGCCGCGGTTTTTCTTTTGCGTAATCCTGTGATAAAATAGCTCTTATGCCGAATCTCCTTTCTTCCCGACAAATTACCGAAGTTTTCACTCGTTTTAAGGCTCAGAACGAAAATCCCAAATCAGAATTGCACTGGACTTCGCCCTTTACCCTTTTGGTTGCGGTTGTATTGAGCGCGCAGGCGACGGACAAATCCGTGAATCTTGCCACGGAAGAATTATACAAAGTTGCCGATAGTCCCGAAAAAATTCTTGCCCTGGGGGAAGATGGGCTGATTCCCTACATAAAATCAATCGGGCTGTACAAGTCAAAAGCCAAGCATGTTATCGGTTTGTGCGAAAAATTGCTTGCTGATTTTGACGGTCAGGTTCCCAGGAGCCGTGAGGATTTAATGAGTCTTCCTGGTGTTGGCCGAAAAACCGCAAATGTCGTACTTAATGTGGTCTGGGGCGAGCACACAATGCCGGTGGACACACATCTTCTGAGGATTTGCCCAAAAATCGGTCTGGCAGAAGGCAGCACTCCCGAAGCGGTGGAAAAATCTTTGATGGAGCGGATTCCTGATGAATTTATGGAGCATGCTCATCACTGGCTGATTCTGCATGGACGCTATGTCTGCACGGCCCGTTCTCCCAAATGCGAGAATTGCCTTATAAACGATTTGTGCAAGCATAATGACGAAAAAGTCTTAAACTGATAAAATCAATTACAAATCAAAAAGGAGTGCTTTATGAATGAAATGGCTGGTGGCGCAATGAATGTTGCCAACGAAACTGTTAATCAAATGCAGAACTTTTTCCATGTGAATGAAATCGTCAACTATGTGAAAGAGCCTGAACATGTCGTAAAATTCGCTACGGGCATAATTGCGATTCTTATTTTCTGGATTGTTTATCGTCTTATCCGCATGATTATCAAAAAGGGTGCGGCAAAAAAACTTGAGCCACAGGCGGTAAAATCCCTTACAAAAATCGTCGGCTATGTCTTTTATGTGCTGATTGTAATGTATGTTTTGGGCTTGTTCGGAATCAATCTTGGCGCAATCTGGGGTGCCATGGGTATCGCCGGAGTTGCAATCGGCTTCGCTGCTCAAACAACCGTGAGCAACTTGATTTCAGGCATCTTCATCGTTACAGAAAAGACCATGAAAATCGGCGACTTCATCGAGGTTGACGGTGTTTCTGGTACGGTCGATAAAGTCGGACTTCTTTCTATTAAAATCCACACTGTTGATAACCAGCTTATCCGTATTCCTAGCTCGGCAATCATCAACACCAAACTCAAGAATTACTCAACCTACGATTATCGCCGCTATGTTTTTGCTGTGAGTGTCGATTATGCCACTGATTTGGACAAAGCTGTCGAGGTTCTTAACGGAGTTCCAGCCCGCTGTTCTCTGGTCGTAAAGGACAATGCAAATTATGCTCCTAAAGTTCTCGTTACCGACTGTTTGGATTCTGGAATCGGAATGAACCTTATCGTATGGTGCAAACGCCCTGATTTCTTCGATATGAAGACAGAAGTTTGTATCCAGACAGTAAAAGCCTTCAACGAAAACGGCATCAACATTCCGTATAACCGCGTGGATGTTTCGGTTCTTACTGACAAAACAATCCCGTCATTGTCTTTTAAGGCATAAAATGCACAAAAACCGGTGAAAAGGTCAAATTTTGTACAGATTTTTATTTTCGATTTGGATATACTGATTCCGAAATATGACAGAAAATCTTTTTAGCAAACAAGACCTTCGCCGGCTTATCTTTCCGCTTGTTGCGGAGCAATTTCTTGCCATGACCATTGGCGCTTGTGATACCGTGATGGTCTCGTCTGTAGGCGAGGCTGGTGTTTCAGGCGTTTCCCTTATTGATCAGCTTACACAGCTTTTTATCCAATTATTCGTGGCATTCGCAACTGGCGGTGCTGTTGTTTCAAGTCAGTATCTTGGTCACAAATCAGACGAAAAAGCCCGCACGGCAGCCCGGCAGCTTCTCAATATCTCGACTTTTGTCGCCCTGGTGATTATCGCTATTTGCCTTCCGCTGCGGCATTTTATCCTGAACTTGATTTACGGCAAAATCGATGAAAGCGTAATGCAGAACGCCCTCATTTATTTTGTGTGGGTTTTGCTTTCATTTCCCTTCCTTGCAATTTACAATTCCTGCGCGGCTCTTTTCCGCTCCATGGGTAACAGCAAAATTTCCCTCAAAGTGAGTCTTATGATGAATCTCACAAATATTGCTGGAAACGCTGTTTTGATTTACGGGGCAAAAATCGGTGTAGCCGGTGCCGGAATCGCAACTCTTGCCAGCCGAATCGTCGCCGCCATCGTTATGGTTTATCTGCTTGCCCGTCCTGGCGCAAAAATCAACAGCCGTATTTATCTTGAAAAACTCTGGAAAATCGAAATCCGCTTTGACATGATTCGAAAAATCCTCAAGGTGGCAATCCCCAGCGGAATCGAAAATTCGGTCTTCCATATCGGAAAAATTCTGGTCTACTCGTTCATGTCTGGCTTCGGTCTTGCCGCTATCGCCGCCAACGCAATCACCAACACAATCGCCAGCTTCTCCAACATTCCGGCTCAGGCAATCGGTCTTTCCAGCGTCACGGTTATCGGTCAGTGCATCGGCGCGGGTGAAAAGGAGCAGGCGAAGTCTTACGGCCGCAAGTTGATGAAAGAGGCTTACATCGGCATGTTCTGTGTCGCGACGGCAATTTTCCTTCTTGCGCCCCTTTTGGTTCGAGCATTCAATCTCTCCGACGAGGCCCGCTTGCTTGCGACAGGCGTTATCCGAACTTGCATGGTGGCGAACATTTTCTTCTGGCCCATGTCTTTTACCATGCCAAATATTCTCCGTGCTTCGGGCGACGCAAAATTCACCATGGTTGTCTCCAATATCAGTATGTGGCTTTTCCGCGTCCTTTTCAGTTTTCTCATTTCAAAATATCTTCTCTTCAAATTCCCGGAGAATACGGCTCTTGCCCTCTACGGAATCTGGTTCGGAATGTACATCGACTGGATTTTCCGCGGGCTTTGCTTTGGAATCAGATTTCATAGAAACCGCTGGCTTGATAAGAAAGTAATATAATCCTTAAAACTATTTAAATTTTCTTTTTTTTGCGTTACATTTCTCTTGGGACTTTGTTTTAGTTCTGTATATACTTTAAAAGGAGTTATCTTATGAAAAAGATTATTCTTGGAATGTCAGCTGTAATTGCTGCTTCTGCTATGTTGACAGGCTGTTTTTCATCAAAAAAGGCAGCTGAACCAATGGCAAAAATCACAACACAGAATGTAGTTATTCAGCGAATTGACTGGCAGGGCGCAAGCACTGGATCAAATCCACCAGCATGGGTAGAGGCAGTTACTTCAGGTGATGTCGATACTGTTGCTTCAGCACTTAACATTGACTCAAAAAAGTACAAGGTGTTCGTTATCAGCAATTCTGGTCCGAATCTTGACTTCCTCAAAGCATGGACAGACAATGTAAATGTTGTTTCAGAAGTTTCTGGTTCTTTGAGCCGAGTTGTTGGTCAGGCTGTTCAGGCTAACATGCAGGGTACAACAGAAGAAGTTCAGAAGAGCGTTGATCAGGCTGTAACAGTCGCATCAAGCGTTGAACTTAACGGTCTCGAAAAAGCTGCTTCATATTGGATTCAAACTCGCCGTCAGCGAACTGGTGTAGAAACTCCAATGTCTGATGATGATTACGAGCCAGCAGTTTATACATACTATGTTGTTTACAAAATGGAAAGTGCAGTGTTTGACAAATCTCTCAAATCTGCTACAGACCGCGGAATTCCTGAGAATACAGAAAATGCAAGCGTCTTGAAACAGATTATCACAACAAGCCTTGCTAAAACACTTATTCCAGAGGGATTGTAATTTCGGCTTAAATTAGTAAATCAAAGCGGGGATGACCAATAAGTATGAGTCATCCCCGTTTATTTCATTTACAGGGGAGTTAAAATGAAAAAAATCGTAACACTTTTTCTTTTATGCGCTGCATTCGCTTTCTTTTCATGTGGAAGCACAAGCAAAATTGAACGATATGATTCGACTACAGCCGTAAAAGACTTATCGGGCTATTGGAACGAAAATGATATTCGCGAAGTCTGTGAGGTCTTAATCAGTGGTTGCATTTCGTCTCCCCGTGTTGCGAATTTCAACAAGACAAACGGCAGGAAACCCGTCGCCATCATTGGAAAAATCTCGAACAAGAGCAGCGAGCATATCGACACGGCGATGGTTGCAAAACGCTTTCAAACGGCAATCATCAACAGCGATGTTATTCGCTTTGTTGCCGACAGTGAGCAGCGTCTTGAACTCCGTGCCGAAAAAGCAGATCAGGCCGAAAACGCCTACGAGACGGCAAAATCTATAGGAAACGAGCTTGCGGCAGATTTTATGCTTCAGGGAACTGTGTATTCTCATGTTGATATGGACGGCACTGAGTCAGTACGAACATATCAGGTTGACGCACAACTCATCGATATTGAGACGAATGAAATCCTTTGGCAGGACGAAAAAACAATCAGCAAATACATTAAAAAATCTGCAAAAAAACTTTAATTCATAACGACGGGGGAAATTTTGATGAAAAGAATTGCTTGTACAGCCTTTCTTACATGTCTCATTTCCTCTTTTTTTATTTCATGCGGTTCTACGAAAATGACAAGTCCGCAGTACCTCTCCTATCTTGATTCCGAAAATTACGCTCCGTGCATTTCTTATCTTGAAGCAAAAAACAAAAAAAATAATTCTGACAGAATCCGTGACAATTTTGACCTTGCGATGATGAAGCATTTCCAAAAGGATTACGATTCATCGCTTGAGATTTTGAATGAGACAGACCTTCTTATGGATGATGCGGTAACGGAAAGCGTCACGAAGGGCTTTGCCGCATTTTTTATGAACGAAAATGCCACTGAATATGCGGGAAATCCTTACGAATATGTCTATATAAATATTTTCAATGCGCTTAATTATTACAATAAAGGCGATGTGGAAGAAGCTGCCGTTGAAATTCGTCGTCTTAATGATAAACAGCGTAAGTTTTTAAACGAATACGGTGAATGGCTTTCAAATGAAGTCGATGATGAAAATCCCGAAATTCCTGCTTCCTATAAAATACTAAATCTTAATGAGCTTGCAATCACGAAATCCCTTCCGAAAAAGCCGACAGAAAATGACATTTTCCGTGATTCAGCGACAGCCCGTTATCTGAGTATAGTCTTTGGAATGATGGATGACAGCGTAAATAATAGTTGGAATGTTTCGGCTGATGCGAAAACGCTCCATGCCCTAAACGAAAGCTTTGATGTAAATTCTGAGGCTTCGATTACAGATGGGATGGGACGACTTGATGTGCTTGCATTTTCTGGTTTGATTGGTCGAAGAGGGGAGCGGCGAATCAGACTCGGACCGTTCCCAGGCCTTCAGTTTCCGCTTGAAAAAGGATTTGTCTTCATTCCGCCTTTTGATATTGAATTTGTATACCCAGAATTCCCTGCTCCACAGAATACGCTTGAGCCTGTTGTAATGGGAACTATCGGTTGGGGACCTGCTTTCACCCTCTATCCAGGCAAAAATGAGATTATAAAAATGCCTTCAAATTCAGTCGGAAAAATACAGGTTGTCCTTGATGGTGAAAAAAAAGACTGTGTTTTACTCGAAGATTTTAATTATGCCGTTCAACAGGATGTCAACACAAAGGCGAGAAAAGCATATAATAGGAGTATAGGGCGTAGTCTTTCTAAAAAAATGACGAGCCTTGTCGGGGCAACGGCTGGTATGCTTGCTGCAGAAAATGCCCTTCGCAAAAATGAAAACCTTCTTACAATCGCGGCTTATGCAACGACATATCTTGGCGCGGCAAAAGCGATTGATCAAATTGATAGAACAGAAACGGCGGATATTCGCCAGGTGTATGCTCTCCCTGCCCAATCCTATGCGACGGGCTTTGAGCTTGAACCTGGAAAATATTCTTTTAAGGTTCAATATTTTTCAAAAAATGGTACACTTATTCATGAGGAACATTTTAAGGATATTGAAGTCAAAAAAGGAAAAACAGTTTTAGTGGAGTCATCATGTCAAAAATAAAATCTTTTAAATTCCTTCTTTTTACAAGCGCAATTTCTCTTTTATTCGCATCTTGTTTTGGTTCGACGGGAACTGCTGCAAAAAATGCAAAGTCTGGGGTCGAGCCAGACTGGGTGAGCGGTCAGCCAGCGGCATATCCGCAAAGCTCTTATCTTACTGGAAGCGGGTCTGGAATGGATAAACGCTCGGCAGAGATTGACGCAATCAGTGAACTAGTTTCAGTCTTTGGGCAAAATATCAACACGGCTTCAACTTCTTCAAGCAGAATGGAACTTGCTCAGTCAGCGGGAATTGTTGCATCATCAAGCAATGCTTCTCTGGATCAGACGATTTTCCGCGATGTGAATCAGGACGATGTGATTGCGGTGGAAATTCCTGAATTCTACGAAGCAAAAAACGAGGGCAAGTGGTATGCGCTTGCTGTATTAAATCGCTCAAAAGGCACACAAATTTATTCAAACATGATAGAAAAAAATCAGGCCGAGATCACATCAATTATAAAAGAAATTCAGGCTGACAAAGAACCTAACACTATGATTAATTTTTCACGCCTTGATTTCTGTGAAGAAGTTGCCAAAGTAAACGAAGCTTATCTCAAACGGCTTACAATTATTAATTCTACTGTGGCGAAAAAATACGATTCGATTTATACGCCAGTTCAAATTCATAAAATGAAAGCGGACATGGCGGCAAAGATTCCAGTTTGCGTCAAGGTAAGCGAGGATTCTGACGGTCGTATTGCAAAGTCCTTTCAAGAGACGATGACGGCTCAAGGATTCAACACAAGCCTTGGTTCAAATGAACGATATGTAATCGATTGTAAGTTGCATTTTACACAGTCAGAGAGCGCAAACGGAAAGACATTTTTTTGTGAATACACGGCAGAATGTGCTTTGATTGATACTTTTTCTGGAGAAACACTTGTTCCACTCAGCATTACGGGGCGCGAAGGCTCTACTTCTTATCAGAACGCAGTGATTCGTGCAAAGCAGAAAATTGCCGCAAAAGTAAAAAATGATTTTTCGGCCAGTTTCCAGAAATATTTGGGTGATTTTTCCGCTTTCTAGTAAAAATCTCTAAAATCTCTCATTTTAAACTAGCATTATTGCAAAAATAGTTTACAATATGAGATATATGCAAAAGTTATATTTGGATACTCGAAAATTAGATGCTTCTTGCAGGGCAGCATACGGACTTAGCGAAGAAATAATGATGGAAAATGCGGCGATGGCTCTTGAAAATGCCGTGAGAAATCCATATCCCTTGAGCGGAGACCGTCGTCAGCCGCAAAAAATCCTTATCTTGTGTGGAAGTGGCAACAACGGTGCGGACGGCTACACTCTTTCTCGCAAATTGCGTTTTGATTACGATGTGAGCATTATTCGTTTTGCCGAGCCAAAAAGTCAGTTGTGTAAGATTCAGGCTGAGCGTGCCGAAAAATGCGGGGTTCGCTTTGTTGACCGTGAAGATTTGTCTTTTTATGATTTGCGCTTCACCGATATTATCGTTGATTGTGTGTTCGGAATCGGCTTTCACGGAGAGTTGGATGAAAAAACCGCAGCCACTCTCGGCGACATGAATAACTGCGAGTGCTTTAAAATTGCCTGCGATGTTCCGACGGGATTGCGTGAGGACGGAACGATAGCCGAAGGCGCCTTTATCGCTGATTTGACGATTACTATGGGAGCGCTCAAAACCTGTCTTTACAGCGATTTTGCAAAAGATTTTGTCGGCGAAGTTCGTTGCGCGGAGCTTGGCGTGAATCGCCGTCTTTATGAAAATTCAAACAATTCAAATCTCGTAAAGGGTATGTTGCTAGAGGAAAGCGATTTGGAGCTTCCTCACAGAACGGTTTGCAATGTGAACAAAGGCTCATTCGGTCATGTTGCGATTGCCTCTGGTGAAAAACAGGGTGCGGCGGCGATTTCCGGAAGCGCGGCCCTTCGGTTCGGGGCGGGACTTGTTACGCTCGTTCATAAAAATGCCTCAAAAAAAGGACTTGATATTTTTCCTGAGCTGATGGTCTCTTCTGAAATCCCTGAAAAAACGACGGCGATTGCTTTCGGAATGGGCTTGGGGAGAAAGGGCGACCCATGCCAGCAATATTTCGATTACATTTTGGAACACGCGAACATAAAATGCGTGATTGATGCCGATGCCTGCTACGCGCCAGGACTGAAATCCTTCCTCGAAAAAAAGGAAAAGGGCGTCGTCCTCACTCCGCATCCGAAGGAGTTTCAGGCTCTCATCAAAAATTGTGATTTGGGGGATTTTTCTCTCGAGGACTGCATCGTAAACCGAATGGATTTCGTTGAGAGTTTCTGCCGCAAATTTCCCAAAAAGACTCTGATTCTAAAGGGAGCGAATCCGGTAATCGGTCATTTTGACGGTCACAAATTCAAGATGTTCATAAATCCGTTCGGCCGTCCGTGCCTTGCAAAAGCGGGGAGCGGCGATGTTCTGAGCGGATTGGTCGCCGCCCTGCTCGCCCAAAGGCGAAAAACTCTCGATGCGGCGATTACGGCTTCGCTTGCACATGCGCTCGCCTCGCGGAAAATCAAGTGCGATTTTTCGATGACGCCCTATGATTTGATGATGGCGGTTGCTGAGTTGTAAGCGCAGAGTCGAAAGAAAAATGAATAGAACAACCTCAAATTTTTTCGATTGCTGGACATTGGCATAGCGAAGCGTGGTGGGTGAACATTCTCAATTTCTGTCTTTTTGTGAAACTGTCGTAACATTTTGCTCCGCGAGAATAGAGTTAAGCAACTTATTGAGTGCTTCCATTTGGTCGGGAAGAAGAGTTCCTTTCATACCCGATTTGATTTTGTTCGCGATTTATCTGTTCATAAAGTCTCCTGTGGATAATAAATTTAAACTTATATCGGCACACACTGAGACTTTGAGAAATTATGACTTTTTGGCTATTTTACCCCCACAAATGCCAATTTGTGGGAGTTGGAAGGAATGAAAATTTCACTATACGGAGCGAATGGTGTATAGTGATGAAAAAAAGTTAGGTTTACCCTCCCAATCCTGTATACGGTGCTATATTACCAAATTTCCATTTTCAGCCCCTTTTATTCCCTTCAGAGTTTCTTTTTTCGGTTAAGTTTTTTCCCAACCCAAATTATTAAAGAAACAGGGATGAGATAAAATAAAATAATAAATAAAGCTTCTCCTATTTCTCTGTTTTTTAATAAACCTATAAATTTGTGGCAAAACTCCTTAAAAAATGCATTTTTTATAGAAAGATAAAGAAAAAAGAAATTATAAAAAAATACGACTATATAAGTAATTATAACTCTATTATTCATATCAAAAATAATCCTTATTTATCAATCATTGGCTGAATGCTGCCTGACTAATACTGACAGCATTTTCTTTTATAAAATTGTCTACAGCAATATCAAAAGGTTGTTTTGTAGTGATAGATGTAATATTTCCGCCTTGATCTAGAGTTTCAAGCCAAACTGAAGTTTTTTCGCCAGTCCGATTGACAACATTGCCTGCGGCGGTCGTACTTATGGCTGAAGACGCACACCCCGCAGCTCCTGCGATTAAATTATTTCTCACAAGGTTCTTTGATAAAGGTTTATTATGATAAGCATTATCAACCATAGTTCCAGCTGTGGTTCCTGCCATATTGGTAGATGCATTCATAACAGCTTTTGCTTTTTTTGAAACTGAAATCACATCTTTGATAGCTTTTACAGAACTCAAACCACCTGACAAGCCACCAGTTATAGCTCCACTTATTGCTGCAGATTTCACAGATTTCCAATCTATATTGTCAACTGCTGTATCAAAGTCTTGTCCGTGTATCATATTTGCGACAACTTGTACACCTGCATTTGAGACAGCACCTGTAACAGCTCCAATCACAGCACCCTTTATAACTGCAACAACAATAGCTTGAATTACATTTCCGTCAGGGTCTGTATACTTGACCGGATTATTCGCGCCGTAGTGGTACAAATTGCCATTTGTCTAACGAAACGCCCTTTTTGGCCTCCTTGAAGCCTATTGTAGCACGGAAATCGGAATAAATCACCACACTTCGCAAAATTTTCGGCAGGAATCGGGGAATTCGGCACGGAATTCTGTCAAATTCCCCACTCAGTCTCCGCTAGGCACACAAATGCCAATTTGTGGGAGATGGGGAGGAGAATAGTTTCACTATACACGAGAGATTAAAAAAAGACTATACAATCTGAACACATAGTGATACAAAAAAGAAACTCCTAAAAATATCCAACTTTTTCAAAAACAAAACCTTTTAGCCCTGCTGTTTCAATAAGATTCTTAGTTTCTTCATTTACATAAATTTCCCCTCGCTCCTTTTTTTGTATTTTGAAAATTCTTGTTTCAAAATCTGTCAGCGTATGTTTAAATTCATAATTAATAATTTTGAAAATTCTCCCGTCATCGAAAAATTCTAATTTTGATTTTTCTTCATCAAGGCAGTCCAGAACATTTATTACATTCATAAAGTAATATTGCCCTAATTTCCCACATTCCAACGGAAAGATTTCGACTAAATTTTCAAAATATTTTCCTAAAGTATTTTTTGCATTCTGGCTTAAGGCTGGAACGACAAAACAGGGGAAGTCGCCTAATGTTCTTTCTTTTTTATCCCTTATCTGCTTACATATTATTTTTTCATGGAATTCTTTAATTGGAACTGAATCCTGTAGATTCCAAAAAAAATCAAACCAATTACCTTTATATTCAAGCCATCTATAGTTTTCTGCATCATGCCTAAGTATATATATATTCATTGCTTAGAACACTCCTTCACTTAGTTGCTTACCAATATCTTTTAGTATTTTTATTGCATCCTCTTTTGTTTTTGCTTCGCTAAGTAGTTTTTCTACTTTTTCGTAATACTGTTTTTTATGTAATCCTGCGTGTTTTGAAGCATCAAGAAATACGCCATTAACCGCATCATTAATTCCAATACCAAACTTTGCGAGTATCTTCCGTGTGTTTTTTGCGAACCGCGAACCGCCAGCGACTATATGATGTGCTGCTTGATTCACCCCTCTTTCAATTCCCGATTTTATTAGATTGCGTCCTAGTTTTGCAGAGTTCCCCCCTTTGAAAATTATCTCTGCAATATCATCACTATACTTTAATACTAGTTTAGCCGCATCATCGCCATACTCTTTTGATAATTTTGAAATTAATTTAACAGAACCTGTTCCTCCTGGCAATCCAGGTGTAGCAGTTGCAAAACCATCATATAATAATGAGGCTAAATCCCATGCTGCTCCAGCATAATTTCCAGACACCATATTTGATGCAAAACTTGTTATGTCTAAAGCAACATTAAAGGCATCCCAACCAGTTTCAATAACCCTCCCATCAGGATCTGTATACTTGACAGGATTGTTTGCGGCATAAGCAAACAAATTGCCATTTGTCTAACGAAACGCCCCTTTTTGCCTCCTTGAAGCCTATTGTAGCACGGAAATCGGAATAAATCATCACTCCTCGCAAAATTTTCGGCAGGAATCGGGGAATTCGGCACGGAATTCTGTCAAATTCCCCACTCAGTCTCCGCAAGGCTGACAAATGCCAATTTGTGGGAGTGAAAAAGGAAGAAAATTCCACTATACAGAACTGTACAAAAACAATAAAGTTGGAATATAAAAAATTATAATTTAATTTCGTTTAATCATAGTAAATTTCAAAGCATATATATCCTGTCAAAAAATCAACCTCGTTCAGATTATATTCAGATTTTAGCCGCTTTTGTATATAACGAATTAAATCATCAAGATAAGCGATTATGTCATCAAGACTTCTTTTATATGCATCAATATCATTTTTTTGTATCAAAAAATATCTCTTTGTTATATCAATATTATAGAAGTCTTCTTCACATTTTTGATTTTCATAAAATTCTGATTTTTCTTCTTCAGATACGCTGGCATGTTGTTCTATATATAAAATTCGCTCATCAATTTCTAGCTGAAAATCCCGATTTTTGTAAAAAGGAACAAAAGAAATGCTATTTAGCATTAAATTATGAGATTTCAACTTATCTATTAAGTGATAAAGCTCGGAAATCGTCACATAATGGGTCTCGCCATTTTTTAATTTTATGTAACCATCTAAAAAATTGCTTTTATAAGACATTTTTCCTCCTACTTCCAGTTTGGATCATTCAAATCGGCGACTTGTATAATTTTCTTTGTAACATCATCCTGCGCAACGTAATGAATTTCATCTATATAGTATAGCGTAGCAGAGTTTCCAGTTGCTTTATTGACACTTGATGATATTTTTAAAGGATTATTTATTGTATTGGCTATTTTTTCTGTTGTCCAACCTCGTGCCGCAACCTGCCCCTTATATGCAGGTTTAGAAAATTTATCAGAAAAAACAATATCTGCTGCAGTTAATTTACTTGTATTTGAAATAACATTGCTTGTTTTTGAAATAACATTACAAGCTTTTGTTAATTTGAATACGGAAGCAAAGACTGTTAAGCAAAAAAATATGCAATCTGTCGTTTTTTCAGAATTTGAAAAACTTTCTCCACTTTCAGACATTGGAACTATCGTTCCATCCATTAGTGTTACATACTCTGCTGGAGAAAAACCAAAAAAATTCCTGGCGCAAAATTTTGTAAGAGGCTCATCAATATGGTATGAAAACCAACTTCGTTCTTTAAAATTCCCCTGAGATAATTCCGCATAAGGAATTTCTTCCCTTCCATCCGGGTCTGTATACTTGACAGGATTGTTCCCCGCGTAGTGGTACAAATTGCCATTGATGTGATTAAACACACCTCCCATGCCAGGAAGGTTCTGATTATGCTTCTTCGCCTCATCGTTAATCGGGGCTTGTGGAATGTAGTCGCCCAACGCGGGGTCAGTTGAGAGCCACCGAGAATACATCGGGTCCAAATAGCGCGCCCCATAATAATACAGCCCTGTCTCTTCATCCCGCTCCTTGCCTGTAAACCGGTATGGCGTTTTGTATGTGGCTGCACTCTTATCAATCCAGACTTCCCCATACGGAGTGTACTCGATTCTCTCATACTCCCGGCCGTCGTTGTCGCTTATCACGCTGGCAGAGCCTAAGTGGTCGCTATGATAGTAATATGTCGATGCGCTCTCCTCACTGTAAGTCGGGTGATTTGCGCTGTTGAGTTTTGTCACGATGCGCTCGCTTCCAAGGAAGAGGTGTTTAGAGGTGCGTTCGCCGTTATAAACAGTAGAATTATTACTCCAGGTCCAGAAATTGTTGAAGTACAGAGTCTCCCCTGAGTCACTCGACTTGACGGCACGCTGGTTGTCTTCGCCGTAGACATATTCAACATCTGCATTTGAATCAGTCGTTGCAATAAGGCGACCTCGTTCGTCCCAAGTGTAAGTTCTTTTAAAGCCAGAAGAACTGTCCGAGCCGCCTCTCTCCATTGTCAAAGAACGGTTGCCTCCGACCACTCTCATGGGAGCAGCCGGAAGCGTATCGTAAAATCTTTTTATTACAATAGAAGAAAGTTGTTGGTTTGTAAATCGTAGTCCAAAGGTAATTGCTTAGAAAAGATTTATGTTGTAGGAAACCATCTTCCACTATGCTTCATTAAGCGAAAAGGAATATCATAGTTATATTTTTTTGTAGATTTGTTAATATAATTTAAATCTAAGTCAATATGAACCTTAATATGCAAGTCATTTTTTTCATTTAATGGAAGTTTTTGAAACCTAAAATCCATAGATTTTGAAACAGGCATAGTAATATTTTCAAAATTTGTTTTGTTTGAAATTTCATCGTCAATTTTTACCCAATCAATAAAATCATTCAAATGTACAGTTTCTCCAGATTCCAAAATAAGTTCAAAGCTATTAATTTTAATAGATTCAACAGCTTCTTTAGATAAAAATTCCAAATACACAGTCATATTATACGGAGATTTTTCGATAATACGAAAAGGTGTATTTTCAGCTGTAGGCTGAAACAATATTTGAATAAACACGCCAGAATCTTTATCTGCATATTCGAATTTCAAATCATCCAGTACATAATTAAAAGTTATTATTCTTGCCCCAATCAAAACAAATGCAAACAATCCTTTCATAATCCCAGCTCCTAGTCATTTTGTGATTCTTTAAAACTTCTAACAATGTTCTCGATTTCATTTTCTATTGTATAAACCGATATATCCTTGAAGAATTCTTGTAACAAATCTTGAACTTCCGATTCATCTGATGCTAACATCAGTTTAGGCGGAATTCCTCCCCAAAAACAAAAAGGCGAAAGTTCTTGACCATGTTTGATAATGATAGGAGAAACTTGCATTGAAAAACCTGGATTTTCTTTTATGAAAGTTTCATTTATCTCATAATCAATCATAATAGTTGTTTCCGTACTATTCAAAAATCCGATTGTTGGAAAATTATCACATGAAACAAAAAGTTGCAAAAACAATATGAAATATAGAAAAAAACCACTTTTTTTGCAAAAAATCACTGTTCGGTCTCCAATCCAATAAAATCAAACATGCCATTCTGAAAGTATAAATCATGGCCAGAGTTATTTTCAAGAACAACAGCGAAAGAGTTATCTCCATTTGTTGACAAAGAAATATCAATATCATTTCTCTCATAGAAATTGATACTGTTGGAGCAACACCCCTCTAGTATTATCATGAAAAGAAAAAATAAAATATTAATTTTGAATCTTATTATAAATATATGCCTCATAAGAAAGTCTCCAACTGTCAATTTATTTGAAATTTTTTTCAATTTTCTAATTAATATCAAATTCAGAGAAAACATAAAATCTGTGTATTACACCATCCAATCCATCATAAAAATCTGCTTCGTTTGACTATCTGATGTATGCCCTGTGACCGCCATCATTCACGCAAATCTGGTAAATAGAGTAAATATGTATAGAAAAATTTCATTCATTAAATTCCACTATGAAAAATATATAATTGTTTATCTAAAGCAATTTCTAAAAAATTTATATATTTTTCTGTTTCGCTTTCGGCTTTATACAAGGGAATCTCAAATGTTTCCAGATCGCTCAGTAATTCTCCATTTTTTATTTTACATTCAAATGTGCGGAAAGATGAAATAAATTCTCTTATTTGGTCAGGGTGTATAACTGAAGCTCCATATAAATCAATACCTATTGTTATCTCCGTATTATTATAATTATAGCATGGTTTTGCCAATAAACGATATTTAGCCATTATTTGCAATATATCATCATAAATCGGGAGCTTATAATTTCTATTTAGAAAGTCTTTATATGAAAGAGTTTTATTAAAATAACTTTCCAACTCCTGAGTGTTTGTCTGTATAAAAAAGTGAAATATATTTTCCATATCTCTATAAATCTCCATTGTGATTTTCAGCGCCAAAAGATAATATTTCTTTAGTATTTATATCAAGAATCACATACTTTCCATTTTTCGTATATCTAATACCTGTTAATTCTCCAGTTTTTTTGTTATAGCTAGGTCGTTTATGACACCCTTTTAGATTTTGAGCAAAACCTTTAGCCTTATTTAAATATTGTTCAGGAGTTGTAGCACCAACCTCAGCACCATGTCTATCAAAATGATCTAACAGAGAGGCGTTTTCATTGTCAAATGTTCCTTTCCCCCAGCCATCAACATCTGCCCAATCAGAACATCCTTCTGCATGTTTATATGCCTGATCTATAGTTGCAATGTTTGTTCCATTAGGAGCACGGATATTACCATTAGAATCCATGCTATAATTTGGAGGCAATGCAGGAGTCGGAGAAATAGAAGACCCTTGCAGCGTGAGACAGAATCCAACAATAAAAAGAGGCGTAAAAAATTTTAAGATAACAGAAGCAATTGCTGCTCTAGTTCCAGGATTTTTAGAAGCTTCTACTAATGTAAATGTTAATTCTTCCGATTGTTCAGCTAGAGCTCCTGAGCCATCTGTGGGATAACTTTGTCTTCCATCCGGGTCTGTATACTTGACAGGGTTATTCCCTGCGTAGTGATACAAATTGCCATTTGTCTAACGAAACGCCCCTGTTTGCTCTCCATATCGGCTCATTTTCTGAGGAAAGAGCCGATTTTTTAAGTTGATATTGTAATTAAAGTCGCTTTTTCAAATCTGCTTCGGACATACCAAGTTTTATAGCGGCATCTTTTACTGAAAGTAAACCTGATTTTATAAGGTCAACACTAAGAGCAATTCTACCTTCTTCTTTTCCTCGTTTTAGGACATCTTGGTCGTGAAGATTCCATGCCAAGTACTCGTTCACGAATGTCTGCTCGAATTTCTTTGTCTGTACCATGTTCTCTATCCCCCTTGTGAAGTCGGACTCAGCCTTGTTGCTCTTCACGAACGAAAGGAAATCCCTGAGTTCTGGATTCTTCTCTCGATTATACGCATCGCAGTTGAAAAATCAGATGATGCGTCTGGTCTCCGAGTTCCACGCTCTCGTCTTCCAAACATTTTCGGTTGAAAGTGTAGACTGGAAGTCCTGCGCCGAACGGGTCATCAAGACAGATGAAGATGACGAAACTCTCCTTCAGCTCGGAATAGTCCGCCCCCTTCATCAGGCTGTCGATGTCTATCATGCTCTGATAGTAGCGCGTTCTCTTTCCGATGCTCTCGATTTTGTATGTCTGGCACTCGACATCGAAAACGCGGTCTGAATCGGCGACATATACATCAAGACGGACTCCCTTGCGAGTGTAAAACGGACTGATTGCTTTCTGCAACTCAGGATATGCCAGTCGGTCAATCTTGATTTGCAAAAGCCTCTCCAACACGCCCTTGCAGATTTCAGGCTCGCGCATGACCGCCCCGAACATGAAATCATCAGAGAAAACGAGCTGGTCAACCGGCTTGATGTGGCGTTCCGTAGTTTCTTCCATGATTTGAATTATAGCACAACAGAAAGAATTTGTACATTTTTAACTGCCAATTTTTGCGTTGTTCCCCACTCAGTCTCCGCAAGGCACACAAATGCCAATTTGTGGGAAGTGGCAAACTAAGATTTACACAGTAAAAAACACGCTATATGTAGCGTAGATGCAAACTAACTTAGATTATTCTTACCGTCCTAAAAGCGATACTTATTTAGTATTTCGCTAGGCATTTTGTAATAAATGTCTTCTTCTCCTTTTTTGTAGAAAATATGTTTGCCATTCTGCATAACATACACATCTTTAGGGCGATTCAAATCATTATAATATACATCTATTATGATTCCCTCTTGCCAAAACCATTTTAATCCATCGGCATTTTTTACTTTCGGTTTATTATCCTTTGCATTGATTTTTTTTGCGGAATATAAAAGTGCCAGGAAATAATTTGTTTGTATGTTTTCTCCTGGCAGATCCACTGTCACGCAGTTTGAGGCGCGTAACTCTTCCTCTGAAAGAAGATTTTCATAATTGGAAAATTTTTCAGGAATGTCCCCTTCAAAAGCCCAGCCACTTTCTATAATTTTTATAGTAACCCATCGGACTTCTGATATTTGACTTTCAAATTTGTTGCATAACGATTCATAATTTTTGCATGAGAACAAAACGAAAGAAAATGACAAAAGGAATGAGTATTTCAGAAGTTTATTCATATTTTTCACTGTTTATTTATAAATCTTTTTATATCATACATCGGGAACGGACGCGCTGAAATATAGTCCCTTCGTACAGGTTCTCCGATGTCAGTAGACGCTATATTTGTCATTTGAACCGCATTTTTTTCTTCTGCATTTTTCCAACAGTTTCCAACAGATGAATCTCTATTGCGTTCCAATAACTTTTTCTCAACAATATGGCTATATGCATGGCAAATTTCATGAAACAATGACATAGCGGGGCTTCCATAGGAGCCAGTTTCATCATTTATTGCACAACCTAAGTATGGGTTAAATTGTATAGAAATATTTTTTCGATTAGATTTAAAAATCATAAATCCATTTTTACTTTTCTTGGTTATAATTGCAATTTCTGATTTTTCTGACACAGAATTTATGATATTTGAAGCATATATACTGCCATTTTTAAGATATATCAGACTTTCTTTAACAGAATTAACAAACTCATCCTCCGTACCATATTTAATAGTCTTTTTATTGTAAAAATCATTTTTTTTATTATCCCATCGATATGTTATTCCATCTTCACCAATAACATCGATTTCATTCCCATCAGGGTCTATATAGCGTACCGGATTATTGGACGCGTAGTGGTACAAATTGCCATTTGTCTAACGAAACGCCCCTTTTTGCCTCCTTGAAGCCTATTGTAGCACGGAAATCGGAATAAATCATCACTCCTCGCAAAATTTTCGGCAGGAATCGGGGAATTCGGCACGGAATTCTGTCAAATTCCCCACTCAGTCTCCGCAAGGCTGACAAATGCCAATTTGTGGGAAGAAGTGCCTCCGCCCAATGGCGGGCGGAGGACGCTAGATGTGGGGGTATGTTACGCTCATCATGTTTGCCTTGAACCTCAAAAACTCACATTTCATTTTTTGTAAATGAACAACAAAACTGATAATCATTCTAAGCCAAGTTTTGAATTAGCGAGAAAATACATACAGGGTACGCAAATAATAACTCCAATTAGCGTATATAATTTATAAAAATGAATTATTTTCAAATACCTTTGTAATTTTTTATCCCTCTTTTCCTTCATAATTTCTCGAACTCTTTCTACTGGAAAAACAAAAGGGTTTAAGAGCAACAATTTATCCGCTCCTAATTCATTTAAGTCTTTTGAATACTTTGCGAAGATGTAAAAAAGAAAGAAAGTTATAAATATCGTAAAAAGCACAATAGAAATAAGAAAAAACACAACTACAAGTCCTAGTATAAACATATTCTAGTCATCTCCCTTGTTTGTTTTTTTTATATAATCCATTATTGTAGAAAGATTTATATATAAAGTTTCCTCAGTTAAATAACTTGCAGCAATAGCAGTTATTCCTGCCGTTAATTCAATATTACCTTCTTTATCACCATTAGCACCAAGCATAAAAGCGGCTTCTGACGGAACTTTTCCATTCCATGATGAAAAATCTTCATGCTTAAAACTAAAAACTCCAAACAAATTAGGGAGGTCTGAAAAATTACCTTGTCCAGAATCTTTTGGAGTAGACATAAAATTGTCTATTGCATCATAATCTATTTGTAATTCTGATAAAAAATCTGCGACTTTTTCAAAGGTTTTTAAAACATCTCCGAATTTATATATATCACCGCCAAAACCAATTCCTGCTTCTACTTTTATAAATACGGCAAGTTCTCCATTACTATCTTTTGCGAAACCGATGCTACCTCTTCCACCAACAATCGCCGCAATTGATTTGCTCTTCAATGAGGTTTCTCTTATATCATTTCCATTAGGGTCTATGTAGTGTACAGGATTATTCCCCGCGTAGTGGTACAAATTGCCATTTGTCTAACTAAAAGCCCTTTTTTGCCTCCTTGAAACCCATTGTAGCATAAAAATCAGAATGAATCACCACACTTCACAAAATTTTCGGCAGGAATCGGGGAATTCGGCACGGAATTCTGCCAAATTCCCCACTCAGTCTCCGCAAGGCTGACAAATGCCAATTTGTGGGAGTTGGGGAGGAGAAAAGTTTCACTATACACGAGAGATTAAAAAAAGACTATACAAAAATTAATCCTCATATTCAAAAATACGCTTAAAATCTTTCTTCTTTTTAGTGTCATATCGTCCTTGAACATAAGTCTCAGTCCAGTTCCCATGCGAATCATACTTTGTATAGAAAGTTTTTCTTACAATCTGCCGTTCACCAGTTTTTCTATCAAAATCATAAAAATCAATTTCTGATATATAGTCACCTTCATAAAATACTTCATACAAATTAAAAAGGCGTTCTCCAAATTGACCTTGTTGTATATAATCCGTCAAGCTCTCAATTTTCCCATTTTTATAGTTGAAGACAAATCTATGATTGTCATTCTGCCATTCTTGAACCACCCCATGCTTATATTTTATTCTGAGTCTCTTTTTATATCCCGTTTTTTTTCTCTCGAGAAAAAGCTCATTTTTTACAGATGAAAGGTATTCTGTGTAGGCAAGATTATCGTTCACATAGCAAATGCGCTTGTCATTTTTATATACAAACTCAGTTGTGTCTTTACTGTTTCCAAAAATCTGAGTCCTACACAAAAGTTCTCCTGCATCCGTATAATTTAACTTTGCTCTTCCTGAAATATCTCCAGACAAATATTCGATTTCAACTGGCAGTCCTTTTTCGTAATAAATCCTTTGAGTGGGTAGTTCATTATTTTTTCGTATGTCTAAGAATTCTGCTTTTTTTAGTTTTTCTTTGTGTTGAACTGCGTGAACGCCCAATTCTTGGAAGAAATCATAACCATATTCGGCTTTCAGTGCTTCTGTGAAGGAAATTTCCGGAATATCATTGCAAGAAACAAGAATCATGCATACAAGAAACAATCGAAAGACTTTCATTAATTTCATTTTATTTTCTCCTTGCCCAATTGTCCTGCATCACCTTGAAGAAATCTACACGGACAGGGGCATCTTCATTTGAATTTTGTCGTCCTCGACTAGAAGTGTCGTTATATTTAACTCCAAGTGCATTAGATATATCCGTAATATCATTCGCTATCACAGAATTGCCGTTTATGCTTACGGAATGCCCCGATTTCAATCTTGCTGTTGCAAAAAAACGCACAGGAGTATTTTCTTTCTTGTTTATGGCTTTAGCCATGTCCGTTGCATTTCCACTTGCATGGGAATCATACATAACAGTGTAGCCGTCTTTTGCACACAAAGCCGTTACGAGAGCGGCACCATTTTTGGGAGACAGGAGAGTATATGCATCATCATCTTTGCAGTAATCAAACAGATTATTATCAAGCGCAACTTGATTAGCGTCCGCAAGGCTTCCTTCATACCCAAGAACTTTTGCCATACGATAGAATGTCGTTAAAGTACATCCCTGTTCTCGTATTGTTATTTTTTTAGAAGTTCCTAAATATTCATCAGATGCAGCTGATTGTTGGGTATCACTCGGAACATCATCGATATTTTTTCCATCTGGATCTGTATACTTGACAGGATTGTTCCCCGCGTAGTGGTACAAATTGCCATTGATGGGATAGAGCTGTCACAAACTTTCAACCAGTATTAGAAAAAAATTCCACGCACAGACTTGAAAAAACCACAAACGGAACAAAAGGAATCCTTTTACATTGTATACACTGCCTTTTTGATAATATAAACCCTATCCCCAGCAATGAAGCCAAAAACAACGCGGGAATCCAAAGCCAATCCCCCAAGAACCAGCCAACCGAAAGCCCAAATCCAACATCGCCGAACCCGATATTCCTCTTTGTAAGAAAATATGTCATGAGCAGAACAGAAAAGCAACCCGTTGCTCCTAGCTTTTCTGCTATAGCCCGCGCCGCGGAGAGACGAGAAAGTATCGGTAATAAGCTTGTAGTTCGACTGTTTGATTTTATTCTGTAGGAAAAGTACGTATACGGAGTAGAATTTCGCCTCAGTCTGCCTTTCTCTGACCTGGGAGTTTCTAGTCTAAACATGCAGAATCTGCTCCACATATTTTGGGTTTGCGGCAACGATTTTAAGAAGGGTCAGAGCCGCTCCGTCTGGCTTTCTTCTTCCCTGCTCCCAGTTCCGGAGAGTTCCGACTTTTACGCCTATCATATTGGCGAATTCTTCTTGATTTTTATTTGTTTTTTCTCTTACTTCCTTTACATTTATAGGGGAAAAAACGAACATTCTCGACGGCTGCATTTCGCCTTTTGAGATTGCCACAGCCTGTTTCATGCTTTCCATAAACTCGTTGAAATCAAATTCCTTCTCTTTCATTTTGCAAACTCCTTGGCTATTTCGCCGAATAATTTCTTTTCTTGTTCAGACAAATCAGATTTTTTCTTTTTAGTGTATACATAAATCAAGAAAATCTGATTGTTTACGATTTTGTAATAATAAATAACTCTTATGCTTCCGCTTTTTCCGCGGTTGGCAAGATTCCATCTGACCTTGCGGATTCCAGAGCCGCCTTTTATGACATCACCGCTTTCAGGATTCTCAATGAGGTATTTCTGAAAATCAGAATACTCATCGTCCGAAAGAAGCTCGGTTATCGTTTTTGTAAAAATCGGCGTTTCTATGAATTCCATATTTATATATTACGCCATTGGCGCAATACTGTCAACAAAAGAAAGTTTTTTAATTTTACCTGCGGTTTACGCCCCGGCATTTTTCCACATAGATTTTCCATTCCGCTGGCTCGGAGACTTCAAAACGCATTTTCTGCCCCGTGAACGGGTGAGTGAATTCTAGGGTGCGGGCGTGGAGGCAGAGTCGTGAAAAATGGTCTGTCCGTGCGCGATAATTTTTATCGCCTGCAAGAGGGTAGCCTTTTGATGCAAGGTGAGCGCGAATCTGATTCTTTTTGCCAGTGTCTAGGGAAAGTTCAAAGAGCGTGTGGGTTTTTCCTCGGAAAACCGTCGTGAAGTGAGTTCGTGCGGGAACGGTTTTAAGTTTTTTTGAGTCAGCGTCAGCATCAGTTTTTTTTGGAACGAAACCCACATTGTAGGCGTTGAAAGCCAAATCATCGTCAATCAAGCCCGAATCTGGGAGGATTTTTTTGGGATTCCGCGGATTTTCTGCCACAGCGCGGTAAAGCCTCTCACTAACCATTTTGTGCCATGAATCCATGATTTTTTTCTGCGCAAATTCTGAAAGGGCGAACATCATTACGCCGCTTGTCTCACGGTCAAGGCGGTGGACGGCAAAGGGTCGGTGTTTTGCAGAGTATGTTCCGTTCCCCCTCATGATTTTTTCGAGTATTGAGATTGCTGATTTTGACCTATTGTTGCCGGCCGGAACACTGAGAAGACCTGCCGGTTTGTTTATGACGCAGATATATTCGTCTTCAAAAAGGATGTCGATTTTGTCGTGCTTGCCGTGGGATTCGTGATTTTTCATGGGAGAATGATAGCGAAAAGCAAATAAATTTGATACTATTTTAATCGTGGGTAAGGGAATTTTTTTTAAGGACAAGCAATTTCAAGTCCGTGCAAAGGAATATATTCAATATTTTTTACCGCTTGCGGCACTTCTTCTTTTTTTCTTCGCTCCTATTACGATGGCGCCAATAAATCTGTACGAGAATACGGATTCATTTTCATCAGCCGCAAATATTCTGGCATTTAAAATTCCATTTGACTCACATTTAAATCTTGCATTCGGATTTGCCCGCCTTCTTTTGTGGCTCATTTATTTTCTCCCATGTACTGTGATTTTTTCGGTTACGGCATTTATCTTAGAAAAAAAGCGCGCTTGTGACTTTCGAAAGTTGAATTATGCCTTTACGCTTTCAAGTCTTTCCATTTATTTGTTTTGTGGCGCGGTTTCTCTCGTGGCGAATGCGAATTGCTTTGCCTGGTTTTTGCATCTTCCGTCTTATATTTATCTGACTTTTTTCTTTGCCTTCTTCGCTCATCTTTATTATTCCTTTCATGGCATTTTTTATCTCCGAAAAACGAATTCCGAATATGTGGAATTCTTGAAAATGCGGGAGGATGATGCCGAAAAAGCCCCCGACCTTCAGGCATCGACTCTTTTTACGAAAGAAGGTTTTTCTGCTTTGCAAACTCATGTCAAGCATCGGGTGCGCCGTCTTTCAATCAAAACTAAATTCACTTTTGTCATTACCGGGCTTATCATTGTCATTTTGCTCGCGTTCATGCTTCTGATTTTGAACAGCTACAAAAAAATGTTTACCGAGGCGGTGAGCGATGTGGGGCGCGCGCAGGCAGAGCAGACGGCGGCAGTTTACGATTCAGCCGAAGGCAAATACGACAAAATCGCGACCTTTTTTGAGGAGCAGCGCGTTACGAACGAATATGCAGAAACGCCTTTTGAGCGGATTGACATCATCATTTACGGAAAGAGCGAGCCTGTCGTTTATATTGAGAATTGGGAACCT
This sequence comes from Treponema sp. UBA3813, assembly GCA_002368605.1. Taxonomy (GTDB): domain Bacteria; phylum Spirochaetota; class Spirochaetia; order Treponematales; family Treponemataceae; genus Treponema_D. Next base: position 62,000 of record DFEB01000019.1, on the reverse strand, counting down.
GCTACGGAACTTCCTGATTTTTCTGTTTTTGCCTACACTACAGGAAAGCCAAAAGAAATCGATGAGTCAGAAAAAACACTTACAAATGAGCAGGCAGTTGATTATCTCAAACGATATAAAAGCGGAGCCTACAAAAAAGAATATGTCTTCAACAAGGCGAACAAAACCTGCAAATACATTTACCCGATTACGCTTGCGCGGAAAGCAGGGCGAAAACTCATTGGATTTTCAATCGTCACTTACAGGCAGCAAGTTCTCATGCGTCAGTATTTCCGCACAAAGATTTTTATCTTTACGATTATCACGATTTTCCTGTATCTGGCGGTGGTTTTCTCGATTCTTCTTGCGGATTTCATCTTCAACCCCTTGCTTTTCCTCCGTAAAAATGTCCGAAAGACTTCCCGCTCAATCGAAAAATTGCTCAGCGGAACGGCAAAAAATGCCAATACGGCGGTGAAATTCTCTGATACTATCAAAACCAATGACGAAATAAAAGATTTGTCCCTTGAAATCGGCGAGATGGTGGGTCTTATCAAAGGAATTATGCCTTATGTCTCCTTCTCGACGCTGCAACATGCCGAAAAAGCCGGGGATGAAAGCGGGAAAAAAAGCACGACTTCCCGCGAACTGTGTTTTTTGTTTACGGATATCCGAGGATTCACATCGCTTTGTGAAGGTCTTCCGCCAAAGAAAGTTGTCGAACTGCTCAATCATTACCTTGATATAGAAACGCAGATTATCCTTGATAATGAAGGCGATATCGATAAATTTGTCGGCGATGAGATGATGGCATTTTTTGCAGGTCCGCGAAAGGAAATCAACGCTTGCAAGGCGGCAATGCAAATTCGTGCGGCAATGCGTGAGCAACAGCAGCTTTCTATGGAGTCGGGCTTGACTTATGTTTCGATTGGAATCGGAATCAACACAGGAAATGTTACTTTCGGGCCGGTTGGTTCGCGCACGAGAAAGGATTTTACTTCAATCGGTGACACGGTGAATCTTGCGGCCCGCCTTGAAAGTGCGAACAAGGCTTACGGCTCAAAGTCAATCATATCGGACGCTGTCTATCAAAAATTGCGGGGAATGTTCATTTGCCGTGAGCTGGATTTCATTACTGTTAAGGGAAAAACCGAGCCGGTCAGAATTTATGAGATTTTGCAGCAAAAAAGTCAGGCGACAAAAAATAATGCGGACGGAAAACTCAATGAGATAAAAAATCTTTTTGAAAAAGGTTTGGAATTCTACCGTAAGCAAAAATGGGCTGATAGCGAAGAATGTTTCTCTGAATGTGCATTAAAATATAACGATTTGCCCTCTGTGGTGTTTTTAGATAGGATAAATCATTTCAAGACGAATCCACCTCCAAAAGATTGGGACGGCGTATTTAAAATGAGCGTAAAATAGGAGTAAAAATGAAGCCAGAATGTTTATCTGCAGAAATTGAATTCAAAGTTGATTTTAACGATTGTGATCCCATGCGCATTGTCTGGCATGGAAATTACATCAATTATTTTGAGCGCGCCCGCTGTGCCCTTCTCGATAAAATCGGCTACAACTACATCGCTATGGAAGAATCTGGCTATCTCTTTCCTGTTACAGAAGTAAAATGTAAATATATGCGCTCACTTCGCTTTGGAGATTTTTGCCGCGCAAAGGCAATTCTTGTTGAATATGAAAATATGATAAAAATAGATTTTGAGCTTTACAATGCAAAAAACGGGGAATTGACCACGAGAGGCTCTGTTTCCCAAATGTGTGTAAATGCCGTGACTGGCGAAACGCAATTTGTCTGCCCGAAAATTTGGACGGAAAAAGTCGAGAAATTCCTTGCGCAGGGAGGATTTAACTGATGAAAAACAAATTTTTTTTGCGTCCTTTGATTTTTATTCTTCTGTTAGCAGTCTTTGCCGTAAATTTTTCTTTTTCTCAGGCAAGTGATTCTAAATCCTTTGAGAAAGACAAGGAAAACTTGATAAAAGTGTGTGCAACAATTTCCTCAAACAAAATCACAAAAGGAGATTTCAAGCAAAATAAGCTCATAAAACGAATCAAGCGCGAAATGGTTTCTACAGGAACATTCATAGTTTCCGCTGATGACGGCATTCTCTGGCAGACCGAAAAGCCCTACTATTCTTCAATGGCAATGACAAAATCTGCGATAGTTCAGACGAATGCAAAAGGAAAAAAATCTGTGCTCAGCTCAAATTCAAACGCAACATTTGAACAGTTTGCGAAAGTCCTGTCATCTGTTTTTACGGGAAATGCCGAAATCCTTATCGAGAATTTTGAGGTGGAATTTATTGGCTCCGTTGACAACTGGAATATTAACTTGGTTCCGAAAAATTCCTCTGTCAGAAATTTTATTGAGGAAATCGAAATGGCCGGAAGGATTTCAATCGATACGATGACGATTCATGAGTCCGGCGGAGACTTTGTCCGCTATGAATTTTCAAACCAGACTTACCCTGACAAACTCAGCGATGAAGAAAAAGAGTTTTTTAAATTATGAGAAAATTTTTTCCCTGTTGGCTTTTCTTTCATTTTGTAATTCTGTTTTCGTTTTTGGTTTCACTGTTTTTTTCTCCAAAAATTACTTTTGCAACGAGTTTGTTTGATATTCTTCCGCCATCTTCATCGCTGCGTGAAGTTCAAAAAGCAGATTCTGCTCTTGCCGAGAAAACAAGCCGGGCCGTTACGATTCTCGTGAAGTCTGATTCTTTTGAAAGCGCAAAATCCGCCGCAGAAAAGCTGTATTTTTCGTATGTAGGTTCGGACGGAAATGTGAATCCGAATTATTTTGACTCCCTTTCGCTTTATGTTGACTCAGATTCGGTTTCTGAAATGCTTGCATGGCTTCATGAAAATCGGTTTTTTCTTCTTGATGAAGAGACCCGTGCTTTGCTTGAAGAGGGAAATGCTTCCCAAATAGCGGAAGATGCGCTCATGACTGTCTATGGCGCATTTTCTTTTTCGGATTTGTCTACTATTGATGAAGATCCATTTTTACTTTCAGAACGCTCCTTGCGACATTTTTTAGAAGACGGTGCTGTTTCGGCAACTAATATGGCTCTTCGTGATAATGTGCTTTCCCGCGAAAAAGACGGAGCATTTTTTGTCCTGATTCGAGGAACTGTCTCTAAAAAAGGTGCTGCCCTTGCAAGTAAAAAAAGCACAGTCAGGAATTTATATTCGGCTTGTGAAATTTTAAAAGAAGCCCAAAATGACAATCTGGATTTTATTTTCTCCGGAGTTCCTTTCCATAGTTATGAAAGCTCAACTTCTGCACAGGCGCAAATTTCTGTCATCTCAACGGTTTCGCTTATTTTAATTGTGCTTGTTTTCTTATGGATTTTCCGGTCATTTTTGCCAGCACTCGTCTCGGCTTTTGCAGTTACTTTTTCTTGCGGAATGGGCTTTGTCTCGACTCTGCTTTTTTTCCGCGGAATCCATGTTCTTACCTTTGTGTTCGGTACAACGCTTATCGGAACATGCCTTGATTATTCGATTCATTACTTTGTGAACTGGAAGGCAAATCCTGACTGTGATTCTGGCCCTGCCGTTCGGAAACATATTTTTCGCGGAATTACGCTTGGCTTCATTTCTACAGAGATTTGTTTCGCCGCGCTTTTTTTTGCGCCATTCCCGCTTTTAAAACAAGTGAGTGTATTTTTGTTTTTTGGTCTGGCAACAGCCTATCTGTCGGTAGTCGCATTATACCCAATCCTGCCAATGCCCTCGAAAAAAGAGAGCAAGCTGGCATCCATTCCGAATCTATTCACAAAATGTCGCTTTATCCCGCTTTTACTGGTGATTTTTTCTATTATCATTATAGGTATTAACTACCGTTCTTTCAGAATCCAAAATAATATTCAGGAATTGTACTCAATGTCTCAGAATATGCTTCAAAATGAGATTACTTCGGCACAAGTCCTGAACACTGGCTCTAGCGGCTGGTATTTTATCCTTAAGGCAGATTCAGAAGAAGCCCTTCTCCAAAAAAACGAAGAGCTTTCAAATTTCCTCACGAAAAGCGTAGATGAAAAAAAACTTGGAACTTTCCTCTCGCTCAGTCAATTTATTCCTTCCGAGAAAAAGCAGGCTGAGAATTATCACGCGGCGGAAAAACTTTTGCCCCTTGCCGGAGATCAGTATGATGCGCTTGGTCTGGCAGAAAGTCCTCTGGAAACAGAAAAATTTGTTACGGATTATATAAACAGTTATCGCTCGTTAGAAAATTCTTTTATCCATCTTAATGGCGGCCATCTTCCGTCAGCAATTCGTGAAGCGATTTCGAATTTATGGATTGGTGAGATTGACGGTTCTTATTATTCTTGCCTGCTTCCCTTGCATGCAAAGGGTGAAGAAGAGCAATTCTTTCGTGAATTTGCGGCTCAGACTGACGGTGTATTTTTCGTAAACAAAGTGAAGGATATTTCTTCCCAGCTCGACATCCTCTCAAAATCCATGATTTTGACGCTTGCCCTTGCCTTTGTTTTCGTGCTTGGAATTTTATTTTTCTGTTATCGTCCCAAGCTTGTTCTGAAAATCGCGGCAATTCCCCTGATTGTTACGCTTGTTACGACAGCGATTTTAATTCTCTGTAAAATTCACCTGAGTTTTTTCCCTGTTACAGCTCTTGTTTTAGTCTTTGGCTTGGGCTTAGACTACATTATTTATGCGATTGAAGGAAGTCAAAAAACAGAGTCAGAGAATTCTAGCCTTAATACTTTTGCGATTTTGCTATCATTTGTGACGACGGCACTCTCGTTTGGCGCGCTGGCGATTTCAACTTTTCCCCCAGTGCACATGCTGGGGCTTACGGTTTTTGTCGGTTTGTCAACGGCGGTTCTTTCTGCTTTCTGCATGACTAAAAAGTAATTGACCAGGATTTTTCTTCATTTGCGGTAAGGAGTTCTCCAAGATTAAGCGTTTCCTCAACTTTTGTTTTTCCATTTGGCGAAGAAAGGTTTATCGTCAACTTACCGTCTACGATTTCATTTGCGAAGGAAGGTCCGTACATTGATGATAGTAATTCACGATATTCTTTAACGGACATTGTTTCGCCAATAAGCGCAGGAATCATCATCAAGTCGAGATAAGCTTTGGCGTCTTCCGTTAAGAGTTCGTAAAATGCAGTTATTTGTTTTGGTCCCAGCGTAAGGCTAAGTTTTTTTTGATTTTTAGTAATTAAGCCTGCCTGAGAAAGAGGATGATTTTGAAGTGATGGCAAGGTTCCGATTGTTGTGATTTCATTTTGGTTTGGAAGCGTCGCGCTTGTATTTATTGCCCCCGCTGATTTTAAAAGCATAAGAACATCGTCCTTATTAAAAAGAGGAGCGTCCATATCTGAACCGCTTACGCTTTTGAGAGTTTTTGCGGTACTTTCAGAAAATCCTGTTGAGAAGAAAATTGTCGCATCATCAGAAGTCCCAGCTTTTATAGAAATTTGTGGCTTACATGAGAAAAAGAGAATAGAACATGTCAAAAGTAAAATAAATGCTTTCATATATTTAAAAAACACCTTTCAAAGGGAGAGTTACACGCAAGCCGGTCGATAAAACAAGTCCGCTCGGAATGCTTTTTGAAAGCGGCAATGCGCTTCCATCGGTGTCGTTGAAAACAGTGTAATGGATATCTTGCACCAGAGACAAGAAGGTTTTTCCAATTTTGAGAGAAGGGGTGCTGAAACACAAACCAAGAATACCTGGAAAAAATGAATTTTCAATTTTTCGGTCAGAATCGCCGGGGAGACTAGCATTTCCCAGGGCAAAGACTGGTCCTGCAAAAATCCTGACATATTCATTGAAGGTAAGGCTGACTACAAGGGGAAGTTGAAAATTCCCGGTTCCGGCATCAAATCTGATGTATGTTCCCACTCCTGGCTGTATGGTTTTTCCTGCATATCGGGCATGAATCATGGAATTGCCGCCACGACAGTTGAGACGAAAATATTCTGAGGTGAAAAAACTCCAGTCGAGGGATAGGGAAGCGTCAACTATAAGTGATTGGAGGAAAGAATCCCCGTCAGAACGAACGAATGTATATGACGAAGAATTTTCTCCAGAAGAGGATTTTTCGGCCGATTTTGCTCCACTTGCTTTTTCGCTTGATTTTGTTTTTGTGTCAGCAAGAAGTTCTGAATTTGAAGCCGGAAGGTATCGTCTTGTGCAGTAATAGTGAGATTTCCAATATGATTCTTTTAGGGATGATATAATAACACCCGTATTTGGGCCATCGCTTGCCGCATGAATAAATTGATTTGAGCCTATATAAAGACCTACATGCGAAACTTCACCGCTGGAAGTTGTCTTGAAGAAGACTAAATCTCCTGCCTCACGCTCTTTATCATCAACATCTTTACAAAAGTTGAAAAGCGCCCGTGTGGTTCTTGGAAGCTGAACTCCGATAGCTTCCCTTGAGACTGTAAAAATAAGTCCTGAACAGTCAAAAGAATTGGGACCAATTCCCCCGGAGACATAAGGTTTTCCAATGAATTGTTTTGAGTATTCGACAAGTTTTTGTCGATTCACGGCTGCCTCGCTGGGCGACATGGAAACTTCATTTTGAGCGCAGAGTTGCGGAACAGTCAGTACAAAGAGAAAAAATGCAAAAGTAAAGAAAACGGCTTTTCGTGTAGTCATAATTTAATTATCGGAATTTTTTTTATTTACATTGGCTTAAATTTTTCATTGTGAATTGTGATAATTCTCTTTATAATATAAAGAATGAAAAAAAGATTATTTTTATTTCCTCTCTTTTTTGTTGCTTCTCTTGCTTTTTCACAAAAAACATATCTTGACAACTATGTTTATCAGACTTGGAGTGCGTTCGGCGGATTGACTGGAACGACTGCAACCGATGTTTTGCAAACGCGTGATGGATATCTTAACATAGGAACATACGAAGGACTCGTTCGTTTTGACGGAGTTGAATTTAACACTATACGGCGCGCCCGCGGAAATGATTATAAGTTTTCTTCTGTGCGTACGATTCTCGAAGATTCTCAAGGCAATATTTGGCTTGGTTCAAACGATGAGGGCGTGCATAAAATTCTTCCAGATGGCACTGCAAAAGTCTACACTACTAAAAACGGTCTGCCGAATAATTCTGTGCGTGCCTTGTGTGAAGATAAAGTCGGAAATATTTGGATTGGAACGGCAGCAGGCGTTGTCTATCTTACGCCGAAAGGTCATTTGATTACGCCTCAGTTTCAGGCAGGTACTGTCTCAAAGGGAATTATCGCTGTTGCCTTCTATTGTGATACGGCTGGTCGAGTATGGCTTATTACCTCCAATGAAAACGGACTTTTTCTGTTTTCAGACGGGCTTTTTCACACTCTTCCACAAATTGATGAGTTTTTTGCGCACAATTCTGATGGGAAGTATTTTGCAAGTTCGATTGTACAAGATTTGAACGGTGCGTTTTGGCTTGGCATGGCAGAAAGTGGTCTTTTGTATATAAATAATTCTGAAATCAAAAGATTAGAGACAAACACGATTCTTGATAACACCTCTACATGGTCAATGTATGTTATGTCAGACGGCACTATGTTGTTTGGAACAGAACACGGTCTTATTTCTTTCCACAATGGTGTATTTGAAGATTCAAATGATAAAGACTTGCGCGGAGCTAAAGTCAACAGAATTATCCGCGACCGTGAAGGCAACATTTGGCTTGCAAGCGACAGAAACGGCGTCGGAAAGCTGACTCATGGCAAATTCAGTGTTACAAAGCTTGGAACTACCGCTAATGCAATTGTTGAGGATTCTGTCGGCAGAGTGTGGATTGGTACGGATAAGGGCGTTCGTTGCTATGTTGGTGAAAAAGAAATAAAAAATAAACTTACGGAATTTACTCAAAATATTCGTGTACGGCATGTTGGCGTAACAGGAAAAAATGAAATTCTTGTCAGTTGTTACACAAAGCCAGGTCAGATTCTTTTTAATCCGCGGACTGAAGAAATAAAAACATGGACCACTGACAACGGTCTTGCAGGAAACAAAGTCAGAGTTGCAGTTGAGACTTTTCCTAATGAGTTTTATGTCGGAACGACAACAGGCTTGAGTATTATTCACGCAGACGGTTCTGTTAATACATTCAAACAGATTGACGGTCTTGAAAACGAATATGTAATGTGTATTCATAAAGATTCTAATGACATCGTTTGGATTGGAACAGACGGCGGTGGCATCTATCTTATGAAAAACGAAGCTATTATCAATCACATTTCCTCAGAAGATGGGCTTATCGGAAATGTAGTTTTTAAAATCATGCAAGATAAGGAAGGAGATTTTTGGATTTGTACCGGAAGTGGTATCAGTTATTGCAAAAATTTTGACTCTGCTCACTCTCTTCCCAAAGATTTCCAGAATATTAATTCAGATAACGGATTAGGTACTGACTCCGTGTTCCAGGTTATTCCCGATACTTCATCAGCTTTTTGGATTACAAGCAACTACGGAATTGCCTCCGTTGATAAAAAAGAATTGCTGGATGTTTCCCTTTCAGGTGAGCGTATTACGACGCTTCAATATTACAATCGGAATGACGGCCTTGATTCTGACGGAGTTACCTCTACAGCGCTAAGTATTTGTGATTCTCATGGCCGGCTTTGGTTTACGATGGTTGATGGGTTTGCAGTTTATGATCCAATTAAAGTTCGTGAAAACCCAGTGATGCCTCTCGTCCATATTGAAAGCGTTATAATCGACAATGTGGAATACAAAAATAAATCTCAGGAATTTGTTTTAAAACCTGGAACCAAGCGTGTTGAGATTAAGTTTACGGGTCTTAGTTTTGACGCTCCTGAACGAATTCAGTTCCAGCATCAGCTTACCAATTTTGAAGAGCAGTTCAGCGCACCGAGTAAAAATCGTACCGTTTCTTATACGAATATCAATCCAGGAAAGCACACTTTTCTTGTCATGGCGATTAATGGCGAGGGCTTGTATTCAGAAGAAGCTGAGGCCATGCTCTTTGTTCAGAAGCCTTATTTCTATCAGATGCCGATATTCTGGATTGTTTTTGTAATTGTTCTTGTTTCGATTATTGTCGCAGTCTTCTATATTAAGCAAAAGGCTATAAAACTTGAGAATATCCGGCTTGAGGGTATGGTTCGCGAGCGTACTGTGGAACTTGCAGCTGAGAAAGACAAATCTGACCAGTTGCTTCGCGCAATTCTCCCTGACAAAATTGCAGACGAGTTAAAAGACGGAACGCATTCTGTTGCTGAAAGCTTTTCTGATGTCACGCTTTTGTTCTCTGATATAGTAAGTTTTACGACAGTTTCGAGCAATCACACGGCTGAAGAAATAGTAAATGCTCTCAACAATTTGTTCACGCTTTTTGACATTAGGGCGAAAGCTATGGGTGTCGAAAAAATCAAGACAATTGGAGATGCTTACATGGCGGCGTGTGGTTTACCGAGTCCGAACAAAGACCATGCACGAGTTATGGTTGAATTTGCAAAAGGCATGTATGCAGATTTGGCAAACTATAATCAGAGTGCGAGAATTCAATTCCGCATGAGAATAGGCTTAAACTGTGGGCCTGTAACTGCGGGTGTTATCGGAAAGACGAAATTCTTGTATGATGTATGGGGCAACACTGTCAATGTAGCGAGCCGAATGGAATCTGCTTGCAATCCAGGAGAAATTCGAGTGAGTCAGGCTGTGTTCGACCATCTCAAGGATTCAGATGTCAAATTCACACAACCAATGGAATGTGACATCAAAGGTAAAGGTATAATGACAACCTACGAGGTTATAAAATAGGAGTCTAATATGAAACTTTTAAAAACTGGAATGATTTGTGTGCTCTCCGCATTTCTACTCATTTCATGTAATGAAAAAAAAGAAGAGACCGTAAAAGTCGGACTTCTGCATTCGCTCTCAGGTACAATGTCGATTTCTGAAACATCTGTGCGAGACTCAGAGTTGCTTGCTATTTCAGAAATCAACGCAAATGGCGGCGTTCTCGGTAAACAAATTGTGGCAATTCAGGCAGACGGTGCCAGTGACCCTCAGGTTTTCGCAGAGAAGGCGAGGGATTTGATTCAGAATGATAAAGTCGTCACGGTTTTTGGTTGCTGGACAAGTGCCTCACGAAAGGCGGTAAAGCCGGTTTTTGAGGAATTATACAATCTCCTTTGGTATCCAGTTCAGTACGAAGGAATGGAAGCAAGCCCCAACATCATGTACATGGGTGCTTCTCCAAATCAGCAGATTGTGCCAGCTGTCGATTATTGCGCTGAGACAATCGGAAAGCGCATGTTCCTTGTGGGAAGCGATTATGTCTTCCCCCGCACGGCGAACCGAATTATCAAGGCTCAACTTGCTCAACTTGACGGAGATTGTGTCGGAGAAGAATATGTTCCAATGGGTGGAACTGATTTTTCTGATATTATCGCAAAAATCCAAAAGACAAAACCTGATGTCATTCTTAATTCTCTTAACGGCGATTCAAATGTGGCTTTCTTTGCGGCACTTGCAAAGGTAGGAATTAATTCAAGTAAAATTCCGGTTATGAGTTTTTCCATTGCTGAAGAAGAAGTTGCAAAAATGAACTTGGATAATCTTTCAGGTCATTTGGTATCATGGAATTACTATGAGACTACGCAAACTCCCCGCAACGAAAAATTCGTCAGTGATTATAAAGAAAAATATGGTGAAGACCGCATGACCGGAGACCCAATCGAAGCTGCTTATATCGCGGTTTATATGTGGGCTGCTGCTTGCGAAAAAGCGGGAAGTTTTGATGTTGAGGCTGTCCGTGTTGCGGCGAAGGGATTGAGTTTTGCCGCCCCTGAAGGAATCGTTACAATTGATGGCGGAAACCAGCACTTGTACAAGCAAGTCCGAATCGGAAAAATCAACAACAAGGGGCTAATTGATGAAGTGTGGGCTACTCCTTCTGCTATCAAGCCGGATCCCTATTTGAGCACATATCCTTGGGCGAGAGGCTTGTAAGTTAGGAATTAACAATAAGGAATTAGAAATTATGAAACATATTATGCAAGAATTACAGGAAGCGGCTTTGAAAAATGGGCCGCTTTGCGTTGGTTTGGACACGGATCCGTCTTATCTTCCTGAGTCCGTACTCAAAGCCTTTGATTCTCCAGTCGAGGCGGTTTTGGCTTACAACAAAGAAATCATTAAGCGGGTGTCAAGCGACAAATCTGCCTGCTGTTTTAAGATTCAGATTGCTTACTATGAGGCAATGGGAATCGAAGGATTGAAGGCTTACATTGAGACAATCAAAGCCGTTCACGAGGCGGGCTTTATCGCAATCAGTGACATTAAGCGGGGCGACATTGCGGATACGGCAAAGGCTTATGCCCGCGCTCATTTTGGCTCTGGCAGCGATTTTGAAACGGACATCATCACAATCAATCCATACATGGGTTTTGACACTTTAAAGCCCTTCACTGAATATTGCAAACCGGTCGGAGAGCAGGGGGGAAAGGGCATTTTCGTTCTTTTGCGCACTTCAAATCCCGGCATGGTCGATATTGAGCAGCAGGAATTGAAGGCTGGTGGCCGTGTCCTCGACAAAACAGGAAGCGAATTGGAGCGAATCAGCGCGGAATTCAAGGCACTTTACCCAGAGCAGACTTGCTCGCCAGTGGGAGCAGTTGTCGGCTGTACCGAAGAAAGCGATGCCCGCGCCCTCCGCGATGCATATCCTGATGTATTCTTCTTGATTCCGGGTTACGGCGCTCAGGGTGGTGCGGCCAGAATTGCGGCGACTTTGCTTGATAAGGCGGGCGGCACGGTAAATTCAAGCCGGGGCATTCTGTGCGCTTGGAAAAAGGACGAATCCCTTGCTGAATCTCGCGAAAAGGGCATTCTCTGCCTGAAAGACATCGCTGACGCGGCAGGAAAGGCTTGTCGTGACTCAACAGCGGACTTGCTGGGAGCCAAAAAGGCTCTTGGTTTGTAATAAGGAAATTAAATGAAACAGTTGACTGATTGTAAAGGCGAGCCGCTTCCGATTTTTGGAAAAGGACTTGTAACTGAATGTGCTGTCGTGCCAGGCGCGGTTCCTTTTGGAAGCGTTTGGAATCTCAAAGTCCTCATGGTGGCAGATTTATCCACTGGCTCAGATGATATTCCTGTTCCAATTCCGGGGCAGTTTTATCTTATTAGGGCGGCAAAAACCGGACTTTTGCTGGGACGACCAATCAGCGTTTATATGGCGCGGAAGGCTGGGGAAGCGGCTCACATTGAATTCCTCATTCTCAAAAAAGGAAAGGGAACTCAGGAAATTTGCGGTCTCAAAAAAAATGAAGAAGTCCAACTGATTGGCCCAACGGGAAATTCTTTCCCTACTCCCGAAAAAACTGACAAAGTTTGTATCGTTGGCGGCGGAATCGGCGTGGCTCCAGTGGCGGGCTTTGCCTCAACGCTTGAGCCAAAATCTTATGACTTTTTCGCTTCTTTTAAAAGCGGCTCTTATGGTCTTGAATATGTGGATGCGGCAGAGCTAAAAATTACTACAGATGACGGCTCAGCGGGCATTCACGGAATGTTGCCAGCCGCACTCACAGCCCAGACCCTCAAAGAAAAGGGCTACACGGTGCTTTATGCCTGCGGACCCACTCCTATGCTGGCTTATGTGCAGAAAATCTGCCTTGAAGCGGGAGTAAAGTCTTTCCTCAGCATGGAAAAAAACATGGCCTGTGGCGTGGGAGCATGTCTTGGCTGTACAATCACCACAACAGAAGGAAACAAACGCTGCTGTAAAGACGGCCCGGTTTTCAAGGGCGAAATCTTGCAGTTTGAGCCGCCAAAATACAAGGCGATTTTCGGAAGTGAAAAGCCTGCTTCGGATTTTGAGCCTGATTTGAGCGTGGAAGTTGCGGGCGTAAAATTCGCCAATCCGGTAATTGCGGCCAGCGGAACTTTCGGCTACGGCTCAGAATATGCCAGCGTTTTCGATGTGAACGGTCTTGGCGGAATTTGCTCAAAAGGACTTACCTTGCAGGCACGACCTGGCAACACGGGAGCCCGCCTTGTCGAAACTCCATCGGGTTTAATAAACTCTATCGGACTTGAAAATCCAGGAATCGAGCATTTCATTGAGCATGAGCTTCCATCAATGCTGGAGTTAAAGCCTGTCACCATTGCAAATCTTTCTGGCTCTTCCATCGAAACTTATGTTGAGGGCGCGAAATTGCTGGAAAAGACAGCTGTTCCTATGATTGAGTTGAACATCAGCTGCCCGAATGTTAAGGCTGGCGGAATGGGCTTTGGTATGGATTGTGAGCTTGCTTCCACAGTCACAAAAGCCGTTCGTGAAGTGACAAAAAAGCCTCTCATGGTAAAGCTCACTCCAAACGCGCCGGACTTAATCGGTGTTGCCATGGCAGTTCGGGAAGCGGGCGCAGACGCACTCAGCCTCGTGAACACTTTCCAGGCTATGTCAATTGATTTGAACACTGGCCGACCTGTCTTTGACAATATCCGTGCGGGATTTTCAGGACCTGCGGTAAAGCCAATCGCCCTCCGTATGGTCTACGATTTGGTTCAGGCTATGAATAAACTCCCTGAAAGCGAGAGAATTCCTGTGGTGGGCTTGGGCGGCATTTCCTGTTGGCAAGATGCCGTTGAATTCCTTATGGCAGGAGCAAGCGCAATCCAAGTGGGAACGGCGACTTTCTCAAATCCCAACACTATGCTTGAGATTATACGCGGTCTAAAGGATTACATGAAGCAAAAAGGATTTAAGACAATTTCTGAATTTAGGGGAATTGCACAATAAAAAAAAGGGGAAAGTTTGAGTCAACTTTCCCCTTTTTTTTATTAGTCAATGGCTGTCATGTCGCTGATGTCTTTTTCGTAATCAACGCCGTCAACTGCGAAACCGTTGATGTTGAGGAAGTCTTTGCGGATTCCTTCTATATCAATGTGCTCGCGGACATTGTCCTGATTGATGGCTTCCATGTGCTTGTCGATTTCTGCCTGAATCTCTGGTTTAAGTTCAAGATCATCGATGCGGATTCGGCCTTCATTGTCTGTCGGAACTTTTTTGTCAGCGGTGTAAAGTCGTTCACGGAAGAGTCGGTCGATCTGCTCTTTGCAGCCTTCGTGTGTTCCGGCTTTTTTCTGAACCAAGAACAAACAGCCGAGGTAAAGCATGATTACAGGAATGACTGAACTTGAGCGGGTTACGAGAGCTTTGTTAACTGAGACATAAGCCGCACCGCCAATCTTTTTAAGACTTGCGTCGATGTTTTTTGCGCGGGCTTCAAGGTCTTTTTTGGCCTCACCGATTGTACCATCGCGGTAAATTGGCTGAGAATATTTTGGTCCGATGTAAGAATATGCGACTGTTCGGGCACCTTCCGCCAAAAGATCAGCATCTGAAAGATATTTCATCCATCGTTCCCAGTCTTCGCCACCCATGACTTTGACAGTATTTTGGATATCATCACCTTCTGCGGGCTGTGCCTCAAGGGTGCTGAGTTTTTCGGTCATCATGTCGATTGCCCAACCACCGTAAGCCTTTCCTACTGGTTTAATTACTGAACGATACATTACTTTTGTGTCTGGATCAGTTCGTACAGGTGAAGCCAACGAGTAGACAATGAGGTCGAATTTAACGCCCCATTTTTTTGCTTCATCGATAACAGCCTGACGGCACTCGTCGCTGAAAGCGTCCATGTTGAATGTAGTTGATTTAAGACCAGCTTTTGCTGCTGCCCGGTCGAATGCTTTGTTGTTGTACCAACCTGGAGTTCCACCTTTTGTTGTAGTTGGTTCTTTTTCAAAAGAAACGCCGATTGTGTCGGCTCCGTATTCAAAAGCTGCCGTGATTCGGCTTGCCAATCCGTATCCTGTTGAGCAACCAAGCACGAGGACATTTTTTGGGGCATATCCGCCTTCTTTTGCACTTTTGATGCCTTTTCTTGCTTTTTGTGCGATTGCGAAATCAATCTGATGCTCTGTGTCGCGTGCGCATCCCACCGGATGAGCGTTGATACAAATGTTTGAGCGAATCATCGGTTTAATTACAGCCATTTTATTCTCCTAAAAAGTAGATTGCCGTTTTTAAAGCACGGCAGTGACAGTGTTATTCTTAGTTTATTTATTTTGACAAAAATAGTCAATGTGTCAAAATAAAGTGTCAAAATAAAGAGGACTTTTAGTTATTATCAACTGTTATGATAAGATCGTTATGATTCACATTAACCGTATATTTGAAGTCTCTTTCCTCGCGAGAGACAATTTTAATATAACGGTACTCGCTGAATTTTTTCCCTGTGTTTGTCTGAGAATAAACATCTGAGTCTTTTGCACCTTTTAGAATTGCGATTGTACCGGCTTTGTTTTCTTCAGATTCGTCGTTGTATGCGTAGATTTTGAATGATGCTGCAATTTTCATGCTTGCACCACCGACCAATTTGAAATTATCTGTGTATTTTGGAAGAAGACTTGTATCAAAAACCTTGAAATGTGATTCGTTTATTTCTTTTTCATCATAGAACCAGATGTGCAGGTCATTTTTGTCTTTTACGAAGCTGTATTTGAACTGGTGGTCAGGATTTGTGGCAATTGCCAAATAACGGAAGCTTGAGAGTTTAATGTTGTATCGGTCAACAGATTTTATAGTCTGTTTATCGCCCAATCCGTAGAGACGCCCTTCACCAAAAACAATCCATCCGCGGTTTTCGTGATAAGCATATATGGTGATGCCGAAATTATTAACCGAAGAGACATTTACGACTTTCACATGATCTTTCATTGTTCCTGGAATGCTTTCAGCGTCAAGGATATAAGCATTTCCTTTGTCAAATGCCGGTGCCTCAGCAAAAATGCTTCCTGCAAGTGTGAGATAAGCGACCAAAAGTGCGATTAATTTTTTCATGTTTTACTCCTTTATTTTCTTAAAAATTAAGCTCGTATTGATTCCACCGAAAGCGAAATTGTTGTTCATGACATATTCGCAGTCGATTTTGCGTCCGTCACCCATGATGTAGTCCAGGGGAGCGCATTCAGGGTCGATTTCTTTGAGATTCAAGTTGGGCAGGAACCAGCCTTCGTTCATCATCTGAATGGTGAGCCAGCTTTCGATTGCGCCACATGCTCCCAAAGTGTGACCGATATAGTTTTTTACGGTTGAGACGGGGATTGCCCGCTTGAAGACATCGTAAGTAGCTCCAGTTTCAGTGATATCGCCAGCCGTTGTTCCAGTTCCGTGGGTATTGATGTAGCCGATTTGGTCTGGAGAAAGATCTGCGTCGTCCAAAGCCAGCTGCAGGGCGTGAGCGATTGTAGGTCGGTTGGGCGAAGTGATGTGGGTTCCGTCAGTCGTCGTTCCGAATCCGACTATTTCCGCGTAGATTTTTGCCCCGCGCTTTTTTGCGTGCTCATATTCTTCAAGGAAGAGAGTTCCCGCGCCTTCACCGAGAACAAGTCCGTCACGGTTTTTGTCGTATGCGCTGGGAGTGAGTTCCGGCGTGTCGTTCTTGGTTGAAGTTGAGAAAAGGGTGTCGAAGGTCGCCGTATCCATCGTGCAGAATTCTTCGGCTCCTCCGGCAATCATCATGTCCTGTTTGCCGTACTTGATTGCCTCGTAAGCATAGCCGATTGACTGGCTGCCAGAAGTACAGGCCGTGTTTGTGGTGATGATTCGGCCTGTGAGGTGATAGTAGACTTCAAGGTTGCAGGCACAAGTCTGGGGCATTGCTTTAATGTAGGTGGTTGAGCCAACCTTGCTTGTGTCGTTGGTGACCAGCATTGAGTACATTTCCATGAGCGGGTCAACGCTTCCGATTGAAGAGCCGTAGGCAATTCCTGTCATGCCCTGAGTAATTTCTTCGTTTCCCAACATTCCCGCGTCTTCGAGGGCTGTATCTGTTGCCACCAGAGCCATCTGAGCTACGCGACCCATGCCGCGGATTGCCTTTCGGGAGTATTTTTCTTTGTCGATTTCAAAATCCACCGGGCAGCAAAGGCGGGTGTTCATCAGCGGATACTTTTCGTCCCATTCGTGCATGTATTTGACGAAATTCTTCTTTGCCTTGAGATTTTTAAGGACTGTCGGCCAGTCGTTTCCCAGCGCACTGATGATTCCGCCGCCTGTGACAACAACTCTTCTGTTTTGCATTAAATAATTCCTCCGTTTACAGAGATGACCTGTCTTGTAATATAACCTGCACCTTCACTCAAAAGATACACTGCAAGGGAAGCGACTTCTTCTGGTTTTCCGACCCGCCCCATTGGGATTGTAGGCAAAATATGCTCCATTGGTGCCTCTTTAATCATCTCCGTTTCGATTACGCCCGGCGCGATGCAATTCACCGTGATTTTCCGGCTGGCAAGCTCCACCGCCAGGGCTTTTGTGGCTCCCATGATGCCGGCTTTGCTGGCCGAGTAATTCACCTGGCCTCTGTTTCCCATTACGCCAGAAACGCTGGCAATGGTAATGATTCGGCCCCGCTTTTTACGGCAAAGGGGCATGACCAGAGGCTTTAAGACATTATAGAAGCCATCAAGGTTTATGTGAATTACTTGATCCCAGTTGTCGTCGGAAAGGGCAGGGAAGGCGTTGTCACGGCAAATTCCCGCGTTCAGAACGATTCCCCAGAATGCGCCGTTTTCCTCGCTCCATTTTTCCAGCTTTTCCGCACAATCGGCACGGTCAGAAATGTTGAACTGCAAGAGAGAGCATTTGCCTCCGGCATTTTCAATTTCTGATTTAAGGGATTCCGCTTTTTCCTTACCATTATTATAATGCGCAATAATTTCATATCCAGCCTGGGCTGCCGCCAAAGCGATTGCCCGACCGATTCCGCCAGACGCACCAGTTACAAGCACTTTTTTTTCTGAATTCTCGTTCATGTTTTCTCCTGCTGTATTTTATTCCGTTACTTCCATGACGGTTAATTTTCCGCCGCCAGCTTCTTTGCCGTTTACAAATAGTTCTGCCTTAAATGAATATACATTATCGACGACTGCTTCACGCTCAGCTTTTGCCCGAACTAAATCTCCATCAGCAAGGGAATCAAAATCAAAATGAAGGTTGGAAACGCTCAAAATAAAGCCCATGTTCGGCGGGAGATTATTTTCCCTTGCGTAAAGGCCTGTAAGAGCCGAAACTGTCTGGGCGATGATTTCAAAGCAAGCGTAATTTGGCACTGCGCCCAGATTCTTGTCGTAAAACATAAAATCCGGCGTGATTTTAGTCTCGCTTTCGATAATCCAGTCATTTGCCTGGGCTTGAGTAATTCGATCGATGATAAACATCTTGCCCTTGTGGGGAACAAGCGTTGCCAATTCTTCGTGGTCGATTTTCATCTTATCTTCCTTTGTATTCTATTCTTTTTTGATAATCAGACTTGCGTTGCAGCCGCCGAATGCGAATGAATTGCTCATACAAACGCGGATTTGCCGGCTTTCTGCAATTTTTGTGGCATTTTCCTTTGTTACAAGATTGAGCGAAGGAATTTCCTCATCCTGAATGCCGTCCCAGACATGAAGGGGCAATTTCTGTGATTTAATCGCATAAAAACATGCCGCAAGTTCAAGGCTTCCTGCCGCGCCCAAAGTGTGACCTGTGAGGGGCTTTGTAGAGCTTGCCGCGACCTTGTAATCACCGAAAACTAAATCTACGCCCTTTCCTTCCATGCTGTCGTTTAAGTGAGTTCCAGTTCCGTGGAGATTTACATAATCGATTTTGTCAGCAGAAAGTTTTGCGTCAGCAAGGGCTGCCTTCATGGCCTGTTCAGCACCGCTTCCGTCTGCGAGAGGAGCTGTCATGTGGCTCGCGTCGCTTGACTCACCTGTTCCCGCCAAGAAAATCCCGTTTTCGTCAAAATCATCACGGCTCAAAAGGAAAAGACTTGCGCCTTCGCCAAGATTGATACCGCTCCTGTTTTTTGAGAATGGATTTGTTTTTTCGTGATCAATGGCTTCAAGACTGTCAAAGCCCAGCAAAACCGTATCGCTGGCCACATCTACGCCGCCTGCAATCACAGCATCGCAAATTCCGGCGCGAATAAGTTCTTTTGCCTTGATGATTGCGCTGGCACTTGAAGAGCAGGCCGTACTGAAAGCGAGTGAAATCCCTTTTGCACCCAGACGATTTGATGCAAAAGTGGCCACATAATCAGCCCCCTGAGCCTTCAAATCATAATCAGCAGGGAAAGCACCTTTTGTGAAAAATTCTTTGTGAGCATTGAAAGACAAAAAACTTCCGTTATCGCAGGAGCCAATGCAGACTCCGACTTTTTCGGCTCCGTAGCGGGAAATGGCTTTTTGAGCGGCATTTTTTATAGAAGAAAGGGCAAAATCCAAAATCTGCAAAACCCGCATGTCGAATTTGTCGCCAGTGGATTTTAAAAGAGAATCGTCGATTTTTCCCACAAAAAAAGATTTTACGCCGTTTTCGCCCGCCAAGTCGCAATCGACTTTTTTGATGCCGTCACGATTTCCTGAGCTGAGATTTCCGATAAATTTTTCCGGGTCAGAAGAATTTCCTGCCGCACAGATGAATCCCGGATTTGAAAGATAGATTTTTTCGTTCATTCCTCAACTCCCGTTAAAAGATAAGAATAAGCTCGCAGGAAGTTCTCGTAGTAAATTGATTTGACTTCCTCCCGGCCCGTTTTTTTGTTTGTTCCGTAAGATTTTGTGATTTTTGAAATGACTTTGCCCTTTTTGCTCAAAACTCTTGTCTCGATGGAAGTGCCGTCTGTTCCGTCCGCAAGGGAAATCTCAAAATCCACGCCGATTTTTGCCAGCGCCGACTTTAAAGAATCTGCCTGATAAAGGCAAAATTGAAAATCCGCGACGATATATTCTGCCTTTAAATTTTTGGGGAAAACAGCCGAATCAAAATCCAGGGCCGCGCCGTCATAAAAAAGACTTGCCATAGTCGTTCCGAATTCGTTGAAAATCGTCATTGAAAGCTGGCTGGAATCAGAAAGGACATAAACATCACATTCAAAACTTTGCTCACCAAAATTTGCCGTCATTCTTTGCACAGAATCAAGAGCAGCGTCCATCTCGGTCGTCGGCAAAATTCCGAATTTTGAAGTGTTGGTCACATAAACTGGCGCAAAATTCGAATCAAAGCGAGAAGACGCGCAGGAGACGAGAAAAATCGAAATCAGGATAAGTAAAAAATTTTTCATTTTTGGGCGTTCCCCTTCGGGTCGGGCTTTCCGTGGTTTCATTGCCTGCGGCAACGCTTCGCGCCACTACAATCCCTAACGCATTTTACCATTTTTCCGTTATTGTGAAAATCAGTCTTTTTTTATACAATTTCTTTTATATGAAGAAATTATTTGGAATCATCTTTCTTTTGTGTGCAATTTTTGCCGGAGCGCAAGATCAGTCATCAGAGTTTAACCGAAAAATTCGCGCGGAGTCAGAAAAATCTGCCATTGATGAAGAAAATGCAAAATCAGATGAAAAAAATCTTTCAGATTCTGAGGAATCGCTTCAATCTGAACTTGATCAAGATCTTATCGTTACAAAAATAAATTTTATCGGTCTCAAAAAAACCAGGGACTCTTACATTCAAAGCAAAGTCAAAAAATTTACCGGGAATTCCCTTGCCGAAACGGACATGCACGACTTGGAAACGGCGATTCAACTGGAAGGGCTTTTTGATGACATTAAAATTTCTGTCGCACAGACAAGCGATACCGAGGCAGAAATTAATGTATCCGTCAAAGAAAAAATCACATTCATACCGCTTCCATTTGCCATGGCTTCAAGTTCAGGTTATATGGCTGGCGGCGTTGTAATGGACACGAACGCATTCGGACGCAAAGACATGTTCATGGTTGGTGGATTTTTCTCAAACAGTGGTTTTACTGGAATGGCATCTTTTTCAAAGCCTGCGAAAGACCATGGAATTCCCGGATTCTCAATTTTTGCTTCTGGCGGAAAGAGCACTTCAGAATTTGTGAATCTTGAAGAAGACACGATTTTAAAATACAAAAGCCTCGGTTTTTCGGCAGGATTTTCTCTGACAGAAAAAATTGGCGAGCATTTTTCTTTTTCAAACGGATTTAATTTCAAATATCTTGCGACAGAAGAGCATGATGATTATCCTGGAATGAAGCCTGAATCAATTATTGCAGGTGAAACATCCCTTTCCTTCGGATATTCAAAATCTGACTGGAACGGCGTATTCATGTCAACGAATTCGGCAGCTGTTTCGGCAGAATTTGGTCTCACGGACATGGAAGATGATGACTACCGCTATCCAATCGGGCTTTCCTTTTCAATCGGCGAGCAACACCCCCTTTTCATAGACAGGTTGCGCATGTATCAGAAAATCTCTGGCTTTTACGGAAAACACAATCATATTTCTTCTTTCAAAGGTCAGGGAGCGGCTTCCGTGAATATTCTGCCAGGCTCTTTTCATACAGAAAAAATTATCGGCGGCAATGCAGGGTTTGAACTTGCTGTCGCGAAATTCTCTTGGGCAACAATGTCCTTGTACGGAGATTACCAGCTTGTGTACACAAAAAAGAATACGCTCGTGGATGACGATGAATACGAGTTTATGCACGGTCCAAATGGAGGTATGAGATTCTATCTTGCAAAAGTTGCTTTTCCTGCTCTTGCGCTGGGGCTTTCATACAATGTTACCAAGAGTTACTGGCAATTTGCCGCCGCTATGGGCATGAGTTTCTGAAATTTTACTGAAAATGATTACGATTGATTTTTCAAGGCGCGAAAATAAGGGACTTTGTGAATATCTCTACGAATCAATTAAGGCTCAGATTTTGTCGGGGGAGCTAAGGGCGAACGAAAAGTTGCCATCAAAACGCTCCCTTGCCGATCATCTGGGGGTGAGCGTAATTACGGTTCAGAATGCTTACGCGCTTTTAACCGTTGAAGGCTATCTTTACTCAATCGAAAAAAAAGGCTTCTTCGTCACTGATATAAAAAACGATGTGACGGTAAAAAATCACAAAAAAGAAAATAATGAAGTTAGGGAATCGGAAGATTCCAACGAACAGTCGTTAATTAAAAAAGCGCTGAAAGAAGAAAGTATATTCCTTGCTGACTTTTCAAGTAATGCCACTGGATTTGAGAAATTTCCTTTTTCGCTTTGGGCAAAAACTATGCGCAGTGTGCTTGCCAGCGGAAACAAAAATCTGCTTTTAAAAACCGAAACGAAGGGAGTTTTTGAGCTGCGGGAGGCGATTGCAAAACATCTGTATGATTTTCGGCAAATGCGCGTGTCGCCAGAGCAAATTGTCATCGGTGCGGGAACGGAATCTCTTTACACCATGCTGATTCAGCTGCTGGGAACAAAGTGCCGTTATGCGGTGGAAAATCCCGGTTACAAAAAAATTGCATCAGTCTTTGCCTTGAACGGAGCCGACTGTATACCTGTTGAGCTTGACGATGAAGGAATGAACCCGCTTTTACTTGAAGAAATCGGGGCAAGCGTCGTGCATATTTCGCCCTCACACCATTTTCCCACTGGAATCGTAATGCCGATTCGTCGCAGAAATGAAATACTTGCATGGGCGAATGAATCTTCTGATAAATTAACTAACGGTCGTTATATTATCGAAGATGATTATGATAGCGAATTCCGATTTCAGGGAAAACCTCTGCCTACGCTGCAAGGCTCTGACAAAAACGGTCGGGTCATTTACATCAATACTTTCACAAAGACTCTTGCGCCATCATTCCGAATCAGTTACATGGTTCTTCCAGAGAGCTTGCTTTCCCGATTTGAAGAAAAGTTCCGGGGCTTCTCCAGTACAGTCTCTGCGTTTGAGCAATTTACGCTGGCACGCTTTATTTCTGACGGGAATTTTGCACGGCACATTATTCGAATGAAAAATTACTACCGTTCGTTAAGAAATGACTTGATTTTAGCATTTTCAAAAACAAACCTTTCCCGCGTTTTTAAAATCAATGAAGAGGAATCTGGACTTCATTTTTTGCTTTCGGTCAACCAGGAAGAATCCAGCCTTTCCGCTGATATGATTAACGAACGATTGTTAGCAAATAAGATTAAAATTCCTCTTTTAAAAGATTTTTATTATACCAATGTTCCAAAAGAGAAAGAAAACATTTTCGTGGTGAATTATTCAGGTATTCAAAAAACATCCATTAAAAAAATCGTGGAAGTTATAGAAAAAAGTTTGGAATCTTAAATCGTCCGCCAGTCCGCTCCGTTTTTGCCCACGAACACATGCACACGGCATTTCTGCTTGCCGCAATTTTCGGTGAAGAATTCGATGTCCGTGCCGTATTCGCTCATAACATCATCGGGGTGATAGCGGGTTGTGAATGTGGATTCTGTGCCGTCAAAAGTGCAGCGGCCTAAGGCTGCGTGCATTCTGATTAAATCTTCTGCTGCGGGAAGATAGCGGTCAAGGCCTTTTTCGTGGAAGCGTTTCTGGATAAAGGCAAGCTGCAATTCTTCGATTTGGGCGGAATTCTCGTCGGCAGTCCAGTCACGGATTGAGCCTGTGGAAGCAAGCGTTTTTTTGTCATTTCCAAGCCATTCTTCAAATTTTTTCAAAAAGTCGCTGGGCTTTTCTCTTAGGACATAAATCACCGAATTGAACCAGGCCACCGCCCGGCCTTTTGTGTAGAAAAGATTTGTGGCCAGGGAAAGACGCTCGGCCTTTGCCAAATCTTTTTCGCTGAACTGGGGCGTGCGTAAGACATGATAGGGCGGTTGGCTTTCCCACTCCATGCCGAAGCCTTTCGCCGCGTCGTGCAAATCTGTTCCGGGGAGAACGCTGAGACAGAAAAGCTCAAGGTTGTTGGGATAAAGGGAGAGGGCAAAGTCGATGCTTTCGCAAAAGCCCTTGAAATTGTCGCCGGGAAGACCGTAAATCAAATCGAAGCCGAAAGTGACCCCCTCTTCGTTTAAAAATCCTATGTTTTTCTCGAAGCGTTTTTTCTCCAGAGTGCGGTGTACATTTTTTAGGACTTCGGGATTGGCGCTTTGAAGGCCGATTTGCAGGCAACAGGGAATGCGGGAAAAAGCGCGGGCCAGCTCCCGGTCGATGAATTCAGCGCGGGCTTCAAAATAAAAGAAAGTTCCGGGGGCTTTTTTCTCGATGATTCTGAGCATTTTGATTGCCCGCTCTTTGCTTGCGTTGTAAGTCGGGTCAAGCACGAAGATCTGGGCGATTTTCTTTTTTGCGAAAAGCTCGATTTCTTTTTCAAGCCGCTCCATGGGGAAATAGGCGATTTTCTTTTCGCCCTTTGACTCGTAGCAGTAAGAGCATTTGAAGGGGCAGCCTCTGGCAAGTTCCCAAAGTGCGCCGCCGTATTTTGACGGGTCGAGAGTGCCGTCAAGGTAAGGGGAAGCCGTCATTTCAGGCGGCAAAGGACAAGCCCGGACGATTTCATTATGTCCCGCAGGATGTGGACTTGGAGCCGAGAGGGAATTTTCGGTTCGATAGACTCCCTGTACGCCGAAAGCCCGCCCGATTTCATTGCAATCTGTAATTCCTGTCTCGCTTTTTGCCATCGCATCAAGCAATTCCACCATAGCCCGCTCGCCCTGACCCGCAATCATAAAATCAAAGCTGTCAAAAGAAAGGGGATCTGCCGTTACTTCAGGCCCGCCCGCAATGCAGATACAGTCAGGGAGCATTTTTTTGAGGTGGCGGCAAGTTCCTTCCAGAATCCTTCGGTTCCAGACATAGACCGAAAAACAGACGAAATCCGGCTTTTTGGCGGCAAGTTTTTCTGCAAGGAGAGCGGAAACCCCCTCGTCTCCGCCCTTTTTCCTTGCCTGCATGATGTCCTCGTCTTCAAGGGAAAAATCCATTAGGGAGACCGAAAAGCCGTTTTTTGTTCGGGAATCGGCCTTAATGGAAGAGGCAATACAGGCCGCGCCCAGCGGAAGCCCTTGGGGAGAAGTCTCAACAAGTAAAGTCGTGCAGACGAGAGATTTCAATTATTTGTTCTTATTGATAATCTTTTCTTCGTATTTGCCTGTAGCGATGCTGATGAAGCGGACGAAAAGGGAAACCTTGTTCTCTTCGTTGAGTGAAGCCCAAATCATGTTGGCAAATTCGTCGATATTGCCCTTGATTTCAACCTTTTCAGGCTCGCCCTCAAAGCTTGGCAGGGGATTCCCGTTTCCCATGTATGTGTGGATGAAGTGTCCCTCGCCCTTCTGAGGATTGTCGTAGGTGTAAGTGAAGCGGAGGGTATTGTCGCCGTTTCCAGAGTCACTTTTTAGGATTGAGATTGCGTAGTCGTATTTTCCGCCCTCTACATTGAGCAAAGAGGAAATGCGGGGAGTGAAATTCGGAGCGTCGTGTTCGTATTTGCGCACTCGGAGCGACTCTTCGAAAGTCTCGCCTTTTTTAAGTCCCTCAAAGATTGTGTCGGTCTGGTCGCCGTTGGTGACGATTGTTTTGCTTCCCAGCTGGCGGACAGCGGCATAGATGATAAGGCTTGGGTCGCCTGCAATCAAAGATTCATCGAAGGCCTTTGTGCGCACGACCTCGCTTCCGTTTTCAGTTTCTGTGACGAAAACCCGGTTGCGGCTACCTGCGCTTCTGCCCATTGTCCAGTAAGCTGAGACGGCGTATTTTCCGTCGGCTGAAAGCCCGGCCACGATTCCTCGTCCCGGATATTCATTTGCCTTTAAAATTTCATCAAGTTTGTTGATTTTCATATTATTCTCCATAAAAATTAGTTTTTATTTTTCTGCCACAAAGTTTGCCCCACTCGATTGATGTGGTCAAGTAGGGCCTGATTTTTTAATTCTGATTTTTGACTGATGTCCGCCATGTAAGGCAAGTCGCTTTCATAAAAATCATTGCAGATTTCAAGAAGCGTTTCATGGGTGAAGTCTGTGGTCGTTTCCAGTGTGATGTCGATGTCGCTTCCGGGACGAAAATTTCCCTTTGCCCGGCTTCCGTAAATCACTGCCCTGCTTACGGAAGGGTATTTTTCAAAAATTGAGCCGATTATTTCAAGGGAATTATCCGAAAGTCCGAATTTCATTAGCTTTCCTTTGAAAAGTCTTCCATTTTTTGAGAAAAAGCTTTTTTGAAATTTTCGAATCGTTGCTTCCAGCGAATATCAGCAGTGTCGCCCAAAATTCAATTCCTTATTCTTCGCTTTTTTCGTCTTCTACGGTCTCAACTGAGTCGGGAAGAACTACTTCCGGGCGGCTTTTCCACTGGATTACCAGAAGGCCGATTCCCACGATCAGCAAGGCGATTCCGAAGAGGCGGATGATAAAATGACCCGCTGTTTGCGCCGGAATCACGAAGAGCACCAGGGCAATCAAAAGGGAAGAGGCGACTTCAATCATTGACTGGCGCACCATGATTCCGTTTCGGTGAAGTTTTGTAATCGTGTAGATTTGCATTCCCGCCGAGATAATCAGGTAAATTGCCAGGGTGTAAGCCATTGCCTTCCAGACGACAGCCGCCACCGTAATTGGCAGAATGACTGCCAAAAGGCCAACAACGATGCTCAAAACTCCCCGCACCGTGACAATCAGTTTGTACTGAGGATCGATAATCAAATCGCGGGTTGCCGCAAGAATGAAAATGCCGTCAATAATTGCCGCCACGCCAAGAATAATCACGAAAAATGATATGAAAGTGTCTGGGGAAATGAGCAAAAACAAGCCCAATGCCGCCGTTACGAATCCAAGAAAAACTTTGCTTTTATCCATAAAAGTAATAATATGAAGAAAGCGAGAAAAATTCTATAGGGAAAATTATTTTTAATTTTTTTCTTTGATGCTAGTTGACACAAATACTAAAAAATCGTTATAGTATTTAAGCATCAATTATCTGGAGCGATGGCAGAGAGGCTGAATGCACCGGTCTTGAAAACCGGCATACCGCAAGGTATCGGGGGTTCAAATCCCTCTCGCTCCGCTTTTTTTTTGATTGCAGCCTGGAGGTGTGGTAGAG
>DFEB01000019.1:0-35053 GCA_002368605.1 Treponema sp. UBA3813 | reverse complement strand
GTGGTAGAGCGGTAATACAACGGATTGCTAATCCGTCAGTTCCTTATCGGGCTGGGCAGGTTCAACTCCTGTCGCCTCCGTAAAGAACAAGCACTCTTCCAAGTCTTGTTTATGAGATTGTAGCTCAGTTGGATTAGAGCGCCACCCTGCGGAGGTGGAGGTCGCACGTTCGAATCGTGTCAGTCTCACGATAAAGGTCAGTTCTAGCTGGCCTTTTTTTATATCATGTTTCTTTCCTGCAAAATGCCGTAATAATCCAAACAAAAAAAATAATTATAAAATTCCGTTGTTTTTTATTGGAAAATTTCAAAAATAGCTGTAAAATTCAAAAAAAAGAGGGGTAAAAAATGAGAAAGTTTATTTTTCTGTTGTTATTGGCAACACCGATTTTTGCGCAGAATATTGGAGCTCCAATTTACGAAGGAAAAAATTTGTATACAATCGAAAATACTGCATACAAATTAGGTTTTGCTGAAAATTACGGAATTCCGATTTGGGAAATGCACGCACTGCAACCGCAAATGCTTTCTGGAGAAGGTTCAACGGTGAAGCCTGAATGGAAGGTAGATTCTCGTGTAAAAGGTTTTCGTATTGCACAAAAGGATATCGAAGGGCAAAAACTGGAGCCTGTTCAGCTTTTTCCAAAAACGCATGCAATGCACGATGCTTCGGTTCAAGAAACATCATTCTACACATCTAACCTTGTGTTCATGAACAAACCGCTTAAAGACACAATTTGGGAAAAAATTACATATTCTTTTGAGCTGCTTGCAAAAAAATACGGCACTGTTTATCTGTATTCTGGTGCAATTTTTGAAAAAGACGCACTTAAACTGAAATATGCTTTTAATAATCGCATCGCTATTCCTACCTATTTTTACCGAATGATTCTTTACTTTGATAATGGAAAGCCTGTTTATAAGTGCTACCGAATTGCAAATCGAATTCCTACTGACTATGAGCGCAACTGTGACATCGAGGAGTTTGCGTATAATCTCTATCAGCTTGAGGCCGACACAAATATTGATTTCTTTGATCGTGATGTCGATTCAAATTTCCGACAAGATAAAATGAAATATCTTGAAAAGCGCGTGAAATAATGATAGAGTAGACGCATTGGTCAGGCGCCAGCAAATTCTTTCTTCAAAACCGAGTCAGGGCGGAAGCAGCAGCTCTATGAAGATTAGAATTGTGCATGGTCTCCCTGACCTTTTTTTATTTTAAATCCTGATTTTACTTTCTGAGCGCGGCAATGCGTTCGAGCAGTGGCGGGTGGTTATAATTGAAGAGACTGTAGATTTTCGGAACTTGAATTTCGCTCAGGTTTTCTTTGTTGAGTTTAATGAGAGCCGTACAAAGAGGCTCGCCAGTTCCGCAGATTTTTTTTGCAAAGGCATCCGCCTGAAATTCATCGCGGCGACTGAAAAAATTCATAATCGGGCTGAGTAAAATTCCCCATTCACCAAATACGAGGCTCAGCAAAAAAACTCCGATGAACATAATTTGATAAGGCACTGGTTCTTCTGCAAAAAATCCGAATCCCGCATAGAGAGCGGGCATTTTCACCAAATGGGAAATGATAAAAAGGACGATGAAGACAGCCGGAATCATAAAGAGCATTTTTTTGAGAATATGGTGATGTTTGTAGTGTCCCAGCTCATGGCCAAGCACGGCTTCAATTTCTTCGGATGTAAGCTGTTTGATGAGAGTGTCATAAAGAACGACTCGTTTTGATTTTCCGAAGCCAGTGAAGTAGGCGTTTGAGTGTCCGGAGCGGCGGGAAGCGTCCATTACGAAAAGTCCGCTGGCCTTAAAGCCGCATTTTTTGAGGAGTTCTTCTAATCGCGTTTTGAGTTCGCCGTCTTCAAGGGGAGTGAATTTATTGAAAATCGGTGCGATGAAAATAGGATAGATGATGGAAATTCCAAGAGAGAAAACAAAATAGACGCAGCCCAGCAAAATCCACCACCAGTCAGAGGCATATTTGAAGAGACCAATCATAGCGAGCAAAAGCGGAGTCAGGATGATTAAATTTATAAAAAAGCCCTTGATTTCGTCTGCAACCCACATGCTGAATGTCATGTTGCTGAAACCGAAGTGTTTTTCGATTCCGAATTCTGAATAAAGCGCAAAGGGCATAGAAAGAAAGGCGCCGGGAATTCCGCCAAGAATCAAGAAGAGCATTGCCACGAAAAATGAATTGCTTGTCCATGACATAATCCACTCAAAAAGCGCAGGGTAGAATCCGCAAAAAACAAGGTATAGAGAAAGCATGACTTCGAGAATAATGCTAGGAATCCAGAGATTATATTTTGCGTCTTCGTAACGGCATGTTTTGTCAAGTGTTTGCAAATCAACTTGGGCTGAAAGGATTTCTGGAACTTCGCGTCCGTGCTTTTTGCGGAAAGAAAAATCGATTCGCTCAAGAATCATGTCTAAAATGAAAGAAAAAGCAGTGCCAGCAAGAAAAATAAGAACGAAAATATTAGAAAAAACCATGGGAAAGACTATAACACTTTTGAAGAAAATAAAAAAGGAGCATGGGTTATCGGGGCGTTGCGGGGCAGAAGACAAAAAAATACCCCGCAGAGGGGGTAGGCGAAAATGGATAAGCAGCTATGCTGCGTTACATTGTAGCCGAGGGGGAGACTTCCCCCCTTTATGTTATTTTCCGAAAATCAAAGATACGAGCTTTCCGATTGGGTCAAAATCAAGAAGGAGCAAATCAACTGCAATGAAAACTGCGAAACCGACTACCGCGATGAGCAAAAGAACACCGATTCCGACAAGCATTTGAACTGCGATTGGGAGAGAATCGAATTTTGATTCACCTTTTTTTGCAACTGTATTTGAAGCCATAATATACCTCTGTAAAAAATAAAATCAACCTCTATTATATTAAAGGGAAAATTGTTTGCCGTCAACTGAAAAAATCGTCTAAAACCGACCTTTATTTGAACATTAAGCTATTTTATAGTAGGATATTTAAAGTTTTTGGAGGATTTATGCTCTTTACACCTGTTGAGATTCAAGAAACGGTAAATATGTTTTTGCGCCACAAATTGGATGTGCGCTGTATCACTATGGGGATTTCTCTTTTGGATTGCGCGGATTCGGATTCAAAAAAAGCCAACCGGAAGATTTACGATAAAATCATGAAAAAGGCGGGAAATCTCGTCAAAGTCGGGCAGGATATCGAAAAGGAGCTTGGCGTTCCCATTATCAATAAGCGCGTTTCTGTTACGCCTATTGCTCTTGTTGCGGGAGCCAGCGAGGCTAAATCTTATGTCGAATATTGCAAAACCCTTGATAAATGCGCTCAGGAGCTGGGAATCAACTTTATCGGCGGATTTTCGGCTCTCGTGCAAAAGGGAATCACGCCCGCAGACCGCATTTTGATTGACTCCATTCCAGAGGCTTTGGCAACGACGGATTTTGTCTGTTCCAGCGTCAATGTGGGAAGCACAAAAAGCGGAATCAACATGGACGCGGTAAAGCTCATGGGTGAGACTATTAAAAAGACCAGTGAGGCCAGCAAGGACTGCGCGGTAAACGGCTGCTCAAAGCTGGTCGTTTTCTGCAACGCGCCGGAGGATAATCCCTTTATGGCCGGTGCCTTCCACGGACCGGGTGAGGCTGACAGCGTAATCAATGTTGGAGTATCAGGACCTGGGGTAATTTTGGCGGCGGCAAGGGATTACAAGGGAAAGCCCATTAACGAGCTTGCAGAAGGTATCAAAAAGATGGCATTTAAAATCACCCGCTTGGGTCAGCTGGTCGGAGCAGAGGCGGCTTCCCGGCTTGGCGTTGATTTTGGTATTTTGGATTTGTCTCTGGCCCCGACTCCTGCCGTTGGTGACAGTGT
Source organism: Treponema sp. UBA3813 (assembly GCA_002368605.1). Classification (GTDB taxonomy): domain Bacteria; phylum Spirochaetota; class Spirochaetia; order Treponematales; family Treponemataceae; genus Treponema_D. Next base: position 31,188 of record DFEB01000019.1, on the reverse strand, counting down.
TGCCCGAATCCTTGAGGAAATCGGTTTGGAGGGAGCGGGCTGTCCTGGAACCACGGCGGCTCTGGCAATGCTCACTGATATGGTCAAAAAAGGCGGCGTAATGGCCTCAACGAGCGTCGGCGGTCTTTCTGGTGCATTTATTCCTGTTTCAGAAGACGAGGGCATGATTAACGCAGTCAAGCAGGGCTCAATCTGCCTTGAAAAACTTGAGGCTATGACTACGGTTTGTTCTGTTGGTCTTGATATGATTGCGATTCCGGGAGACACGCCTGCAACTACGATTTCGGGCATTATGGCCGATGAATTTGCCATCGGTATGGTGAACAATAAAACGACGGCGGTGCGTTTGATTCCGGCTCCAGGCAAAAAAGCCGGCGACTGGATTGAGTTTGGCGGACTTTTGGGCGGTTGTCCTGTCATGCCGGTAAGTAAATTCAGTTGCGCGGACTTCATCAACCGTGGCGGACGCATTCCGGCTCCGATTCATTCTTTCAGGAATTAGCGAACCGAAAATCCATCCGTGGATTTTCGGATTCGTACGAGAATTTTCTAACGAAAATTCTCTCTTTACTCTTACCCTACATCCTGTAGGGCTTTTATGAACAAACATTTGTTGAATGGTTTTTACAAAACGCTTTTCTCTATTGCGATTCCGATAATTTTGCAAAATCTTTTGCAGACTTTCGTGAACATGATGGACACGATTATGGTTGGCCGGTTGGGTTCTGTGCCTATTGCGGCAGTGGGGCTTGGCAATCAGATTTTCTTCATGCTGAACATGGTCGTCTTCGGAGTCTCTTCGGGCTGCTCGATTTTTATAGCTCAGTTTTGGGGAGCGCAAAATATTTCCGGCATCCGAAAGACATTCGGCTTTATGCTTCTAGTCTGCTTTTTCGTTTCCATTGTCTTTCTGGCTGGCGGCGCGCTAATTCCAGAAAAGCTCCTGCGATTTTACACAGAAGATAAGGCGGTTCTAAAAGAAGGCGCCCGTTATCTCAGGCTTGTCGCTTTCTGCTATCCCATGCTGGCGATTTCTTTTTCCTGTCAGATGGCTTTCCGAAGCACGGAGCATGTAGTTCTTCCTATGGTCACGACGGCTATTTCATTTGTGATGAATGTGAGCCTGAATGCGATTTTTATTTTTGGCTGTCAACCTTTGGGAATCCCCCGCATGGGCATTCTCGGTGCTGCTTTGGCCACCGTAATTTCCCGTGCCGTGGAGATGATTATCACCCTAGCCGTAGGAATCACTAGAAAATTTGAGGCAATGGGAAAAATCCGGGAATTGCTTGGCTTTGACCTTGCCTTTATTAAAAAGCTCGCTTTTGTCGGAATCCCGGTTTTGCTTTCAGAAACTCTCTGGGGCTTCGGTATTACCACGCAGAATTCTATTTTTGCTCACGCAGGCACAGATTCTTTTGCCGCATTCAGCATTATGAATACGGTGAGTCAGTTGACCTGGGTCTTTTTTATCGGCATGGGAAACGCAGCTTCCGTTATTTTGGGAAAGAAAATCGGCGCTGGCGAGGAAGAGGGCGCGCGGGCTTACACTCACCGTTTTTGCTGGTTCTTCCCCTTGATGGGAGCGATTATTGGCTTGTTGCTTTTCCCTATTTCTCGTATTTTGCCATCGATTTTTAATGTTGAGCCGCATATTATCGCCATTACTCAGTCAATGCTCTTTGTACTTATGGGAATGTATCCTTTCCGTGCCTTTAACATGCTGATTATCGTGGGCGTTTGCCGTTCTGGTGGCGACACGATTTTCGCTTCGATTATCGATAACGGCTGGATGTGGCTGATTGCGATTCCTCTGGGCTGCCTTGCGACTTTTGTGTGGCGCCAGCCTGCCTGGGTGATTTTATTTTGCCTTGAAAGCGAGCAGGTTCTTAAAACGATTTGCGGAGTCTGGCGCGTAAAAAGCGGAAAATGGCTTCATAATATTACATAAAAAGGACACGGAGTTTTGACTCTGGAAGCAGATTGAGAGCCGCACCCACCATGATACAGCAATTCGTTTCGTATTCTGCCCACATTGCGCCTTCTTTGAGTCGGTCAAATGTGATGAGACCGAGAATGCGCTCCGGGGTGCCGAGAATGCACTGAATCGAGGATTTTACGCCACGATTGTCGAGAATCTTTCCGAAATCTTTTGCAGATTCTTTAAGTTCTGTTGTGAAATCAACTTTAACGAAAGATTTTCCTTCAAGCGCGCGTGTGAATTCTTCTGAATAGACATAACGCGCATCAGAGAGATTATCGGGGCGCTGGCCGAAAGCGTGCATTCTTGCCATAGCTTCACCGTAATATATGTTGATTGAATCAAGATTGTATGTTTTGAGCATGTGTTCGAGAACGGTGATAATTGCCGGTTTTGACTGTGCACCGAGATTGAGCAGGAAGTCTGACATGCTTTTGAGTTCTTTTACTTCGCGCACATCATATTTGATTCCTTCAGTTTTTGATTCGCTTGCCTTTTTGTAAAGTTCGCCGTGCAAATCATCACGGAAGAAAACATAACGGTCGCGTCCTTTGTCTTTGGCACGATATAGGCAGAAATCGGCTTTCTTGAAAAGCTCATCGAAAGAAGGACCGTCTTTTGGATAGAAGGCAGAGCCTATGGAAGCCGTAACTTTTATGTCTGTGAACATGTCTTCAAAAGTAGAGCGAATGTCGTTGTTTATAGTGCGGAAAATGCTACGGAATTTGGATTCGTCCATGTCTTCGAGAATAATAAGGAATTCGTCTCCACCATAGCGACCGACCACACCATTATCACCGATAAGTTCCTTGAGAATGAGGCCTGCTTTTTCGAGGACTTTATCGCCTGCCAAGTGACCGTAAGCGTCGTTTACAGGCTTGAAGTGGTCAAGGTCAACGATTGCAAGGACGGCATTTTCTTTTGTGCCAGGAACGAATCGTTTTTCGGCATAATTTGTGATGGCTTTTTTGTTGTAGACTCCGGTTAGGGCATCGAGTTTGAGTTCCTGAAGAATTTCATTTGACTTTTCGGCCTGTTCAATCATTACTTCAGGAAGAATTCGACCAACCATGTAAACAGAGCCGTTGTTTTCTAAGCGTTCGGCCTTAAAACACATTCTCTCAAAAACTGAGTGACCTGCGCGCAATGAGCAGTTAATCGTTAGTGAGAATGAATCCTTGCATTGTTTTAGCTCGGACATTTTTTCGTTAAAGAGGTGAATGTCATTTTCGGCAATCAAAGAATTTGAAATGACATCCTCGCACCAAGAGTCCAAGTCCTGCTCATAGACGGTTGTTTTTTTGTTTTGAATGAAGTTGTCGATTTTTATGATATTCGTGCTCTGCTCATACAAGAAGAGATATTCGTTTGTAAGGGAAAGAGCCGTGGAAATCTTTTTTTCGTAAAAAATCGCATCTTTTATGAAAAGAAGGGCAACAGTTGGGTCAATTATGCGCACTACAAGGCATGGTTTGTTGTTGTAAAAGTCTTCTTTGGCAGAGACCAGATTGTGCAGAATTTCGCCATTGATTTTTTTGAACTTAAAGACTCGGAATTCAGCCTGTGAGTTGCTGGTTCTTATGAATTTGGTAAATTTTTCTTGTTGCTCTGGAACGACAATGTCGGCAATATTTTCGTAGAGAAATCCGACTTTTTCAAAATAGCTGTAGAATTCTGTGTTGCGGTCGAGTATTTTTAAGTCGTTGTTTATATATGCGATTTTAACTTCAAGGCTTTTCATAAAAGCTTGGCTCCACCGTAGTGAAATATTTTATTATTATATACGAAATTAGAATTTTTTTAAAGAGAATTTTGGGGCGGTCGAGCGGGCTTTTCGCCGTTCCGCTACCGCTCCATTCCTTCGCTTTGCTTCGGAACGCTGGGGCGCGGCTACAATCCCTACCGCAAAAGCACTTTTATCAAATCTCTTCTTCCGGCTTTTTCAAGGGCTTCTTTTACCAAAGGCCAGTTTTCCCGCCGGTTGAATTGGAGGAGTGCGCGCTGCAAGCGGCGTTCGTGTGCTCCCCTGGCAACATAGACTTTCTCAAATTCACCGTTTTCAAGGCGGTTCCGCGGATTTAAGCCAGTCCAGTACATGCAGGTGGAAAGGCTTCCCGGCGTGGGGTAAAAATCCTGCACCTGGTCTGGCACGAAGCCTGTTTTTTTGAGGTAAAGGGCGACTTCGATTGCCTCTGAAAGTCCTGCCCCAGGATGGGAGCAGATGTAATAGGGCACGAGATATTGTTTTTTGCCCAACTTTTTGTTCCATTCGGCATACTCGGCGGCGAATTTTTCGTAAAGCTCGTGATTGCTTTTCCGCATGAGGCGAAGGACTTTGTTGCTCACATGCTCCGGCGCGACTTTCAGCTGGCCTGAAATGTGATGCTCGACCAGTTCCTTAAAGAATGATTTGTCCTTGTCCATCATCAGGTAATCAAATCGGATTCCAGAGCGGATAAAGACTTTTTTGACTTTTGGAAGGGCGCGGAGTTTCCGCAGCAATTCCACATATTCGGTGTGAGTGACATTCACATTTTTACAGGGGTTTGTTCCCATGCAATCCTTGTTTGGGCAGGCTCCCCGCTCTTTCTGGAACTTACAGGCATCGTGTCGGAAATTCGCCGTGGGACCGCCCACATCATGAATGTAGCCCTTGAAGTCGGGATTTTCGGTGATGACTTTCGCTTCTTTTATAAGGCTTTCGTGGCTCCGAGCCTGAATGCGCCTTCCCTGATGAAAAGTTATGGCGCAGAAAGAGCATGCTCCGAAACAACCCCTGGAGCTTACAAGGCTGAACTGGACTTCCGAAAGGGCGGGAATTCCAGTCTTGCCGTTTTCGGCGGGCGCGTCGTACATGGGATGCCATCGCCTTGTAAAGGGAAGCTCATAAATGGCGTCGAATTCCTGAGTGGTGAGGGGGAGGGAGGCCGGCTCCTGCACGATAAAGCGGGCATCAACCGGCTCAATCAGACGATGGCCGTTAATGGCGTCGGTGTTCTGCTCCTGCACGAGATAGCTTTCGGCGAATAGTTGCTTGCTTTCAGGTGTGTTTTTTGAGATTTCAGCATAGGAAGGAAGCATTATGGCAACGGATTCCCGTGTCGAACACGGGAATGACATCTTTTGTCCGACAATCTTTTCATCCCATCGCCGGTAATTCGGCAATTCATCCTGTTTACTCGTATACCAGACCGTTCCCCTCACGCCTCGAATGGCTTTGGCGGGAATTCCCTCTCGGAGTTTGGCCGCAATTTCCAAAATCGAGTGCTCGCCCATGCCGTACATGAGCAAATCTGCCTTTGAGTCAAGCAAGATTGAGCGGCGCACTGTGTTTGACCAGTAATCGTAATGGCTTGTCCGGCGCAAACTTGCCTCAATTCCGCCGATAAGGATATTCACGCCCTTGTAGGCTTCGCGGATTTTTGAAATGTAGGTGATTAAGGCCCTGTCCGGCCTGTGACCTGCCACTCCTCCGTGAGCGTAAACATCTTCGCTCCGAGGCTTGTTGTTGGCGGTGTAATTGGAGACCATGGAATCCATTGCCCCCGCACTCACCAGAAATCCTAGGCGAGGACGGCCAAATTTGCGGAATTCTTCCACATTCTTCCAGTCTGGCTGGGGCAAAATCGCCACAGTGTAGCCGTTGGCTTCCAAAAGGCGGCCAAGCAGGGCAGAGGCAAAAGATGCGTGGTCAACATAAGCGTCCCCTGAGACAAAAACAAAATCAACTTCGCTTATGCCACGGTGGAGAAGGTCTTCTTGTGAAACTGGAAGAAAGGAATTCGTTTTACTGTTCCTGAACGACTTCTGTGACTTCCGGGCAAGCGTCTTTTAAGTATCGCTCAACGCCCATTTTGAGAGTCATAAGTGCCATTGGGCAAGAGCCACAAGCTCCAGTGAGACGCAAGTGGACGCGGTTCTGCTCGTCGATTGAGACGAATTCCATATCGCCGCCGTCTGCCTGAAGCTGGGGGCGGAACATATCGAGGGCTTCCAAAACGGTTGCTTCTTGTTCTTTTGTCATAGATTTCTCCTAAAATTTCCGTCATTCTGAGTTCGGCTCAGAATCTCTTTATAAAGATAACCGAAATTTTGAGAAAAGGAAAGGAAAAAGCCTTATTTTAAAATGCCTTTGATTACTAAATCGATGCTGGCTTTGACTTCGCTCACATCTTTTTTGTTAAGAACGGCGATTTCAAAGATTGCTGACTCCACCAGAGAATAAAGCATATTGTTTATGGTTTTGACCGGCATTTTCTGGAATTCGCCCCGCTTTTGCCCCTCGATGATAATCATGCTGAGGAGATGCTTGATTCGGATTACGCGGCGGTTGACCCTGTCTTCGGCACTGACTCCGGTTTTCTGCAAATTGATGAGGTAGATTAGAAGGACATTGAAAAGCGGGCGGTTCTGCTCGCAGGTGTCGATGACCCAGTACATAAGCTGCCGCAGACACTCCTGGGCAGAAAGATTTTTGTCACCGAGGATTTCCATGAGGCGGGTTTCAAGCTCGCCTGTCATCTGCTTAATGCTCCATGTGAAGATTTCCCGCTTGTTTTTGAAGTAGATGTAGAGCGTGGTGCGGGTGATTCCGCATGCGTCGGCGATTTTTTGGAAAGTTACATCATCGTAGCCTTCGCGGGTAAAGAGTTCCAGCGATTTTTCAAGAATCTCGTGCTTTCGCTTGTCATGTTCGACGACTATCGCCATTCTTTTTTGCCTCGATTTGAAGAGAATTTATTTCGGGCTGGTTTTCGCTGTGAGCCTGCGTGATTTTTTGCCTTTTCGCTGCCGTTGTAGATGTAGAAAGTTGTGTCCAGATTTCCGGCTTTGAGGTCTTTAAGGGTGCTTGCGTAACGGGCGATACATTCCTGAAAATGCGTGTTGGCCGTGATTACGCCGATTTCCCAATTCGGAAAGTCCGTGAAGAGAGAAGCCATGCTGCGGTAAAGTTCTTTTGCCTGCTCTTCTTCGCCAAGCCGCTCACCGTAAGGAGGATTGCAGATAATGAGACCGCTTTCATAGGGAGCGTGCAAATCCTTGAAATCAGAGACTTCAAAATCAGGTCGCTCGATTCGCGCGTCGCTTCCAATCATCTGAAGGGCGCGGCCAGCCATGACACAGGCGTGCTCGGCGTTTGTTCTTGCCCTCTGGATTGCAGACGGGTCGATGTCGGTTCCCGTGATGCGGCATTCCACATCGGTGCGGATTTTTTCGGCCTCGGCACATTTGATTTCGCGGGCGCGGTTTGCGTTAAAAATAGGAAGATTTTCCAGAGCGAAGCGGCGGCCAAATCCCGGAGCCACATTGTGGGCGTAAAGACAGGCTTCGATTGGAAGTGTGCCAGAACCGCAGAAAGGGTCGTGAAGGGGAGTTTTTCGCCGCCAGAGCATGAGCTGCAGCATGACGGAAGCCGTTGTCTCGCGGATTGGGGCTACTCCGCCGTCTGTGCGGTAGCCTCGCTTGTGAAGGGGTAAGCCGCTTAAATCAAGGCAAATCTGAGCCTCATCTTCGGTGATGAATACGCGGACATCGCTTTCTTCGCCTGATTCTGGAAGAGAAGACATTCTCCATACATCGCCCAGTTTTTTGTAAATCGCTTTTTGCACGATTCCCTGAACGGCGTGTTCTGAATTCAATTTTGATTTGTAAGTCCTGACTTTATCAACAGTGACTTTTGAGTCTTTTTTGAGAAAATCCTGCCAGGCGACTGAATAAACGCCGTCAAAGAGCTGGTCAAAGTCTTCGGCATGGTAGCGGGCAAGCTCCAAGTAAACCCGGTCAGCCGTTCGCAAACAGAGATTTGCGCGGAAAAGGGCATCGTCATCGCCAATGAAGAAAACTCGGCCAGGGGCGTTTCCGTTGAGTTTGTAGCCGAGAAATTTGATTTCGTTTCCCAGAGTTTTTTCTGCGCCAACTGCGCACAATGCGACAAGATTATTCATGCCAACAGTCTACACTAAAATGACATTTTTGTCAAAAGTGTCATTCAAAACAAAAGTCCATCCGGCTATAGGATTTTAAATTTATAGGAAAGCGTAAGGTTGAAGTATTTTGCTCCGGCACCGCCATCAGCCTCAGATGATTCTTTGTAGGTGTTTGATGAGGCTTGCTTAAAGTAGTCTTTGCCTCGAAGCACGCGCATATAGAGATATTCAGCATTCAGTGATACTGAGTGTTTGGGAGTGATGTTGTATGTCGCGCCAAGATTCCATTTGAAAGCCGAAAAACTTCCTTTTGTTAAGTCAGCGTAGTCTATGTTTGTTGTAAGATGGCAATCATAAGAAACTGCATAAACATAAGGAGCAAAGAAAAAACCTGCCGTCACAGAAAAATGCAAGGGTAAATCAACGGAAAAATCACTTCCAAGCCAAAACAAAGAAAGTTCCCGCTGGTAAGTGATAACCCTTCCGGAAAATTCTTGGCTATACTGATTGGCCGTGTCATCATAGGCCGCATAGTATTCATAAAGGTCATAAAATTTCCTATTCCGGCCGAGTCCATACCACCCCTTGCCGTTTCTGCCAGTGAATTTTATGTTCTGGTAATCATAGGAAAGTGAAGGCTTTATTCCGAAAATCTCAAAAATACGAAACTCGTATCCGCCCTTGATATTGAAGTTTATGTCATAATCGAGATTATTGTCATGCTCGGAATAATGGGTCTTGTAATCATGTCCGGCTGCTTTTTTTGAAGATACGCCATGTGGCATAGACGACGTTTGTGCATTAAACCAGTCTGAATCCATCATCTGCCCGGTCTTACCGGAAACTCCGAATTTTAAGCCCGTTTCGACAAAAAATTGCTTCAAGCCGCCATGGATATTAAAGCCATAATACCACTCCGGCTGGATTTCCCAGTTCAGCTCGCTTAGTTTGTCATTGGAAAAGTTTGATTTTTTAAGGAACACATACTCGTCAATCTGACCGTATTTCATGCCGAAAAGGGGCTCCACGGAAAGGGAAAAATCATCCAAGGAGACTGCAAATGTTGAAAAAGAGAGAAATGCGAAAATCAGGACGGAAAGGCATTTTTTCATTAACCTAATTCTATCACTCATTCAGATTGATTTCCATAACCTCATAAAAATCACAGTACAAAGCCTTTGCCAGCGCGTTTATTACATCGCCCGCCGCCTTGTCACTTACTTTTATGCGAGGGGGTCAACGCCGAAAATGTTGCTCAGCTGCTTGCGGGTCGCTTCCATGTCCTTGGGATAGGGCGCGGTGAAGGTGATTTTTTCGCCGCTTTTTGGATGGGTGAGAGTGAGCTTGTAGGCGTGAAGGGCGAGGCGGCTCAAAAGAGGGCGTTCCTGGCTTTCGTCGCCGTTCCAGCGTTTTTTGATTTCAGAAAGAAGAACCGGGTGCTGGTTGCCTGAGTAAAGAGGGTCGCAGACGATGGAAATCCCCAAAGACTGCAAGTGGGCGCGGATTTGGTGAGTGCGGCCTGTGTGGGGGCGGGCTTCAATCCACGAGTAAGGGCCGCAATTCCCCAGATTTTTGAAGTCTGTGATGGCGACTTTTCCGTATTTTTGATTGAGCACCGTGCGGTGGCGGGCGTCTCCGTCAACCAAAAGCTTTGAATCCACTTTTTTGCTTTCCCACATTGGATGCCCTAAAACGAGGGCGTGATAGATTTTCGTGACTTCTCGGTTTTCAAACTGCATTGAAAGATTTTTGTGAGCCTCGGCGTTTTTCGCGTAAATGACGCAGCCTGAAGTATCCTTGTCGATTCGGTGGACTGCGAACAATTTGCCGAATTCTTTTGAGGCCTCAAGGTCGAGGCGGGGCGCGTCCTCATCGTAGCGGTCAGCTGCAATCAAAAGCCCGCTTCGCTTGTTGAGAACAACGATATCATCATCATTATAAATTACTGTGTAGTCTGGTGTTATTTTCATTTTAGTTCCTAGTTTATTTTATTGAATTATACCGATTTCTTTAAGCCATGGAAGCAATTTTTCGTTGTTCCAGTGACTTTCCTTCATTATATACGAATTTTCTTTCATGCCGAAGCCGTGGCCGCCTTTTGGGTAGCTTACGAAAATATGCGGAATATTTTTTTCGGTGAGGGCAGCTTCCAGTCGCAGGGAATTTTCGTAAATTACCACCGGGTCGTCTTCGCAGGCCAGTAGAAAGACTGGCGGCATATCGTCTGGAACATTCATTTCCATTGAGAATTCGTCTTTGAGGCTTTGTGAGTAGGCGTGTCCCCAGAAATTTAGCGGACTCCAGCCCTTTGTTGCATTCGGTGCGCTCCACTGATGCCCCAGCAAGCTTCTTCGGCTCCATTTGTGAGCTATGTCGTCCTGCATAGTGACGACCGGGTAAATCGGCATCACAAAGTCAGGGCGCAGACTTTCCTCAGTTTCGATTCCAAGTTTTGTAAGTTCGTTGTGACTTGTGGCGAATTCGCCCGCCATCGTGACCAAGTGACCGCCGGCACTGTAGCCGATTGCCCCGATTTTACTCTTGTCGATATTGAATTCTTCGGCATGTTCGCGGATATAGACGATAGCCATCTGAATGTCTTCAAGCTGGTCGGGGTAGTGGTGGCAGTTGTAGGCCACACGGTAGCGCAAAACAAAAGCCGCGATTCCGTGAGAAGAAAACCAGCGGGCAGAGGCAAAGCCTTCGTGGCTCATTCCCAAGTGATGATAGCTTCCACCCGGACAGATGATAACGGCTGCTGTAGGAGCTATCGAATCAGAAAGACCGTGATGATTAATGCGGTCGAGTTCGGCATTACGGTCATTGCTGTCGTCCCCCTCTGTCATTACCGGGCTTGCCCCGCTAATCTTCGCCGGGCAATAGTACAAAATCGTGTCCCTTTTTTGCGTTTCCATTTTGGGAACGCCGTCCCAGAGATAAATCTTTTTCTCGTAGTCTTTTGCTGAAAGAAAATTATTTATAGAAGAAAAGAGAAAAATCGTGAGAAAGAAAGATTTCGAGGAAAATTTCATGAAAGACATCATATCAAAAAGAAGAGAAAATGTCATAAAAAGCCGATGCGCCAGAGATAGTAGCCGCGGCTTTAGCCGTTCCGTAGCGAAGCGAAGGAATGAAGCGATAGCGGAACGGCGGATAGCTCAGCCCGAAGGGGGCGCCCTAATTCCTAATTTCTCATTCCTAATTCCTCATTCATAACTTTTTTGCTATAATTTCCTCATTATGAAAGAAAATTCACTCATTTACATAAACAACTGCCGCGTGCAGGATTTGCATGGAACGAATATCGCTTCGCTGGACTGGAAGATGAACGCGGGCGAGGCTTGGCTTGTAATCGGGCCGAACGGTGGCGGAAAGGCTGATTTTTTGCGAGCCCTGGCCGGAGAAAAGCAGATTTTGCCAAATGATTCCACGGGCAGCTATTCCTCAAAATTCTCGGATTCTGTGGAAATCGTTTCTTTGGAGCGGGCAGCCAGCCTGATTCAACAAGAGCGGGATTTGGACGAAAGCGAGTACATGAACAAGATTGACGAGGGGCGAACCGGCCGGCGGTTTATCTGCGAGGTTTTGGGCGGACCTGACGCAAAGCACCGCAATCTTCCCTTGCCGGCCATTGCCCAGCGCCTTGAGACTCTGCCTGAAGTCAAGCTCTGCGGCGTTGAGAAAATCCTTGACCGGGGGCTTAAATTCATGTCCACTGGCGAAATCAGGCGGACTTTGCTTTGCCGAGCCCTTCTTTCAGGGAAAAAACTTCTTATTTTAAGCGATCCTTTTGCAGGCCTTGATGCTCAGAGCCGTTCGATTCTCCTTGAATTCTTTAAGACAATCGTGGGAAAGCAGAAAAATTCTCCTTCAAAAGACCCGCGCACAACGATAATCCTGGGAATGGAGCGATACCACGAGATTCCCGACACTATTACAAATGTCCTTGAATTCGCGGAGGGAAAAGTCTCTTTCTGCGGCACAAAATCGGATTACGAAAAATTGATTTCTGAGCGGGAGGAAGAAAAGGCGAAATCCCGCGAGGCTGAAAAAAACGAATTTGTCAGCGAATTGAAGGCGATTCAAAAAGACACGGAGATTTTGCAGAATGACGGCGGAAAAGACTCTGCTACTCAGGCGGATGAATCTCTGGTTAAAATGAACAAGGTTAATGTGGGCTGGGATGACCACCGCGTTCTGGTTGATTTTACCTGGGAAGTGAAGCGGGGCCAGCACTGGCTTATCCGAGGCCCCAACGGAAGCGGAAAAACCACTCTCCTTGAGCTGATTACCGGCGACAATCATCAGGTTTTCTGCAACGATGTCTGGCTTTTTGGCCGCAAACGGGGCACCGGCGAGACAATCTGGGACATTAAAAAGAATCTCGGTATCGTAAGCTACCGCTGGCATGTGGAATACCGCATGGTTGGCGGCACGGACTTGGAGAGCGTGATTATCTCAGGATTCAAGGATTCAATCGGTTTGTATGAGCAGAAAACTGATGTTGAGATTGCGGCGGCCCGACTCTGGCTCAAACTTGGCGGATTTGAAGGCCGGGAGCATGAAAGCTTCGGCAATTTGAGCTACGGCGAGCAGAGGGCGATTTTGATTCTGCGGGCGGCGGTAAAAGCCCCAAAAATCCTGATTCTGGACGAGCCCTGCCACGGCCTCGACGAGAGCTACAGGCAGAAAATCCTGGACTTAATCGAAACCGTGGCCGAGACCGGAACCACGACGCTGTTGCATGTGACCCACGACCCCAGCGAAGCCCTCCCCTGCGAAAAGCATATTTTGGAGTTAGAACCCGGAAAATCTCCCATGTATGAGATAATTGCTCGCACGGAGGCGAGCTAAAGACGGTTGACCGCGAGAATTCCGTCAGGAATTCTCGTCACGACATGGATGTCGAAGAATGTATCAAGTGATTGCTCGCTAAACCTTAAACAAATCGATTTGGCTTCCGATTTGCCGGATTGACTCTTCCATTGTGTTTGAAATATCCGAAAGGGTCGAGCCATTCTTTACGATTTGATTAGCACCATCGAACATTCGTTCAATGCTCTCTTTGATTGTGGCAGTAGCCTCCTGTAAAACCTTAACTTCTTCAAGAATTGTTTGGTTTCCGGCTGACATTTCCTGAGATGAAGTACGAACTTCAACGGTCGAGTCGTTCATCATCTTGAGAGCGTCAGTGATTTGGTGGCTTCCTGTTTCACTTTCTTCCATTGCACCGCTAATCTGTCGAACAAGTTGATCTGTTTCCTGAATGTTTGCACTGACTGCATTGAAAGCAGATTTTGCTTCTTCAGAAGATGCAACGACTGTCGTAATAGACTCTTGAATCTTTTTAAGTTCTGCACCGATAACCTTTGACTGTTTGGCCGATGTTTCTGAAAGATTGCGGATTTCGTCTGCAACGACGCTAAATCCTGCTCCAGCCTCGCCTGCATGAGCCGCTTCTATTGCCGCATTCATGGCGAGAATGTTCGTTTCGCTTGCGATTTTGCTTATAGTTCTGTTTGCTTGGAACAAGGTTTGGCTTTGCTCTTCAATAGTCGCAAGCTGCTCATTCAGAATATTTTGTTTTTCGATTCCGCTGCGCGCATATTGTTCAAGCTGGCTGAATGCTTGAGCCATTTTTTCAGTGCTTTTTGAGACCGAAACGATGTTACCAATCATTTGTTCTACCGCTGCGCTTGCCTGATTAACGCCGTTAGACTGACTTTCGATAAGCAGGTTTAGATTTTCTATGTTTTTTGCAATCTGTGTGACCGAACTGACTGTTTGTTCTACACTGGCACTCTGACTGTCAATTTGTGATGAAACATTTGTCATGTCAGCAGAAATTTGGTCGATAGAAATCCCTGTTGCCTTTGTCGTGAGTTGCAAATTATTATCTACGGATTGGAGGGCGTTCTTTGAGCTTTTAACTTGTGTGATAATTTGACGCAAATTCTCTATGAATGTGTTGAACCCCTGAACTACACCGCCAATTTCGTCTTTTGATTTGATTTCGATTCGTTTTGTTAAGTCTGCATCGCCTTTTGCAATCTCTTTGATGGAATGATTGAGCATAAGAAGCGGACGAAGCATGAATTTCATGTAAATTGCGATGAATATTATGAGAAGAATAGCAATAATAAAGCTAAAGGCCGCAATGTTATATCCGCTTTTTCGTGCAGATGCAAGCACTTCTCGTTCTGGAAGAGAAAGACCAAGAGACCAGTTTGTATCATAAATCGGATAAAAGAAAACATAGTCAATGTGGCCGGAATTTTTGTTAATGATTTTTGCGATATCATTGTTTCCCATGACCATTGAATAAGCAAGATCTTTGAATCCGATAAGACCCGTTGCCTCATCATCCATACTAGAAATGTTTTTCATTATTTCTGATTCGTCTGGATAAGCAATTGTTGCTCCGTTTCCGTCGAGAACAAATGCGAAGCCTTGCTCGCCAACATTGATTTTTAATATTTCTGTCTGAATATTACTGATTGAAAGTGCTCCCATAAAGAGACCGAAAAGTTTTCCGTTTTTATCGACCGCAGGAAGCGCGACATAAAAGACATCACTGTTTGTTTCTGAGGAATGTTCAGGATTCGTTATGCTGCTTCCGTGTCCTTTTTCGATGATATCGTTGAAATACTCGGTTTGCTTTACATTGAAAGCAGTGTCGTTTGATGTATAGAGCATTCCGTCAAGGCCGCATACACCGACATATTCAAAATCGTTACCGATAAGAGTCGGGTTATCTATGATGTATTTGTGTACGCTTTGAACATCGCCTTCAAGGAAAATTTCGTTTTTTGTGAAAACACGAAGATCTTTGAAATAACCGTTGAGCCAGTAAGTGAGAGCAGTTGAGCTTCTTTCAGAAAGTGTGCTGAATAAGTTAGAATATGATTTTATGCTGTCACGACTGGTTGTAAAATTCAGAATGACTACTAAAAGAGAGAAAAACAAGATAAGAAGAATAAAGACCGCAACTTCAAATTTGAAAGCAAGGGATTCGGAGAATTTTCTTTTTTGGAATTTAATTTTCTCTTTTTTTACCTTTGGAGGTTTAGGAGGCTTTACCTTTGGTGGTTTTGCGATTTTTTCTTTTTTTGCTTTCATAACAATATCCCTATATATATCGCTTTACTCTCTTCGTATATTATCAGATGAATTCTCTAAAAAGTCAAAATTCTAAACAAAAGAATTTATTTCTTGTTTTAGAAAAATGCGTTATAATTAGATTACCATTTGAAAATAGGAGGATTTAGAAATGGCAAAAAAATCTGGTATGCTTAGTTTGTATCTTATCGGTTTGGCACTTGTTGTTATTGGATGTTTTCTCCCCCTTACGGCAAGTAAATTTTTTGGCGGTGGCTCTAGCGCCTTTAATGCAATCGTTGATGGAAGCGGCGATTTAAAAATCGGCTCAATCCTTGCTCTTGGCGGAGCTATCGCAGGTATTGTATTTTGCTTTGTCTCTCTCAAAGTAAAATTACCGGTCAAACTCATTGCGCTCATTGTTTCAATTATCGGCGGACTTTATGTACTTCTCAACTACCTTAATCTTGCTCCATGGGCAAAAGGCCTTGTAAAAATGGCTCACAAGGCAGTCGGAAATCATATCGGCATTGGTCTCATCGTAATTATCCTCGGATGGGTCATCGCATTGGTGGGCTGGTCGCAGTCTCGCGACTAATTTTACCTTAAATAATGAACAAAGGGGCTGGCCGAAAATGACACTTTTTGAACTTATTGGTCATCCCCTTTTTGTTTCTAGTAATGTGGTGGCTTCCTGTTCGGAATTTCCAAATTTTCTGACAAATCTTGAATCCTTCCTGAAAGAATTCTGTTTTCTTCTCTCAGAATTTGAATTTCTTTTTGGCTCTCAACGACTTCTTCTTGCAACTTGTTGATAAAATCGTCCATATAAGCGATTTTTGTCTCAAGCGCAAGAAATTTTTCTTCGACTTCTTTTTCCATTTATTTTCCCGCGGCGGCTTTTTGTTTTTCGATAGTTTGCTTTACTCTGTCGGCAAAAAGCTTGTTCTGATCGTTTCTTGTGGGAACGCTGAAAGCTGGCGCGCCGTCTTCCTGATTTATTCGGTAAATTTTGCTTGGATCAGTTGAATAAGCCGGACTTGTAGGATTGTTTACCCACCAGTCGAGTACGGAAACAATCATCAAGGAGTATTTTATGAGATTTGCATTTGTTGCGGCGGAATTCGTTGCCTTTTTTGCACCGAGAAGGACATCCATTCGTTTCGATACGACATTCGGAATATCAAATTTATATTTTTCCCAGGGATTTTGGATACCCATGACATTGCCCTGACCTTTTGCCATATCTATGTTGCGTGAAAGTGTGGTGAAGAATCTTAGCAAAAAGCCGACTCGGATACACATTGGACGGTACTGACTATCGTTCTTTGGTTTTTCGAGAAGAAGTTGCTCAAATTCAAAATAGGGAAGAAAATTGTATTTTGTCTGCCAGAGCATAGAAGTAATCATTTTTTTACCGAAAAGAGTTGATTTGTAATCGCCTTGAGAATATTCATTGTTTACGAAATCATTGATTTGATCAGCATATTGTCGTTCAAAAAGAACTTCGCGGTAGACCGACCATTCACTCAAAACCGTAGAGAGTTTTTCTGTGTTTTGAGAGACATCCTCTTCGTTTTCTTCTGTGAAGACCACATTTCGAAGACCTTGGAAGATATCCTCTGTGATACGCAAGAGCGTAACCGTAATCTGGAGCGGATTTTCCGGGGCAAGAAGATTGTAGCCGTCTCGGAACTGGTAGAGCGGCTGGAAATAGGGGAACATATCCGGCATTTTTTCGAGGTGGTTGAATCCAGCCTCTGGGAACAAATTGTCGAGCAGTTTGATTCCTGCCTCAACGATGTCGGATTTTTTGTTTTCTTCTTCTTTCTTTTTCTTTTGTTCCTCTTCTTCGACTTTCTTTTCTTCGGCAGATTTTTCTTCTGTTTTGGTTTCAGCTGGCTTATCGCCTTTTTTATTTGGAAGGAGAAGATCGAATTTAGTCAGCTCAAGGAAGGAGAGAATGTTTGAAGTCTGTACAAGAAAAAAATCTTGAAAGTAGTCAAATTTAGTCGTAGACATGCGCATTAAAAGTGGGTACAAACCTTTTATAACCTGACTGTACAAGTAGAACCATTCAGTAATACCAGTTTTTGACAGAATCTGGGCTTTTTTTGTGTCAAATTTAGGATATTTTGCCAAATCGTTGTAAATCTCTTTAAAGAAATTTGAAATTCTTGTTTCGCCAAGATAGTAGATTTTTATTAAATCCTGGTACATCGCCTTTACAAAGGGAATCATCATGGCGACTGTAACTTCTTCTGCATCCTGCAAGTCAAAGAGATGTTTCTTTATATCTTTCATCGTCCAGGAACCGACCGTTTTGAGGAATCGGAATTTATCTTCACTGGAAGAGAGGATTTTCGACTTGTAAGTGTCTGGGGAAATCTGGATTATAGATTTTACAGTTGTGATAAATTCCTGAAAATGCTCAGTGTGTTTTTGAAGATTGTATTCGATAAAGGCTTTTCGTACAGTTTCATTGCCATTTTTTTTGAATCTACGGACAAAATTAAAAATTCCGTAATTTGGTTTAATTTTGTAATCTTCGCTCATCATGATTCTGTCCATGAGAGCGCGTTCCTTTGCTGTGAGTTCAGGAAGTGAGCCGATTCTTGTAGGCTTTTCTTTTGTGGCGAATCCGACTTTTCCTCCGGCAGGAATGCTTGCCGAAGATTTTGCCGTTTGAGACGAAACGCTTGAGGCAGACCGTCCGACAACGCGTTTTGAGTATTCTCGTGCTTTCGGAAGAGCAGAGTAGTCTATGGGAGCGGATTTTTCTGTGAAAACTTCGCCACCGAGTTTTTGCATCATTCGTTTGGCTTCGGCTTCATCAATCGGACCGATGTTTCTTCGTGTGTTGTCGAGTGTTCCTGGTTCCCATTTTGCTTCTGGTTTATCTGCCATAGTTTTCCTCTGTTATAATCGTAAAAGCTGATTTTTTGCGATTCCTTCAAAATTATGAAGAATGATGTCCTCTCCGTTTTTTGTTTTTATTACCCCTTCGAAGGTTCCGAAAATAGTATGCAACTGACTTTTCATGACAAAAAATGTGACATCCCGATGATTTTCGGATGTCGGAGTGAATGTCAGGTCAACCATATTCTCAAAATCTTGAATCACCCATTTTTTTGAGAGCCCGAATGGATGCGTGATTGTAACGGGGGGCAAAGGGGTACATTCTCCGTCAATGCAGAGAATATTCCCGTTTATATTGTCGGAATCTACGGCGTTTTCTTGCGTGGTAAACATCTGAAAAGTGAATTTTTTTCCGTTAATTTCTCCAGAAGCAACTATGAATTCAGAAATTGAGTGAAAGTTGTAATAGGCACGGTTAATGCTAAGCACGGCTGAGCCATTTAAGTCTTCCTGACTGACTTCCTCGGAAAGTTTTGTTTTTTCCATAGTGATTGTGCCGTGGATTTGAGGGGCGGCCATGTATGTCGCCGAGCACCGCCTTTTTGACGGGAAAGGAACAACACTTGCTGTTTCACAAAAAGACGAATCTGAATAATGGGCTACAAAAGCTGCCTGCGCTGAAGGTCTTGAAGAATCGCCTTTGAGATTGAAAATCATGGAAAGCCTGTCCCTCTGATGATCCCAACTTACGCGAATATAGCGTTTTTTGTTGAAACTCGCACAGAATCCTATTTTCATGTTGTGGGGGATAAAACGGCGGCGAGGACCCATGAAGGAGCGGTAAGCGAATTTGCGCCCAGACTCTTTGTTCCAAAAGACTACATCTGCAAAGCCAAAAACCTTGTGGTCAAAAAAATCTACAGTTCCTATGTATGATCCTATGTTAAAGAAGAACATGAGTGAACTTTGAATGCGAAAATTTGTAATGACCTTTGGAAGCGGGAATCCTGCAAAGGGAGTGCGAACGCCACGAATGTCGAGCTGCGGTAAAAGCCCCCCGAAAGTACCGAATTCGATCTTACCGTTGTGAACAATCTTCTCCGGTGGCGTTTTTATTTCTCGTGTATACAAAATATCCTCGAAAACAATTTTTTTAATCTTCTAATTGTAAAAGCAAAAAGAATAAAAGTCTAGGGAGAAAAAATTCCTTGTGAAATTCGAATTTATGGGGGAAAATGAAAGAAAGGAGGCACCTATGTCTGTTCATGTTTATTCGCTTGGTGCGGCTCAGGAAGTCACTGGCTCAAAGCATATTATCGAAATCAATGGTCGCTCTTATATGATTGATTGTGGCGCATTTCAAGGAAAGCGCGCCGAGTCAGACGAAAAAAACCGAAATTTTGAGATTCCGGTGGATAAAATTGATTCTGTTATTCTCACCCATGCCCATTATGACCATGTTGGTCTTTTGCCTTTGCTCGTAAAAAAAGGCTACAACGGTAACATTTATGCCACTCCCGCAACCCGCGATTTGACTGACCTGGTAATGATGGACAGCGCCCGTATTCAGGCAAGAGATGCCGAGTATTTGCGAAAACAGGCTCAAAAAAAGGGCGAGAAATTCAACTGGACGCCCATGTTTACCGAAAAAGACTGTCTCAAGGCCGCCAATCAGATAATCACTCTTTCTTACAACCGTAAAATGTACATTTCTCCGGAAGTGGAGCTTGAATTCTTTGACGCCGGGCATATTTTGGGCTCAGCCTTTGCATATATCACGATAAAAGGCCAGCGCGATGCAAACGGAAAGCCAATCAAAGAAAGCGACAGTAACGCCCTTAGAATCTGGAATAAGCTTTTCGGCTGGAAAAAGGACGACAAGCGGGCCACATCTGACCGTCGCAAGGCAACTCCAGAAGAACAGGCTGAGTACAAAGGGCCTGAACGGCGAAGCGGCCATGACCGGCGCGAGGGCAAGGATGAAATCCGTATTCTCTACACCGGTGACTTGGGCCGAAAGCAAAAGCCCATTATCCGCGACCCGGCTACGAATGTACCGCCGCCAGATTATATCTTCATTGAAAGCACTTACGGTAACCGTAAGCACGAGAACACAGTTGTCGCTATGGACGAACTTCGTAAAATCGTGCGTCGTGCTATCGAAAAAAAAGGCAAAGTCATTATTCCGTCTTTTGCCATTGAGCGTACTCAGGAAATCGTTTATTACCTGCACATGCTGGTAGACAAAAAAAAGATTCCGTCTGTTCCGATTTATGTTGATTCACCTATGGCAATTAACGCCACTTCGATTTTTCAGGTTCATCAGGAGTGCTATTCCGATGATATCCACGAGGCATTCTTACAGCATCACAAAAATCCATTCGGATTCGGCTCTCTTTCATTCGTCAACAGTTTGGAAGAGTCAAAAAATCTCAATAAAAAAGAAGGCCCAATGATTATCATCTCTGCGGACGGCATGTGTGAAAGCGGTCGAATCGTTCACCACATCGCCAACAATATCTCTGATCCGCGGAACACGATTCTTATCGTCGGCTACATGGCAGAAAACACGCTGGGACGGCGAATCCGTGACGGTGCAAAAGTTGTAAAAATCATGGGAGATGAGTATGATGTTAAGGCGAATGTTGAGTGTATCAATGCCTTTTCTGCCCATGCCGATTACGAGGAATGTACGAAATGGCTCAAAACAATCGACACAAGCCGCCTCAAAAAGATTTTTATGGTTCACGGTGAAAAGGATGCTCAGGAATTCTTCAAAAAACATCTTGAAGAGCATGGCTTCCCGGAAGTCCAAATCGTAAAATACGGCGAATCTTACGAAATCGAATAGAAAAACTGGAAAAGATTATGACTTCAAAAACAAAGACTCTTCTCAAACAAATTTCACTTCCTGTCGGAATTTTTGCTGGAATTACCGTGCTTGCCTTTGTTGGAGTTTATTTTGGACTGTTCAAGCCAAATTGTATGCGGAGTGAGGGGCATCCGAGTTCAGTTGACGAAAAACATTTTGTAACAGAAGAGAATTTGCAGAAAAACAAAGCTGACACCGAATGGTTCTATTCTCAGAATCCTGAGGAAATTTCAATAGAGTCTTTTGACGGGCTTCAACTTACCGCTTATAATCTTCCTGTCGAAAATGCGAAGGGAACATGGCTTTTGATTCATGGTCATCAGTCAGCTCCGCTTCGAGAATACGCCACGCTTGCGAAATTTTTTCATGAACTTGGTTATAATGTCGTACTTCCTTATCAGCGTGCACATGGTAAAAGTGAAGGAACTTACATTACTTTTGGCATAAAAGAACGCTATGATGTCCGTGACTGGCTGTTTAAAGTGAACGAAATTTATGGAGACACGCTCCCCCTTTATCTTGAGGGAATTTCGATGGGATGTGCCACGGTTTTGATGACACTAAGTTTTGATTTGCCCACTAACTTGCAATCCGTTGTTGCTGATTGCGGTTATACATCTCCTTACGAAATTATGTGGAAAGTAGTGAGAAAAGATAAAAATTTCCCGCTTCCGAGATTACTTTTGGGAATCGGGAATATTATGGCAAATTTGCTTGCTGATTTTGACTTTGATGAATATGATACATTCAAAGGTTTGCGGTACAACAAGATACCAGTGCTTTTTATTCACGGAACAGGAGATTCGTATGTTCCTGTTGAAATGGGAATCGCGAATTATCAGTATTGCACGAGCGACAAATTCTTATATTTAGTGGAAAATGCTCCGCACGCGATTTCTTATTTAGTTGACGAAGACGGATATTATAAAAATCTGATTACTTTCTGCAAGCTTGAGCAATAGCTTCCCGAACTTTTCCCTTTCCGCTTATCATGATTTCAAAATATGATTTTACCTTTTCGGCAATAGGGGATTCGCTCACATTGAAACCAAATATTTTTTCATTTGAGAGCAGGGTTTCTAGTTTTGGCTCAAATTCTTCTTTTGGGGAACCAAATTTTATTCCTTCAAGAATCATACAAACTTCCCCTAAGAATGGGTCGCTTGAGAGTTCAAAAGATTTGCCTTCATCGTCAATGGCGAGAAGATACCTGCACCAAAGGGCGAGAACGAGAGGCACGATTTCGAGGGATTTTACATCGAGTTCTGGATTTGCAAGATAGGCTTTTACGGTTTCACCGAAGCGAATTGAAAGTTTTTGAGATGTGTCCGTCGCGATTCTTTGAGGAGTGTCCGGCATAAAGGGGTTTGTGAAACGCTTTGTAAGGACTTCATCAAGAAATTTTTTAGGATTAATGATTTTTGGGTCTACTACGACAGGTAAACCTTCTTTATAGCCCAGAATTTCAATCATTTTTCGTAAGTCATTATCTTTCATCTCATCGTAAATAAGCTTATAACCTAGAAGACAGCCTGAAATAGCAAGAGCTGTATGCAGGGGATTTAAGCAAGTACAGCCTTTCATTTTTTCAACTTTATTGACAGTTTCTCTGTCTGTGAAGTAAACACCGGCCTTTTCCAAAGGAGGGCGACCGTTGGGAAATTGATCTTCAATTACGAGGTATTGAACTTCTTCAGAATTAACGAAGGTTGAGCAGTAAGTTCCTTTTCGGGTTATAATCAGAGCAGCATCTTCGTAACCGTCTTTTTTTAATAGTCCTGCGATTTTTTCATTTGGTCTGGGTGTGATTTTATCAATCATCGTCCATGGGAAGGCAACTTTGCTGCTATCCGTTAGATAGTCTATGAATTCTTTTGGAATCAGTTTTTTGATTTGCCAGGTTTGAGCGATTTTAAGAACTGCTTTTTGTAGTTTTTCTCCATTGTGGGGACAGTTATCAAAAGAGACTAGCGCAATCGGTAATTTTCCAGCGTTGAACCGTTCTAAAAGCAGGATGACAAGTCGGCCCAAGAATGTATGCGCCTTCATCGGAAGATTTTTGAGGTCGTCTCTAATTGAGTCGAGCAAAGTTCCGTCGGTGTTGTAAATCGCATAGCCTTTTTCTGTAATTGTAAAGGAAACCATTTTAAGAGAAGGATTCCGAAAGGCTTTGACGAGGATTGCCCAATCTTCAGGGAATTCATTCGAGCATTTTTCTGCCTGCATGACCGAACCGATAATTTCTTTAGAGATTGAGCCGTCTGCCTTCAGCGTAACTCCAACCGTGAGATTATCATGTGGCCGAAAGAGTTTGTCGATAAGTTCAAAATCATAGCAGTCCCCACAGACAAGTCCCGTATCCATTTCACCTTTATTTAAAAGATTTTGGCAGAGGGCGGCAGGGTAAACCCTGAAAAGGTTTCCCATACCGAAATGAAGCCATTCAGGTCTTTTTTTTGTGTTTTCCAAAATGGCTTCATGATCGAAATTAAAAAAAGAGTACCCTGTCCAAAGAGACTTGTCACTTAGTGAAGATAGATTTAGTTTCATTATTTTCTCTGAATGGATTCTATGACATCCTCATATCCCGCGCCAAATTCTGCATAAAGAGGAGACATCGCTTCTTTGAATTTTTCTCTTTCACCTGGGGCAAGTTCTGTGATAACAGTTCCTGTTTTTTGAATCTTTGCCTTGGCAGCATTTTCTTTCTCAGTCCATAAAGTTCGTTCAAATTTTGCTGATTCAAGGGCACATTCTTTAATGATTTTTTGATCTTCCGGGGAAAGTTTATTCCAAGTGATTTTTGAAATCATCTGCATTTCTGGAACGCGTGCATGTTCATCAATAACGCAATATTTTGCAATTTCATAATGTGAAGCAGTGTCGTATGCGGGCCAACTGTTTTCTGCGCCATCGATGATGCCTGAGCGAAGGCCTGTGTAGACTTCGTCAAAAGCTATGGGAACAGGATTTGCGTTTAAATTTCTGACCATTTCCATCATAAGTCTGGATTCCTGAACTCCGATTTTCAGGCCTTTTAAATCATCAAATTTTGTAATGGGGCGTTTGCCGTTGTAGAAATTTCTGACTCCAGAGTCAAACCATGACAGACCAATGATTCCAGCTCTTTCTACACCTTTTAAGAATTTTTCACCGATGTCGCTTTCAAGAACTCGCCACATTTGCTTTGAATCTTTGTATAGATAGGGCAACTGGAGAATATTCAGGGATTTATCAAATTCAGAAAGTGGAGACAAAGATACGCGGGTAAAATCAATTGTTCCAAGCTGGATGTATTCAATAACGGTCTTTTCGGTGCCTAACTGAGCTCCGTAATAAATATCGATGTGAATACGCCCTTTTGTTTTTTGCTCAACAAGTTCTGCGAATTTGTAGGCGGCTTGAGTAGTTGGATAGTCTCTCGATTGATTTTCTGCATATCGGAGAACCAATTGCTTCGGCGCTTCTGATGAAACTGAAGAATCTTTTTTTTCTTGTTTGCAGCTAGTGAAAATTAATCCAACAGCCAGAAGTGCACAAGTCGAGGTAATGAGTATTTTTTTCATAAAGGCCTCCCCAAAATGTAGAAATTTATCTGATATACTAGTATTTTAGTTTCATAAAAATATTTTGTCAAATTATTTTTCATTTTCTTCCCAGCACTGGCGCACGGGGCAGGGTTATTCTCACGCTCTGAATGCGCCGCTGACTCTGCTCTTCAATTCTGTAAATCACTCCGTCTTTCTTTAAAATAGCGCCGATTTCCGGCAACTCACCGAACTGCTCCAAAAGCCAGCCGCCGATAGTATTGTAATTCTCGCTTTCCAAGTCCAAATCCAGCAATTCGTTGGCATCATTGATTTTAATGTCGCCTGGAACGAGATATTCTACTATTGAAACCGGGTGAATCCGCATTTCTGGGGGAAGTTCGTTGTGGATTGAGTTGATGCTTCGTCCGAAGACTGCCCGCAAAATGTCGTCCATCGTGACGATTCCCGAATTTGATCCGTTTTCGTCCACCGCGATGGCAAAACTCTGTTTTTCGCTCTTGAATTTCTGCAAAAGCTCGGTGGCGTAAAGCGTTTCTGGCACGAAAAGAGTTGGCTTCATGTATCGCCGGGCAAATGATTTTTTTGAAGTTGATTTTGAGCTTGTGCTTTTGGGCGCGTTTAAAAGTACGCTCTTATAAAACAACATTCCCTCAACTTTTGAAAAATCCTCGTCGCAAACGGGAAGACGGGAATAGCCTGAGAGGGCAAAAATCTTTACGATTTCGTCATATTCTGCATCAATCGGAATGAACTGAACTAAACTTCGGTGGCGCATGATGTCTTTTATGTGCAGGTCAGTGAAGTCGAAAATCTTGTAGAGCATTTTCTTTTCGCTGGATTCAAGGGTTCCTTCTTTTGCACCAATTTCAATCAGGGATTTGAGCTCTTCTTCGGTAATCAGTTCTTTGGAATTCTTAAAGAAATTCTGCAAGACTGAGGTGATTCCGTCGGTGATTTTTGAGAAAAACCACACGATAGGAAATAGTAATTTTTCGAGGAAGATAAGGGGACTTGCACTAAGGGAGGCGAATTTTACGGGATAGACCGCTGCCACTGTTTTCGGAACGATTTCGCCGAAAATAATCAAAACGAAAGCCATGACGAAAGTGGCGATAGAAGCACCCTTGTCGCCCAGCAGAGAAATTGCCAGCGTTGCCGCCAAGCCAGAGACCAGAGAAGTGACGAAGTTGATTCCAATCAGAATGAGGGAAAGAAGTCGGTTCGTGTCTTTTTTGAGGAAAGTGATTTTCTTTGCCGGGGAATTTTTTTTGCCAGAAGAATCGTTTTTCTGCAAGTGGCGGAGCATGAGCCGGGTAATCGAAAGATAAGCCGTTTCGCTGCCGGCAAAAAAAGCGACCACAAGCACGAGGAAAATTACGGCACAGGCAGGAATTATTATCTGTGAGAGGAGATTCATTCTTCACCTCCCGAAGATTCCGAAAGATGAACGCCGTTTTCTTCATCATCTTTTTCCAAAGCCTGCTCCACATGGACTTTTGCGATTCTGTGTCCTTCGAGCTTTTCTACCGTGAAGACAAAATTATTTTCTTCGATGCTTTCCCCAATCATGGGGATTTTCTCAAGTTTTTCGCAGATATATCCCGCAATGGTCTCGTTCATTTTGGATTCAAGCTTGATTTTAAGAGTGTCTTCCAAATCAATCAGGCGGGTAGAACCGTCAATCGAGAGCGAAATGAATTCCTCAAATTCACTCTTTTCTTTATGCTCTTCTTCGACTTCGTGGTAAATGTCATCGGCAATGGCTCCGAAGATTTCCTGCTCAATGTCTTCGATTGTAAGGATTCCGTCCGTGCCAGAATATTCATCGATTACGATTGCAAAACTCTGGTGGTTTTCGTGCAAAAGTTCCTGAATCGAGGACATTTTTGTACTTCCGGGGATAAAAAGCGGAGGCCGCATAACCTTGCGCACTGAGAAATCTTCCCGCACTTCGGTAAAAAAGAGCATGTCTTTTACATAAAGCACGCCGATTATGTTGTCTATGTCGTCGTTTTCGTAGACCGGGAATTTTGAGATTCTCGTTCGCTCGGAAAGTTGGACTACATCGCGGTAAGACATATCCGGGTTGATGCAGACAACTTTGAGGCGGGGAATCATTATATCAGTGGCATTCAGGTCAGTAAATTTAAAAACGCGGCTCATCATGTTTTTTTCGCCTGCTTCAAGGACACCTTCTTCGCCGCCCACATCAATCAGCGTCTTGATTTCATCTTCAGTGAAAGACACGGCTTTCTTTTTCGTGCTGATTCCAAAAAGACGGAGAATTCCCCGTGAAAGGAATGTAAAGAAAATTACGAGAGGCCGCAGCAGATAAAAGAAGAATTTTACGAATCCGCTCAGGGCAAAGGCGCATGTTTCCGGATGTGTCGTGGTGACGCTTTTGGGAGTAATTTCGCCAAAGATGAGCAAGAGGACTGTGGCGATAAAAGTTGCGATTGGTAAGCCCGCCGCCCCGAATAATTTTAAGAAAATTGAAGTGAGAATGACAGAAAGGGCGACATTTACGATTTCGTTGCCCACAAGGAGCATATTGAGCAATTCTTCTTTTTTTTCGAGAAGTTTGCCCGCCCGTGTTGCCCGCTTGTCGCCCTTTTCGCGCAAAAAATGCACCCGCAGCTTGTTCAAACCCAAAAAGGCACTCTCACTCGCCGAAAAGAGGGAGGAAAGCGTGATACAAAGAGCCGCGAGTAGGAAAAGAATAATCAGTTTACTGGATGGATAGTCGTCCATTGTTGTCCTTAGTTCTGGGCTGGTTTTTCTGCCGGCCCCATCTCCTGTTCTGGAATATCGCCTTCACCGTCAATCATCATCTGAACTTGAGTAATTGCACCCTTTATTGTTTGTGCTTCTTCTGTATCAGGGGCAGCATCATAGGATTTTTGAAGATAATCACGAATTTTCTCGTAATCGTTACTTTGACTCTGAATAAGTACGAAGGCCGCAGTATAGAATGCCACCTGTCTCTCAAAATCTTTAAGCATTTTGTTTTTCGCAAGCGTTTCGAATTCGGCGCAAGCTTTTTCAATTTCATTGCTAAGGAAGAAGTCTTGTGCTTTTGCGTAAGAAAGTGCGAAAAGATGTTTTGCACATTCTCCTGTCTCATTTTTTTTATCTAGAGAAAGGTAGAGTTTGTTGAGCGGTGTAAGATGGTAGACCAAATCTGTGCTCGTAGAATCAAAAATTTCGTTAATTGCGGCAAGTCGTTCTTGATTAGAACCACTTTTTGTTTTTTCGAGCAGTTCATCAAATTTTGCGACAGATTCGTCTGTCTCAGTAAATGTGATATGAACATGATCTAAATCAGCATTTGCATCAAAGGCAAGTTGTGTGATGGGATATCCTTCTTTTGAAAGAATGTAAAAACAAGGAAAAGATTCTACATTATAGAGTTCAGAAAGCTTAATATCCTCGGTGATGGAATCTTGATCTTCGGTGTAGCGGCTATTTGAAAAATCTAGATTTACAAGTACGAATTTTTCGGTATACTCTTTGACGAATTCTTCGGTTGTGAGAACATTTGTTTTTAACTGTGCGCTCACAGTGTCAAAATCGTCACCACTAAAGAAAAGGAAGATTTTTTTATTTTCAGCCTGAGCCGCCTTTTTCGCATCATCAAAATTTGAAAGCCATGTAGATGAATCGATTTTTTTCCCGCATGAGATAAACGAAAGTGTGAGTAAAACTGAAGCTGCAAGTGTAAGTAATTTTTTCATAATTATTTCCTTAAATAATCTATTTCTTTTTGGAAGTATAGCAAATTTTTTTTGATTGATATATAGGAAAACGAGAGTTAAAATATTTATTGATTATTTACAAGTTCAGGAGGCAAAAATGCTTGTTACAATCCTTATGGGTCTCATCATTGGTCTGCTTGGCGGATTCTTTATGAATGTCAGCTTCGGTGGAAGCACATTGGTAGGTTTTGCGGTCTGCGTTTTGGTCGGTATCGTCGGTTCCGTAATCGGCGGATTTTTGGGCTCAGCCCTCAAAATCAAGAACACTGTCCTGCAATTTGTCCTTGACATCGTGGGCGCTTGTATTCTGATTGCAATCCTAAAGGCCGTGATGTAAGGCCTGAAACGAAATGTCCTAGCGAATAGCCGGGGCATTTTTTTATTTGATGAAACAAAGCACCTCGCCGCAAGCAAAATTACTCACGGCGAGGTTTTTAAGGGGCTTGCGGTTCAGGCACAGCCTTCACCGAGGCTCGACTAAAAACTTGCCTCGCAAGCGTTTTTGCCCCTAACGGGTCGCTCCCTACCTTAGGAGATGGGGGTGTGACGCATCCTTAACGCTTTTGCTAAATCTATCTTCTATCATACAGAATAATTTCGTTTCCGTTTTTCTTGTTGATTTTCTTTTTATACAAAAGTGTCCATGGCGTTTGTCCTATGCTGTAATCAGTTTTTTCTTGTGGAAAAAATGAGCGACAAAAATACTTTTCGTTTTTAGTTTTGGACAAAAATGTAAACACATTTTTCGACAGTATTTCATTTTTCAAAAGATACTCGAATTTTATCAGTGAAAAATTATTCATTGCTTCGTTGTATTTGAAGATTGTTTTATTGTCATCAAAGATTTCTTCTAGATATGGCAGAAAATCTACTCTTCCTTTGATTTTCGTATAATGATGTGATTTTTCAATATGTGTAGCGGAGATTTTTCTTTTCTTCAAATCGTTAAAGACTTTTTCCCGGTCGTGGTTAAGTTCAGGTCGGTCAATAAGATGTTGAAATCCCAAAAGGTGATGTAAATCAATTTTCCGGAATTCAATTTGTAAAGTTACATTCTGACTTTTCCTTCCGAGAATAATCACATATTCGATATCCAGTAGTTTTGAAAAAGCATCGACACAATCGTATATTGAACTCACCCAAATCTCCATAAAAAAAGCCCTGCCGACGAATCAGCAGAGCCTGTCGCTCATAAAGAGCAAAGCATTTTCTTTCAGTCGTTCAAGACGACCTGAGACCAGCTCTTGGTAAATGCTCAAACCTTTATAAAGCTCCCCAAAGAACTGCTTTCCTGGTCACAGAACTTTGGATTATCACTTGAAAGGCACCCAAGTTGCCTACGCTTATAATATCGCATTAAACTGGCAGAAAATCAAGATTTGAATTGTTTTTTCCCAAAAATTTTAAACAAAAAAATAATTCTATCCTGTCAAACATGAGACTTCTTTATTGCTTCTCCAAATATCCTTTTTTCACAGCGGCCTCAAATGCTTCACGAGAAATAGTTTCTTCCCTCTGCGTGACTTCACCTGTTTTTTCGTCTTTGTCTGTGACAAGAACCGTGTAGGTATCGCCATTGTCACGAAGAACAGTGAGGGAATTATTCTTGTCTTCATCAGATGATTTTCTGGCAAAGTCCAGAACGAGTTTGTCGGTGATTTTTTTGTTCGGATCTGGGATTCTGTAATCCATGCTCAAATTGCGCCTCCTTGTTTTACTGCAAGCAATGCCCGCCTGTCGGGGAATTTTTGCATTGCAAGCCAAGTTTAGTAATCAACCTTCCATTCTGCGGTCTTGCTTCGTCACCACAATAGACACAGCAAACACAATCTGTCACACCAATATGTTTGCCACTTGGATTTCCGTTGCATCGTTCACCAAGCGAAGAGAATAATTTTTGATTTACGCTTTTTAAGTTATCACCACAGAATCTACAAATCATTTATTTTTCCTCGTATTTCATTCCATTTTCTTTTGCCCATTTTGCAGCATAAGAATCTCGTTTTACAATCAAAATAAGATTATCACAATTAAAAGCATCGACATCGATTTCTTTAACACTTGCAGGAATTCCGATTTTTCTTAAATTCTTGCAGCCGTAAAATGCACGATATCCAATCTTTTCTAGATTTTTAGGAAGCTTTATTGATTTCAAGGATTCACAATTATAAAAAGCCCCCATTTCTATTTCTTCTATGGACTTCGAAAGCACAACGGATTTTAATGATTTACATTCAGCAAACAGATGGTGCGAGATTTTCTTCAATCTTGGCGGAAGCACAATCGATTCTAAATTTTCACAAAAAGCAAATGCTTCCCCTGCAATACTTGTGACATTCTCAGGAATCTTTATCTGTTTTAAGGATAAAGAGAAAAATGATTGAAATGGAATTGATTTAAGAGTTTTTGGCAAAACAATCTTTTCCAGGTTTTCACATAATTTGAAAGCTCCTGGCGGTAAAGTTATGCGGCCATCCTGTAAATAAATTTCTGTCGGTGTACCATAATTCGATTTGAATAAGCTGCTGAACGACAATTTTGCCGGAATTGACACCTTTTTCGGAAACTTCAATATACAAATCTTTTTTGTGGTTTCTGGAATATGGGCTATTTGATTTTTCTTTCCGCAAAAAGCTATACACCTATTCCTCTTCTTATCATAGAGAAAATCATTTCGTATTTCATATCGAGAAATTTCTTTATCAAGTATTACTTTTGTATAATTTGGAATTGCAAAGTCACCAATATGCTTTATTGTTTTTGGAATACTGATTCTTTTAATTTTTGCACCACCAAAAGCATCTAACCCTATAACTTCACATCCTTCCTTAATTGTAACTTTGTTAATTTTTGCTCCGACTGAACATTTTGGAATAATCTTTAATGTAGAAGGAAATATAAGATGAGAAATAACAGTATGAGTAAAAGCCTGGAATCCTAACCGTTTTAGCCCAGGAGCCTGAAATTCTTTTAATTTAAGGCTGTTAAAAGCGAATCGACCAATAAATATTACGGATTTTGGAATCTTTATTGATTTTATGTCAGCATTTTCAAATGCCCAACCTTCCTTTCCGTCTATGTATTTTATTCCATCTGGTATAACCACATTTTTATCTGTACCCATATATGAAAGAAATGTTTTTGT
>DFEB01000083.1 GCA_002368605.1 Treponema sp. UBA3813 | reverse complement strand
GTGTCTAAGCAAGGGCGACAAGCAACGCCTTTGAGCACGGCAATGACTCATACTTATTGGACAGCCCCCATCTAATTTTACTCATTGGCGGAAGCAGTTTCACATGAAACAGATTGTTTTACACAGCACATTTTTACAAAAAAAGGAATGTTTCCAATGCGATGCTGAAACCTATAGTTTTAATTGTTTGCGCTGGCTGTTTCATACGACACACAGAGCCGTATTTTAATCGTTGGATAAAGCTGTTTCACATGAAACAATGAGTTCTCTCTTTCTTAGAAAGTATTCTGTTTCACATGAAACAAACCATTGAATTCTGTTCAGGTTTATTCCTTTTGAGCATAAAAAACCGGAGAAGCACATTTGCTCCTCCGGTCGCCTGATGGTTATTATCAATCACTAGATATGAACGAAAAAGAGAGTGATTGATTTCACTACCTATCCCCAAAAGTATTGTATATTACAAACGAACTTTTGTCAGCAGATTTTCTAATTTTTTGAGAAAATTTATTTCTGGCAAGGAGCAACATGTTTTCCACCGTTTCACATGAAACGCTTTTTTACTTTTAATCTTTTCTTTGGAGACTTTTGAAAACTCTAAATCCCTTACCTATCGTTCGTGCATTTTTGAAAGAGATTAACCACAAAAAAAACAAGTTTACATTGATGATTCAAATAATGTTTGTTGGGATAAAAATCCTGAAATAGACAGTGAAATATAATGGAATAATAAAATCGATTTATCAGGTGATGTTTGCTATGTTGAAAGTGCAGAAGCGAATGATTAATGCTAAAATCTGCCGTATTCTAAAAAAACTCCGTGCATCTTTCTGATACACGGAGTTTTTGCACTAGGGATTGTAGGGGCGGCGTTAGCCGTTGCCGCAGGCAATGAAGCCGAAAGGCGGAACCCCGAAAAGCCCGACCCACACTTGTGTGGGAAGTGCCCAAATTTTTTCTATTCTTTATCTTGTGCTACGCTGTCAAAGCCGACTACATAATCCGGTGAGTCGATGTTGATAACCCTTGTTCCGCTGGCTCCCCTGCCCTGCTTTGAAACATCGCTGGCTTTGATTCGGAGGGTTTTGCCCTGTCCTGTCATACAGATGATTTCCGCATCTTCAGAGACTGCGATAGCTCCGATAATCTCGCCTTTATTGTCCGTGTTGCCAAAAATCTTTTGACCGCCGGTTCCTCGTCCGTGCTGACCGAATTCCTCAAAGTCAACTCGCTTTCCAATGCCTTTTTCTGTGATAACGAGAGCGTCTTTTCCTTCTTCGACGCAGATTGCGGCCGCAAGCTCGTCTCCCTGTGAAAGACGGATACCTGTAACGCCGGCACTTGCGCGTCCCATAGGTCTTACATCTTCCTCATTTATGCGGAGTGCCTGACCTCTACGCGTGACTAGCATAACTTCTTTATTTCCGCTAGTCAAAATAGAAGATACAAGTTTGTCTCCGTCCTTGAGTTTGATTGCGATTACGCCACGTGTTTTTGCATTTGCAAACTCTGTTGTCTGACATTTTTTGACGACACCGTTTGCAGTTGCCATGAAGATGAATTGAGAATCGGTGTAATCCTTCATTGTGACGATTGTGGTGATTTCCTCGTCCGCAGAAAGCTGGAGGAGCGACTTGACGCTTGAACCACGGCTGCTTCGGCTCGACTCAGGAATCTCGTGGACTTTTATCCAATAAGCCTTTCCTTCGTCTGTCATGAAGGTGATGTATGATTTTGTTGTAGCGATGAAAATCTGGTTGATGTAATCGTCTTGGATGAGGTTGGCACTCAGGCTGCCCTTTCCTCCCCTACTCTGCGCTTTGTAAAGTGTGAGAGGAACTCTCTTGATGTAACCCATCTTTGAAATCATCACGACGACTTCTTCTTCTTTAATCATGTCCTCTGTGTTGATTTCTTCGACTTCATCTGCAACGATGTCAGTCTTTCGGTCGTCTCCGTATTTTGCGGCAAGCTCGTTGGTCTCGTCTTTGATGATTCCAAGGATTTTCTCATGGTGAGCAAGCAAATCTTCCAAGTGGTCAATCAAAGCCTGCAGCTCGCGGATTTCTTTCTGCAAATCCTCAATCTGCAAGTGAGTGAGGCGCTTCAACTGCATGTCGACGATTGCTTGAGCCTGCTCGTCATCAAAGTTGAATCTTTCTTCCAGACGGAGCTTGGCCTGCTCAGTGGTTTCGCTTCCCCGGATGATTTTGATGACTTCGTCGATATTGTTGATTGCCGTAATCAAAGCCTGCAAGATGTGCATTCGGTGCTTGGCGACTTTGAGGTCATAAATCGTGCGGCGTGTGATAACTTCGTCACGGTGATTTACGAAATGCTGGATAAGCTGCTTGAGAGTAAGAATCTGCGGTTTGAGGTAAGTCGGCTTAAGAGTAAGCATTCCAGGCTCGTCGTATCGTGGCTCGCCTTCCTTTTCCTGAGGAACGAGGGCAAGGTTGATTACGCCGAAATTTGCCTGCAATTCAGTTTTTGAGAAAAGTTGGTTCAGTATGATTTTTGTGACAGCATTCTTTTTAAGCTCGACTACAAGACGCATACCAACGCGGTCGGAAGTTTCGTCGTTAGCGTCGGCAATTCCTTCGATGATTTTGTCATCTTTGAGCTGATTGATTTTCTTGATGATATTTGTCGTGTTCACGCCATACGGAACTTCTGTGAAGACGATTTTTTCATGACCACGCTTGTCAGTTTCGATAGTGAATTTTGAGCGGATTGTGATTTTGCCCCGGCCAGTCCTGTAAGCCTTTTTGATTCCCTCACGGCCGTAAATCGTGCCGCCTGTGGGGAAGTCCGGGCCTTTGATATAGCGCATTAACTCATCGATTGAAATTTCAGGATTGTCGATGTAGGCAGAAATAGCTGCCGCAACCTCGCGCAAGTTGTGGGTCGGCATGTTAGTTGCCATACCAACGGCGATACCTGTCGTACCGTTACAAAGAAGGAAAGGAAATTTTCCAGGAAGAACGGCAGGCTCTTTTGTGGTGTCGTCAAAGTTCGCCACCATGTCCACAGTGTTCTTTGAAATGTCAGAAACCATCTCCTCGGTGATTTTCGACATCTTGGCCTCGGTGTATCGGTAAGCAGCCGGAGGGTCTCCCGCAATAGTACCAAAGTTACCCTGCGGAGTTACAGTCGTATATCGCTGAGAAAAATCCTGACCCAAGCGTACAAGAGCATCATAAACAGAAGCGTCACCATGCGGATGATAGTGACCCAAAACTTCACCGACAATCGTAGCGCATTTTTTAGTCTTTCCGCCCGAAGCCAGATGAAGAGTGTCCATCGCATACATGATTCGCCGGTGAACAGGTTTGAGACCATCGCGGACATCAGGCAAAGCTCGCTGAACAATTACCGACATCGAATAGTCGATGTAAGCCTGCTTTACCTCATCCTCAATCGGAATCTTTATGACAGTTCCACCTTCCGGG